>NZ_JANQBQ010000001.1:2525792-3157240 GCF_024723825.1 Romboutsia lituseburensis
TAAGATTTCCCACCGTAAGGGTAAGACCCCAGGAAGACTACCTGGTTGATAGGTCGAAGGTGTAAGTGCAGTAATGTATTTAGCTTATCGATACTAATAGGTCGAGGACTTGACCAACAAAATGATTCATTCTAAATGATATACAGTTTTCAAAGTATTAATAAAAAACTTTGAAAAAAGCATTGACATTTTAAATTGAAAATGTTAATATAATACTTGTCCTAAGGGACAACAACTTAAAATTATGTGGTTATTATAGCAAAGAGGATACACCTGTTCCCATTCCGAACACAGAAGTTAAGCTCTTTAGCGCTGATGGTACTTGGGGGGCGACCCCCTGGGAGAGTAAGACGTAGCCACGTGATGTGCCGAAGTGGCGGAACTGGCAGACGCACAGGACTTAAAATCCTGCGGGACTTACCTCTCGTACCGGTTCGATTCCGGTCTTCGGCACCATTATATATTTGGACCATTAGCTCAGTTGGTTAGAGCGCCCGGCTCATAACCGGTAGGTCTGGGGTTCGAGTCCCTGATGGTCCACCAAATATATACTTAAGAACTTTGAAAATTAAACAGTAGGTTAATTTATAGAAACAAACATAATTCTTTATAGAATTAAACACAAACAACCAAGCCAGATATTCAGATAATGATTAGCTGAGCAATGGACAACTTTTATTTGAGAGTTTGATCCTGGCTCAGGATGAACGCTGGCGGCGTGCCTAACACATGCAAGTCGAGCGATCTTCTTCGGAAGAGAGCGGCGGACGGGTGAGTAACGCGTGGGTAACCTGCCCTGTACACACGGATAACATACCGAAAGGTATGCTAATACGGGATAACATACTTTTATCGCATGGTAGAAGTATCAAAGCTCCGGCGGTACAGGATGGACCCGCGTCTGATTAGCTAGTTGGTAAGGTAACGGCTTACCAAGGCGACGATCAGTAGCCGACCTGAGAGGGTGATCGGCCACATTGGAACTGAGACACGGTCCAAACTCCTACGGGAGGCAGCAGTGGGGAATATTGCACAATGGGCGAAAGCCTGATGCAGCAACGCCGCGTGAGCGATGAAGGCCTTCGGGTCGTAAAGCTCTGTCCTCAAGGAAGATAATGACGGTACTTGAGGAGGAAGCCCCGGCTAACTACGTGCCAGCAGCCGCGGTAATACGTAGGGGGCTAGCGTTATCCGGAATTACTGGGCGTAAAGGGTGCGTAGGTGGTTTCTTAAGTCAGAAGTGAAAGGCTACGGCTCAACCGTAGTAAGCTTTTGAAACTAAGAGACTTGAGTGCAGGAGAGGAGAGTAGAATTCCTAGTGTAGCGGTGAAATGCGTAGATATTAGGAGGAATACCAGTTGCGAAGGCGGCTCTCTGGACTGTAACTGACACTGAGGCACGAAAGCGTGGGGAGCAAACAGGATTAGATACCCTGGTAGTCCACGCCGTAAACGATGAGTACTAGCTGTCGGGGGTTACCCCCCTCGGTGGCGCAGCTAACGCATTAAGTACTCCGCCTGGGAAGTACGCTCGCAAGAGTGAAACTCAAAGGAATTGACGGGGACCCGCACAAGTAGCGGAGCATGTGGTTTAATTCGAAGCAACGCGAAGAACCTTACCTAAGCTTGACATCCTTTTGACCTCTCCCTAATCGGAGATTTCCCTTCGGGGACAGAAGTGACAGGTGGTGCATGGTTGTCGTCAGCTCGTGTCGTGAGATGTTGGGTTAAGTCCCGCAACGAGCGCAACCCTTGCCTTTAGTTGCCAGCATTAAGTTGGGCACTCTAGAGGGACTGCCAGGGATAACCTGGAGGAAGGTGGGGATGACGTCAAATCATCATGCCCCTTATGCTTAGGGCTACACACGTGCTACAATGGGTGGTACAGAGGGCGGCCAAGTCGTGAGGCGGAGCTAATCCCTTAAAGCCATTCTCAGTTCGGATTGTAGGCTGAAACTCGCCTACATGAAGCTGGAGTTACTAGTAATCGCAGATCAGAATGCTGCGGTGAATGCGTTCCCGGGTCTTGTACACACCGCCCGTCACACCACGGGAGTTGGAGGCGCCCGAAGCCGGATAGCTAACCTTTTGGAAGCGTCCGTCGAAGGTGAAGCCAATAACTGGGGTGAAGTCGTAACAAGGTAGCCGTATCGGAAGGTGCGGCTGGATCACCTCCTTTCTAAGGAGAATTACCTACTGTTTAATTTTGAGAGTTTTTATAAAACTCTATAATGTGGGGGTGTAGCTCAGCTGGGAGAGCACTTGCCTTGCACGCAAGGGGTCAGGAGTTCGATCCTCCTCATCTCCACCATTAGTACTTTGAAAACTGTATAACATTTAGTGATATGACATCATTTTATATATGAAGAAGATAACTTCTAAAAATATCATCGACAAGAAAAGTCTTTAAAATTACAAACTTTAAGCACTGGAATAAACTGAGTGAATACGAAGTTTGTTCAGTAGCGATAACTTTTAATAACTGGTCAAGTTATTAAGGGTGCAGGGCGGATGCCTTGGCACTAGGAGCCGATGAAGGACGCGATAAGCTGCGATAAGCTTCGGGGAGTTGCACGTAAACTTTGATCCGAAGATTTCCGAATGAGGAAACTCACTTAGAGTAATGTCTAAGTATTGTTAAGTGAATACATAGCTTAATGAGGGGAACCCGGGGAACTGAAACATCTAAGTACCTGGAGGAAAAGAAAGAAATTCGATTCCGTAAGTAGCGGCGAGCGAACGCGGATAAGGCCAAACCAATGAAGTTTTCTTCGTTGGGGTTGCGGACATGCAACATGGATGCACTATCGTAAATGAAGAGAGTTGGAAAGCTCCGCCATAGAAGGTAATAGCCCTGTAATTGAAACGAGAAAGCTACTAGCATGATCCAGAGTACCACGGGACACGTGAAACCCTGTGGGAAGCAGGAGGGACCATCCTCCAAGCCTAAATACTACCTAGTGACCGATAGCGCATAGTACCGTGAGGGAAAGGTGAAAAGAACCCCGGGAGGGGAGTGAAATAGAACCTGAAACCCTGCACTTACAAGCTGTGGGAGCACATTTCTTGTGTGACCGCGTACTTTTTGTAGAACGGGCCAACGAGTTACGTTAAGTAGCAAGGTTAAGCACTTCAGGTGTGGAGCCGTAGCGAAAGCGAGTCTTAAATGGGCGACCTAAGTTACTTGACGTAGACCCGAAACCGGGCGACCTATCCATGAGCAGGTTGAAGCGAAAGTAAAATTTCGTGGAGGACCGAACCCACGAGCGTTGAAAAGCTCGGGGATGACTTGTGGATAGCGGTGAAATTCCAATCGAGCCCGGAGATAGCTGGTTCTCCCCGAAATAGCTTTAGGGCTAGCCTCAAGCGTAGAGAAACGGAGGTAGAGCACTGAATGTCCTAGGGGGTATTGCACTTACCGAAGACTATCAAACTCCGAATGCCGTTTTCTTTTACTTGGGAGTCAGACTGTGGGTGATAAGATTCATAGTCAAGAGGGCAACAGCCCAGATCGTCAGCTAAGGTCCCTAAATGTACGTTAAGTGGTAAAGGATGTGGGATTGCACAGACAACCAGGATGTTGGCTTAGAAGCAGCCACTCATTTAAAGAGTGCGTAATAGCTCACTGGTCGAGTGATCCTGCGCCGAAAATTTCCGGGGCTAAAACGTACTACCGAAGCTACGGCATCATTATGATGGGTAGGGGAGCTTCGTATGCAGGCTGAAGCATGACCGTAAGGACATGTGGACAGTATACGAGTGAGAATGTTGGCATGAGTAGCGAGACGTGGGTGAGAATCCCACGGGCCGTAAACCCAAGGTTTCCAGGGGAAGGTTCGTCCGCCCTGGGTTAGTCGGGACCTAAGCCGAGGCCGAAAGGCGTAGGTGATGGACAACAGGTTGATATTCCTGTACCGCCAATAAGCGTTTGAGAAATGGGATGACACAGTAGGATAAGCTAACCACACTGTTGGTTATGTGTGGCTAAGTACTGAGGCAGTCTAGATAGGCAAATCCGTCTAGATAATGCTGGGGTACGATGGGGAGCGAAATTTAGTAGCGAAGTAGCTGATTTCACACTGTCGAGAAAAGTCTCTATCGAGTTTAAAGGCGCCCGTACCGTAAACCGACACAGGTGGGTGAGGAGAGTATCCTAAGGCCAGCGAGAGAACTATTGTTAAGGAACTCGGCAAAATGACCCCGTAACTTAGGGAGAAGGGGTGCCATCCTTTGGATGGCCGCAGAGAATAGGCCCAAGCGACTGTTTACCAAAAACACAGGTTTCTGCTAAGTCGCAAGACGATGTATAGGAGCTGACGCCTGCCCGGTGCTGGAAGGTTAAGGGGATCTGTCAGGAGCAATCCGAAGCAGTGAACTTAAGCCCCAGTAAACGGCGGCCGTAACTATAACGGTCCTAAGGTAGCGAAATTCCTTGTCGGGTAAGTTCCGACCCGCACGAAAGGCGTAACGATTTGGGCACTGTCTCAACAATAGACTCGGTGAAATTGTAATCCCGGTGAAGATGCCGGGTACCTGCGACAGGACGGAAAGACCCCATGGAGCTTTACTGTAGCTTGACGTTGGGTCTTGGTACTACATGTACAGGATAGGTGGGAGACTATGAAGCATGAACGCCAGTTTGTGTGGAGTCATCCTTGGGATACCACCCTTGTAGTACTGGGATCCTAACCATAGGCCTTGAATCAGGTCTTGGGACACCGTCAGGTGGGCAGTTTGACTGGGGCGGTCGCCTCCTAAAAAGTAACGGAGGCGCTCAAAGGTTTCCTCAGCACGGTCGGAAATCGTGCGAAGAGTGCAAAGGCAAAAGGAAGCTTGATTGCAAGACATACAGGTCGAGCAAGGACGAAAGTCGGACTTAGTGATCCGGTGGTACCGCATGGAAGGGCCATCGCTCAACGGATAAAAGCTACCCTGGGGATAACAGGCTTATCTCCCCCAAGAGTCCACATCGACGGGGAGGTTTGGCACCTCGATGTCGGCTCATCACATCCTGGGGCTGTAGTAGGTCCCAAGGGTTGGGCTGTTCGCCCATTAAAGTGGTACGCGAGCTGGGTTCAGAACGTCGTGAGACAGTTCGGTCCCTATCCGTCGCAGGCGTAGGAAATTTGAGGAGACCTGTCCTTAGTACGAGAGGACCGGGATGGACGTACCTCTGGTGTACCAGTTGTTCTGCCAAGGGCATGGCTGGGTAGCTATGTACGGAATGGATAAGCGCTGAAAGCATCTAAGCGCGAAGCCAACTTCAAGATAAGATTTCCCACCGTAAGGGTAAGACCCCAGGAAGACTACCTGGTTGATAGGTCGAAGGTGTAAGTGCAGTAATGTATTTAGCTTATCGATACTAATAGGTCGAGGACTTGACCAACAAAATGATTCATTCTAAATGATATACAGTTTTCAGAGTATTAACTCTAAAAAATAAAGATTATGTGGTTATTATAGCAAAGAGGATACACCTGTTCCCATTCCGAACACAGAAGTTAAGCTCTTTAGCGCTGATGGTACTTGGGGGGCGACCCCCTGGGAGAGTAAGACGTAGCCACGTAATCTTTTTTTATATTTGAAAAAGTTGCTAAGAAAAAATATTCTTAGTGACTTTTTTTATTGAAAATAAAAACTATACAGACTAATAGATAAATAAAAAAGTAAATAATCAAAATATAATAATTGGAGAAACTAAAAAATAAGAATTTATTATTTTTTATGATGATAAGAGATTAAATATAATCTTATATTTAAATAGTATTTTTAATAAAATAGTATTTAAAATTTAAAAATTGTATTTTCTTCTAAATATTAGTAAGTTAAATAAACAAAAGGAGCTAATTGCCGAGGAGTGAGAATAGTGAAAAAAATTGCGTTGATTTTAGTCATTATAGGAGCACTTAACTGGGGAGCAATAGGTGTTTTTGGAGTTGATTTACTAGGGAATATTTTTGGTGGAACCTATGAAGTATGGAGCCGAATGATATACTTTGCAGTAGGTATAGCAGGATTATATTTATCTCTTACATTTGGACAATTAATAAATAATAATTCTTAAAAGAGCTAAAGACCGTTGATAAATATCAACGGTTTTTAACTGTAACATTTAAATAAACTGTTAATTAAATTGATATCATCATAATTAAGTGATTAAATATAAATAATGATAAAAATAAGGAGATAGTTAATGAAAACTAAAATTATAAATCAATTAAAAGAGATAGTAGATATAGATTTAATATCATTTCATGTTCCAGGTCATAAATTAGGAAAAGTTTATGAAAAATTAGGATATTTAGATATAGTAAAAAATATATACAAGATGGATACAACTGAAATATCAGGGACTGATAATCTTCATTCTCCAGAAGGGATAATAAAAGAATCTCAAGATAGGGCAGCACAAGTTTTTAAGAGCGATAAAACTTATTATTTAGTTAATGGAAGTACTTGTGGAATACAATCTGCTATAATGGGAGTGTGCTCACCTAATGATAAAATTATAGTAAATAGAGATTGTCATCAATCAGTTATAAATGCATGTATTTTAGGAGATATAGAACCTACATATATATTACCTAAAATTAATAAAGAAACAAATATTTTAGAGGGTGTAGATATTAAAGAAGTTTTAGAGACTATTGATAAGAATTTAGATGCTAAAGCTATATTACTTACATATCCAACTTATTACGGTATTACATATGATTTAGAAACTATTTGTGATTATGCCCATAATAGAGGCATGGTAGTTATAGTTGATGAAGCTCATGGTTCGCATTTAGGTTTAAGCACTAAACTACCTAGAACAGCATTACAGCAAGGTGCAGATATTGTTATACAAAGTGCCCATAAGACTTTACCTTCATTTACTCAATCATCTATGTTACATATTAAAGGTGATAAGGTAGATTGCAATAAAATATGCTCTATATTAAGAATTATAGAATCTTCTAGTCCATCATATTTACTTATGGCATCATTAGATTTAGCAGTTGATATATACGAAACAAAAGGCGAAGAATTAATGAACGATCTATTAATAAATATAAAAGATTTTGAAGAAAAAATAAAAGATAATAAATTAATAGATATATATAATGAATATGATAAAACAAAGATATTTATATCTTCTAAAAAACTAGGTATTACAGGTTATAATTTAGATACAATTTTAAGAGATAAATATAATATACAGGTGGAACTAGCAAATTATTATGGAGTATTATTAATATGTACCATTGGAAATGATAGATCAGACTTTAAAAATATGATAGATGCATTAAATGATATTAGCGAAAGATATTCTTTAAATAAAATGATAAATCATATAGAATATCCAATGATTATACCGGAAAAAGTATTAAATCCTAGAGAAGCATTTTATAAGGATAAAAAAAATGTTAAAATATATGATAGCATAGGAGAAGTATGTGGAGAGTATATAATTCCATATCCTCCAGGGATAAGCTTACTTTCTCCAGGAGAAAAAATATCAAAGGAAATAATCGATTACATCTTATTGTGTAATAAAAAAGGAATGAATATTAGTGGAATAAAAGATTCCAACTTAGAATTTATACAGATTGTAAAAGACTAGATGAAATATACGGAGGTGAAAATAATTAGATGGAAGTTTAAATAAATTATTCCATTTAATTAGAATATAAATATGAGCGGAAAGTTAATAATCATAGAAAGTGGATCAGATGCAAGTGGAAAAGCCACTCAAACTAAAAAATTATATGATAGACTTAAAAAAGATGGGTATAATGTAAGAAAAGTAGAATATCCAAATTATAAGTCAGAATCATCTGCGCTAGTAAAAATGTATCTTAGAGGTGACTTTGGAAAAAATCCATCAGATGTTGATCCATATGTAGCATCTACATTTTTTGCGGCAGATAGATATGCATCATTTAAAACGGAATGGGAGGAATTCTACAATCAAGGCGGAATAATACTGGCTGATAGGTATACAACGTCTAATATGGTGCACCAAGCGTCTAAGATGGACAAAGAAGATAGAGATAAATATTTAGACTGGTTGTCTGACTATGAGTTTAATATGTATAAAATACCAAAACCAGATTGTGTTGTATTTTTAGATGTACCAATAGAGTTTAGTAAAAAACTTATGGAAAATAGAAAAAATAAAATTACTGGAGATTCAAAAAAAGATATTCATGAAAGTGATATAAACTATTTAGAAAAATCTTACAATAATTCTTTAGGTATTGCAGATAAATATAAATGGAACAAAATAGAATGTGTAGAAAAAAATTCGCTAAGAAGCATAGATAGTATACATGAAGATATTTATAAAATAGTTACAGAAAGTATAAAATCTGTGGAGAGGTAAATATGTATTTTAGAAATATAATAGGGCAAGAATTTGCTAAAAAATATTTAACAAATTCTATAAAACAGAATAAGTTAAGTCATGCCTATATGTTTGAGGGTATAGATGGAATAGGGAAAAAGAAGTTAGCTGATGAGTTATCTAAAATATTATTAAATAGTGAGAATATAGAAAATAGCCAAGATTATATAAATATATATCCTGATGGAAATAGTATAAAAATAGCTCAAATAAGAAAGCTACAAACTGATATAATTATAAAACCACACAAAGATTATAAGATATACGTTTTTAATGATGCAGAAAAAATGACTATAGAAGCTCAAAATGCATTATTAAAAACATTAGAAGAACCACCAAAATATGCGATAATGATTTTGATTACAAGTAATAAAGATGCTTTATTAGATACTATAAAATCTAGATGTGAGATAATAAAGTTTTTACCAATATCGTTATTAGACTTAAAAAAATACTTAATAAAAACAGGGGTAGAGGAACAGAGATCACAATTATTAGCAACATTTTCAAGAGGAAGTATAAAAAAGGCTTTAGAATTATCCGAATCAGCTGAGTTTGCTGTTATGAGGGATGATATACAGTCATACATACAAACTATACTTGATAGAAATATAGTTGAAATACTAGAAATACCTAACCAAATGGATAAATATAAGGCTGAAATAATAAGTATACTAGATATGATAATAAATTATTTTAGGGATATTATGATTTTAAAGGAAAAGGTAGATAAAAGTATGATAATTAATTCTGATAAAATAACATTTGTTCAAAATATGGGTAAAAAAATTAGTTATTCTCAAGTATCTAAGATTATTGATATAATAGAAGAAACAAAGAAAAAGATACGAAGCAATTGTAACTTTAATATCAGTATACAAGTGATGGCTTTGAATATATATGAGGTGATTAAATGATAAAGATAGTAGGTGTTAGATTTAAAAGTGCAGGTAAAATATACTATTTTGATCCTGTAAATTTAGAAGTTGAAAAGAATCAAGACGTGGTAGTAGAAACTGCTAGGGGATTAGAATATGGAACAGTAGTTGTTGGGCCAAAGGAAATAGATGAAAATGAATTAGTGTCACCATTAAAACCAATCATAAGAATAGCAGCACCTGAAGATACAAAGACATATCTTGAAAATAAAGAAAAAGCAAAAGAAACATTTGAATTATGCCAAAAGAAAATTAAAGAGCATGATTTAACTATGTTTTTAATAGATTGTGAATATACATTTGATAGAAATAAATTAATATTCTATTTTACTGCGGAAGGAAGAATAGATTTTAGGGAATTAGTAAAAGATTTAGCTGCTATATTTAAAACTAGAATAGAATTAAGACAAATTGGAGTAAGGGATGAAGCTAAATCAATAGGTGGATTAGGCCCATGTGGAAGAAGTTTATGTTGTTCATCTTGGCTAGGAGATTTCCAACCAGTATCAATAAAAATGGCTAAAGATCAAAGTTTATCTCTTAACCCTACTAAAATCTCAGGGATATGTGGAAGATTATTCTGCTGCTTAAAGTATGAGCATGACGTATATGCAGAAGCAATAGATGTAATGCCTGTAGTAGGAGCTATAGTAAAAGTTGAAGAAGGAAAAGGAAAAGTAATAGAAATAAATCCATTACTAGAACAAGTTAGAGTTGAATTTAATGATAAAACTATAAAAATATACCACAGGGAAGAGGTAAAGATATTACATGAACCTAAAAAATGTGGAGGATGTATGAATTTAAGAGCAGAGGGGCTTGATGAAGCTACTCTAAGAGAATTAAAAAAATTAGAAGACTAAAAAGTTGTAAATAAAAATTAAGGGGGTAGGAATTTTCCTACCTTTTTACGTGTAAATTAGACAAAAGTAAATTATAATAATTATTATTACTTTTAATTAAAAAATGAATTATAATAATAAAAATATTATATGAGAAATAAAAATTAAAATAAAAATTTTAAATAAAAAACATAACGACAATAAAAATATATTCGTAAAGGAGATTTAAATGGATATACAATTAAAAGAGACAGAAAGAATAGATGATTTACAGTTAAAAGGGCTAAAGCTTATACAGGATACTACTGGATTTTGTTTTGGTATAGATGCTGTATTGTTAGCTAATTTTGCTAAGGTAAAGAGAGGTGCTAACGTAGCTGATTTAGGGACAGGAACAGGTATAATACCAATATTAATAGCTGGAAAAAGTGAAGCTAAGAAAGTAGTAGGAGTAGAAATACAAGAAGAAGTACATGAAATGGCTACTCGTTCTGTAAAATTAAATAATTTAGAAGATAGAGTTCAAATAATAAATGCAGACATAAAAACTATAGATAAAAAGTTAGAAGTACATGGATATCATGTGGTAACTTCAAATCCTCCATATATGCATGAAGGGGGTATAAAAAATCCTAATGATAAAAAAATGATTTCAAGACATGAGGTTAAATGTACATTAGAAGATGTTATAAGAGCTGCATCAAGACTTACAATGCCAAAAGGTAAATTTTACATGATACATAGACCTATCAGATTAGTAGATATATCTACGTTAGGAAGAAAATACAACTTAGAGCCTAAGCAAATACAATTTGTACATCCAAGAGCAGGTAAAGCACCAAACTTAATTTTAGTTGAATTTGTTAAAGATGGAAGACCAGAGTTAAAGATACTAGATCCATTATATGTTTATGGTGAAGATGGAAATTATACAGATGAAATAAAAGAAATATATGCAAATGAAAATATAGGAGAATAATAATGAGTGGAAAATTATATATATGTCCTACACCTATAGGAAATTTAGAGGATATGACTTATAGAACGGTGAGAATATTAAATGAAGTAGATGTAATTGCAGCAGAAGATACAAGACATAGTATCAAGCTTTTAAATCACTTTGAAATTTCAAAACCTCTTACAAGTTATCATGAACACAATAAAGATTTTAAGGGTGGGTACTTAATAGATAAATTATTAGATGGTGAAAGCATAGCACTAATAAGTGATGCTGGTATGCCAGGAATATCTGACCCAGGAGAAGATATAATAAAACAAGCTATAGAAAACAATATAGAAATAGAAGTATTACCAGGAGCGACAGCATCTATAACAGCATTAGTTGGTTCAGGTATAGAAACAAGTAAATTTGCCTTTGAAGGATTTTTAGACAGAGATAAAAAGGTTAGAAGAAAACAGCTGGAAGAAGTAAAAGAAGAAACAAGAACCATAATCTTTTATGAATCACCTCATAGATTAAAAGAAACATTAAAAGATATGTTAAATATATTAGGAAATAGAAAAATAGCTTTAAATCGAGAACTTACAAAAAAATACCAAGAAGTAATAAGAGAAGATATAGAAACTGCTATAAATATATTTAATGAAAAAGAAGTTAAAGGTGAATTTGTATTAATTGTCGAGGGATTTAAAGGCGAAAAAACTATTAAAAATAGTTATGAAGATCTTAATGAACGAGAATATGTAATAACTTTAATAGAAGAAGGAATGACCAAAAAAGATGCTATAAAAGCAGTATGTAAAGATAGAAAAATAAAAAAAGATGTAGTATATAAACAAGTATTAGATTTATAAAATAGAAAATCTGGGGTGACTTATAAATATGAAACTACAAAATATATTAAAAAACAGTTTATGCAGTGAAAGTACCTATGATAAATTAATAGAGCTAGATAAAGACTCAATATTAAAAGAAATTATACCTCAAATTGGAGATATGAAGAACGTTGGAGAGTGTAAATATCATGTAGTTAATGCATACGAACACTCCCTAAATGCCTTAAAAGAGCTAGAACAAACTATTAATAGAGATAACTTTTTTTCTAGTCACTTATTTGGAGAAATCGAAGCTTATTTAAATACAATATTAAAAGAAGGCATTACAAAATTTCAATTATTAAAATTAGGTGTATTTTTACATGATATAGGTAAGCCTGAAAGCAAAACAGTTGATGATACAGGTAGAGCTCATTTTAAAGGACATGAAATCGTGGGAGAAGAGATTGTTATTAACTTGGGTAAATCATTGGGGTTTGATGACCAGACAATTAATTTACTTGCTAAGTATGTTAGGTATCATATGATATTATTAGTACTTTACAAAAAAAATGATATGAGTAAGGATAATTTATTTGACATCTTTAAAACTTTAGGAGATGACGTTATTGGAGTATTATTATTAGGGTATTGTGATATAGTATCGACAAGAAAACTTTTAAATCCTAATGAGGATTCGGGAGTTATAAAATCATATATGGAATATATATTAACTAATTATTTATATAGATATAAAATGCTATAAATAATTAGTAGTTATAATTTTATATAAAAATCTAAATAAATAAAATAGGTGTCTACAATAATTTTTATTATTGGTGACACCTATTTTATTTATATTGAAACTATACATTTAATATCTAAAAGTTATAATATAGATTTTGCCTGTATAGGTGTTGATAATATAACAGAAGTCTTAGTTGATCCTATTTTCTTTATAGAATCTATAACGTTTTCAAGTTCGTACATATCCTTAACTATAACTTTTAACACAGAACAGTCATCACCAGTTATATGATGGCACTCAACTATTCTAGGATCTCTACGAGCCTCGTCGATAAAATCAACATATTTATTACTAGGTAAAGATATATGAATAAATGCTTTTATAACTCTACCTAAAGCATCAGGATTAACTATAGCTTTATAACCTTCTATAATACCTGATTCTTCTAATCTTTTAACTCTTTCAGAAACAGCAGGAGAAGTTAATCCAACTATTTTTCCTAAATCTTTCATAGAAATTCTACCATCAGTTTGAAGTATTTCTATAATTTTGTGATCTGTAATATCCATTTTTAAATCCCCCTTAATTAAGATAATATTTATAAGAATTTTTTAGAATCTATCATTGTAGTTTTCAAACTCCAAAGTTCATGAGATAAGTCTACTTTATAAGTCTGTGGATTTGAAAGTCTTCTATATTCATCCCATAAAGTATCTAATTCATTTTTCACATATTCTCTTATTTGCATAACAGGCTTACTATTATGTTTACATACTCCATTTATAAATAGAGGTTTATGAAGCTGTTTAATTGTATATTTTTCAAATGTTTTTGATTTCCAAGTATATAATGGATGGAATATTGTCAATGGCTTAGAATCATCAATAACTTCATCATGCAACATTATTAAATCTGCCTCAGATTTTCCATATTCATTATATATTCTAACAACTTTTTTATAGCCTGGATTATTTATTTTTTCAGGATCTTCTGATAGTTTTATTTTAGGTTCAATTTCATCATTACTATTAAATGATGCGGCTAATTTATAGACACCGCCTAAAGATGGCGAATCAGAAGATGTTATAAGCTTTGTTCCAACGCCCCATGAATTTATAGTTGCCCCTTCAGCTTTTAGAGCAGTTATGGCATACTCATCAAGGTCGTTTGAAGCTGTTATGCTAATATCTGTAAATCCTTCTTTATTTAATTCTTTTGAACATTTCTTAGATAAATATTGCAAGTCTCCAGAGTCTAGTCTTATACCCATAGGTTTATGACCTTTTTCTCTCAGATCTTTAAAAACTTTAATAGCATTAGGTAGACCGCTATTTAATACATTGTAAGTATCAACTAATAGTAAACACTTATCTGGATATATATCAGCATAGGCCTTAAATGCATCTAATTCAGTATCAAATTTTTGTATCCAACTATGAGCTTGTGTACCAACCACAGGTATATCAAATAATTTTCCTGCTAGTACGTTAGCAGTTGCACTACATCCTCCTATCATAGCAGCTCTAGCCCCATAAGTTCCTGCATCAGGACCTTGAGCACGTCTTAATCCAAATTCAAATACTGGATCCTCTTGGGCTGCAAAACAAACTCTAGAAGCTTTAGTAGCTATCAGTGATTGGAAATTAACAATAGTAAGTAAAGCGGTTTCAATAAGCTGAGCTTGGTATAATGGTGCCTTTACAGTAAGTATAGGTTCATTAGGGAACATGATAGTTCCTTCTTCCACCGCATATATATCTCCGGTAAACTTAAAATCTTTCAAAAACGTTAAAAAATTATCAGAAAATAAGTTCAAACTTTTAAGATATTTTAAATCTTCCTCTGAAAAATGAATGTTATTTATATATTCAACAAACTGTTCAATTCCACAAACTATAGTGTATCCACTGTTGCATGCATTTTTTCTAAAAAACATATCAAATACAACAATATCTTCATGTATATTTTTTTCGAAATATCCATTTAACATAGTAAGTTGATATAAATCAGTAAGAAGCGTTAAATTTCTCATTATATTTCTCCTTAATATAAAATTATAAAATTTACTTTTACTATATAAATTTATAGTAAATCCATATGTATAAAAAACCCCACATATATACTAAAACATAATATAGTACAACTTTCAAGTATAAAGTATCACAGTGCAAGCATAAAATTATTTAGGAGGTGTAGATTGAATGGGAAAAATATGGTTTTATATGCTTGCAATAGGAATATTAGGAAGTATATTTTCTAATAATTTAGGAGAATTAAATAAAGTTATTTTAACAGAAGCATCAAGAGGTGTAGAGTTTGCAATAAGCTTAGCCGGCGTAATGGCTCTATGGATGGGGATAATGAATATAGCTAAAGATTCAGGGTTGATTGAAAAAATTGGACAAAAACTTAATCCACTAATGAGAAAATTATTTCCGTCTATTCCTCCAGGTCACAAGGCAATGTCTTATATGGTTATGAATATAGCTTTAAATATGGTAGGGGCAGGTAATGGTGCTACAGCATTTGGATTAAAAGCGATGGATGAGCTTCAAACACTAAATCACAAAAAAGATACAGCGTCAAATGATATGATAATGTTTCTTGTGATAAATATATCCTCTATACAATTAATACCATTTACAATGCTAAAAGTAAGAATGGACTTAGGATCACAAAATCCATCAGAAATTATATTGACTACATTATTTGCAACAGTAGTATCAACAATAGTAGCTATAATTACATGTAAGATGCTTGAAAGTAGAAGGAGGTATAGATAATGGAATTGTTTTCTAATATATTAGTACCTTTAATAATTTTGTATATAATAGTTTATGGTAGACATAAAAAAATAGATATATATGATAGTTTTATAAAAGGAGCAATAGACGGATTAAAATCGGCTTGGTCTATAGCACCATATATAATAGGAATATTTTTAGCTATAGGAATTTTTAAAACAGGAAAAGGAATAGAGATGTTAGAGTTTTTATTCAAACCTATAGCTAATTTAATGAGCATACCAAAGGAACTTATTGGATTGATTATAGTCAAGCCTTTGTCTGGAAGCGGGGCTCTTGGTATGTATACAGAGTTAGCTCAAAGGGTAGGAGTTGATAGTCTAGTAGAAAAAATGGGTTCTACGATAGTTGGTGCTTCAGAAACAATATTTTATACAATGGCAATATATTATGGAAGTTTAAAAATAAAAAATACACGACATACTTTGCATTGTGCTATGATTTGCCATATAGCAGGCGTAATAGCATCAGTATTTATATGTTACATAATGTTTGTATAGTAATTAAATAGTAATAAAATAAGAGAATATATACTATTTTATAAATTTTTATATAATTAGTATTAAATAGTAACAAAAAATGAGTTATAATAATATGTATAAAATATATTAATTTAGTAAAATATAGAAACATATAGAAGCGAAGAAGAGAAGAGTAAATAATGATTTTTTCTACAGAGAGCTGGGTTAGGTGAAAACTAGCGTAAAATGAACTATTGAAGATGGCCTCAGAGCTTTTTATCCGAATAATAGTATTATTACTATTTTTAAGATAAAACGATTAGACTCGTTATAGTCTACTAAGATATCTAGCATATATCCATTTTAAAATGTTTATTGTAGAACATTTTAAAATTATAATATATATTTGTCTAGATAAATTAGGGTGGTACCGTGATTAATCTCGCCCCTATGTTTTATAGGAGGCGAGTTTTTTAGTTTAAATAAAAATAAATCGATATAGTAGGAGGCAAAATAATATGACAAAGCCAAGTTTTTATGTAACAACACCTATATATTACCCAAGTGGTAATCTTCACATAGGTCATACTTATACAACAGTTGCAGCAGATGCAATAGCAAGATTTAAACGTTTCTGTGGATATGATGTAAAGTTCTTAACAGGAACAGATGAACACGGAGAAAAAATACAAAAAACTGCTAGAGAGAAAGGTATGACAGAGATAGAGTACTTAGATGGAATGATAGCAGATATACAAAAATTATGGAATACTATGGATATATCATATGATGATTTCATAAGAACAACACAAGACAGACATAAGGTTATAATACAAAAAATATTTACTAAATTATATGAGCAAGGTGATATCTACAAAGGTGCATATGAAGGAAAATACTGTACTCCATGTGAAAGTTTCTGGACGGAATCTCAATTATTAGAAG
Source organism: Romboutsia lituseburensis (assembly GCF_024723825.1). Classification (NCBI taxonomy): domain Bacteria; kingdom Bacillati; phylum Bacillota; class Clostridia; order Peptostreptococcales; family Peptostreptococcaceae; genus Romboutsia; species Romboutsia lituseburensis. The sequence goes on from NZ_JANQBQ010000001.1 coordinate 2,542,695, forward strand.
GAAATAAATGCCCAGACTGCGGAAGAGAAACATATGATGCTAAGGAAGAAGCGTACTTCTTTAAATTATCTAAGTATGAAAATAGATTAAGAGAATTATTTGCAGACCCTAACTTCTGTTTCCCAGTATCTAGAAAAAATGAAATGGTTGCTAACTTCTTAGATAAAGGATTAGAAGATTTATGTGTAACTAGAACTACTTTTGATTGGGGTATAAAAGTTCCATTCGACGAAAAACATGTAATATATGTTTGGGTAGATGCTTTATGTAACTATATAACAGCTCTTGGATACATGAGTGAAAATGATAGCGAATATAAAAAATTCTGGCCAGCAAATGTTCATATAGTAGGTAAAGAAATAATGAGATTCCATACTATAATATGGCCAGCGATACTTATGGCATTAGGTGAAGAAGTACCTACACAAGTATACGGACATGGATGGATATTATTTGATAATGATAAGATGAGTAAATCAAAAGGTAATATAGTATATCCAGAACAAATGATAGAAAGATATGGCGTGGATGCTCTAAAATACTTCTTATTAAGAGAATTTGCATTTGGTCAAGATGGAAACTATACTCATAGAAACTTTGTAACAAGACTTAACTCAGATCTTGCTAATGATTTAGGAAACTTAGTAAGCAGAACGGTAGCAATGGTAGAAAAATATAATGGTGGGATAATACCAATGCCTAAAGCAACTACTGAATTTGATGCAGATTTAAAATTAGTTGCTAAGCTTTCAGTAGAAAACTTTGAAAATGAAATGAATAAACTTCAATTTAATGAAGCATTAGAGAGTGCTTGGAAATTAATAAGAAGAACTAATAAATATATAGATGAAACTATGCCTTGGGCTTTAGCTAAAGATGAATCTCAAAAAGATACTTTAGATACAGTATTATATAACTTATGTGAATCTATAAGAATAGTAGCTACACTTATAAACCCAATAATGAATGCTACTGCTAAGAAGATATATACTCAATTAGGAGTAACAGATGAAAATATGATGACTTGGGAAAGTGTTAAAACATTTGGGCTTATAGGAGAAGACACAAAAGTTCATAAAGGAGAATCTTTATTCCCAAGATTAGATATAGAGAAAGAAGTAGAAGAGCTAAACGAGCTATTCTCAGAAAAGAAGGAAGAAGCAAAAGAAGAACCTATAGAGCATAAAGAAAATATAACTATAGATGAATTAGATAAAGTTGAATTAAGAGTTGGTAAAGTTATAAGTTGTGAAAAACATCCAAAAGCAGATAGATTATTAGTATCTCAAATAAAAATCGGACCAGAAACTAGACAAATAGTATCAGGAATAGCTAAGTGGTACAAGCCAGAAGATATGGTTGGAAAAGATGTAGTAGTAGTATGCAATTTAAAGCCAGTTAAATTAAGAGGTGTAGAATCTCAAGGTATGATACTAGCAGCTGGAAATGATGGAGACGATTTAGTTGTTCCTGTAGCAACAGGTGCTAAGGATGGATGCGAAGTTCGTTAATCAGTTAGGAGTGTAAAAAATGTTATTTGACTCACACGCACATTTAAATGATGCAAGATTTGATGAAGATAGAGAAGAATTAATAAATTCTTTAAAAGATAAGCAAGTAGATTTAGTTCTGAATCCAGGTGCAGATATAGAAAGCTCTATAACTAGTGTAGAATTAGCAAATAAATATGACTTTATATACGCAGCAGTTGGAGTACATCCACATGATGTAGGAGAGCTAGATAATACAGCTATAGATATTCTTAGAAAGCTTGCTACTGAAAATGAAAAAGTAGTAGCAATAGGTGAAATTGGATTAGATTATTACTATGATAACTCTCCTAGGGGAATTCAAAGAGAATGGTTTAAAAAGCAAATAGAATTAGCTAATGAACTAAAATTACCTATAATAATACATGATAGAGATGCACATGGAGATACTTTTGAGATAATAAAAAATACTAAATCTCCTGAAATAGGATGTGTACTTCATTGCTATAGTGGAAATGTAGAATTAGCTAAAGAGTATGTAAAGATGGGATGTTATATTTCTATTCCAGGGACAGTTACTTTTAAGAATAATAAAAAAACAAGAGAAGTAGCTAAAGAAATACCGTTAGAGTACTTATTAATAGAAACGGATTCTCCATATATGGCACCAGAACCACATAGAGGAAAGAGAAATGATCCATCATTAGTTCAATTTGTAGCAGATAGAATAGCTCAAGAAAAAGGAATTTCTTATGAGAAAATATGTGAAGCTACAAAAGAAAATGCAAAAAGATTATTTAATATAAAATAATTAATAAAAAAGCACTAGTTAAAAACTAGTGCTTTTTTACATTTAAGTAAATTATTATGCACAAAAAATCTAATTTAGTAGAACTAATAATTAAAGTGTAAAAAAATCTATAATTAAATGTAAAAAATATATATAAAATAAATAGACAATCATGGTGTATACTGGTTAATATATAAATAGAAGCATAGAGATATAATCTGTATATGGGTACCTAGATTATATTGAGCAATTGGTACAACCGGCTAAAAATATTTAAGATGTTTTTAGCCTTTTTTAGATACAAATAAGGTTTAACTTTAATTGAATTTAAAAAAGGCATTTAAGGAATCAATTAAATTATTATTGAACTTAAAAACCTACTTTAATTGTACTTGGAGGATGTATGAACGAAAATCAGTATAATAAGCACCTTGAATTAAAGAAAAATATACTCAAAAGTAAAAATATTAAAGAAGCTGGATTTACACTAGTGTATCAACCAAAGATAAATCTAGAAAATAAGCACGTAATTTCATGGGAAGTTTTAAGCAGATGGGAACATAAAAAATATGGATTTATATCACCTATTGAATTTATAAAAATTATAAAAGAACTAGAAATGGAGTATCAATTTGATATTTATGTATTAGAAGAGGTATATGAAGATATTAGTACTATAAATGGTGATAGCAATACATATTCTATAAATATATCAACAAATACATTAAAAATAAAAAATATAGATAAAGAAATTATCGATATAACTAAAAGATATAATATAAATCCTAAAAATATAACTTTTGAGGTAGTAGAAACTAGTGACATAGAATCATATGATCTTATAACTGATACGATAAATAATCTTAATAATATAGGTTTTAGCATATCCATAGATGACTTTGGTACAGGATATTCATCTTACTATAGATTGTGTAATATGAAATTTAATGAAATAAAGATTCCTAAAGAATTTTTACCGACAGACACAACAGATAAAGAAAGAAAGATAAAAGTATTAAAGAGTATTGTAGATATGGCAAAAAGCTTAGAGTGTAAGGTAGTTATAGAAGGTATTGAAACGATTGAAAATCATAAATTAGCTAAAATGCTTGAGATTGATTATGCGCAAGGTTTTTTATATTCTCATCCTATTTCATTTGAAGAATATTTAAATTTGATGGCAAATGAATAATGTTGTAATAACTCCTTGATATTATGAATATAGTTTATAGAAAAGCTTATAAACTTTTATTTACTAAAGAGGGGGAGAGGTTTACTTATGGGTGTTAAAAATACATTCAAAGGTCCTATACTACTTATGTTAACAGCAGGTACGATAGTATTAGGAACATACTCTGGAATAAACAAAGAGATATCATTAACTTTAGATGGACAAACTGTAAAATATGATACTGTTTCAAATACTGTAGAATCATTTTTAGTTAATAAAAAGATAAAGGTACCAGAAGGTAGTAGGATAGAACCTAATTTAAATACAAAACTAACTAATAACATGGATATAGAAATAGTAACTCAGTTTCCTATAAAAATAAAAGATGGAAAAAGAGTATTAGAACATGAAACTAATAAAACAACTGTAGCAGAAGTATTAGAAGAATGTAATATAGGGGTTAAAGATAAAGATATATTAAATAAAGATTTAAATCAAAAAATAAATTCAGAAGATACTATAGAAATAATAAGGGTTAGCGAAAGCATAAAGAAAGAAGTCAAAGAAATTCCATTTAAAATAAAGATAGTAGAAGATAATGCATTACTAGAAGGAAAGACAAAAACGAAAATATATGGTAAAAAAGGAAAGATAGAGATATCTTATAAAATATTATCTAAGAATGGAAATATAGTCTCAAAAACTAAAGTAGCAGAAAAAGTATTAGAAAAACCTCAAAATGAGATAGTTAAGAAGGGATCTTTAAAAACAAGCACTGTTTAAAAATATAAAATAAAAAATATTTATTATTAAAATAAAAGCTATAGTGCATAATTGTACTATAGCTTTTATTTTTCTTGATAAAATTACGTAAAAAACGTAAAATATAAAGATGTAAGTTAAGATACGAGATTAATAATATATAAAAAGGTGACGCAATAATGATAAAAGAAATAATAGTTGTAGAAGGAAAAGATGATGTTACTGCTGTAAAAAGGGCTCTTGATGCAGAACTTATAACTACCGGTGGATTTGGATTTCCAAAAGGTGTTATGGAACGTATAAAATCAGCACAAAAAAGAAGAGGCGTAATAATATTTACAGATCCTGATTTTGCAGGTGAAAAAATAAGAAAAAAAATAGCGGCAGAAGTACCAGGATGTAAGCATGCATTTTTACCAAGAGAAGAAGCTAAAAAAGATGGAGATATAGGAATCGAAAATGCTACTCCAAAGAGTATAATAGCAGCTCTTGAAAAAGTAAGAACTGAAAGTGCGGAAAAAAGAGAAGAATTTAAGCAAGTAGATTTAATTAGAAATGGGCTTATAGGTAATGAAGATGCATCTATAAGAAGGGATGAATTAGGTAAAATACTTGGCATAGGATATGGAAATGCAAAACAATTTTTAAATAGATTAAATAATTATGGTGTAACTAGAGAAGAATTTGAACAAGCTTTAGATACAATTTAAGCCATTGATTATTTAATATAGTAGTAAGTTTAATTTTATTACTTTAATTAATTACAAAATAAGAATAGGAGAACATATATGGATAGACTTTCATCACATAGAGCAACCAAAGGTGTTGTTGAAAAGCACGGATTTAAATTTTCAAAGTCTTTAGGACAAAACTTTTTAATTGATGATAATGTAATTGATAGAATATTAGATGGAGCAAGACTTTCAGAAGGAGACAACATAATAGAGGTTGGGCCTGGAATTGGTACTTTAACTCGTGAAATGGGTAAAGTAGCTGATAAAGTTGTTGCTATAGAAATAGATAGAACTCTAATACCTATATTAAAAGAAACTTTAGATGAATTTGATAATATAGAAGTAGTAAATCAAGATATATTAAAAGTAGATGTACAAGAGTTAATTAAAGAAAAGTTAAGTGGAGGGCCAGTAAAATTAGTAGCTAACCTTCCATATTATATAACAACACCAATAGTTATGAAATTTTTAGAAGAAGATATACCAGTAACTGATATAGTAGTTATGGTACAAAAAGAAGTAGCAGATAGAATGAATGCTGGCCCAGGAACAAAGGATTATGGAGCATTATCCGTAGCCGTTCAGTATTATTGTGACACTGAAATAGTTGCAAAAGCTCCAAGACATATGTTTATACCACAACCAAATGTAGACTCAACAGTTATAGGACTTCATGTAAGGACTGAAAGAAAGTATCCTGTTGACAGTGAAGAAATATTCTTTAAAACAGTTAAAGCAGCATTTGGACAAAGAAGAAAAACATTACTTAATGCACTAAGTGGTTTAGGATTTTTAACTAAAGATCAAATAAAAGAAGTATTAGCAGATGCTAATATAGATGAAAAGAGAAGAGGAGAAACTCTTACTATAGAAGAGTTTGCTACCCTTTCAAATAGAGTAAATGCAAAGGTACCTTCAAAATAGAAGGTACTTTTTTTATATATATAAACATATACTATCTAGAGAGATTATGTTAAGGGGGGAAGAGAGATGGCTTCTAAGAGAAAATTCAAGAGGGATTATATAATCCTTGAAGCTAAAGACACTAATTTTAGATATAAAGAACGCATTTTACCTAAGGCATTTGCTAAGGTAGAAATAAATGATGAAAAGTCAATAGTATCACTATATGTAGAAAATCTTAAATGTGTAAAAGATGGTTATAGAGTTGTTGCAATACAAAGTGATTACGAAACTTTAGACCTAGGTAAAGTTGTTTTAAGTGAACAAGGAAAAGGGGAATTCGTTTTAAATTTAGACAGAGATGATGTAGAAATAAAAGGTATAGCATTGTTATATGAAAAATCTGTTCCACTAATAGGATTTAAAGGCAGTAAAATAGAAAACTATGAAGAAATACTATTTACAGGTGAGGATGAATACGAAGAAGATGAGTATGAAGAATATGAAGAAATAGAATATATAGAAATAGACGATGCTGATGACATACAAGAGTATGAAGAAATAGAATATATAGAGATAGATGATGATAGTGAATATGAAGAAATAGAAGATGAATATGAAGAAGATGATGAATACATTGAAATCAGTGATGATGAAGTAGAGTATGAATGTGATGAAGAATGCGAAGAAGAATATGAAGAGTATGATAATGTAGAAGAAACTATAGAGCGTAATATATCTCAACAAAATCATACTAATGCTCAACAACCAAAACAAAAACAACCACCTAGAAAAAATACAGCTTTAAATAAACAGAAGAAACTTAATTATGATCCACAAAATAAATATACAAATACATCACAAGAAAGTAAGACAAATTTAAAAACAGCTGGAGTATTATTAATGCCAAGACAAATAAAAAAAGGCCTAAAATATTTTAATGAAGTTAAACCTTTTGTTACAAGAGATGTAGATGATACAAGATGGTGGAAAATAGAAATAAGCCCAACTACATTATGTGGATACACAATGCCTTATCTTGGTTATGTAAATTCATTAAATTACACTATGTATAGTGATGCTGTAATGCAATCTTATAAATATAGACATTATTTATTTGGAGTTCAATATGATGAATATAATAAGAGAAAACATTATATATATGCAGTTCCAGGACATAAAAATGAACAACCAGATAAAGGTCATACTGGATTTACTACTTATCAACCATGTGATACAAGAAATGACAGTTTAGGATATTGGCTATGTTTTATAGACTCTAGAACTAGAAGAATAACAAAATAACTAGAATAAATTACCTTTGGTATTGCTAATGTAATGACAATGCTCTAAAATATATAAGTATATAGATATTATTATGTTATTTAGGGAGGCAATGTCATGATAAATAAGCAAAGACTTATAGATGAATTTTTAGAATTAGTACAAATAGATAGTCCATCTTCACATGAGGGGGAAGTAGCAAAAGTTTTAGTTAAAAAGCTTGAGGAAATCGGTTGTGAAGTAGTTATAGATGAAGCAGGTGTAAAAGCTGGCGGAGAAACTGGTAATGTTATAGCAACATTAAAAGGAAATAGAGAAGGTAAAAAATTATTATTCAGTTCACACATGGATACAGTTAGCCCAGGTGTAGGAATAAAGCCTATAATAGATGAAGCTAAAGGTATAATAAAGAGTGATGGAACTACAGTATTAGGTTCTGATGATAAAGCTGGTATAGCAGCTATACTAGAAGCATTAAGAACTCTTAAAGAAAATGATGTTAAGCATCCTGACATACAAGTTGTATTCTCAATATGGGAAGAAGGCGGATTATTCGGAGCTAAGTACTTAGATTATTCTAAACTAAATGCTGAATATGCATTCGTATTAGATAGTGGTGGGTCTCCAGGAGAAATAATAATTCAAGCACCTGCTCAAGATGTTATAAATGTTAAAATAACAGGAAAACCAGCTCATGCAGGACTTGAACCTGAAAATGGAATAAGTTCAATAATGGTAGCTTCTAGAGCAATAGAAAATATGAAGTTATTAAGAATAGATGAAGAAACTACTGCTAACGTAGGTATAGTTAAAGGTGGTATAGCAACTAATATAGTTATGCCAGAATTAGAAGTAGTAGCAGAAGCAAGAAGTTTAAGCGAAGAAAAACTAGATGCTCAAACTAATCATATGGTAGAAACATTCAAAAAAGCTGCTGAAGAATTTGGAGCTAAAATAGAAATAGAAACTAACAGAGCATATGCACCTTTCACTGTAGAAGAAAGTGATGAAATAGTTGCACTTGCTAAAAAAGCTTTCTCTAACATGAAAATAGAAGGATATACAGCTTCTACAGGAGGAGGAAGTGACACAAACATATTAAATAAAAATGGAATCAAAGCAGTTAACTTAGGTATAGGTATGAAAAATGCTCATACATTAGAAGAATATATAGCTATAGAAGATTTAGTTAACTCTGCAATAATGGTTTCAGAATTAATAAAAGAAGCATAATATTATATAAATATTGTATAATAAAAAATCACCTAGCGGTTGCTAGGTGATTTTTCACGTTCATAAGGATTGATAATCGGTATTAAGAGTAAAATGTATCCATTACCAGATGAAATTAGTTTTTTGGTTAAATTATCAAACAATGGATATAAGTTTAAAAGTGAATAAAATATTAGAAAAACATAAATCTAATATAAAAATTAAAATTTAATTTACAATAATGGAGGATATTAAATTGGAGACAAGATATGATGAAGCTAACAAAGTAACAATACAATCAATAATATGGAATATTATTTTAACATTTATTAAGATAGTTGCAGGAGTATTAGGTAAATCTAGTGCGATGATTGCAGATGGATTACATTCTGCATCAGATATAATAAGTTCAGTCGGAGTATTAATAGGAAATTATATATCATCTACACCTCATGATAAAGAGCATAACTATGGACATGAAAAAGCTGAAACTTTGGTATCATTTGTACTATCATTACTACTTATATTTGTATCATTAACAATAGGATTTGAAGCAGTTAAATCTTTATTTAATTTAGACAAACTTCAAGTCCCTACAATTTTACCATTAATAGTTTCTGTAATTTCTGTATTGATAAAAGAGTATCAGTATAGAATAACAATTAAGGTAGCTAAAAAAATAAATTCACCAGCATTAAAGGCAGATGCTTGGCATCACAGATCGGATTCATTATCGTCAATAGCAGCATTTATAGGAATAGGTGGATCGATGCTAGGATTTAAGGCATTGGATCCACTTGCATCTGTAGCAGTAGCATTATTTGTAGCTAAAGTGGGAGTAGATATACTTAAAAATTCAGTAAATGAGCTTATGGACTTATCAGTAGATGATGAACAAACTCAACAAATTAAGCAAATAGCGAATGAAACTAAAGGAGTTTTAAATTTAGGTGAAATGAAAACAAGGAAACATGGCGCAATGGCATACGTAGACTTAACTATTTGTGTAGATGGTAATTTGACAGTTAGGGATGGTCATGATATTGCTCATATGTTAGAAAAGCATATAATTAATGATATGGAATTTGTAAAAGGTATAACTGTACATGTTGAACCATGTAACCATTGCCCAGGAAATATGTGTATTAAATAATTACATCTTACAAAATCCTGAGAAAAGTAATATAATTATTCTATAATTATATAGCTAAAGGGGGGAAATTTAATGGCTAAGAAAAGGAAAATTAAAAAAAGTATGCTTTTCATAATTGGATTAGTATTGTTTTTTATAATATATTTTGTAGCATTTAATTTTGCAAGTAATATGGAAGTTACAAAAGCAGATCCAGTTGAATCAGAAAATCAAGAAGAGGATACTAGACCATTAATAAACCAAATAAGTACAAAAGAAAAAATATATCTATCACATCAAGATAGAGAGAGTGTAAGAGTAGAATCTGAATACTGGGAGAAAGTTAAGGTATTATTTAGTGAGTTTTCTAAAATTAGAAAACCTGAATCGTACAACCCTATATATAGTGGTCATTCTGATGATGGTGTAAGATTTTCTACAGATTTAAATTATTTTAGAGTTTATACAGTAAGTAAAGAAGAATATTACAAAGTTCCTGTTGAAACTAAAAGTGAATTTGAAAAATTATTAGGTGAAAGTATATATTTATCATTTGACTTTGTAAAACAATATAAAAGTTGGAAAACTGTAGAAATAAGTTATAACAATGAAGTTAAAAAAGTTCACAAGTGGAAGTTTGATGACCTTTCTTATAAGATGGGATCGAAAAGAATTGTAGGTAAAGTTCAACCAGAAAAAAGTAAAGAAAGAAGTAAGTATAATTTTAAAATATCAATCCATGGAGAGTACTATGATACTACTATAGAAACTATGGGTAAGGATTATGTAAAAATTACTGCTGGATCAGGTAAAGAAAAAGCACAAGCTTATTATGAGGTTCACACAGGTTTATATGAATATTTATTAAAAGATATTTTTGAACTTGAATCTAGTAAAAAATAAAAAAGAGTGTAAGTAGTTTAAATTAATTACTTACACTCTTTTTTATTTTATTTTAAAATTTATTTTTTACTTACTAAATCTTCGGCAACTTTATATATTGGACCAGCACCAGCTGTTATAACTAAATCATTAGGTTTTATGTTATCACGAAGATAATCTACGATATCTTCAAACTTGCTTATATAACATACATCTACATGATTTTGATATAATTTTTCAACTAAGTCTTTTGAATGAATATCCCCAGGATCATTTTCTCTAGCTGCATATATATCAGTTATTATAACTTTATCAGCAGAATAGAATGCTTCAGAAAACTCATTTAAAAGAGATTTAGTTCTAGTATAAGTATGAGGTTGGAATATACACCATAAATTAGCTTTCTTCATCTTTTTAGCCGCAGATAAAGTAGCCTTTAGTTCAGTTGGATGATGAGCATAATCATCAACAACTAAAGCATCGTTGTAATTTCCTTTTACCTCGAATCTTCTACCAACTCCACTATAAGATTTTATATTATCTCTTATTAGTTCTAAGTCAATTGAAGATACATATGCAGTAAGTATAGCTGCAGTTGCATTATATATATTGTGAAGTCCAGGAACTGAAAGCTCAAATACTCCTAAGTTTTCACCTTTAAATTCTAATTCAAATATACCATAACCATTTTCATTAAAATCTATATTTTTAATTACTGCATCATTATTAGTATTTCTTCCATATTTTACGATACTAGCTTTTACATCATGTAAAATATCATCAGTGTTTTCATCATCACCATTAATTATAAAATGTCCATCCTTTGGAAGTAATTTTCCAAATTTATTGAAAGACGCTTTTATTTCATCTAATCCTGAGAAGTAATCTAAATGATCTTCTTCTATATTTAATACTATAGAAATTTTAGGATTAAAGTTTAAGAAGCTATCAACGTATTCACAAGCTTCTGTTATGAAGTGATCAGAATTACCTATTTTAACATTACCGCCTATAGTACTTAAGTTTCCTCCAACTAAGATAGTTGGGTCTAAATCTGCATACTGGAATATAGTAGATAACATAGATGTTGTCGATGTTTTTCCGTGAGTTCCAGATACTGCAATAGAGTTTTTATACTCTCTCATTATTTGGCCTAAAAAAGCCGCTCTATTCATCGTAAGTTTATTTTTTTCTTTAGCAGCAACAAGCTCTTCATTATCATCATGTACAGCTGCAGTATATACAACCATATCTACATTGTCAGATATATGCTCTTTTTTATGACCTAAGAATATATTAGCTCCTTGAGATCTAAGTTTATCTAGTAAATACGATTCATTCGCATCTGAACCAGATACTTTATAACCTTTATTAAGGCATATTTCAGCTAAAGCACTCATGCTTATACCGCCAATTCCAATGAAATGTATATTCATAAGAAAACCACCTTTCTTTTTAATTAAGTCCTACAATATGAACTATGTTTGTGGTATAATAGTACAATGTTCAATATTTTATGTTAAATATACATATACTAAACTATATATATAATATATTAAAAAACTAATTAAAACATAACCAATATTATATCATAATACAGATAGTTATGCATTATTTAGTTTAGCGGATAAATACTACACTTGTAGGAGGGAAATTCAATGAAATTCAAAAGAACGGAGAGAATTGGAGCTATAGTAAAAATACTATCTGATAATCCAAATAAAATATTTACACTAAGTTACTTTACAAACCAATTTAATGCAGCAAAGTCTACAATAAGTGAAGATTTAATAGTTGTTAAAAACGTTTTTGAAAAATTAGAATTGGGAAAAGTAATAACAATATCAGGAGCTGCAGGTGGAGTTAAATATATACCTAAAACATCTAAGGCAGAAAATGAAGAATTTTTAATGGAATTATGTGAAAAAATCAGTGATACATCAAGAATATTATCAGGTGGTTTTTTATATTTAATAGATTTAATATACGATCCAAGTATAGCAGCTAAAATAGGTAAAATATTTGCATCAAATATAGATTATGCAGAAGCAGACTATGTAGTTACTATGGAAACTAAGGGAATTCCAATGGCATTAATGACAGCAAAAGCCATGAATCTACCATTGGTTATAATAAGAAAAGATATTAAAGTATCAGAAGGTCCGACTCTTAGCATGACATATGTGAATGGAAATTCAAAGGTAGAAAGTATGAGTCTACCAAGAAAAGCATTAAAACCTAATAGTAAAGTTATACTAATAGATGACTTTATGAGAGGTGGAGGGACTATAAGAGGTATGATGGATCTTATGACTGAATTTGGGGCAGAAGTTATAGGAACAGGAGTATTCATATCAACTATGGAGCCAGAAGAAAAGATGGTAAAAGATTATATATCTTTAATTCAATTAGATGTAAATGGAAATACTGTAACAGTTGAACCTAACTTAAAAACATTTAAAGATGAATATAAAAATGAGGATTTAGAAGGGGTATCTGAAATTGACAACATATTAGATGAAGAAGAAGAAGAGGAATCCTACAAAAAATAATAAATTTTTGAAAATAAAAAAGGATATTCAAAACATTCATAGAATTATATAAAAAAACAGTCTAATATTAAATATATTAATTTGTCAAAACTTAAAAGGGGGATATAAAAGGTATGAAGATAACTGACGTAAGAGTAAGAAAAATAACTGATGAAGGAAAGATGAAATGTATAGTTTCATTAACATTCGACAACCTATTTGTTGTACATGATATAAAGGTTATAGAAGGTCACAATGGACTATTCATAGCTATGCCAAGCAGAAAAGTTGGGGAAGGTAATTTTAGAGATATAGCTCATCCGATAAACGCGGAAATGAGACAAGTATTAGAAGATGCAGTTTTAAAAGCATATCATGAAGCAGTAGCTCAATTAGAAGTTGCAGCTGAATAATTATTATATAAATTAAGATGACAAATTGCAAGAGTCGAACTATTCGGCTCTTTTTTGTGGTTAAAATTTTTGTAATAATGTATACTTTTTTGTAAAAAAGTGCTATATTAATTAGTGATGGCAAAGACATTGTATACAAATAAGAAAATTTACATAATATAGATATAGAGGAAATAATAACAGAAAAATAACACAGAAACACGAAGATAGGAGTGGGGACATGAACTTTAAAGCTGTAATCCTTGCTGCAGGTAAGGGAACAAGAATGAAGTCTAAATTTCCAAAAGTAATACATCAAGTATGTGGAAAAGAAATGGTTAACCATGTAATAGATGTATGTAAAAAATCAGGAGTTAGCGACATAGTAACAATATTAGGTCATGAAAGTGATGCAGTAAAAGAAAGATTGCCTGAAGGCACTATGATAGCAATGCAAACTGAACAATTAGGAACAGGTCATGCTGTTATAATGGCTAAAGAATATATAAATGATGAAGATACAATCGTAGTATTATGCGGAGACACACCTTTAGTTAAAGAAGAAACTTTAAAAAGATTATTTGACTATCATATAAATCATGGATACCAAGCAACTGTACTTACAACAGAAGTTGATAACCCAACAGGATACGGAAGAATAATAAGAGATGAGAATAAAGATTTACTTAAAATAGTAGAGCAAAAAGATGCTAATGAAGAAGAAAAGAAAGCTAAAGAAATAAACTCAGGAATTTACTGTTTCAATGGGAAGAGTTTAAGAGAATCTTTAGATTTATTAGATAATAATAATGCTCAAGGAGAATACTACTTAACAGACACTATAAAAATAATGAGAGATAAAGCTCAAAAAGTAGGTGCTTACAATGGTTCAACAATAGAAGAACTAATGGGAGTAAACTCAAGAGTAGAACTTTCACGAGCAGAAGAAATCATGAGAAGAAGAATAAATGAATCTCATATGGTAAATGGAGTTACTATAATAGATGTAAATTCAACATATATAGAATCTGATGTTGAAATAGGAAATGATACTATAGTATATCCAGGGGCAATGCTTAAAGGAAGAACAAACATAGGATCAAGTTGTACAATAGGAATGAACTCATGTATAACAAATTCACAAATTGGTGATTATACAGAAGTGGTAAACTCAACTATAATAGATAGTAAAGTAGGCGAAAATACAACAGTTGGTCCATATGCGTATTTAAGACCAAAAAGTGACATAGGAAACAATGTTAAGATAGGAGACTTCGTAGAAGTTAAAAATGCTACAATAGAGGATAACTCAAAAGCATCACATCTTTCATATATTGGAGATGCACATGTTGGTAAAAATGTTAATATAGGATGTGGAGTAGTATTTGTAAACTACGATGGTAAAAATAAATTTAAATCTGTAGTTAAGGATGGAGCATTCATAGGCTCAAATTCTAATTTAGTTGCGCCGGTAACGGTAGAGGAAAAAGGATATGTAGCTACAGGTTCAACTATAACAGATGATGTTCCAAAATCAGCATTAGCAATAGCTAGACAAAGACAGGTCATCAAAGAAGGTTGGGTAGAGAAAAAAGATCAAAAAAATAAAAAGTAGCAACGAATAAGCTTATTATTTTCAAGCATATAGCTTTGAATTTTTAATAAATATAACCAATGTTTTAAAATTTTCGGGAGGATAAAAATGAACACTAGCGGAAGCGAAATCAAAATACTTGCAGGAAATTCATCAAAAGAATTAGCTCAAAAGATAGCTGATCACATAGGAGTACCAGTGGCAGATTGTGAAGTTGGAACTTTTAGTGACGGGGAAATAAGCGTAAACATAACTGAAACAGTAAGAGGTTGTGATGTTTTCGTTGTTCAATCAACTAATAGTCCAGTAAATGATAATTTAATGGAATTATTAATAATGATAGATGCATTAAGAAGAGCATCAGCAGGAAGGGTAACAGCAGTTATTCCTTACTACGGATATGCAAGACAAGATAGAAAAGCTAAGGCAAGAGATCCAATCACAGCTAAATTAGTTGCAAACTTAATTACAGCTGCTGGAGCAGATAGAGTGTTAACAATGGATTTACATGCTGCTCAGATTCAAGGATACTTCGATATACCACTAGATCACTTACAAGGTGGAAATATATTAGCAGATTACTTCAACACTAAGAAGATAGAAGACTTAGTAGTAGTATCTCCTGATTTAGGAAGTGTTACAAGATCTAGAAAATTTGCTAATGGATTAGACGGAGATGTTCCAATAGCTATAATAGACAAAAGAAGACCTAAGGCTAACGTATGTGAAGTAATGAACATAATAGGTGATGTCAAAGGTAAGAATGTTATATTATTAGACGATATGATAGATACAGCTGGTACTATAGTTAATGCAGCTAATGCACTTAAAGAATTTGGTGCTAAAGATGTGTATGCTTGTTGTACTCATGGTGTATTATCAGGTCCTGCTATAGAAAGAATAGAAGGTTCTGCTATAGATGAGTTAATAGTACTTGATACTATACAACTTCCAGAAGAAAAGAAAATAGATAAGATTCAAGTAAAAACAGTTGCTCCTTTATTTGGAGATGCGATAAAGAAAATTTTTGCTAACGAATCAGTTAGTAAATTATTCTAATTAAAGTAAAATGCACATTATTTTATATAATGTGCATTTTTTAATTCATAAGTTATAAAATTGTTTCATATGTAACATTAATTATTAAAAATTAAAATAAATACTTCTTGGTATAAATAAAGATATAGTTTAATATGTAAATTGAGTGTAAAACTATGAAATAATGTTTAAATATAAGTAAACAAGGGTTTAATTCTGATAATTAGAATTAAACTTTTTTTATGCTCAAAAAATAGAATAAAGAGAAGGTGTAGAAATTAAAAATGGGTTATAGATAGTATGAAAAAAATATAAAGTATGTGGTTATTGTGTTGTTAATAGGGATAATGTCATGGAAATTTGGTTACGACTATAATATTAAGCAAGAAATTTACAATATAAAGAATTACTATTCATTATATAAATATGATAAAGGAAAATTCAATCTAAAAGTAATTAGCCTAGAAGCTTTAATAAAAAAATCAACAAACAGTCAGAAGAGTATTTTATATTGGGATTTTATGAAAATGAAAAAGGGAATAATAAAGCAGAAATATACTTTGATTTAGCAACAGAGCAAATAGGTGCAAGTAGAAATGAATTTATAAAATATTACTTATATAATAGATTATCTAAAAAATTTATAGATGATGATTATGAAAAGTCAAAAACATATTTAGAGAAAGAATTAGTGAATATTGATTTAAAAAATGATGATAGAGGTCATACACTAGCGTGGTTGAGTTTATGCAAGTATACGGGAAAAAGATGGTAATAAATTAATAATTAAAAACACAGAGGAGCTCTTAGATAGAAGTAATACTGAAAATAGATTTGAATTAACAAGAAAAATAGAATCAATATACTATTTAGCAGGAGAAAAAGATAAAGGTATTAAATGTTTTTTAGATACTATATATTTGTATGAATAAAAACAAGATATGTATTCAATAACAAAAGCATTAATAGACTTAAGTGTATCATTTATAGATATGAGGGCTTATTAAATATCAGAAAATTTAGTATATGAAGCTTTGAAAACATCAGAACATATAGATAATGAGAAAAAATATCTAATGCAACTATATTCATATGTGACGTTATGTAACGTCTATATGCATATGGATGATAGTGAAAAATAAAAGAAAATATAGAAAAAATTAAATGAAATGAAAAGGAAGCCAAAAATCAGCCTTTATATGAAAAACCACCTAATTTTAAAAAAGAACAGAAAAAGCAGATGCACCTTCTCATGTAGGTCAATTTGTATATAAACTTAAAGAACTACCTTACTTTGAAAATATAAAATTATCAGGAGTATCAGAATAAAAAAGTGATGTACAAAATGGTAAGAAAATTTCTTATGATTTTAGTATTACTGCAAATGTAAAGGATGGTGTAATTACAAATGAATAAGAATAAAGATCAAAAAGAAAAACAAAGTATATTATATATGGACATTAAGGATATTTTTAATTTGGATTTTTTTAATAAAGAGTTAAGTTCAAAGGGTGATATGCTCCCTTTATAGTAGACAGTTAAAATAATAAAACTGTTGGACTTAACCCGATTTGGTAGACACTATAAATAGTCTACTTAGTCGGGTTTAAATTTTCAAATTCTATAGGAGATACATATCCAAGTGCAGAATGTCTTCTTTTTCTATTATAAAATAACTCAATGTATTCAAATATAGCTTTTTTAGCATCTTCTCTAGTACGATATGTATTTTTATTATCAAACATTTCTGTTTTTAAGGACTTATTAAAGGATTCCATAATTGCATTATCATAAGGGTTACCAGGTTTACTCATACTTGCAACAATACCATATTTATCAATTTGACTTTGATACCTTTTTCTAATAAATTGAGATCCTCTAGCAGTATGAACTATAAGATCTGCTTTAGGATTTTCTCTCCATATAGCTGATTCTAATGCATCTATTACTAATTGTTCTCTCATATTTTTATCCATAGACCAGACAACAATTTTACGACTATATACATCCATATAAGCCATTAAATATAAAAAGCCTTCACTTGTTGGAATATATGTTATAGTAATCGTACTTAGAATAGTTTGTAAATTCTCTCTATAAAGCCTTCATCATTTTTATTAATTTTTTTGATTTTTCTTTTTAGAACAGCCCAATATTTTTCTATCGGATTTAATTCAGGAGAATATGGTGGCAAGAAAAGTAGTTTTAAATTTTTATTAGCATTACTACATAATTCATATAATACTTTTTTACTATGAAAAGATGCATTATCCATAACAATAACTTTATTTTCTTCAATAGCTTTTAAAAACATATCTTTAAACCACGCTTCAAAAAAGTGGCTATCCATTGTTACATCATAAACTAGAGGAGATACAATTTTATCTCCACATTTATATGCTACTATATTTGTTCTTTTGTACTTCTTACCTAGTATTTTATCATATACCTTTACACCTCTTGGTGCTCTTGCGTATTCTCTGTAAATATATCCTTGTATATCTGTCTCATCAATATATACTATATCATCTTTTGGTATATCTTTTATTTCATTTAAATACTGTTCTACCTTTTCTTTGCGTTGCTCTTTATATGAAATTGTCTTTTTTTCGAGTTATTTAAATTTCTTTAATGCTTTTCTTACTGCACCTTCTGTGCAATTAAATTCTTCTGCAATTTCTACTAAATATGCATCTGGATTTTCATTTATATATTTAACTAGCTTTTCTGGATAAATTTTTTTTGGTTTTCTTTCAGGTATTTTATTCTCTAAATTATTCTCCTTTGCTTTTTTTATCCATCTTGTTAGTGTTGTTTCTGATATTTTAAAAACTTTGCAAGTTTCTTTATATGTATGTCCTTCAATTTGGTATTCTACGGCTCTCATTTTATAATTTATATCGTATCTTATATTGTTAATGATTAACTTTTTGAACTTCTTATATACATTTTATTTAAAGTACGGCTACTATATATCACTAACCCAAGTTCATCAGCAGAAAAGTTTTGCATAAGAAGATTAGCTTTGATTAACTCTTCTTTAACTTTCTTATAGTTTCCATGTTTTTTCTATGGTGTTTTCCAGATAGATTACATTCCTTCATTAACCTATAAACCCTTTTATGGTTAACGATGATACCTCTTGCATCTAGTTCGCATTTTACTCTACGATATCCATAACATTGTCTGAATTGACTGTGTATATCTTGTATACATTCTTTTAATGCCTTATTTTCAATTTCTCGTTTACTCGGAGTATGTGCAAGATATTTATAATACCCAGCGCGTGATACCTTTAATACTTTACACATAGTTATAATATTATAGTTTGAGGAGTTTTCTTTTATAAATTGAAACTTTTGCTGTTTTGTTCCTTGAGAAAGGTAGAATACTTTTTTAGAATTTCACATTCCTTTTGTATAGATTCAATTTGATTTTTTAATTTTTTAATCTCAAATTCACTATTTATACGAGCATTTCCATGACCAGAAAAGGCTTCATCACCATTGGCTTCATATTCAGTTATCCATCTATAGACCATATCTCTAGGTAGTTCTAATTCTTTAGCTATTTCTGTTATTTTTTTACCTTCCTCAATAACTTGTTTAACAACTTGTATTTTAAATTCTTTAGTATATTTTTTTCTTGGCATAAAAAATCCCTCCTAGTATTAGTATTAACTAACTCGACTAATCTACACGTCTACTAGAAGGGTGTAAGTCCAATTTTTTATTATTTCCACTGTCTACTTGACAGGGAGCAGTTCAATAATAAAACTGAAAAAATAGGATACAAAATTAAATATAATAAAGACGACTTAGTATATGTGAACACAGTAGTTAAAGAAAGTGACAAAATAGATCAATGTGATAATTATGTAATTGTAAAAGAAAATTCTAATTTGAACTTTGACTTAGCTATAGTCAAGGAAAGTGAAAATATAGATAGTAATGGAAAAGAGTTTAAGTATGATGATAAATATAAGATAGAATCAGAAATTACAGTACAAATACGAGGATTAAATCAATCTAAAAACTATAATATTACATACGATATAAATAAATGGAATAAATTTAATTAGTATTGAAGGTGAGCAATTGGTTAAAAAAGATAATAAAGGGGTTACGTTGCTAGAGCTATTAGTATCTTTAGCTATTATAAGTTTTTTAATTTTTGCATTTTTTAGAGTTATAAATAGTACTAAAAGGATAGATATAAAAAATGATAGAGATATAAAAGTCATTAATATAGCACAGAGCCAAATAGAAGATTTACGTATCCAGATAAAATCATTAGGTGAAAGCGATAAGTTAAAGATACAAGATAAAGATATTTACATAAAAGATATTGGTAAAATATATTTTAAAAGGGTTAACTATGAAAAAAATATTGAAAATCAGACTTATAAAGTTGATGTAAATCTAAAAAAAACTAATGCAGGTAAAGACTTGTATTTATTTGAAATTGAAATAGGAGTAAGCCTTAAGGATAATTATTTTAGTAAGAGACATACAGTTATTAAAACAAAGATTTTAAGTAATAAAGGTTCTATTCGTGAAGAAGATGAAGGCAATGATGTACAAGGCGAAAATTACTTGAATTATTGTTTAAGCAAAGCGTTTAATGTATTTTCTCAATTACCTGATAAGACATTAAGTAACTTAATATCAATTGATAAAATTATAGGAAATAAAACTCTTATAGATATGTCTAAGGAAGAGAAAATAGATATACTTAGTATGATGTTTCAAGTTGAAAAAATAATAAGAGAAACTGAAAAAAACATAATTCAAACAAATGAAAATAAATATTTTGATTTATTATACGAAGGAAAGTATTATATTAAAGCTAGTAAATACACATTAGAAACATTAAATAAAAAAATGGATGAAGAATTAAATGAATCTCATAGATTAAACTGGTTGAATACTCATAATATATTTATACAGAATTATACTTTAAATATACAAAAACTTCATAATGATTTATGGATATATGGTTTACCTAGTGAATATAATCATTAAATTATTTGATACAAATAAAGTTTTGTTTAATAAAATATCTAGTTGAAATAAATGGAGAGATTTTAATTTTACAGGGTCAACGTGATAGTATCGAAAAAAGGAAGTATATAAACAATATAATAAATGCCTATATAGATAAAATAATAAATCACCATGTATACGATATAGAAAAACATATAAGGGAAGAAGTAACACCTAAAATACTAAATACAGATTATAAAAAGAACATAAATGAAGATAAAAAAATCATTTTAGATGATTTAGAGGATTTAGAGGAGTTAACATTAAACTTATTAGAATTGAAGGCATCTATATATAACTCAAATTATTATGATAAAGACAGTAATTTGAATTTTATCAAATAGGATTATAAAGAAGGAGTAAAACATGAATATATTTAATTTATTAGAAATAGCAGTAGAATTAGGAGCATCTGATTTACATATAACAGTTGATAGCCCTCCTATAGCGAGGATAAAAGGGAGCTTTGTAAAGCTAAGAGAAACCAGTTTAACAGAGCAAGATACAGAAATTATGGCCAGGGAAATAACTGGTCAGAAAAAATTAAAAATATTAGAAAATAAAGGTGAGGTAGATTTATCAGTATCATTACCAAGTGGAGACCGATTTAGAGTGAATGCATATAAGCAAAGAGGTAAATATGCTATTGCAATAAGAACAATAACGTCGCAAATTCCTTCGTTTAAAGCATTGGGATTGCCAGATATTATTGCTACATTTGCAGAAAAACATAAAGGATTAATTCTAGTAACAGGACCAACGGGTAGTGGTAAGAGTACTACTTTAGCTAGCTTAATAGATATAATAAACTCAACGCAAGAAAGGCATATAATAACATTAGAAGATCCTATAGAATATGTACATAATCATAAAAAGGGTATTGTTAATCAAAGAGAAGTCGGGAGTGATACAGAAAGCTTTCATGCAGCATTAAGGGCAACACTTAGACAAGATCCAGATGTTATCTTAGTTGGAGAAATGCGTGATCCAGAGACTGTATCAATAGCACTTACAGCTGCGGAAACAGGACATTTAGTTTTTTCGACACTACATACAGTAGGATCAGCAAAAACAATAGATAGAATTGTTGATATATTTTCAGCAGAACAGCAACAACAAATTAGAACTCAGTTATCTACTGTTTGTGAAGGAGTTATTTCTCAACAACTAATACAAACAATAGATGGCATAAATAGAGTAGCAGCTTTAGAAGTTATGATAGCAACACCAGCTATAAGAAATTTAATAAGAGAAAATAAAACTTACCAAATACAAAATATAATTCAGACTAGCTCTAAGTTAGGAATGCAATCTATGGATCAAGAGCTTGTTAATTTATATAGACAAGGAAGAATTTCTAGAGACAGTGTTTTAAGCAGATGCTCTGATTATGAATATACATCTAGATTAGTTGATGGTATGAATTATTAAGTTTATGGAGGAGTATATGTGAATATAAGAAAAATAATGGCTTTACACTACTAGAACTTCTAGTTTCATTATCAATATTAACTATAGTAGTTTTTGTAGGATATAAAATAATCGATAAGTCTATTATATCTATAAAGAATCAAGGTAATATAAATCAAGGCCAATTAACAATGAATGATATGAATAACTATTTAACTAGAGATATTGAACAATCAACATCTATTGAATTAGATTTAATAACAGTTAAAAATAATAATAACAAATCAAATTTAGATAAATTAGATGGTGAATATATTAAATTTATGAGTTTATCTCAGACAAATAAATCAATGGAATATATATATACAATAAGGTCTGATAAAAAGGAAGATACAGTAATATCTAAATATATTACTAATATAGATTTTAAAGATGAAAAATATAAATATAGCATAAATAGAATGGATTCTAAAGGTGTAAAAATTGATTTTATAGACAATAGAATATTAAAAAGCACAAATTTACCACCTCTTATAATAAAGGGGGAAAATTCTTATGAAGTTAGCATGCAATATAATGGTAAATATGATGAAAATGTTAATCATATATTTAATGTTACATCTAGATATATTAAATCTGAAGAAATAATTATACATCCAGAAGAACCTGAAGAAATACCGCTAAGAGGTGATTTGATTTTTAAATATACTAAGAAACATGAGACTCAAAATTCAGGTGAATTTGAATGGAGCAAGCAAATAGAATGTAACATATTAGATGAAAAAATGGAGTCAAAATCTAATAGAAGAAATCATGGAGACTATAAAGAAAATTTCAATATTTTCATAAACACTGATAGTGGATATATAAGTTTACACACTGGTGGAGATTTAACTATATCAGTCAATGATGAAATTATTAAGAACATAATAGGAATAAGAATATCGCTAAGTGAAGGGATAGAGATACAGAGTTTTTCAATTCCAAACTGCTTAAGTCAAAATTTAAATAGTGACAAAATTTACGAATATAGAGATATTTATAAAAATCAATATAATATAAGTGGAAATGTATATATAAGCAAACCTTCTAATATCGATAAAGAAAATACAATAGTTGTTGATTTTATATATAAATAAAGACTTATATAATATAAGTGAAAGTGGAGAGGTTAGAATGGAAATATATTTTATGATAGTATCTTTTATTATGGGAGCTATATTGGGGAGTTTTTATAATGTATGTATATTTAGAATACCAGAAAAATTATCAATAATAACTCCTCCATCACACTGCTATAAATGTGATACAAGACTGAGACCTTTAGACTTAATGCCGATACTTAGCTGGATTATATTAAAAGGGAAATGTAGATATTGTGGTGAAAAAATTTCATATAGATATGCTTTAATAGAACTTTTAACAGGAATATTATTTTTATTAGTTTACAATATCTATGAATATAATATTCAAACTATATATTATTTAATATTTATATCATTGTTAATTATAATAACATTTATAGATATAGACCATTATATAATTCCGGATGAGTTAATTATATTTGGGAGTATAGTAGCTACTTTATTTAATATTTTAGGACAAGGAATAGGAATAAAAAATAGTTTGATAGGAGCAGTTATCTGTGGTGGAAGCATGCTAATTTTAATAAACTTAATTGAGTTTATAGTAAAAAAAGAAGTCATGGGAGGCGGAGATATAAAACTTTTTGCTATGGCGGGTTTGTTTTTAGGTATTAGTGGCGGAGTATTAACGATATTGCTTAGCATATATATTGGAGCACTCTACGGAATAGTTGTTATATTAAATAGCAAATTAAAAAAACAAGAATATAATTCGATGATTCCATATGGGCCCTTTATTTCTATCGGAGCATTAATTGTTGTTCTATGTGGAACTAATATAATAAATTGGTATGTGGGGCTGTTTTAAATCAGCCTTTTTAAATATTGAAAGGTTTTATTTTAGTATATGAAATAGTATTAAAAAAAGCTATAAGTTAATAATTGTAATAGCCCTGCTATTACTAATTAATTATGATTTATATATTACTTATTTCGATAATAGCATCATATATTTCAAATAATCAAATTTATTTAATATGTGATGAAATAAAAAATAATAAAAAGAATACTTTAATAATTTATATAACAATTATATTAACAATGATTTCAATCTATCTTAAATATGGATTTACTATAGAATCTATAAAATATCTAACATTAATACCATTTATAGTAATAATTTCAATAATAGACTATCATACAACATATATATATGATATAACAGTACTTAGTGGTATAATAATTCAAGGTATAATTTTTATCTCAACATTAAATAAAGATTTAAATTCAGCAAGCCATATATCTGCAATGATAATAGGGCTTGTTTTAGCATATATAATATCAAAAATAACTAATGGATTAGGTCAAGGAGATATAGGCTTATACGGCCTATGTTCTTTTACATTAGGACATAATTATGCTCTGTATTTAATATCACTATCATATATTATAGCTAGTATATATTGTGTATATATACTTTTTATGAAAAGTGATAAAATAAGAAAAATACCATTTGCACCATTTATATCATTATCAACAATAATTATAATGATGACCAATAATGATATATTAAAAATATATTTTGATATAATAGGCAATTAAAGGAGGACGGAAAATGTATGTAGTAGTAGGGTTAGGTAATCCAGGTAAACAATATGATAAAACTAGACATAATGTAGGTTTTGATGTAATAGATATTCTTGCAAAGGAATATGGTATATCAGTGACGAAGATAAAACATAAGGCCTTAATAGGTGAAGGAAGAATAGGGTCAGAAAAAGTTTTACTAGTTAAACCACAAACATATATGAATTTAAGTGGAGAAACTTTAATAGATATATATAAATACTATAAAGTTGATTTGAGCAATATAATAGTAATATACGACGATATTGACTTAGATGTTGGAAAAATCAGAATAAGAAAAAAAGGTAGTGGTGGAACTCACAATGGAATGAGATCTATAGTTAAGTGCTTAGGGTCTACAGAATTTCCAAGAGTAAGGGTAGGTGTATCTAAACCAATGCCAGGACAAGACTTAGCTGATTTTGTACTTTCTAGATTTAGAAAAGAAGAATCCATAGACTTAGAAAATGGTTTAGAAAAAGCATATCGTGCAGTTGATTGCATTATAAGAGAAAATATCGATATATCTATGAACAAATACAACGGATAGTGAGAGGGGAATTTTATATGAATGATGTTTTTGTTTACCCTTTGCAGAATTCAAAAGAATATAAAGATGTTATAAATTGCATAAAAAATAATAGAGGCTCATTACTAGTTAATGGCCTTTTACCAGTGCAAAAACCACATATAGCCTATTCTATATTCAAAGACTTATCTAGACAAACTGTCATAGTAGCAAGTAGTGATTTAGAAGCAAAAAAGGTATATGATGATTTAAGTTTTTATATGAAAGATAAAGTAGAGTATTTAGGTCACCAAGATATCTACTTTTATAGCTTAGATGCAAAGGATAGAAATGAAGAAGCTAAAAAATTAAAAGTTTTATTAAAGTTAGCTAAAGGTGAAGATATGGTTTTAATAACTTCTGTAGAAGCTATATTAAAAAAATATATCCCTAAAGATATATTATTAGAAAATATATTTACGTATAAGATAGGGGATATAGTTAACCTTGATGATTTAAGTGAAAAATTAGTTTCACTTGGCTATGAAAGGGTTTCCAAAATAGAAGGTTTTGGTCAGTTTAGTATTAGAGGGGGAATTATAGATATATTTTCACTAGAATACACAGATCCGATTCGTATGGAATTATTTGATGATGAAATAGATTCTATACGAACTTTTGATGTTTTCACGCAAAAATCTATAGAGAAAATGAAGAAATTTTCAATAACTCCGTCGAGAGAATTTATATATCCTGATAAAATTGATAAAGCCGTAGAAAGAATAAAAAAAGATACAACTAAATATACTAATGAAGATGTTTTTAGAAACATTGATAATATATCAAGCAAAACATATTTTGAAGGGATTGAAAATTATATTGATTATGTTTATACATATGAAAATAAAAGTTTATTCACATATCTTAAAGACAACGCTATTGTATTTGTAAATGACATAAGCAGAGTAAAAGAAAGATGTGAAAATTATATAAATGAATTTAAAGATAATTATAAGTTAAATCTCGAAAGAGGTTTAGCATTAAAGAGTCAAGGTAACTTGTTATATCATTATAGTGATTTAGAATTTATTATAAATAATAAAAAATTAATTTTAAATACATTAATTCCAAAGCCGATAAATGACTTTAACGTAAACTCAGTTGTAAACTTTGAGGCTAGAGAAATTCCTACATTTAATGCAAAAATAGATGTTTTAGTAGAAGAGTTAAATAGATTAAAATACAATGGATATAAAATTATTTTAGCTACAAATACATTAGAAAGAGCTAAGAAATTAAATTCTGAATTATTAGATTTAGGACTAGAAACAACTATATCTAAGAGCAGAAATGTGGAAATAAAATCATCTCAAATAATAGTTATACCAGCAAGTATAAGCAGTGGATTTGAGTATAAATCAATTAAATTTGCTGTTATAACAGATAATGAAATGATAGGAGTTCATAAAAGAGGGTCTAGCTCTAAGACTAAAAAATCTAAAAAAGGCAAAAAAATAGAGTCATTTTTAGATTTAAATGTAGGTGATTATGTTGTTCATGAAAATAGTGGTGTAGGTAGATACACAGGAATTGAGCAAATTACAGTAAATGCTATAAAGAAAGACTATATGAAAATAGTTTATCAAGGCGGAGATAACCTATATGTACCTATTGATCAAATGGATAAAGTACAAAAGTATATAGGTGTTGAAGAAGATAAAGTAAAATTAAACAAACTTGGAACAAATGAATGGACAAAAGCTAAAGCTAAAGTTAAAAAAGAAATAGAAGATATGACAAAAGATTTAATAGAACTTTATGCTAAGCGTGAAAAAGTTAAGGGTTATAAGTTTAGTAAAGATACAACTTGGCAATCAGAATTTGAGTCATTATTCCCACACCAAGAAACAGATGACCAATTAAAAGCTATAGAGGACACAAAGAAAGACATGCAGTCTAATAAAGTAATGGATAGGCTTGTATGTGGAGATGTTGGATATGGAAAAACAGAAGTAGCTATAAGAGCTGTTTTCAAGGCTTGTATGGATCAAAAACAAGTTGCAGTACTAGTTCCAACAACAATACTAGCTCAGCAGCATTACAATACATTTAAAGAAAGATTTGAAAATTATCCTATAAGAGTTGAGGTACTAAGTAGATTTAAAACTCCTAAACAACAAAAACAAATTATAGAAGATGCTAAAAAAGGATTAGTAGATGTATTAATTGGTACCCATAGAATAGTATCTAAAGATATAAACCTACCTAATTTAGGATTAGTAGTTATAGATGAAGAGCAAAGATTTGGAGTTAGACATAAAGAAGCATTAAAGAAAATTAAGTCAACAGTAGATGTTCTGACTTTATCAGCAACACCTATTCCTAGAACACTACACATGTCTTTGAGTGGAATAAGAGATATGAGTGTTATAGAAGAACCACCACAAGAAAGACATCCTGTAATAACTTATGTTACAGAGGCTAAGGAAAGTGTAATACAGGATGAAATAGAAAGAGAGCTTGGTAGAGGTGGACAGGTATTCTTTATTTATAATAGAGTTGAACATATTGAAGAAATGGCAAGCATGATACAAAGGCTGGTGCCAGATGCAAGAGTTGCGGTAGCGCACGGTAGAATGACATCTAAAGCTCTTGAAAATATAATACTAGGATTTTTAAATAAGGAATTTGATGTTTTAGTTTGTACAACAATAGTAGAAACAGGTATGGATATTTCTAATGCAAACACTATGATTATATATGATGCAGATAAGATGGGACTTGCACAGCTTTACCAGTTAAGAGGTAGGGTGGGGAGAAGTTCTAGACAAGGCTATGCATACTTAATGTATGAAAAAGACAAAGTTCTTAGTGAAATAGCTGAAAAAAGATTAAAAGCAATAAGAGAATTTACTGAGTTTGGATCAGGATTTAAAATAGCCATGAGAGACTTGGAAATAAGAGGAGCAGGTAATATACTTGGATCTCAGCAACATGGTCATATGGCTATAATAGGTTATGATCTATATGTAAAGATGTTAAATGAGGCTATTAAAAAAGTTAAGGGTGAAGTTGTTCATGAGGAAGTAGATGTAGAGATAGACTTAGGTGTAAATGCATACATACCAGATAGTTATATAAGTGATGAGCTAATTAAAATAGAAATGTATAAAAAAATTGCATCTATAGAATCAAAGGAAGATATGCATGAAATACAAGAAGAATTAGAAGATAGATTTTCAGATATACCAAAAGCAGTTCAGTGTTTACTTAGAATAGCTTATATTAAGACTTTATGTAAGAAGCTTAAAATTGAAAAGGTAAGACAGATAAAAGATGAAATATTATTAGTTCCTACAACAAGATATAAAACAAAGGAAAAAATAGGTTATAATATAGTAGTAGAATTAGAAGAACTTTTACAAAAAATGTGTAGTGTAAAATAATTTAAAATAAGAGAGGGTGTTTAGATGTTAAAAAAACTAATGTCAGTAGCAGTATCTTTAGTATTATGCGTAACAATGACTGCTTGTTCAAGTGGTGCTAAAACTAATGATATAGTAGCTACAGTAAATGGAAAAGAAATAACAGTAGGAAATTATGAGAAAACATTAGCTTTATATAAACAATCAGCAGAAGGTATGTATGGAGCATCAATATGGGAAACGGAAATAGAAAAAGGAGTAAAATATAAAGATACATTTAAAAATGATATACTTAAGCAAATGGTAAATGTAGAAGTAGTATGTGAAGATGCTAAAAAACAAAAAATAGCACCTTCAAAAGAAGAAGTTAATAAAGCTTTCAAAGAGTTAAAGAAGAGTATAGATAAAGATGAAGAATATAAAAAGAACTTAGAAAAATTGGGTATAAACGATGAATACTTAAAACAACAACAAGAACAAGATCTAACTATAAAAAAATACAAAGAAAACTTTGATAAGACAACTAAAATATCAGATGAAGAGTTAAAAAAATATTATAATGATCATAAAAAAGAATACTATAAAGATGAAGTGAAGGCATCACATATATTAATATCAACTACAGATAAAGATGGGAAGCCTTTATCAGAAGAAAAGAAAAAAGAAGCTAAGAAAAAAGCAGAAGATTTACTTAAAAAGGCTAAATCAGGAGAAGAATTTGCAGCTTTAGCTAAAGAAAATTCTGATGACCCAGGTTCAGGAAGTCAAGGTGGAGATTTAGGATATTTTGGAAAAGGAAAAATGGTTCCAGAATTTGAAAAAGCTGCATTTTCTTTAAAAGTAGGGGAAATATCTGATATAGTGGAATCTCAGTTTGGATATCATATAATAAAATTAACAGATAAAGTAAATGAACAAACTCCATTTGAAGATGTAAAAGATACAATAAAAACAACTTTATTAACAGAAAAATTTAATAAAAAAATAGAAACTCTTGCAAAAGAAGCTAAAGTAGAAAAAAATGAAGATGTAATTAAAAAAATTAAATTTTAATTAAAAAATTAATAGTATAAAATAGAGAAAAATAACTTACATATGGGTAAATTGTAAGATTATTGAAGTCTGAAATAGTTTAATTTACAATATTTGAAAAGCTATGTAATAATACATAGCTTTTTTTGTATATTTTTCTTAACATTGGTAAAAATAAGCCTAAAGTTACTAATGGAGGGATAAATTATATATGAGAGCGACAGGAATCGTTAGAAGAATAGATGATTTAGGAAGAGTTGTTATTCCAAAAGAAATAAGAAAAACTTTAAGAATTAGAGAAGGAGATCCTTTAGAAATATTCACTGCTAAAGATGGTGAAGTAATTCTTAAAAAATATTCGCCAATTGGTGAATTAAATGAATTCTCACAAGAATATACAGAAACTTTAGGTGAAACTTTAGGATATGGAATAGTTGTAACGGATCTAGACTCTATAATAGCTGTTTCTAAATTACCTAAGAAAGATTACAAAGAAAAAAGTATAAGTGATGAACTTGAGCAATTAATAGAAAATAGGGAAGTTAAATATGCTAAAGATAATAAAATACTACCTTTACATAAAGATGACTCTATGGAATATGCAAAGCAAATAATAATGCCTATAGTTAGTTCTTCAGGAGATTGTATAGGATCTATAGTATTAGTATCTAAGGAGTCAGAGGGAATATCTGAGGCAGAAGAAAAAATTCTAAAAATTGCAGCTAATTTCTTAGGAAAACAAGTTCAATAACAAATTAATTTTTAAAAGACCCTATGTTTTTAGGGTCTTTTAAAGTTGTAGTAATATATTGAATACATTGTTGAATATATGATATATTAAAGCTTGTTATATAAAAAATGGAGGTTATGTTATGGGGAACAAGAATAAAGACTCTTTTTTAAGAGGCGCTTTTATACTTGGACTAGCGGGGATAATTGTTAAAATAATAGGGGGCTTTTTTAGAATTCCTCTAGGTAATATGATAGGGGAAGATGGTATGGGGTATTATCAAGCAGCATACCCTGTTTATACGCTATTTTTAACATTAGCAACAGCAGGTTTTCCAACTGCATTAGCTAAATTAGTTTCCGAGAGATCAGCAATAGGAGATTATAAAGGTGCTCAAAAAATATTTAAAGTTTCATACACAGTGCTTTTTATGACGGGGCTTATTGCATTTTGCATATTTTTCTTTGGGGCGAATTATATAGTGAATAATATAATGGGAAACCCAGGAGCATATTATGCAATGATTGCAATTTCGCCAGCTCTTTTATTTGTACCAATAATGTCTTCTTACAGAGGCTATTTCCAAGGTAGAAAAGAAATGACTAAGATAGCTATTTCTCAAATTGCAGAACAGTTCTTTAGAGTTGCATTAGGTCTATGGTTGGCATATTATTTAATGGCTGCTAGAGGGCCTAAATTAGGGGCAGCAGGGGCTATAACAGGAGCAACTGTAGGTGCGATAGCATCTATTACATATTTGATATTAGCGTACATAAGAGATGGTAAAAAACGAAAATTAGAGATAAAATCAAGTCATCATTTTAAGGATGAATCAGTAGGTAAAATTTTAAAGAAAATACTTGTGGTAGCGATACCTATAACAATAGGAGCATCTGTGATGCCATTAGTAAATATGGTAGATAATGTAATCGTTATAAAAAGGCTTATAGTAGCAGGCTATAGCTTGAAAGAAGCTAATGCTATGTTTGGACAATTAACTGGATTTGCTATGGCTATAATAAATTTACCATCGGTTATAACAATAGCTATGAGTATGAGCCTAGTACCATCAATATCGGAATCTTATGCTATAGGAAATAAAGTGAAAGCTAGAAAAGATACAGAAAGCGCTATAAAGGTAACACTATTGATGGTTTTACCGGCTGCATTTGGTATAGCAGCTCTTGCAATACCTATAATGCAACTTTTATATCCAAAACAACCTGAAATGGTTGGAAATCTACTACTAGTTCTTACTCCATGTGTTGTATTTTTAGGTCTAATGCAAACTATGAATGGTATATTACAGGGTATGGGAAAACCAATGATTCCTGTAATAGCTCTAGTTGTAGGCATGTTATTTAAAGTGATAATAAGTTATACATTAACAGCTGTGCTTGAAATAAATGTATTTGGTTCCGCACTAGGAACTGTTTCAGCATATTTTATTGCGGTATTAATAGAATTACGTTACATAAAAAAATCTATGAAGGTTAAATTCTCAATAAAAGAATTTGTATTAAGACCTCTGATAACTGTTTTGACTATGTTTGTAGTTGTTAAACTAAGCTACGGATTTCTATTGGAAATAATAGGAAGTAAAATATCTACAGTAGTTTCGATTGGCATAGGAGCAGCTATATATGGTATAGTAATTATATTAATAGGTGGAATAAGTAAAGAAGAACTTTTAACGATACCAAAAGGTGATAAAATTTATAAAATACTTAAAAAATTCAACCTGATGAGGTAATATAAGAATATATATACAAATAAAGGAAATACTTATAAATAATTAAATTTCCTTTATTTGTATTAAAATATGTATAAAATTTACTAAATTTGAAAAAAACTAAGAGGAGTGACATTATGGGCAAGATAAAAATTGTAGGACTTGGGCCTGGAGACTATTCTCTTATTAGTCAAGGTGCATTAGAAGCACTACAATCAAGTTC
The DNA here is from genome assembly GCF_024723825.1 of Romboutsia lituseburensis. Taxonomy (NCBI): domain Bacteria; kingdom Bacillati; phylum Bacillota; class Clostridia; order Peptostreptococcales; family Peptostreptococcaceae; genus Romboutsia; species Romboutsia lituseburensis. The sequence continues at coordinate 2,575,426 of NZ_JANQBQ010000001.1, forward strand.
AAGAATATTTTTAAGAACAGAAAAACATCCTACTGTGGACAAGCTTAAAGAAACTATAAAATACACTTCCTTAGATTATTTTTATGATAAAGAAGAAAATTTTGAAGATGTATATGGAAAAATTTCTGAATTCATTATAGACTTATCTAAAGAGGGTGATTTAGTATATGCAGTTCCAGGGCATCCAAGGGTTGCAGAAAGGACTGTAAGTATAATAGAGTCAATAGCAAAAGAAAAGGGCATAGAAGTTGAAACAATAGCCTCTATGAGCTTTGTAGATGCTATGTTTAATTATTTGGCTATTGATCCTTCAGATGGATTTAAATTAGTAGATGCTTTTGAAATAGAAAATGCATATATAGATATTAATACTAGTATGATAATAACACAGATTTATGATTCTTTCATTGCATCTAATATAAAGTTAAAGTTAATGGAATATTATGATTATGATCAAGAAGTATGTATAGTAAATGGTGCAGGTGTTAAAAATTTAGAGAGTAAGAAATATGTTTTATTACATGAACTTGATAGGTTAGAAAATAAATTTGATTATTTAAGTAGTTTATATATACCAAAAAGTTCTAAAAGAATGTATAATACTGTACATGAGCTAGAAAAAATAATGAGTACATTAAGAAGTCCATCTGGATGTGATTGGGATAAGAAACAAACACATGAATCACTTAAAAAATATCTAATAGAGGAGTCATACGAGCTTTGCCAGGCTATAGATAATGATGATATAGATGAAATGATAGAAGAGCTTGGAGATATCCTTTTACAGGTAATATTCCACTGTCAAATAGGTCAAGAAGAAGGTTTCTTTGACTTAAAAGAAGTTGTTAATGGAATATGTACAAAACTTATACATAGACATCCTCATGTTTTTAACGATGAAGATATAGATATTAAAAATTTTGAAAAAACATGGGAAGAGTTAAAACAAGAAGAAAAAGGTGAAACGAACATAACAGAAGGTCTTAAGAGAATACCGGCTCATTTACCTGCCTTAATAAAGGCAGAAAAAATTCAACATAAGGCTTCACTTATTGGATTTGACTGGGATAAAATAGATGATGTAATAAAAAAAATTGAAGAAGAATATAAAGAATTACTTGACGAATGTGAAGTAGGAAATATAAAATACATAAAGGAAGAACTAGGAGATTTACTGTTTTCTATAGTGAATTTAGCTAGATTCTTAAAAATTGATCCAGAAGAAGCTTTAAACTGTACTAGTCAAAAATTCATAAATAGATTTGAATTTATGGAGCAAAGTGCTATGAACTCAAATAAAAAACTTGAGGATATGACACTTGAAGAACAGGACAAGTTATGGAATGAAGCAAAATCCAATAAAATCAATTAAGTAAAAAACTAGAATTTAAAAGAAATAAAATTCTATTTTATAAACATTTTTAGGAGGTAAGTATCGTGAACAAAGCTGAATTAGTATCAAGAATGGCAGAAAAAAGTGAATTAACAAAGAAGGAAGCAGAAGCTGCTTTAAACGCTTTCATGAAGTCAGTAGAGGAAGCATTAGTTGAAGGAGAAAAAGTTCAATTAGTTGGATTTGGAACTTTTGAAACTAGAGAAAGAGCTGCTAGACAAGGTAGAAACCCAAGAAACCCAGAAGAAGTTATAGAAATACCAGCTTCTAAAGCTCCAGTATTCAAGGCTGGAAAAGGTCTTAAAGATATAATAAACGGATAATTATACAAATGACAAAAGTGTGGGATTATATACCACACTTTTTCTATATAAAGATTAATTTTCAGGAGGAATATCAAATGAGATTAGACAAATTTTTAAAAGTATCAAGAATCATAAAGAGAAGAACAGTAGCTAAAGAGGCTTGTGATAAGGGGATAGTAACTATAAATGGGAAGATGGCTAAGTCTTCTTCAGAAGTTAATATTGGAGATATATTAGAAATAACATTTGGTGAAAAAGTGCTAAAATGTAAAGTAGTTGAAATAAAAGAGCATGTACTAAAAAATGATGCTAAAGAAATGTATGAGATAATAGAATAAAATTGAAAGTTCCTCAGTATATTTATAGTAGTATAAATGAAAATTTACTGGGGGGATACTATGGAACATAACGTAACTTTGAAAGATAGATCTAGTCTAGTTGTTTCTGGAGTAGAACATATCTATTCTTTTAGTGATAAGAAAGTAGAAGTAAGAACTTGCGTAGGAGAAATGGCAATAGAAGGTGAAGGCTTAGATATGAGTAAATTGAGCCTAGATGAAAATATCATAAGTATAGATGGTACTATTAATTCTATCGTTTACTCTAAAGAAAGAAAGCCACAAGAAAGTTTCTTTAAGAAGGTATTTAAGTAAATGATGCCATTTACAGAAGACTTTGCGTACTTTTTTACAACTATATATGGTGGAATAATTATAGGAGTACTGTTTGACTTTTATAGAGCATCTAAGAACAACTTTAAAATAATGAGGTACTGCTCAATTGTTTTAGATGCTATATTTTGGATTACTACCACTCTTGTAGTTTTTATAACAGTAAACGCTGTTGAATCTTTTGAGCTAAGATATTATCATTTTGTGGCTTTATTTATTGGTTTTATCTTATATTACAACACCATAAGTAAATTTGTTTTAGCAATAATCAATAAAATTATTTATTTAATAACAAATTTAATCAAAAAAACAATACAGTACATAGTCAGTATTTCAGAAAATTTGTATTACATTATAGCCTACTCAATACACTTTTTATTTGATATCATATTTTATATACCGAATATGATATTAGCAACTGGTAGATTTATGAAGAGGAAATCTAACGGTAAATTAAAAATAAAAAAAAGGGTGTAGATGGGGATGAACATAAGAAAAAAATTTTTTAGTCAAGCTGCTGTTTTAGGAATGTTTTTAGTATTTGTAGTGTGTAGTTTAGGTACAGGAGTTTTATTTCAAGTAACAAAGGTTAAGGAATATAAAAAAGAGATAGCAAGTATAAATAAGCAAATAGAGCATACTAAGGCAGAGATAGCAAAATTAGAAAAAGAAGAAAGTTCTCATGACTTAGAAATATCAGCACGAAATCGTTTAAACATGGTTAAGCCAGGGGAAATAATATATGTAGATATAAAAAAAAGGTAACCTAAAAAGTTACCTTTTTTTGTATATATGTAATTATAATATATAATTAACACAGAATATAAAAATAGGAGTGAGTTTATGAAAATAGGAACAATTGACATAGGAACCAATTCAATGAGATTACTTATTGGAGAATATAAAAATGGAAAGATAGAAAATAGAAAAAAATTTGTCAATACAACTAGAATAGGACAAGGTGTAGATAAAGAAGGATATATAAGTCAGGAGGCTATAAACCGTAATATAGATGCTTTAAAAGAGTTTGCTAAGTTATGTAATGATGAAAACTGTGAATATGTTTACAGTATGGGAACATCAGCTCTTAGAGATAGTAAAAATGGAGATGAATTTGTTCAGTTAGCTAAAAATGAGACAGGTATTAGTATAGATATAATAAGTGGAGAAGAAGAATCGAATCTTGGATTTAAAGGTGTTCTAGAGGGATTAGAAGGAAATAATGATATCTTAGTTATTGATATAGGAGGAGGTTCTACAGAGTTTATTATAGGAGATAGAGAAGGAATAAAATTTGCTAAGAGTGAAAATGTTGGAGCTTTAAGAATGACTGAAAAATTTTTAAAAATTGATCCTGTAGATGATTTAGAATTTAATGATATGTATATGTTTATAGAGAATGAGATAGATAAAACTCTTGAATATATTAAAGAAAAGGGAATAAAAAACTTAGTGGGTATTGGGGGAACAATAACTTCTTTATCTGCAATGAATCAAGATTTAGAAATTTATTCAATGGAAAAAATACACAATAGTAAAATATGCAAAAAAGAAATAGAAAAAATTCTACAAAATTTAAAAAAGATGACATTAAGTGATAAAAAAACATTAAAAGGGCTACAGCCGAAACGAGCGGATATTATAACGGCTGGTGTAGCAATTTTGAATATAATAATGGAAAAACTAGAATTAAATGAAATAATAGTAAGTGAATACGATAATTTGGAAGGCTTAACGTGTCAAAAATCAAAAAAAATGTCTTAATATTTTGCCAATCTAGAAACTGAATATGACAAAAAAAATACCTCCTCTTTGTTACAATTTCTTTATAAACAAAAGAGGGGGATTTTTATGGAGAAAAGTGCAGTTAGTATAAAAAGTAGAAGTTTTAATTTAAACCATATAAAAATAAGTAAATATATTGATTTTAATACGGCAATGTTTATGGCAATGGGATTTTTATTAAGTAGGTCTATGTTAATCGGGTCTATAGCTCCATTAGGTATAGCATTCTTTTTATATGTATCTAAAATAGATCGATATAAAATACCTGTTTTTATATCTACGCTATTAGGTATATTGTTATCAGCAAATAGTATGTCTTATATACTAAAGTATTCACTCTGCCTAATTATATTTATGGTTATAAATAAAACCATAAAACAAATAAATTCAGTATGGAAGATTGCACTTATAGGTGCATTTGTATTATTACCTATTTCTATTGGACAAGCTTTATTATCTAATAAATACTTATATGATATAGTTGTTGCAATTATGGAAAGTTCTATTATGTTTATAGGTGTGTATATTTTTTCATATGGTATAGGTATGATAGTTAACACAAACAATAGAATTGCTGTAAATGTTGAAGAGGCTATATCTATAAGTCTATTAGTTACATTCAGTATTATGGGTATAGGTGAATTAGCCATAATGGGAGTATCTATAAGGATTGTATTATCTACAATGCTTATATTAATAGCTTCAATTTTAGGTGGTGCATCTATGGGAGCAACATCTGGAGTAATAGTAGGGATTGCATTTATTATAAATAATATAACATCAGGAATATACATGGGAATTTTTTCATTTGCTGGTTTAATAAGTGGAGCATTTAATAAAATTAATAAATATTTTTGTATATTAGGATATATATTAAGCTGGATGATGTTGTATACATATAATTCTGGAGTCGGATCAAGTTTAAGTCAATTAAGGGATATACTAATAGCTTCTTTAATAGTTATAGTTTTACCAGAGAAATTTTTCAATAGAATAGAAAAGATAATAAAAACTAATATTACAACGAATGAAGTTGTATATGATTATATAAATAGAAGTAAGAATATGGCAAATAGTAGACTTATGAATATGAATAAAGCTTATAATAGTTTAGCAGATACATTTGATCAAATAAGAGAACGAGAGAAAGTAGTAGATCAGAGAGATATAGCGAGTATTATAGATATGATACACAACGATCAATGTAAAGAATGCAGTATGAGGCGAAGATGTTGGGATTTAAAATTCAATCATACATATACATTAATGAATGAGATACTAGAGAAGTTAGAAGAAAATGGAGAAATAACGTGCAATCATATATCAGAAGAATTTATAAAAGAATGTATAAAGCCAGAATCAGTTGTAAAGGTATCTAATTATTACTATAAGTTATTTGCATTAGATTATAATTGGAATCTTAAATTTTCAGAGAGCAGAAGATTGATTGCAAATCAAATAAGAAGCATGTCAAAAGCAATAGAAGACCTATCACAAGATTTAGAAACTAATGTCATTTTAGACCTAGAAAAGGAAAATGAAATCCAAGACTACTTAGAAAGAAATAATATAACGGTAGATAAAGTAAATTATATAACTAAAGATAATGATGATTTTGAAATTAAGATAGAGAAGAAAACTTGCAACAGTGGATGTATGTGTGAAGATAAGATTCTAAAAGTATTGTCTGATTTTATGGGAGAGGATATATCTGTTCAAAAGACAGGATGCAGATCATTAGGTGGGAAATGTAAAGCAACACTTAGTAAAAGTCAAAATTTTAAAATAATAACAGATGTAGCTTCTATGTCAAAAGATGGTCACATACTTTGTGGTGATAATTATACGCATATGGATATTAATGATAGTAAGTATATGGTTGCAATTAGTGATGGCATGGGTAAAGGTACAAAGGCCTATGAAGAATCTTCAATAACTATAGATATATTAGAGAAAATGATGGATGCAAAAATAGATGATGAAATAATTATAAATACTATCAATAATATGTTGCTATTAAAGTCATCAGATGAAATGTTTTCAACTTTGGATTTGGGAATTATTGATCTAAAAAAAGGTATGCTAGAAACCATAAAAATGGGAGCATGTTCAACATATATAAAAAGAGATGATGATGATGTGGACTTAGTATCTTCTTCATCTTTACCAGTGGGAATATTATCTGACATAAAATTAGATAGAAAAGCTGTTAAGGTCAACAAAGGTGATTATATAATTATGGTATCTGATGGAATATTAGATGCGGGCAAAAATAATAATATGGGAGATAATTGGTTGATATACTTCCTAAAATCAATTGATACTACGAATCCTAAAGAAATAGCAAACTTAATATTAGATAGAGCATTAGAAATACAAAATGGATCTGTTGAAGATGATATGACCGTATTAGTAAGCAAAGTATGTTCAGCTTAGATTATTTCACAATATCATATTGATAGCATAAAATAGAATAAAATCAAGATATCAACAATATCAACATAAAATGTCAATAATATGTGGATAACTTTTATAATGAAGACATACATGCTAAAAATATTGAAATTCCAAAGTTCGACAAAATAAAACAATATACTTAAAAAATATTTAATGTTTATATAAACATTATTAAAGTAGGATTTTCTATGAAAATAGTTGATAAAGTTATAAAAATTGTTGATAAGTGATTAATTTATGTTAATAAGATGTTAAAATATCAAAAAATAAAAAAAATAAAAACCCGTATAAATACTGAAAAAACTAAATATTTGTCGGAAATTTAACTGTGAATATGTTGATAACTATGTGGATAAATTGATATTTCAAAATAAAATACTATGGTAATAGTTGAATAATATGGTGTAAAAAAGCCATCCTAATTATAAGTAGACTTTATTGAAAGGATGGCTTTTTATGGGGAAAAATTTAGGTAAAATAGTTATTTGTTTGAGTATATCTATTATTTTTAGCATGGCTGATAATGATAAGATATATAGTCAAAATATTTTAGAAACAGATAAAGTAATTATAGAAAAAGAAAATAATGAAGAAAAAATTCAACCTTCAGAAGAAACTAAAGAAAAACCTAAAAAAAAATATGTACAAACATCATGGAATGTAAATGCGCTATATAAAAGTGATGAGGAATGGAACAAAGAACTAAAAGATTTTCGTAAAGACAATAAAGAGTTAAAAAACTATATTGGTAAAGTCACTAAATCAAAAACTCACTTAGCATTTGCATTAGATATTAAAGAGAATCTAGACATAAGAATGAATAAACTTTGTGCATATGTTAAATTAAGACAAGATACAAATAAAAACTCATATAAGTATTTAAATATGAATGATACATTGGATAAAACTTATAGAGAATATGTATCTATTTGTTCAGATTTAGAGCTTGAAGTTTTAAAATTATCAGATAAAGAGTACAAAAAAATTATATCAAACAATAAAATTAATAGAAAATATGGCATGTATTTAGATAATATTAGAAGATCTAAAAAATATTATTTAGATGATAAATCAGAAGATTTATTAGCTAATGTGTCTCCAATAGCATCTTTACCAGGTCAAGTATATGAGTTATTTAGAAATATGGATAAAAAAACAAATTTAAATCCAGCAGAATATGCGAGTGCTTTAGAATCAACAGATAGATCAGAAAGAAAATCTGCATATCAAGGAGAGTTTATAGCTTATAATGATAATATAAATACATTGGGAGGATTGTTAGTAGGTCAGGTTAAGAAAAATGCTTTTTATTCAAAGGAAAGAGGTTATAAATCATCTTTGGAAATGTATCTTCAATCAGATGATATAAATGAGAAAGTTTATGATAAATTAATAGAAACCGTTAGTAAAAATACATCTAGCCTTCATAAATATATTAGCTTAAGAAAGCAAGTTTTAAATTTGGATAAGTTATATTATTATGACATGTTTGTCCCACTTGTACCACCTGTAGATAATGATATTACTTATGAAAAAGCCCAAGGAATAATATACTCAGCATTGTCTCCGCTTGGAAAAGAATATGGAGATATACTTTATAAAGCTTTTAATGAAAGATGGGTAGATGTGTATTCTAATGATAATAAAGTAAGCGGAGCATATTGCTTATCAGTTTATGATAATCATCCGTATGTACTGACAAACTATAATAATACCTTAAACTCAGTATCTACATTAGCTCATGAATTGGGGCATGCTGCATATGAATATATGAGTTCAAAAAATCAGAATTATTTTAATTCGAATCCTTCTATATTCACACATGAAGTGGCCTCAACGACAAATGAAGCTTTATTATATGAAGTACTTATAAAAAATGCTTCTAATCCTAAAGAAAAAGCATACTATATAACTCAGTACTTAGATTTAATTAAAAATACATTATATTTACAAACTATGTATGCTGAGTTTGAAAAAAACATACATGAAATGGTTGAAAAAGGAGAGAGTGTAAACTCGTTAGTATTAGATGATGTATGGGGTCAACTTTTGAAAAAATATTATGGAAAAGATTATGAACTTGACCAGTTAGCAAAAGTTGGTTGGTCAAGAATACCACATTTTTATAATAGTTTTTATGTTTATAAATATGCAACTGGATGTAGTGCGGGTGTTAGCTTTGCACAGTATATATTATCAAATGGCTCTGATGCATATATAAATTTCCTTAAACAAGGAAGTTCAGATTATCCAACTAAGTTACTGAAAGAAGCCGGTGTAGATTTAACTACTACTAAACCTATAGAAGATACTATAAAAAAATTCGATTCTTTGGTAAAAGAATTAGAAAAAACTTTATCAAAATAAATAACATTTAAAGATTTAATTTAAAGTTATATTAAAAGTCCTATTTTTAATAGGACTTTTTTACATATTAAAATTGTAAATTTAAATTTTAGCATAAATATGGAGGGTTTATTATGCAAAGTAAAGTGAAAAAAGCTGTAATACCAGCAGCTGGCTTAGGTACGAGATTTTTACCAGCCACAAAAGCTCAGCCAAAGGAAATGTTACCTATAGTAGACAAACCTACATTGCAGTATATAATAGAAGAAGCTGTAGAATCTGGAATAGAAGAAATATTAATAATAACTGGTAGAAATAAAAAATCAATAGAGGACCATTTTGATAAATCAGTAGAGTTAGAATTAGAATTACAGCAAAAAGGAAAAAAGGAATTACTGAAAATCGTTCAAAAAATATCAAATATGATAAATATACATTATATAAGGCAAAAAGAGCCTAAAGGTCTCGGAGATGCTATATATTGTGCGAGACATTTTATAGGGGATGAACCCTTTGCAGTAATGCTTGGAGATGATATAGTTGATAATAATATTCCTTGTTTAAAGCAACTTATGGATGCTTATGATGAATATAGGACTACGATATTAGGAGTTCAAAAAGTAGATATAAAAGATACCAATAAATATGGTATAATATCAGCTAAGTATATAGAGGATAGAGTTTATAAAGTTAAAGATTTAGTAGAAAAACCAGAATCGATTAATGCTCCATCTAATATAGCTATATTAGGTAGATATATAATAACACCTGAAATATTTGATATATTAGAAAATTTACCCCAAGGTAAAGGTGGAGAAGTTCAATTAACAGATGCCTTAAAGCTATTATCCAAAAAAGAAGCTATGTATGCATATAATTTTGAAGGCAGAAGATATGATGTAGGTGATAAACTAGGTTTTTTAGAAGCTACAGTAGATTATGCACTTAAGAGAGCTGATATTAAAGGTGATTTTCTGAATTATCTAAAGCAAGTTTGTGATAGATATGAAAGTATAGATGAAAATAAATAATATAGGGGTGAACTTAATGTCTAAAAAAGAAAAACAAAAGAAAAAAAATAAAATTATAGCTGTGTCTATAGTAGTAGTTCTTGTGGCGACAAGTATGACGACATTATTTGGATTATTTGCAGCGATGATGCAATAAAAAATTTAAATAAAGATTGATTAAGGAAGTATGAAATTTTATAAAATATTCATACTTTTTTTATTTGAAAAAATAAATATGATACACTAAATAACTTAAAGTATATACATGTTTACTAATTAACAAATATAATGTATAATTTTAAACAGTAAATATAATTAAAAGTGATTAATAATGAACATATATGATGTTTATAATAGATTTTTAATTATAATAGATCGATTTTTATAAACTAAGAATATAATTCGTTGAGGAGAGGGAATATTTATGGATAGAAATTTAGCATTAGAACTTGTTAGAGTAACAGAAGCAGCAGCATTAGTTTCATCTAAGTTTATGGGAAAAGGTGATAAAAACGGAGCAGATGGAGCAGCTGTTGAGGCTATGAGAAAGGCTTTTGAATCGGTAAAAATAAGTGGTGAAGTAGTTATAGGTGAAGGTGAGTTAGATGAAGCTCCAATGCTATATATAGGTGAAAAGGTAGGAATGAAAACACCAAATAGTATGGAGGTAGATATAGCTGTAGATCCATTAGATGGAACAACTTTAATAGCAAAAGGTCTTCCTAATGCAATATCTGTAATAGCTATGGGTGCTAAAGGTAGTTTGTTAAATGCACCTGATACCTATATGAAGAAAATAATTGTTGGACCTAAAGCTAAAGGTAGTATAGATTTAAATAAAACTCATGAAGAAAATATAAAAAATGTAGCTCAAGCTTTAGGTAAAAAGACAACTCAAATGACTATAATTGTTCAAGATAGAGAAAGACACGATGATATAGTTCAAGCGGCTAGAAAATTAGGGGCTAGAATAAAAATGTTCGGAGATGGAGATGTTGCTGCAGCTATTGCAACATGTTTCGAAGAGACAGGTATAGATATGCTTATGGGAATTGGTGGAGGACCAGAGGGCGTAATAACTGCTGCTGCAATAAAATGCATGGGCGGAGATATGCAAGCACAAATTTATCCTCTGAGTGAACAAGAAAGAATAAGATGTCATGAGATGGGATTCTCAGATAAAGATATTGAAAAAACATTAGAAATAGAGGATTTAGCAAAAGGAGACGAGTTATTCTTTGCTGCCACAGGAATCACAGAAGGAGATTTATTAAAGGGAGTAATACAAATAGGTAGTGATAAGGCTAAAACACAGTCTGTAGTAATGAGAGCAAAAACAGGGACTATAAGATTTGTTGATGCAATACATAATCTAGATAAAAATGATATACTAGTTGAATTAATGAAAAAATACAATATGGAATAATAAAATAGAGAGCGATAAGTGTGTTTTAAAAGTTAAATTCTTGTTAAGGACATAAAGGTTTAGCCCTAAATATGTAAAAATATTTGGGCATAAATCTTTTTTATTTTGAATAGTTATTGTAGTGGTAATGCTTTAAAAATTAAGTCATATCAACACTTATAAAAAATAAAAATCGAAAAAAATAAAAATATATAACTAAGTGTTTAAGAAATTTAAAAATTGTACAATATATATAATACCCGAAATAAAATTAACGTATAATTGGTTTTGATTTTTATTTATTGACCTTAATATACTAAGATGATATTATTAGAGTTAATTGTAAAGTAAAACTTTTCTTTTTCACACCTTTAATTCCCTTAAAAAATAAATGGAAATTATATAATGAGATAGAGATGAGGAGGATTCTTTTGAGTTTAGATGATATAACATTGGATGAATTGAGTGGTAAAACGCTAACTCAATTAAAAGATATAGCTAAAGAATTAGGAATAAAGTCTATAAGTAAGTACAAAAAAAATGAATTAATAGAAGTGATTACTGAAAATTTAAATAAAAAAAGTACGCCAAAACAAGAGATAAATAAAAAAGAACAAGAAGAGAAAAAAGAAGATGTTAAAGAAGAAAAGATAAACAATTCATATAACAATAGAAACAGAGAACAAAGAAACTTTGATAATAGACAAGAAAATAGAACTTATGTTAAGCCTTATGAAAAAAAAGAACTAAATAACAATAATGAACATAATTCTTATACTTCGGATAATAAATATTCACGTAATAATGAAAATAGATACCAAAAAAACGAAAATAGAGCTAGTAGTATAGAAAATGGAAATACAAGAAACAATAACTATAAAAATAGTTATAGTCCTAAGGTAGTGGACGAGTCTAAAATAGTAGATGAATTTAATACTTCAAAAGATGATGAAGTTATGGGAGTTCTTGAAATATTACCAGATGGATTTGGATTTTTAAGAGGGTCAAATTACTTATCAACAGAAGATGATGTTTATGTATCCCCTTCCCAAATAAGAAGGTTTAATATGAAAACTGGTGATAAGGTTAAAGGTATAACTAGACATCCAAAGACTGGAGAGAAGTTTAGAGCTCTTTTATATGTACAAAAAATAAATGATGAAAATCCAGAAACTGCAATTCAAAGAAGATCATTCGAATTGTTAACACCAATATATCCAGAGGAAAGATTAACACTTGAAAGAAGTCAAAATGACATAGCTACAAGGTTAATAGACTTAATATCTCCTATTGGTAAAGGTCAAAGAGGATTGATAGTAGCGCCTCCAAAGGCAGGTAAGACAAGTTTACTAAAGAATGTTGCAAATAGTATATCAAAAAATCATCCTGATGTTGAGTTGATAGTGCTTCTGATAGATGAAAGACCAGAGGAAGTTACAGATATGAGAGAATCAATTGATGGAGATGTAATATACTCTACATTTGATCAAGTATCAAGTCATCATGTAAAAGTAGCAGAGATGGTTTTAAATAGAGCGCAAAGATTAGTTGAACATGGTAAGGATGTAGTCATACTATTAGATAGTATAACGAGACTTGCTAGAGCATATAATTTAACTATTTCACCAACAGGAAGAACTCTGTCTGGTGGTTTAGACCCAGGAGCTTTACATGGACCTAAGAAATTCTTTGGTGCAGCTAGAAATATAAGACAAGGTGGTTCTTTAACTATCTTAGCTACAGCTCTAGTTGAAACTGGATCAAGAATGGATGATGTAATTTTCGAAGAGTTTAAAGGTACTGGAAATATGGAACTTAACTTAGATAGAAAACTAGCAGAAAAAAGAATATTCCCTGCTGTTGATATATATAAATCAGGTACTAGAAGAGAAGACTTATTACTTACTGATCAAGAGAAAACTGCTCTTTGGAAATTAAGAAGAGAAATGAGTAATAATTCTGTTATGGAAGTGACTGATAAAGTTATCGAATTATTGAAGAGAACAAAAAATAATGACGAGTTTATAAAATCCATAAAAGGACTTTAAACTAATACAAAAACTGCTTGAACCCATAAAAAACTTATGTTATAATGGTGTAGTTGATAATGCAAAACGAAAAATTAATATATTTAATTTATAAAATCAAGAGAAGAGGTGACTAGAATGCAAAAAGATATACAACCAAAATACGAAGCTGTAGAAGTACGTTGTGCTTGTGGGAACACATTCAAAGCTGGTTCTGTTAAGGACGAGATAAAAATAGAAATATGTTCTGAGTGCCATCCTTTCTATACTGGAAAGCAAAAGAATATAGAAGCTGGTGGAAGAATAGACAAGTTCAAGAAGAGATTCAAAATGGACTAATTTTTATAAATATGGAGTTGGGGAGCCAACTCCTATTTTATTTGTTAAATACTGAATATTTAACATAGAAAGTTATGAAAGATATACTTTTCAAATAAATTAAATAGATGTGATATTAATTAAATTGACATAAATTAAGAAATTAAAGTAGTAGGGGGTACTAATTATGTATAGACCAGTAAATCATGGATATATAGAAGTTGTAATCGGTCCTATGTATAGTGGTAAAAGTGAGGAACTTATAAGAAGAATAAAAAGAGCTGAAATAGCTAAACAAAATATTGTTGTATTTAAACCTAAAATAGATGATAGATATAGCAAAGAAGATGTTGTTTCTCATAGTGGTGATAGTGTAGGAGCAATACCTATAAATAATGCTAATGAAATATATAATTATATAGATGAAAAAACACAAGTTGTAGGTATAGATGAAGTACAATTCTTTGATGAGGAAATTATAAATATAGCTGTAAATTTAGCAGATAAAGGTATTAGAGTTATTGCTGCTGGATTAGATATGGATTTTAAAGGTGAACCTTTTGGACCGACGCCAAAATTATTAGCTGTTGCAGAATTCGTAGATAAAATACAAGCTATATGTTCTGTATGCGGTCAACCTGCTACGAGATCTCAAAGATTAATAAATGGAGAGCCTGCAAGATATGATGATCCTATAATACAAGTAGGTGCTGTGGAAAGTTATGAAGCTAGATGCAGAAAATGCCATGTTGTTTATAGAGATAAAAAATAATTAGAATTTAATAATAGCCCTTTAAAGTTTTACTTTAAAGGGTATTTTTGTATATAATAAAATATGAAGAATAAAAGTCTAATAATAAGAGGTGAATTAATGAAAAAACAAGCTGTCGGGGGTCAGGCTGTAATAGAAGGTGTTATGATGCAGTCTAAAAATAAAAGAGCTGTTGCAGTTAGGAAAAGTAATGGTGAAATAGTAGTTAGAAAAAATAAAATAAAAAGTTGGATAAATGAGAAGAATATAGATAAAATTCCTTTTATAAGAGGATCTTTTGTTTTAATAGAAACAATGATAGAAGGAATAAAAAGTTTGAATTTTTCATCTGAATTTTTCTTAGATGAAACAGAAGAAGATGCTTTTGATAGATTTATAAGTAAAATATTTAAGGATAAAGCAAATGATATAATGATAGCTATATCTATGATATTCGCATTTTTATTATCAGTAGGTTTATTTATATTACTTCCTACGGCAGTAGGAGGGGTATTTTCAAAGTTAATAGCGAATGACTTCTTATTAAACATTGTAGAAGGAATAGTAAGAATAGCTATATTATTTGCATACATAGTTTTAATATCTAAAAGTAAAGATATTGAAAGAGTATTTCAATATCATGGTGCAGAGCATAAGAGTATACATTGCTATGAAAGTGGAGAAGAACTTACTGTAGAAAACACTAGAAAATTTACAAGATTTCATCCAAGATGTGGGACTAACTTTTTATTTATAGTAATGTTTACATCAATAATACTTTTTTCTTTCTTTGGATGGCCTAATCCAATATTAAGAGTGGTTATGAGAATAATATGTATACCAGTAGTTGCAGGAATTTCTTACGAAATAATAAGATTTCTTGGGAAATATAATAATAAGCTTACTAAAATTGTCGCATATCCTGGTATGATGTTACAAAAATTTACTACAAAAGAGCCGGATGATAAACAAATAGAAGTAGCAATAGCTGCCCTTAAAGCTGTAATAGATGAAAAATAAAGGAGAAAATATGACAATCAGAGATATAATTATCAAATATTCAGAGCAACTTATAGAAATAAGTGATACTCCAAGACTAGACGTTGAGATTTTACTTCAAAAAGCTCTTGGAAATGTAGATAGAATTTACATACATATAAATTTAAGTAAAGAATTAACTAAAGACCAATATGATTTATTTTTAGAAATGATAAATTATAGAATAAATGGTAGACCAGTAGCTTATATAGTAGAGAACAGAGAGTTTATGGGATTGGACTTTTTTGTAAAGGAAGGCGTACTTATACCTAGACCAGATACAGAACCATTAGTAGAAGAAGTTATTGATCTTTGTAATGGTAAAGATAATATTGAAATATTAGATATAGGAACTGGGTCAGGTGCAATAACGGTAAGTTTAGCTAAGTATATAAAAAATTCAAAAGTTACATCGTTTGATATATCAGATATTCCGTTAGAAGTTGGAAAGAAAAATGCCATAAATAATGGAGTAGAAGATAATACAATATTTATGAAGTCAGATCTATTTAGTGCAATTAAAGATAAAGATATAAAATTTGATGTAATAGTTTCAAATCCTCCTTATATACCTAAAAAAGATATAGAAACACTACACACACAAGTAAAAGATTATGAGCCATATAATGCATTAGAAGGTGGAGAGGATGGACTAGATTTCTATAGAGATATAACTGAACAATCAAAACTATATTTAAAATCTAACGGTATATTAGCTTATGAAGTTGGTCATGATCAAGCTGAAGATGTATCTAAGATAATGAGTAATAATGGATATACTAAAATATATACAAAGAAGGATATACAAGGAATTGATAGAGTTGTTATAGGATTCAAACTATGATATAATGAAAAATTGATATGCTACAATAAACGAGGTGAAAAGTATGCTAAAAAAATTAGAAGTATTAGAGGATAAATATAGAGATTTAACTGAAAAGATAAGTGATCCAGAAATAATAAATGATCAAAAGACTTGGCAAAAGTACATGAAAGAACATGCTGATTTAGAGCCAATCGTAATGAAGTACAGAGAGTACACAAATGTATTAAATAGTATAAAAGATTCAAAAGAAATTTTACAAGAAGAATCTGATGAAGAATTAAGAGAATTAGCTAAGATGGAATTATCGGAAATGGAAGATATGGTAGAACCGTTAGAGGCAGAATTAAAAATATTATTATTACCTAAGGACCCTAATGATGAAAAGAACGTTATAGTTGAAATTAGAGGTGGAGCTGGTGGTGATGAAGCAGCTTTATTCGCAGGTGATTTATTCAGAATGTATTCTAGATACGCTGAAAGAAGAAGATGGAAAATGGAATTACTAAGTGCTAGTGATACTGGTGTTGGTGGATATAAAGAAGTATCTTTCTTAATAAAAGGTAAAGGTGCTTACTCTAGATTAAAATATGAATCAGGAGTTCATAGAGTTCAAAGAATACCTTCAACTGAATCAGGAGGAAGAATACATACATCTACAGCAACAGTTGCAGTATTACCTGAAATAGATGTTGTAGAAGTAAACATAAATCCAAATGATTTAAGAATAGATGTATTCCGTTCTTCAGGAAACGGTGGACAAAGTGTTAATACTACTGACTCTGCGGTAAGGGTAACTCACATACCAACAGGAGAAGTAGTGTCTTGCCAAGATGGTAAATCACAATTAAAAAATAAAGAACAGGCACTTAAAATATTAGTAGCTAGACTTAATGATAAGGCTATAGCTGAGCAAAATAAAGATATAGCAGCAGAGAGGAAAAGTCAGGTTGGTACAGGAGATAGATCTGAGAGAATAAGAACTTATAACTTCCCACAAGGTAGAGTAAGTGATCATAGAATAAACTTAACACTTTATAAGTTAGATTCATTCTTAGATGGAGATATAGATGAAATGCTAGATGCGTTAATCACTGTTGATCAAACTGAGAAAATGTCAGCAATATAAATCCCTATTAATATAGGGATTTTTCCATATGATTTTTTACGTACAAGGAAAAATATGATTAAATCATGACTGTCGATAAGTATATCAAGTTTTGATATATCAACAAAATTACAGTAAGTAAAAAATTATATAAATTCATAATTACTTCAGAGGGCATTTTACGGACGACCTATGTATATAATTGTTATATATGTAGTTGTAAGGAGGGGGAGTTATGATAATAAAAATAACACTAATAGGATTATTGGCAGGTGTTATAGGAACAGGAGCTGGAGGTATTATATCAGCTTTATTTAAAAAAAATGTAGATAGATATTTAGACTTTTTTATGGGGCTTTCAGGAGGCATAATGCTTGCTGTGGTAGTATTTGACTTAATGAAAGAATCTATGGACATGATGGGAGTATCGTACACTGTAATATTTACATTTGTAGGAGTACTTTTAACTATGTACATAAAAACTAAAATGGATGTATCAAAAGAAATGAAATCGGGATATCTTATATTTATAAGTATTTTACTTCATAATTTGCCAGAAGGGCTTGCTATAGGGTCTTCATTTATGTCTACAGAGGCTTTAGGGTTAACGTTAGCTATAGTTATAGGAATACATAATATTCCAGAAGGATTAGCTATGGCACTAAGCTTAGTAGGTTCTAAAATGAAAATATCTAAAGTTATTTTGTTTACAGTGATTGCAGGTATACCTATGGGAATAGGAAGTTTTTTAGGAGCATATTTTGGTGCGGCGTTTAATTCTTTAATAGGAATATTTCTAGCAACAGCGGCAGGTACGATGATGTATGTTGTTTTAGAAGAAATATTCCCTAAATCAAGAAGTTTATATTGTATTATTGGTTTTTTAGTAGGAACAGTTATTGTAAATTGTATCTAAACTAAAATGAAAGTAGGTATACATAAGATGAAAACTATGATAAGTAGTATTGATAAAGATAATATAGATTTAGAAGAACTTAAAAAACATGCTAAATTGTTAAGTGAAGGAAAAACTGTTATATTTCCAACTGAAACAGTGTATGGATTAGGTGCAAATGCATTAGATGAAGATGCAGTAAAAAAAATATATGAAGCTAAAGGAAGACCTAGTGATAATCCATTAATAGTACATATACATGAAAAAGAACAAGTACACGAATTAGCTAAAGATGTTAATGATAATGCTAAAATAGTAATGGATAGATTTTGGCCAGGACCAATAACTATCATATTAAATAAAAAAGATATAGTACCTAAAACAACAAGCGGTGGACTTGATACAGTGGCTATAAGAATGCCTTCTCATAAAATAGCAAAAGAAATAATCAAACAATCAGGCGTTCCTATAGCAGCACCATCAGCTAATATATCAGGAAGACCTTCTCCTACAAAGGCTCAGCATGTAAAAGATGAAATGGAAGGCAGAGTAAGTGGAATAGTTTTAGGTGGAGATAGCAATTTTGGATTAGAGTCTACTGTATTAGATTTAACATCAGAGACACCTATGATATTAAGACCGGGGAGCATTACTAAGGAAGATTTAGAATCTGTACTTGGAAAGGTTGAATTAGATCCATCTTTAGCAAAAAAAGAAGATAACAAAAAGGCAAAAGCGCCTGGCATGAAATATACACATTATTCTCCAGATGCAGATGTATTTATAGTATCTGGAAGTGAAGAGGATGTATTCAATAAAGTAAATGAACTAATATTAATTAACAATGAAAATGGGTTAAAGACAGGTGTTATGTGTTTAGAAAAAAATAAATATAAATATAATGGTGAAGTTATATCTTTAGGAAGTACATTAGATGAAGTAGCAAGTAACTTATTTAACGTGTTAAGAGAAATGGACAAGTTAAATGTTGATATAATATACTCAGAAGAATTTGAAATTGCTGGTATAGGTCAAGCTATTATGAATAGACTACTAAAATCAGCAGGATATAAAATTATAAAAGCTTAATATCCACTAGTAAATCTAGGGAAAAATATATTATAATAGAATATGGAGGCTACACATATGAAAATAGGATTAGGAAGTGACCATGGAGGATATAATCTAAAGAAAGAAATAGTAAGATATTTAGAAGGGAAAGGAATTGAGTGTGTTGATTTTGGACCTGATAATTCTTTAGAATCAGTTGATTATCCTGTATATGGAGAAGTAGTTGCAAATGCAGTAGTAAGAAAAGAAGTAGACTACGGTATACTTTGCTGTGGGACAGGAATAGGAATATCACTAGCAGCTAATAAAGTTCCAGGAATAAGATGCGCAGTAGTATCAGATGTATTCTCAGCTAAAATGTCTAAGGCACATAATGATGCTAATATGCTTTCTTTAGGCGAAAGAGTTCTAGGAAGAGGATTAGCATTAGAAATAGTTGAGGCTTGGATAAATACAGAATTTGAAGGCGATAGACACTCTAGAAGAGTTGATATGATAAAAGAAATAGAAAAGAAGCACAGCAAGTAGGAGGAAAATAAAAATGAGTAAAGTAATAATAACAGATCATCCATTAATACAACATAAGTTAACATTAATGAGAGACAAAAACACTGGTTCAAAGGATTTCAGAGAACTTTTAACAGAAATAAGTATGTTAATGGGATATGAAATTACTAGAAACTTACAATTAGAAGAGGTAGAAATAGAAACACCAGTAGTTAAAACAAATTCTAAAGTTATAGCAGGTAAAAAATTAGGAATAGTACCTATATTAAGAGCTGGACTTGGAATGGTAGATGGACTAGTAAGCTTAACTCCAGCAGCTAAAGTTGGACATGTTGGTTTATACAGAGATCCGGAAACTTTACAACCGGTAGAATACTACTGTAAGCTTCCACAAGATATAGAAGAAAGAGAAATGATAGTAGTAGATCCAATGTTAGCTACAGGAGGGTCTGCAGTTGCTGCAATAGACGTTCTTAAGAAGAGAGGAGCAACTTCTATAAAGTTAGTAAACTTAGTAGCAGCTCCAGAAGGGATAGCAGAAGTTCAAAAATGCCATCCAGACGTAGATATCTATGTTGCAGCAGTCGATGAGAAGTTAAATGATCATGGATATATAGTTCCAGGGTTAGGAGATGCTGGAGATAGATTATACGGAACAAAATAACTAATTTAATATATAAGGGGTCTGTACTTTGTGCAGATTCCTTTTTAAATTATTTGCAAAAATGTTAAAAAAATAACAGAATTTAGTATTGATTCATGTAAGTCTAAATTGTAAAATAGATGCATAAATAAGCGAACAAAGAAAAAAATAGATGTAAACTTATAATCTAGAAGGCTATTAAATTAACAGAATAGTAGCGAAAAAACGATAAATTTTGAAAACTTAATACAATTTAAGACAAATTTTTGAAGAAAAACGATTTAATTCAACTTGAAATTCAAATTTAATCAATAAAATTCAAATTTATTAAAAAAATATTTGAAATTTCTTTAAAAAATTTATAAAAAGTGGTAATATATATTTTATTGAGAATTGATTAAAATACATAAGTAGTAGGAATAACATTATAATAAAATAATATATATTATTTTATGCGAGGTATACTATTAATGAGTAAAAGAAAAATGTATATGGAAATAGCCAATATGCTATCATTAATTAGTCAAATAGGGCTAATGATATTAATATCTATATTAGGTTGTACCTTTATAGGAAAATTTTTAGACTCGAAGTTTAACACTGATCCAATCTTTATGCTTATATTTTTAGTATTAGGTATTGGTGGTGCGTTTATGGCCGTTTATAAAACTTTAGTAGTGTATACAAAAAGGAAGTGATACCATGCATACAAAACTACGAGAAGAAGTAAACTACGTAACAAAAGGAGTTATAGTCTATGACTTGATAGTGATGGTATTATTATTGATAACATCAACTTTTAGTAAATCTATGCTTTTAGGTTTATTATTTGGGACTATGATAGCAATACTTAATTTTAGATTGCTGGCTATAACGATAAACAAATCGGTAACTATGCCTGCTTCTAAGGCTCAGATATATTCAACATCACAATATATGTTGAGAATGCTTATAACGGGAGTGGTTATATTTGTCTCTGTAAAAGCCCCTTATTTACATGTGATAGGGGTGGCAATAGGGTTATTAAGTCCTAAGTTTGTGATATTAGCAAAAGCACTATTAATAGACAAACTAAAAAGAAAGGAGGCGTAAGTATGAGCCAAGCAAAATGGGTTATATTTTTTAACAACTTCAAGATAAGTGAAACAGTAGTAACTAGTTGGATAATAATAGCGGCTTTAGCCTTAGTATCTTTCTTACTAACTAGAAATTTAAAGAAAGTTCCTACTAGCAAAGTTCAAATAATGCTAGAATTTGTTGTAGGTATGATATCAAATTTAGTAACAGATACTATGGGAGAAAAAGCAGTTAAAAGAATGCCAAATATGATTCCATACATAGGAAGTTTATTTTTATTCTTTGCATGTTCTAACCTAATAGGATTATTAGGATTTAGATCTCCAACTACGGATTTAGATACGACACTAGCATGGGCACTAATAACATTCTTTATGATTTACTATGCAGGTGTTAAATTTAATGGATTTGGATACTTCAAAGGTTTATTAGAACCAAACCCATTATTACTACCACTTAACTTAATTGGAGAATTGGCTAAGCCAGTTTCACTAAGTTTCCGTCCATTCGGTAACATATTAGGTGGAGCGGTTATAATGAAATTATTGTATGATTTCCTAGCTTATTTATCAACATTAATGCCAGGAATCTCAATACCTTTTGCTCAATTAATAATACCGGTGCCATTACATTTATACTTTGATATATTCGCCGGATTATTACAATCGTTCATATTCATAATGTTAACGATGGTATTTGTAGGTAATGCTACAGAGTAAAATTACAATTAAAAAAACTAAAAAATATTTTAAAAATTTAAGGAGGAATTAATTATGGAAACAGCTTTAGTATTAGCAGGTTCAGCTATAGGAGCAGGTCTTGCAGTTGCGACAGGTATAGGTGCAGGAATCGGACAAGGATTCGCAGCAGGTAAAGGTGCAGAAGCAGTTGGTAATCAACCAGAAGCACAAGGAGATATAATAAAAACTATGTTACTTGGGGCTGCAGTTGCAGAATCTTCTGCGATATATGGTCTTGTTATAGCAATAATCCTTTTATTTGCTAATCCATTAATGAAGTTTTTATAAGAATAGTAGGAAAATGTTATAATTAGGAGATGGTTTTACCATCTCCTAATTATGGATTGTGATTGGTAGAAAGGAGGATAACACATGGAATTTAAGCCACTAATAGGTATATCATGGGAACTAGCTTTCCAACTTATAAATACTTTCTTAGTATTTTTACTATTAAAGAAACTTTTATTTAAACCTGTATTAGGTGTAATAGAATCTAGAGAAAAAGATATCAGAGAAAATTTAGCAGAAGGCGAAAAGGCTAAGAGCGAAGGTTTATCTCTAAAGAAAGAATACGAAGAAAAAGTTAACTCTGCTAAGAATGAAGGGCAAGAAATAATAAAACAAGCTACTTTAAGAGCAGAGCAAAAAGAATCAGAAATAATATCTACTGCAAAACAAGAAGCTCAAAGCTTAAAAGAAAAAGCTAGCAAAGATGTAGAACAAGAAAGACAAAAGGTTATGAATGAAATCAAAAATGATATATCAGACATAGCGTTACTAGCTGCATCTAAGGTTATTGAGAAAGATATAGATAAGTCTAAGCATGAAGAGTTAATAAATAACTTTATAAAAGAGGTAGGCGAGGCTAAATGATAAATGTAATCGCAGGAAGATATGCTGAAGCCCTATTTCAAGTAGGAGAAGAATCAAATTCAACTACTAAATTATATGACGAATTAAATGCAGTAGTAGAAGCATTACAATCTAGCAAAGAGTTAGATGGTGCTTTTAAATCTCCACTTGTTGGAAAGGCAGAAAAAAAGCAAATACTAGAAAAAGTTTTTGGAGCGAATGTAAGTGCTAACCTAAACAATTTCTTAAAGATAATGATAGATAAAGATAGAATGTCAGCTATAAATGCTGTTAAAAAATCTTATAAAGAATTATTAAATGAAAAGAATAACATCATAGAAGGTATCGCAATAACTGCGGTTGCTATGAGTCAAGATGAATTAAAGAAACTTGAAGAGAAACTTTCAAGTAAATACAATAAAAATGTTACTTTAGAAAATAAAGTTGATGAGTCTATATTAGGAGGAGTTCTAGTTAGACTTGGAAATGAAGAGATTGATGGTACAGTTAAGACTCGTTTATCGAATATGAAAAACCAATTATCTCAAGTAATATCTTAGAATGGCGGTGAACCCATGAATTTAAGACCTGAAGAAATAAGTGCTATAATAAAAGAGCAAATAAAGAATTATGAAAATAAAGTTGAGTTAACTGATACAGGTAGTGTTTTAAAAGTTGGAGATGGGATAGCAAGTGTTTACGGACTAGAAAATGCTATGGCTGGAGAACTTTTAGAATTCCCTGGTGAAGTTTATGGAATGGCTCTTAACCTTGAAGAAGACATGGTTGGGGCAGTTATGCTTGGTAATGACCAAGGAATAAAAGAAGGTGACATAGTTAAGAGAACTGGAAACGTAGTTTCTGTTCCTGTTGGTGACGCTTTAATAGGAAGAGTTGTAAATGCATTAGGTCAACCTATAGATGGAAAAGGACCTATAAATGCAGATAAGAGAAGACCAGTTGAATCTGAAGCTACAGGAATAATAGCTAGAAAATCTGTTCATCAACCACTTGAAACAGGTATAAAAGCTATAGATGCCATGATACCAATAGGTAAAGGGCAAAGAGAGCTTGTAATAGGTGATAGACAAACTGGTAAAACATCTATATGTATAGATACTATACTTAACCAAAAAGGTAAAGATGTTATATGTATATATGTTGCTATAGGACAAAAACGTTCTACAGTAGCTCAATTAGTTAATACTTTCGAAAAGCATGGAGCTATGGATTATACTATAGTAGTATCTGCTACAGCTTCTGAATCTGCACCACTTCAATTCTTAGCGCCATATGCTGGGGTTGCGATGGGTGAAGAGTTCATGTTCGATGGAAAGCACGTATTAATAGTATATGATGATTTAACTAAGCATGCAGTTGCATACAGAGAAATGTCATTATTACTTAAGAGACCACCAGGACGTGAAGCTTATCCTGGAGACGTATTCTACTTACACTCTAGATTATTAGAAAGAGCTGCTAAGCTATCTGACGATTTAGGTGGAGGTTCTATAACTGCATTACCTATAATAGAAACTCAAGGTGGAGACGTTTCTGCGTATATACCAACTAACGTTATATCTATAACAGATGGGCAAATATACTTAACACCTGAATTATTCTATGCAGGTATAAGACCAGCAGTTGATCCTGGTATATCAGTATCAAGGGTTGGAGGATCTGCTCAAATAAAATCAATGAAAAAAGTTGCTGGACCATTAAAGCTTCTTTACTCTCAATATAAAGAACTTGCTGCATTCGCTCAGTTTGGATCTGACTTAGACGAAGATACTAAGAAGAGACTTGCACAAGGGGAAAGAATAGTTGAAGTATTAAAGCAAGGTGAACATCAACCATTAGCTGTTGAAAATCAAGTTATGATGATACACGCAGTTACAAATGATTTATTAGCAGAAATACCTGTTAATAATATAGCTAGATTCGAAAAAGAATTATATGAATTTGTTAATACAAATTATCCAGAAATAGGAAAGAAAATTCTTGAAAATGGAGATTTCACTCAAGAATTAACTAACGCTATAAATGAATTTAAGAAAAAATTTGTTATAGAAGCGTAATCCTTTTTAAAAAAGGAGGTAACCCAATTGGCAGGAGCTGGAATGAAGGAAATTAAAACTCGTATTAAGAGTGTTGAAAGTACTAAGCAAATAACTAAAGCTATGGAATTAGTTTCATCTTCTAAATTTAGAAAAGCTAAAGAAAGAGCTGAAAGTTCAAAGCCATACTTTAATACTTTATACAACACTGTTCAAGATATAGCTAAAAATACGGGTAATAGTAAGAATGTTTTTCTTAAAGAAAGAAAAGTAAATAAAGCATGTTATATAGTAATAGCTGGTGATAGAGGTCTAGCTGGAGGTTACAACTCTAATATTTTAAAGGCAGTTGTTGCACATGAAAACTCTAAGGACGCAAAAGTAATTTCTGTAGGTAAAAGAGCTAAAGATTCATTATCAAAAAGAGGATATGAATTAGTTGATTTTATACCTACTGTAGAAGAAGCTACTTATGAAGATGCTAATAGAGTTGCTCAAGTAGCAATGGAAGCTTATAGAAATGGAGAAGTTGATGAGGTAAATCTTGTTTATACGCAATTCGTATCGGCTTTAACTCAAGAAGCGAAAGTAGTTAAATTATTACCGCTTACTATAGAAAACAATGATAATAATAAAGAAGTTAAAAAAGGCAAATCTGCAGTTCAATATTTACCTTCAGCTGATGCAGTACTTGGATATGTATTACCTAAGTATGTTTCAGGAAGTGTATATGGAGCAATAGCAGAATCGTACGCATCTGAGCAAGCTGCAAGAAGAACGGCGATGGAATCGGCTACAGATAATGCTAATGAAATGATATCTAAATTAGAATTAGTTTACAATAGAGCTAGACAAGCAGCAGTTACTCAAGAGATATCTGAGATAGTTGCGGGGGCTTCTTCAGCTCAATAATAAGGAGGTTAGGACATGGCAAACATAGGTAAAATAGTTCAGGTCATAGGACCAGTATTAGACGTTAAGTTTAATAGTGAAAAAAGCTTACCTAATCTATTAAATGCATTAGTGATAAAGCATGGAGATAAAGATATAGTAGTGGAAGTTTCACAACACGTTGGTGATGACACTGTTAGATGTATATCAATGAGTTCAACGGATGGACTTGTTAGAGGTATGGATGTTGTTGATACAGGAGCTCCAATAAGTGTTCCTGTTGGAGATGCAACATTAGGAAGAATATTCAATGTATTAGGTCAACCAGTTGATGGAAAGACTGCACCAGCAGATGCTCCTCAATTACCAATACATAGACCAGCACCAAGTTTCGAAGAGTTACAACCAACTGCTGAAATACTAGAAACTGGTATAAAAGTAGTTGACTTACTTGCACCATACTTAAAAGGTGGTAAGATAGGTCTATTCGGTGGAGCTGGAGTTGGAAAGACAGTTCTTATACAAGAGCTTATAAACAATATAGCTTCTCAACATGGTGGTATATCAGTATTCGCAGGTGTTGGAGAAAGAACTAGAGAAGGTAATGACCTTTACGAAGAAATGAGTGAGTCTGGAGTTATTAAAAAGACTGCACTAGTATTCGGACAAATGAATGAGCCACCTGGAGCGAGAATGAGAGTTGCGTTAACAGGACTTACAATGGCTGAGTATTTCAGAGATAAAGAAAACCAAGACGTGTTATTATTCGTTGATAACATATTCAGATTCACTCAAGCTGGATCTGAGGTTTCAGCGCTTCTTGGACGTACTCCATCAGCAGTTGGATACCAACCAACATTAGCTACAGAGATGGGTAAATTACAAGAAAGAATAACATCTACTAAGAGTGGGTCTATAACATCTGTTCAGGCTGTATACGTTCCTGCCGATGACTTAACTGACCCAGCACCAGCTACAACATTCAATCACTTAGATGCTAAGACAGTTTTATCTAGACAAATAGCTTCTCTGGGGATATTCCCAGCGGTTGATCCATTAGAATCTAGTTCAAGAGTTCTAGACCCTAATATAGTTGGTAAAGAACATTACGAAGTAGCTAGAGGAGTTCAAACTATATTACAAAGATATAACGAACTTCAAGATATAATAGCTATACTTGGTATGGATGAATTATCTGATGAAGATAAATTAATAGTTGCTCGTGCTAGAAAGATACAAAGATTCTTATCTCAACCTTTCTTCGTTGGTGAGCAATTTACAGGATTCCCTGGTAAATATGTACCATTAAAAGAAACTATAAGAAGTTTCAAAGAAATATTAGAAGGAAAGCATGATAACTTACCTGAATCAGCATTCTTATTTGCAGGAAATATAGACCATGTAATAGAGAAAGCAAAGGAGAGTAGATAATAATGGCAAGCGAATTTGCACTTGAAATTGTCACTCCTGATAAAACTTTCTACAACGGAAACGCTGAGATGATAATAGTTAGAACTACTGAAGGTGATAGAGGTATACTTAAAAACCACAGACCTTTAGTAACAGGACTAGCAACTGGAACTTTACGTATAAAGCAAGATGGAAAATTCAAAGATGCTAAAATCTCTGGAGGATTCATGAATGTAGATAAAGAAAAGACAGTTATAGTAACTGAATCTGCTGACTGGATATAAATAAATTTTTAAAAAAGGCTAGATGTCAATCTAGCCTTTTTTTTATATAATAAATTAAAAAATACAAAAAATAACAACCACTTGTTGTTGAAACTTATAATACAGTGGTACTTTAAAGAAATTAATATAAAACGTATACTAAAAAAGAGGAAATTAATAAAAAAAGACAAATTTAATATTAAAAAAGTATAACTAATTGAATATAAAAATCTAATAGTAATAAAATATAATATAAGTAATTTTGGAGATGCATTATGAACATACTTGATATAGGCATAGACATAATAGAAATAGACAGGATAAAAAATGCAATTGAAAGAAATCCTAGGTTTTTAGAAAAGATATTTACGAGAGAAGAAATGAAATATTTTGAATCAAGAGGAATGAAAATAGAAAGTATAGCAGGTAACTTTGCAGCAAAAGAGGCGATTAGTAAGTCAATAGGAACGGGTATAAGAGAATTTAATTTTAGTGATATTGAAGTGCTAAGAAATGATATAGGAAAACCAATAGTTAAAACTTATAATAATTTAAAACAAGTTTGCATAGATTATAATGTTTTAGAAATAAAAGTTTCTATATCTCATTGCAAAGACTATGCTGTAGCAAATGCTATAACTATAATTAAGGAGTGATAAAATGAAAAATAAAACAGCTAAGGACATAATGACAATGGATGTTATAGTCGCAAATAAATCTGATAGTATAGCAGATGTAGCACAATTGCTAATAAAAGAAAAGATAGGAGGTATGCCTGTAATAAGCGAAGATAGAGAAGTAGTAGGTATAATATCAGAGACAGATATCATGAAAAAAGAAAAGTATGTAGAGGCACCACAAGTTTTAAATTTACTTCAAGGATTAATTTTTTTAAATGACTTTAAGCAAATGGAAGAAGACATGAAGAGGATAGCAGCATATAAAGTAGAAGATTTAATGTCTACAGAGATAATAACAGTTCATGAAAATGATACTTTTGATGATGTTGCTAATGTTATGATAAAAAAATCTGTAAATAGAGTACCTGTAGTAGATAATAATAATAAATTAAAGGGAATTATATGCAGATACGATATAATAAGATCTATGTATAATGAATAAAATTAATTAGGGGGATTTTTGTGAAAAAAAAGTGGGCGATACTTACAATAGTAATAGTAGGCATCCTTAGTGTTTTTATAGGTTGTCAAAAAAGAGAGTCCACAAAAGAAGAAGTATACACCGAATTTCAAAAGAGAATTTCGGCTATGAAGTCATATAAATGTAGTGCAGACGTAGAAGTAATCGGAAATAAAAGTGCACAAAATTATACATTTATTCATACATATAATAAGCCGGATAATTATAAATTAGAAGTAGTATCACCTAAGCATCTTAAGGGAAAAACAATAGAATATAAACAAGATAAAATATTAGTAAAAAATCCAGATATAAATGATTTAATTCAATTACCTAATGTAGGTAAGAATAATCAATATATGTTTATTGGAGATTTTATAAAAAACTCATTACAAAATGAAGAGATTGATATAAAATTATCTAAAGAACATTTAATATTAGAAACTTACATACCAGGAGAAGATGAATACTTTAATAAGCAAGTATTATATGTAAATACTGAAAATAAAAACCCTGAAAAGATGGAGATACTAGACAAACAAGGAAAATCAAGATTTATTGTTAATTATAAAAATTTTGAGTACAAAAAATAAGGGGGACAAAAGACATGCAACATAAAATAACAGCTCCTACATGGGCGGAGATAAATCTAGATAACATAAAGTATAATATTAAAAATGTAAAAAGGTTATTAAATGAAGATACTAAGGTTTGTGCTGTATTAAAAGCTAATGCATATGGTCATGGAGCCGTAGAAATTGCAAAATTGCTAGAAAATGAAAATATAAGTCACTTTGCAGTTGCTAGGCTTGAAGAAGCTATAGAGCTGAGAGAGAACAATATAACACTTCCTATTTTATGTTTAGGATATATTCCAGAACAGAGTTTAGAGTTAGCTATAAGGAATAATGTAATTATAACTATATATTCATTAGAAATGGCTGAAAAATTAAATAATATAGCTAAACGAATAAAAGAGAACGTTTTTGTTCATATTAAGATAGATACTGGAATGACAAGAATAGGATTCCAACCGACGGAAGACTCAATAAAGGATATAAAAGTAATTAATGATTTAGAATGCATAAATCTAGAAGGTATATATACTCATTTTGCTACAGCTGATGAATTAGATAAGAATTTTACCAATATTCAAGTGCAAAGATTTAATTTTGTAGTTGATAAACTTGAGCAATATGGAGTTAATATACCGATAAAGCATGTATCAAATAGTGCAGCAACGATGGATTTACCTGAGTTGAAATATGATATGGTTAGATGTGGTATTGTTTTATATGGGCACTACCCTTCTAATGATGTGCTAAAAAAGAGACTTCAATTAAAACCAGTTATGACATTGAAGACAACTGTTGCCCATATCAAAGAAGTTAGTCCAAATGTTGGTATAAGTTATGGATTAAAGTATAAAAGTAGCAATAAAGAAAGAATAGTAACTATACCTATTGGATACGCTGATGGGTTTACAAGGATGCAACAAGATCCTAAGGTATCTATAAATGGGCATTATTTTGATGTAGTAGGTAGAATATGTATGGATCAGTGCATGGTTAAAATTGATAAAGACATAGAAATAAATATAGGAGACCAGGTAATAGTATTTGGAGAAGACAGTAGAAATGCTGAAGATATAGCCAATGATTTAGGAACTATAAATTATGAAGTGTTATGTATGATATCAAGAAGAGTTGACCGAGTTTATATGGAAAGAAATGCAATTTTACAAGTAGATAGTTATTTGATAAAATAAAATTGATAGTATACCCCCGGGAGGCGATTTTGTGCACAATAAAAGTAAGGAGAAAATCATATTTACTTTACCGGATTCTCTTGCGTCT
Organism: Romboutsia lituseburensis; assembly: GCF_024723825.1. Lineage (NCBI taxonomy): Bacteria > Bacillati > Bacillota > Clostridia > Peptostreptococcales > Peptostreptococcaceae > Romboutsia > Romboutsia lituseburensis. The sequence goes on from NZ_JANQBQ010000001.1 coordinate 2,606,265, forward strand.
GAAGTAGATCATATTGTTCAGATGGAGAATAGCAATAGAGAAGATTTTGCAAAAGCTGCTTTTCAATTCTATATAACCCAAAAGAAAAAAATAGACATAAAAGAGTCTATGATTAAAGGTTATAAAGAAATGGGTCAAATTAACCTATCATTAGCTGAATTAGGCATGACAAATGAAGTATCTTCCGATGATAACGTCGAAGGGAAGATAGCTCAAGGTGAGTATTAATTTAGATATAAGGCGAGGAGACTTATATTATGCGGATTTAAGCCCTGTAGTAGGATCAGAGCAAGGAGGGGTAAGACCTGTCTTGATAATTCAAAATGATATAGGTAATAAATACAGTCCAACTGTAATAATAGCCGCTATAACATCTCAAATTAATAAAGCAAAATTGCCAACTCATATAGAGATTAGCGCTAATGAATATGGGCTTAATAAAGATTCTGTTATTCTCTTAGAACAAATAAGAACTATAGACAAAAAAAGGCTAAGAGAAAAAATAGGTTGTCTAGATAAGAATATGATGGTAAAAGTTGATAGTAGTCTTCAAATTAGTTTAGGGCTATTTGTATTGTAAAAATTATTGATATTAATTAATATCAATAATTTTTTTACGTTTAATTAAATTATGATACTTCAAAAGCTTTAGATAATTACTGTAACTTAGCAATATCAGATATTGTGAATAGCGTAAAAATATATTGTTGAGCAACGAACGAAGTTGTTGGCGCTAAGAGTGAAGCGAATTTTTTATTTAAAATAAATTAAAGCTAGCAGATACTATTTAATCTGTTAAATAATTAGAATAAACATACTTAAATTGATAAATAGAAGAGTATAATAAAAATGATATACAAGTAAAAAATAAATGTAAAATTAATAAGTTAAGGATAAACATTTTAAATATATAGTGTGTAATAAAATATAAATAATATATATAATTAAGCTAAAAATAGAAAAAAGTATACATAAATTACTTTATTTTAAAAATAAAGTAAAAAAAACCTATAAAAGTGATATAATAATATGAGATTGGAAAAATACATTACATAAAAGTAATTTTTACTTTACAAACACAGGGAGGTAATTACATGAGAGACCATAAAGGATTAAATGAGATCACACGTATTATCAGAAAAGATATAGTCTCTATGATACATGGATCAAAGTCTGGACATCCAGGAGGGTCATTATCAGCTGTTGAGATATTAACAGCGCTTTACTTTGATGAAATGAATATAGATCCTAATAACTGCAAAATGGAAGATAGAGATAGATTTGTTTTATCAAAAGGTCATGCAGCACCAGTGTTATACGCAACTTTAGCTCAAAAAGGATACTTTGCTAAAGATGAGTTAAAGGGTCTTAGAAAAATAAATAGAATGTTACAAGGACACCCAGATATGAAGGGAACTCCTGGGGTTGAAATGTCAACTGGATCTTTAGGACAAGGTTTTTCTGTAGCTTGTGGTATGGCTATGGCGTCTAAACTAGATAACGCACCATGGAGAGTATATACTTTACTTGGAGATGGTGAAGTTCAAGAAGGTATAGTTTGGGAAGCTGCTATGAGTGCTGCTCATTACAAGCTTGACAATATGGTTGCATTTTTAGACTACAATGGTCTTCAAATAGATGGAGATGTAGAAAAAGTAATGAACATAGGTCCTATAGTAGACAAATTTAAAGCTTTCGGATGGAACGTAATAGAAATAGATGGTCACGACTTTGATCAAATATTTGCAGCTTTAGATATGGCGAAAGAAACTGTAGGAAAACCAACAATGATAGTTGCAAAAACTATAAAAGGTAAAGGTGTATCATTCATGGAAAATGAAGCTGGATGGCATGGAACAGCTCCAAGTGATAGTGATTTAGAAAAAGCTTTAGCTGAATTAGGGGGTGCAGACAATGAGTAAAATAGCAACTAGAGAGGCATATGGAAAAGCATTAGTTAAATTAGGACAAGTCAATGATCAAGTTGTCGTACTAGATGCAGATTTATCAAAATCTACAAAAACAAATGATTTTTATAAAGCCTTCCCAGAAAGATTTTTTAATATGGGTATAGCTGAGCAAAACTTAATAGGAGCAGCTTGTGGTCTTGCAACTGCAGGTAAAATTCCTTTTGCAAGTAGTTTTGCTATGTTTGCTACAGGTAGAGCTTTCGAAATAATAAGAAACTCTGTTTGTTATCCTAAGTTAAATGTTAAGGTATGTGCTACTCATGCGGGCCTTACAGTAGGAGAAGATGGTGCATCTCATGAAAGTATAGAAGATATGGCTATAATGAGATCTATACCAAATATGACAGTTTTAGTACCAGCAGATGGTGTAGAAGCTGAGCAAATGATATTTGCAGCTGCTAAAACTTATGGGCCTATGTATGTTCGTTTAGGAAGAAGTGCAGTGCCTACATTATTTGATGAAAATTATAAATTTGAAATAGGAAAAGGTGTAGTAGTTAGAGAAGGTAATGATGCTACAATAATAGCTTGTGGTATAATGGTAAATGAAGCTGTAGAAGCTTATGAAGCATTAAAATCAGAAGGTATAAATGTTAGAGTTATAAATATGTCTACTATAAAGCCTATAGATAGAGAATTAATAGTAACTGCATCAAAAGAAACAGGTGCAATTATAACTGCTGAAGAACATAGTATAATCGGTGGATTAGGATCTGCAGTAAGTGAAGTTGTATCTGAAGAATGCCCGGTTATAGTTAAAAAAGTAGGAGTTAAAGATGTATTTGGAGAATCTGGAACACCTGCTGAATTATTAAAAAAACATGGATTAACAGCTCAGGATATAGTTGTTGCTGTTAAAGAAACAATATCAAAAAAATAGTTAATTTTAAGCATCTTAAGTTATAACTTAAGGTGCTTTTTTGTATAATTTATAATTTTTATAAAAATCATAAATAAAAATTCCTTCTAAGGTTTGTATAACTTTCATATATTTAAAATATATGGGGGTGAAACTATGAATGTAAAGTTTAATATTAAAGGTGTAGTATATGGTATACTAGTGCTTGCTCTTATAATTGGAGGGTTTATAGCTATACCTAATATATTTATGGACAAATCTAAGCCTGTAGACTACACAATGGTTCAAAGAGAAGCTATACCTGAAAAAATACTAGATATGATGGATAAATATACTGACCAAGAAAGAGCTTTGGCTGTAAAGCTAGATAAAAAGATATATGTAATCGTAACTAGGGGTAATGATAATGAACACGGTATAAAAATGGACAAAATAGAAATGATAAAAGATGATGATAAAAATGTAATGAGAGTTAAGGTTACATACAAAGATAAAGAAGAATCTTATCCATACATAGTTGTAGAAACTAATCTTACTGACTTACCAGATAGAATTGAATTAAATGCAGTAAAAGAAGAAAATTAATTATAAATACATAGAAAACAAAGCTATCTCACATTATATATTGTTTGAATACGAATCAAATTGATATATATAATGAGATAGCTTTTTTATGATTAATAAAATGATGGTACGTCAAAACTTGTAAAAAGCTATTATATAAAAATAAAAAAATAATTTATTTTATATTTACTAATTATTTACCAGAAAGTAGGGAAAAATAAAACCTAAAATGATGTTGAAGAGGTGAATAATTGTTGAACATAGATAAATATAAAGTAAAAATAGAGGATTTAAAACCTAAAAATGTTTTAGATGATATTGAGTTCAATACAACAAAGGATATATCTCCTACAAAAGATATAATTGGACAGGATAGAGCTGTTCAAGCAATTAAATTTGGGTTAAAAATGAAGCAAAAAGGATATAACATATATGTAGCAGGTACAAGTGGTGTTGGAAGAACAAGTTATACACATGCTTTAATAAAAAATCATGCCAAAGAAAATCCGAATAAAAACATTAAAGATTGGGTGTATGTAAATAATTTTAAAAATTCGAATGAACCAACGGCATTATGTTTTGATGCTGGTCAAGGTAAAATATTTAAAAGAGATATTGAAGATATAATAGAAAAGTTAAAAGATGAGATACCAAAAATATTTAATTCAAAAGAGTATGAATACCATAGCAGATTACTAATGAGTGAATTAGAATCTAATGTGCAAAAAATAATTGAAGAATTAAATGAATTTGCTAAACCTAAAGGTTTTAAATTTCAAGTTACTGAAAGAGGACTAATGAGTATACCTATCAAAGAAGACGGGACCTTAATGCAAGAAGATGAATTAGGCAAGTTAACAGCAATTGATGTAAATAAGTTAAGAGAAGATGGCATTAAGTTAAATCAAGAAAGTAAAGATTATATAGATAAGATTAAATCATGTGAAGATGTATATAAAAATAAAACATCAGAGTTAGATAAAAATGTAGGGAGAAGCTTAGTAGGTTTTTATGGTCAATACTTATTAAATAAATATGGGAAGGATAAAAAAGCTGAAAGTTATATAAATGAAATTTGCAATGATATAGTAGATAATATCTCTAAATTTAAGTCTACAGGAGATGAAAATCAACAAAATCCTATGGCATTGCTTGGTATAATGCCGCATAAAAATGATGAAAAATTATTTAATAAGTACAAAGTTAATTTATTCATAGATAATAGTGAATGTAATGATTGTAAAATAATTATAGAGAATAATCCTACATACTATAACTTAACAGGATCAATAGATTATAAAAATGAAATAGGAGCTTTAACTACAAGTTTTATGGAAATAAAACCAGGAGCCTTGCACAAGGCAAATGGAGGTTATTTAATTATAAATACTAAGGATTTATTGTCAAATCCATTTTCATGGGATTGTTTAAAAAGGAGCTTAAAGACAAATAGAATTGCTATAGAGTCTTTAAATAAGCAGTTAGGGTATTTAGTTACATCAACTCTTAAGCCAGAACCTATAGAATTAGATGTTAAGGTTATATTAGTTGGAGATGGATATTATTATAGTCTTTTGTATGCATATGAAGAAGATTTTAGAAACTTATTTAAAATAATGTCTGATTTTGACATAGAAATAGACAAAAATAAAGAAACTATATATAAAACATTGCAATTAGTAGCAAATAAATGTAATGAAGAAAAGTTAAAGCACTTTGATAAATCAGCTGTTGAAAGATTAATAGAATATAGTACTAGATTAAGTGATAATAAAGATAAACTTACAGCTAAGTTTAACAAAATAGTAGATATAATATATGAAGCTCAAGCTGTAAGTTCTGATGAAAATGAATATATAACGAAAGAAGATGTTCAAAAAGCTATTGACTTAAAAATTTATAGAAGTAATAAGTATGAAGAAAAACTAAATGAAATGTTTGAGGATGGCACATTACTGATAGACATAGACGGAGAAAAAGTTGGTCAGATAAACGGTCTAGCAGTTATGGGAACCGGGGAATATTCTTTTGGGAAACCATCTAAAATAACTGCATCAACATATAAAGGTAGAAGTGGCGTTATAAATATAGAGAGAGAAATAAAGCAAAGTGGGAGTATACATGATAAAGGAGTATTGATTCTTAGTGGATATTTAGGAGCAAGATATGGAAAAGAGAAACCTTTATCTATAACCACATCAATAACATTTGAGCAAAATTATAATGGTGTTGATGGAGATAGTGCTTCAAGTACTGAACTTTATTCAATAATTTCGAGTATATCTGATATACCGATAAAACAGTATATAGCAGTAACTGGATCTGTAAGTCAGAAGGGTGAAATTCAACCTATAGGTGGAATAAATCAAAAAATAGAGGGATTCTTTGATGTGTGTAAGATAAAGGGATTCACTGGAAAGCAAGGAATTATGATGCCTATACAAAATGTTAAAAATCTTCTTTTAAAGGATGAAATAGTTGAAGCTGTAAAAGAAGGTAAATTTAATATATATGCAATTAGCAATATAGAAGAAGGACTAGAAATTTTAACTGGAAAAACTATAGAAGAAATAGATAATACAGTTAATGAGACTTTAGAAAAATATAGAAAAATAGATAAGGAAGAGGAAGAAAAAGACGATAAAAAGAAACAATAAAAATCTCCTATATTTGAAATTAAGTACTTTAAACCAAAGCTTAACTATCTGTACTTAGTAAATTATAACTAAATACAGATAGTTATTTTAAATTAATATATATGATATTTACTTATTAGGTGTTAATATTTGAGTTTCTGTAATTATATAGTCTAGTTGAGCATCATGATCTTCTTTAGGTACTGAATCAAATACTTGTAAATCAAAAGCTATACCAATAGTTATAGCATCTTTTTTTAGTCTACTTAAAAATCTGTCATAATACCCACCTCCATAACCTAATCTGTAACATTTTTTATCGTAGGCAACTGCTGGGACTATTACAATATCTATATCACTGACATCTACTTCAAGGCTAGGATCATTTTTGGGTTCTCTAATACCATAAGCACCGATTTTTATTCCATTATGTAAGTCCGTAATTTGAGTTGGAATTAATTTTCTTTCATCTTTTAATGTAATAGGAGAAGAAACAATTTTTCTAAGTGATATCAATTTTATAATTAAATCATCTGTTTTTACCTCATTGTTAAAATCTAAATAGAGCATAATATTATTAGCTTTATTTATACATTCTAATGATAATAGCTTTTCTGTAATTATAGATGAATTTTTATTTATAAATTCTATATCTTTATTCCTTCTATCAGCTATAACTTTTTTTCTAAATTCTTTTTTCATAAAATCTACCCCTTTTACTATGGTATAATATGGATATGATATCCACTATAAATTTTAGTATATAAGATTGAGAGAAATCAACATAAATGGTAAATGGTAATAAAAAGGATAGCTAGTCATATAATATATAATAGATTAGATAAAGGAGATGCAACGTAATGATTTCAAAGAAAAAAGCTATAATATATGGGATAGTTCTTGTGATAGTAACAGCTTTATTTACATCTACACTTCAAATAGCACTTGGGGATAGAGTTGTAATATCTAAAGAGATGTATGAAGGGTATAAAAAGTATAATAAGATGATTGGTTTAGAAGGAGCTGTAAAAGAAGACTTTTATAAAAAACCAGCTGATGATAAATTAGTCACAGGAGCAATAAAAGGTATGTTCTCGGGTCTAGATGATCCATACTCTCAATTCTATACGGAAGAAGAATTTAACAGGCTTAAGGAACAAACAAGTGGATCATTTGTAGGAATAGGGGTATTTATAAGCCCATCTTCTGATGACGGATATCTAACAGTAATATCTCCTATAGAAGGATCACCAGCAGAGAAAAGTGGTATAAAAGCAGGAGATAAAATTTTAAAGGTTGATGGAAAAACTGTATCAGCTAAACACTCAGATGAAGCTATTACTATGATTAAAGGTAAAGAGGGAACATCTGTAGAATTAACTTTAATTAGAGATGGAAAAGAGTTTAATGTAAAAGTTAAAAGAGAAGAAATTGTATCAAAAAGTATAAGTGGTAAGATGTTAGATGATAGTATAGGTTATATACAAATAACTTCTTTTAGTGAAAATACATATAAAGAATTTAAAACAGCATTAGATAAATTAAAATCTGAAAATATGAAAGGTTTAATTTTAGATGTAAGAGACAATGGTGGGGGACTATTAGACATATGTCAGAAAATAGCAGATGAATTAATAGGAGAAGGAACTATAGTTTATACAAAAGATAACAAAGGAAATACTGAGTATTTAAAATCAGATAAAGAAAAATTAGGCCTTCCTATAGCTATATTAACTAATGAAAATAGTGCATCTGCATCAGAAATACTTACAGGAGCTATAGTTGACAATAAAGCTGGGGTATCAGTTGGAACAACTACATTTGGAAAAGGATTAGTTCAAACTGTAAGAGAATTAAAAGATGGAACAGGATATAAATTAACAACAGCTCAATACTTTACTCCAAGTGGTGACTATATAAATGAAAAAGGAATTAAACCTAATATTGAAGAAAAAAATCCAGAAAAGCAATTAGATGCAGCTACAAAATGGGTTAAAGAGCAAATGAAATAAAGGATATAAAAAACAGGCTTAGTATATATTACGTAGCCTGTTTTTTATATAAGTTATATCTCTATAGAATATATTGTACAAAACTTTTCTTTAGGATTTAATATATTAATGAATTCTTTGTTTTTGAATTCTTTATTAGAATTTATATTATCTGCAAGCCCGTACCAAGGTTCAATACAAATAAATGGAGCAGTTGTTTTTGTATCTTTATAATAAGGTGTCCAAATACCTACAAGAGGAAAGTCTTTAAATTTAACAGTGACACATTCATTACTTTTGCTAGATTTTAACGATATTTCATCTATATTAGTGTAAATTAATGCATCGTTTATAAATAACTCATTATTTAAAGACAAATTATTAATATTACCTATATCGTTAACTTTGCTAGAATACGGTCCATCTAATGAAATTTTACTGACGTTGTCCCTATGTTTAAATTCAATAACATAGTCAGAAATACTGTTACATTCATTGAAATTAAGGTTAAACGCAGGATGAGCGCCTATAGAGAAGAAGATACTTTTATCATCAGCATTAATTACTGTCCATTCGACTTCTAAAGAAGCATTCTTTAGAGTGTATTTTATTAAAAGCTCAAAGCTATAAGGATAAAGTTTTTTAGAATCTTTATTGGAACTCAACTTATAAGTAATAGAATCCTGAGTTGAATTTAATATATCAAAAAACATATCTCTAGCAAAACCATGTTGAGACATGTGATATAAATCATTTTCTATAAGAGTTTCATTATCTTTAAGTCTTCCTACAAGAGGAAATAGTATCGGTGAATGTCTACCCCAAAACTTAGAATCACCATTCCATAATATCTCTTTATTAGCTTTTTTAGAAAAAATTCTAGTAATTTCGGCACCAAAATTTTTAGATTCTACTATTAAATTTTCATTTTCTAATATATTCATATAATCACCCCTATATTTATTTTAAATATATTATACAATAAAATAATACATGTAATAAAATTTAATGCTAAATTTAAATGTTGAATTGTGGAATAAAAAAAAGGAATTTATCTTAAAAAATGGATTTATTTAAGAAATTTTGTATTATAAATAGAAGGATATAGAGAAAGTGTATAGAATTATTATACATAAGTTAATAATGTTAAATAGGAAGTGATTAAAATGAAAAAACCTAGAAGTAAAGTTGTTAACTTTCAAGAATATAAGGAAAATAAAAGACAATTACAATTAGAAGTTAATAGAGAAGAGCTTTTAAGTTTAATAAAAAAGGCTGTAACCACAAAATAGAGAGTTTTTATAACTCTCTATTTTGTGGTTTGAAGAGGAAATGTACTCAAATACAAATTAAATTACTTCTAAATACTTAAGTTGATATTAAGGAGCTAAGACATTTTTAAATCATTCATATAATTTTGAAACTGATTAAACTCTTCTGAGTCACTTAATTCGACTACTTCTGAGTTTTCAGAATCAAAGTTTTTTAAGTATATAGTATAGTTGCTATCAACACAATCATGATAGATACATCTATACCCATCTTCATATAAATCTTTAAGCTTATTGAAGTTACTCATGATATTGTCTGCTATACATTATATATAGCGTCTCCTTTCATAAAATTTTAATTTGCAAATAGTACTAATAAGGCAATAAACCTTTATATTATATTGTGGAATTTTATAATTAATATTCTACATAAAATGATATTTAAATAAAAAATAAAATAAATTTAAAAAAAGTATTGACGATAATATATTGAGATGATATAGTATTACTTGTCCTTAAGAAACGGACAAACACAAATGCAAACAACTTTATAAAAAAGTGTTGACAAGTTAAAAATGATTTGTTAAACTCGAGAAGTTGAAAAAATGAACTTTGAAAATTAAACAGTAGGTTAATTTATAGAAATAAATATAATTCTTTATAGAATTAAACACAAACCAAGCCAGATATTCAGATAATGATTAGCTGAGCAATGGACAACTTTTATTTGAGAGTTTGATCCTGGCTCAGGATGAACGCTGGCGGCGTGCCTAACACATGCAAGTCGAGCGATCTTCTTCGGAAGAGAGCGGCGGACGGGTGAGTAACGCGTGGGTAACCTGCCCTGTACACACGGATAACATACCGAAAGGTATGCTAATACGGGATAACATACTTTTATCGCATGGTAGAAGTATCAAAGCTCCGGCGGTACAGGATGGACCCGCGTCTGATTAGCTAGTTGGTAAGGTAACGGCTTACCAAGGCGACGATCAGTAGCCGACCTGAGAGGGTGATCGGCCACATTGGAACTGAGACACGGTCCAAACTCCTACGGGAGGCAGCAGTGGGGAATATTGCACAATGGGCGAAAGCCTGATGCAGCAACGCCGCGTGAGCGATGAAGGCCTTCGGGTCGTAAAGCTCTGTCCTCAAGGAAGATAATGACGGTACTTGAGGAGGAAGCCCCGGCTAACTACGTGCCAGCAGCCGCGGTAATACGTAGGGGGCTAGCGTTATCCGGAATTACTGGGCGTAAAGGGTGCGTAGGTGGTTTCTTAAGTCAGAAGTGAAAGGCTACGGCTCAACCGTAGTAAGCTTTTGAAACTAAGAGACTTGAGTGCAGGAGAGGAGAGTAGAATTCCTAGTGTAGCGGTGAAATGCGTAGATATTAGGAGGAATACCAGTTGCGAAGGCGGCTCTCTGGACTGTAACTGACACTGAGGCACGAAAGCGTGGGGAGCAAACAGGATTAGATACCCTGGTAGTCCACGCCGTAAACGATGAGTACTAGCTGTCGGGGGTTACCCCCCTCGGTGGCGCAGCTAACGCATTAAGTACTCCGCCTGGGAAGTACGCTCGCAAGAGTGAAACTCAAAGGAATTGACGGGGACCCGCACAAGTAGCGGAGCATGTGGTTTAATTCGAAGCAACGCGAAGAACCTTACCTAAGCTTGACATCCTTTTGACCTCTCCCTAATCGGAGATTTCCCTTCGGGGACAGAAGTGACAGGTGGTGCATGGTTGTCGTCAGCTCGTGTCGTGAGATGTTGGGTTAAGTCCCGCAACGAGCGCAACCCTTGCCTTTAGTTGCCAGCATTAAGTTGGGCACTCTAGAGGGACTGCCAGGGATAACCTGGAGGAAGGTGGGGATGACGTCAAATCATCATGCCCCTTATGCTTAGGGCTACACACGTGCTACAATGGGTGGTACAGAGGGCGGCCAAGTCGTGAGGCGGAGCTAATCCCTTAAAGCCATTCTCAGTTCGGATTGTAGGCTGAAACTCGCCTACATGAAGCTGGAGTTACTAGTAATCGCAGATCAGAATGCTGCGGTGAATGCGTTCCCGGGTCTTGTACACACCGCCCGTCACACCACGGGAGTTGGAGGCGCCCGAAGCCGGATAGCTAACCTTTTGGAAGCGTCCGTCGAAGGTGAAGCCAATAACTGGGGTGAAGTCGTAACAAGGTAGCCGTATCGGAAGGTGCGGCTGGATCACCTCCTTTCTAAGGAGAATTACCTACTGTTTAATTTTGAGGGTTCATTCCTCAAAATTAGTACTTAATTGTACTTTAGTACTTTGAAAACTGTATAACATTTAGTGATATGACATCATTTTATATATGAAGAAGATAACTTCTAAAAATATCATCGACAAGAAAAGTCTTTAAAATTACAAACTTTAAGCACTGGAATAAACTGAGTGAATACGAAGTTTGTTCAGTAGCGATAACTTTTAATAACTGGTCAAGTTATTAAGGGTGCAGGGCGGATGCCTTGGCACTAGGAGCCGATGAAGGACGCGATAAGCTGCGATAAGCTTCGGGGAGTTGCACGTAAACTTTGATCCGAAGATTTCCGAATGAGGAAACTCACTTAGAGTAATGTCTAAGTATTGTTAAGTGAATACATAGCTTAATGAGGGGAACCCGGGGAACTGAAACATCTAAGTACCTGGAGGAAAAGAAAGAAATTCGATTCCGTAAGTAGCGGCGAGCGAACGCGGATAAGGCCAAACCAATGAAGTTTTCTTCATTGGGGTTGCGGACATGCAACATGGATGCACTATCGTAAATGAAGAGAGTTGGAAAGCTCCGCCATAGAAGGTAATAGCCCTGTAATTGAAACGAGAAAGCTACTAGCATGATCCAGAGTACCACGGGACACGTGAAACCCTGTGGGAAGCAGGAGGGACCATCCTCCAAGCCTAAATACTACCTAGTGACCGATAGCGCATAGTACCGTGAGGGAAAGGTGAAAAGAACCCCGGGAGGGGAGTGAAATAGAACCTGAAACCCTGCACTTACAAGCTGTGGGAGCACATTTCTTGTGTGACCGCGTACTTTTTGTAGAACGGGCCAACGAGTTACGTTAAGTAGCAAGGTTAAGCACTTCAGGTGTGGAGCCGTAGCGAAAGCGAGTCTTAAATGGGCGACCTAAGTTACTTGACGTAGACCCGAAACCGGGCGACCTATCCATGAGCAGGTTGAAGCGAAAGTAAAATTTCGTGGAGGACCGAACCCACGAGCGTTGAAAAGCTCGGGGATGACTTGTGGATAGCGGTGAAATTCCAATCGAGCCCGGAGATAGCTGGTTCTCCCCGAAATAGCTTTAGGGCTAGCCTCAAGCGTAGAGAAACGGAGGTAGAGCACTGAATGTCCTAGGGGGTATTGCACTTACCGAAGACTATCAAACTCCGAATGCCGTTTTCTTTTACTTGGGAGTCAGACTGTGGGTGATAAGATTCATAGTCAAGAGGGCAACAGCCCAGATCGTCAGCTAAGGTCCCTAAATGTACGTTAAGTGGTAAAGGATGTGGGATTGCACAGACAACCAGGATGTTGGCTTAGAAGCAGCCACTCATTTAAAGAGTGCGTAATAGCTCACTGGTCGAGTGATCCTGCGCCGAAAATTTCCGGGGCTAAAACGTACTACCGAAGCTACGGCATCATTATGATGGGTAGGGGAGCTTCGTATGCAGGCTGAAGCATGACCGTAAGGACATGTGGACAGTATACGAGTGAGAATGTTGGCATGAGTAGCGAGACGTGGGTGAGAATCCCACGGGCCGTAAACCCAAGGTTTCCAGGGGAAGGTTCGTCCGCCCTGGGTTAGTCGGGACCTAAGCCGAGGCCGAAAGGCGTAGGTGATGGACAACAGGTTGATATTCCTGTACCGCCAATAAGCGTTTGAGAAATGGGATGACACAGTAGGATAAGCTAACCACACTGTTGGTTATGTGTGGCTAAGTACTGAGGCAGTCTAGATAGGCAAATCCGTCTAGATAATGCTGGGGTACGATGGGGAGCGAAATTTAGTAGCGAAGTAGCTGATTTCACACTGTCGAGAAAAGTCTCTATCGAGTTTAAAGGCGCCCGTACCGTAAACCGACACAGGTGGGTGAGGAGAGTATCCTAAGGCCAGCGAGAGAACTATTGTTAAGGAACTCGGCAAAATGACCCCGTAACTTAGGGAGAAGGGGTGCCATCCTTTGGATGGCCGCAGAGAATAGGCCCAAGCGACTGTTTACCAAAAACACAGGTTTCTGCTAAGTCGCAAGACGATGTATAGGAGCTGACGCCTGCCCGGTGCTGGAAGGTTAAGGGGATCTGTCAGGAGCAATCCGAAGCAGTGAACTTAAGCCCCAGTAAACGGCGGCCGTAACTATAACGGTCCTAAGGTAGCGAAATTCCTTGTCGGGTAAGTTCCGACCCGCACGAAAGGCGTAACGATTTGGGCACTGTCTCAACAATAGACTCGGTGAAATTGTAATCCCGGTGAAGATGCCGGGTACCTGCGACAGGACGGAAAGACCCCATGGAGCTTTACTGTAGCTTGACGTTGGGTCTTGGTACTACATGTACAGGATAGGTGGGAGACTATGAAGCATGAACGCCAGTTTGTGTGGAGTCATCCTTGGGATACCACCCTTGTAGTACTGGGATCCTAACCATAGGCCTTGAATCAGGTCTTGGGACACCGTCAGGTGGGCAGTTTGACTGGGGCGGTCGCCTCCTAAAAAGTAACGGAGGCGCTCAAAGGTTTCCTCAGCACGGTCGGAAATCGTGCGAAGAGTGCAAAGGCAAAAGGAAGCTTGATTGCAAGACATACAGGTCGAGCAAGGACGAAAGTCGGACTTAGTGATCCGGTGGTACCGCATGGAAGGGCCATCGCTCAACGGATAAAAGCTACCCTGGGGATAACAGGCTTATCTCCCCCAAGAGTCCACATCGACGGGGAGGTTTGGCACCTCGATGTCGGCTCATCACATCCTGGGGCTGTAGTAGGTCCCAAGGGTTGGGCTGTTCGCCCATTAAAGTGGTACGCGAGCTGGGTTCAGAACGTCGTGAGACAGTTCGGTCCCTATCCGTCGCAGGCGTAGGAAATTTGAGGAGACCTGTCCTTAGTACGAGAGGACCGGGATGGACGTACCTCTGGTGTACCAGTTGTTCTGCCAAGGGCATGGCTGGGTAGCTATGTACGGAATGGATAAGCGCTGAAAGCATCTAAGCGCGAAGCCAACTTCAAGATAAGATTTCCCACCGTAAGGGTAAGACCCCAGGAAGACTACCTGGTTGATAGGTCGAAGGTGTAAGTGCAGTAATGTATTTAGCTTATCGATACTAATAGGTCGAGGACTTGACCAATAAATGTTTGAGCAACGGATATGACTGAAGCGAGAGCGAAGGAATATCGTTGGCGACATGAATGAAATGAATTTTCATCTCTAAATGATATACAGTTTTCAGAGTATTAACTCTAAAATGAAGATTATGTGGTTATTATAGCAAAGAGGATACACCTGTTCCCATTCCGAACACAGAAGTTAAGCTCTTTAGCGCTGATGGTACTTGGGGGGCGACCTCCTGGGAGAGTAAGACGTAGCCACGTAATCTTTTTTTATGTTTAAATTTAAGCTAGGATAATTTATCCTGGCTTTTTTATGTGTTTAAATTTTTTATATAAGGTAATCAATTAGAGAATCATCAAATTGAAATAGATATTTATTATAAATTTAATGTATTAGATATGAATTAATAAAATTATTATAAAAAAATACAATATGGAAAACCTAAATGATAAGTAATAGTTATTTAGGAGGCCAAATAATGGATAATATGAATGAAATGAGAAACAAAATAGAAGATGGTAAGTATAAATTAACTTTAGAAGTAGCTGCTCCTGCTTATTTTGACATCTATAATGATGTAGATATAAAATCAGGAGAGGATTTAGTTAGAAACTATTTAAGAAGCAATGCAGATGATGGATGTTTTGATAATATACAAATAAAGTATAATAAAGGTAGAAATTCTATAAGAGTTATAGCTAACTTAGATTATAATAACAATGAACATAAAGGTTACTCGAATAGAGGAAGACTAATGTAAATGTTTTAGTTAAATAGTAATTTATTTTTTTATTTTTAATAAACAAAATATTAAATTATTATAATAATTTGAAAGAAGTTATCTTAGAATTTAAGATAACTTCTTTAATTTTTTATAATAATATATGAAATTAAAGAAATATAATAAAATGTGGATAGAAAAAGCGAAATGAGTATATAGCATACATACAGCTTGTATATAATGTTAATAACTATAAAAAAGCTGTTTATATACTTTAAAAAAATAAATTTATTTATTAAAATACTAAAAAAAATAAGAAAAAGTATTGACGATATTATTTTAAGATAGTATAGTTATACTTGTCCTTAAGAAAAGGGCAAACAAGAAAAAATAACTTGAAAAAGTAGTTGACAAATAATGAAATATTTGTTAAACTAAGGAAGTTGAAAAAATGAACTTTGAAAATTAAACAGTAGGTTAATTTATAGAAACAAATATAATTCTTTATAGAATTAAACACAAACAACCAAGCCAGATATTCAGATAATGATTAGCTGAGCGATGGACAACTTTTATTTGAGAGTTTGATCCTGGCTCAGGATGAACGCTGGCGGCGTGCCTAACACATGCAAGTCGAGCGATCTTCTTCGGAAGAGAGCGGCGGACGGGTGAGTAACGCGTGGGTAACCTGCCCTGTACACACGGATAACATACCGAAAGGTATGCTAATACGGGATAACATACTTTTATCGCATGGTAGAAGTATCAAAGCTCCGGCGGTACAGGATGGACCCGCGTCTGATTAGCTAGTTGGTAAGGTAACGGCTTACCAAGGCGACGATCAGTAGCCGACCTGAGAGGGTGATCGGCCACATTGGAACTGAGACACGGTCCAAACTCCTACGGGAGGCAGCAGTGGGGAATATTGCACAATGGGCGAAAGCCTGATGCAGCAACGCCGCGTGAGCGATGAAGGCCTTCGGGTCGTAAAGCTCTGTCCTCAAGGAAGATAATGACGGTACTTGAGGAGGAAGCCCCGGCTAACTACGTGCCAGCAGCCGCGGTAATACGTAGGGGGCTAGCGTTATCCGGAATTACTGGGCGTAAAGGGTGCGTAGGTGGTTTCTTAAGTCAGAAGTGAAAGGCTACGGCTCAACCGTAGTAAGCTTTTGAAACTAAGAGACTTGAGTGCAGGAGAGGAGAGTAGAATTCCTAGTGTAGCGGTGAAATGCGTAGATATTAGGAGGAATACCAGTTGCGAAGGCGGCTCTCTGGACTGTAACTGACACTGAGGCACGAAAGCGTGGGGAGCAAACAGGATTAGATACCCTGGTAGTCCACGCCGTAAACGATGAGTACTAGCTGTCGGGGGTTACCCCCCTCGGTGGCGCAGCTAACGCATTAAGTACTCCGCCTGGGAAGTACGCTCGCAAGAGTGAAACTCAAAGGAATTGACGGGGACCCGCACAAGTAGCGGAGCATGTGGTTTAATTCGAAGCAACGCGAAGAACCTTACCTAAGCTTGACATCCTTTTGACCTCTCCCTAATCGGAGATTTCCCTTCGGGGACAGAAGTGACAGGTGGTGCATGGTTGTCGTCAGCTCGTGTCGTGAGATGTTGGGTTAAGTCCCGCAACGAGCGCAACCCTTGCCTTTAGTTGCCAGCATTAAGTTGGGCACTCTAGAGGGACTGCCAGGGATAACCTGGAGGAAGGTGGGGATGACGTCAAATCATCATGCCCCTTATGCTTAGGGCTACACACGTGCTACAATGGGTGGTACAGAGGGCGGCCAAGTCGTGAGGCGGAGCTAATCCCTTAAAGCCATTCTCAGTTCGGATTGTAGGCTGAAACTCGCCTACATGAAGCTGGAGTTACTAGTAATCGCAGATCAGAATGCTGCGGTGAATGCGTTCCCGGGTCTTGTACACACCGCCCGTCACACCACGGGAGTTGGAGGCGCCCGAAGCCGGATAGCTAACCTTTTGGAAGCGTCCGTCGAAGGTGAAGCCAATAACTGGGGTGAAGTCGTAACAAGGTAGCCGTATCGGAAGGTGCGGCTGGATCACCTCCTTTCTAAGGAGAATTACCTACTGTTTAATTTTGAGGGTTCATTCCTCAAAATTAGTACTTAATTGTACTTTAGTACTTTGAAAACTGTATAACATTTAGTGATATGACATCATTTTATATATGAAGAAGATAACTTCTAAAAATATCATCGACAAGAAAAGTCTTTAAAATTACAAACTTTAAGCACTGGAATAAACTGAGTGAATACGAAGTTTGTTCAGTAGCGATAACTTTTAATAACTGGTCAAGTTATTAAGGGTGCAGGGCGGATGCCTTGGCACTAGGAGCCGATGAAGGACGCGATAAGCTGCGATAAGCTTCGGGGAGTTGCACGTAAACTTTGATCCGAAGATTTCCGAATGAGGAAACTCACTTAGAGTAATGTCTAAGTATTGTTAAGTGAATACATAGCTTAATGAGGGGAACCCGGGGAACTGAAACATCTAAGTACCTGGAGGAAAAGAAAGAAATTCGATTCCGTAAGTAGCGGCGAGCGAACGCGGATAAGGCCAAACCAATGAAGTTTTCTTCATTGGGGTTGCGGACATGCAACATGGATGCACTATCGTAAATGAAGAGAGTTGGAAAGCTCCGCCATAGAAGGTAATAGCCCTGTAATTGAAACGAGAAAGCTACTAGCATGATCCAGAGTACCACGGGACACGTGAAACCCTGTGGGAAGCAGGAGGGACCATCCTCCAAGCCTAAATACTACCTAGTGACCGATAGCGCATAGTACCGTGAGGGAAAGGTGAAAAGAACCCCGGGAGGGGAGTGAAATAGAACCTGAAACCCTGCACTTACAAGCTGTGGGAGCACATTTCTTGTGTGACCGCGTACTTTTTGTAGAACGGGCCAACGAGTTACGTTAAGTAGCAAGGTTAAGCACTTCAGGTGTGGAGCCGTAGCGAAAGCGAGTCTTAAATGGGCGACCTAAGTTACTTGACGTAGACCCGAAACCGGGCGACCTATCCATGAGCAGGTTGAAGCGAAAGTAAAATTTCGTGGAGGACCGAACCCACGAGCGTTGAAAAGCTCGGGGATGACTTGTGGATAGCGGTGAAATTCCAATCGAGCCCGGAGATAGCTGGTTCTCCCCGAAATAGCTTTAGGGCTAGCCTCAAGCGTAGAGAAACGGAGGTAGAGCACTGAATGTCCTAGGGGGTATTGCACTTACCGAAGACTATCAAACTCCGAATGCCGTTTTCTTTTACTTGGGAGTCAGACTGTGGGTGATAAGATTCATAGTCAAGAGGGCAACAGCCCAGATCGTCAGCTAAGGTCCCTAAATGTACGTTAAGTGGTAAAGGATGTGGGATTGCACAGACAACCAGGATGTTGGCTTAGAAGCAGCCACTCATTTAAAGAGTGCGTAATAGCTCACTGGTCGAGTGATCCTGCGCCGAAAATTTCCGGGGCTAAAACGTACTACCGAAGCTACGGCATCATTATGATGGGTAGGGGAGCTTCGTATGCAGGCTGAAGCATGACCGTAAGGACATGTGGACAGTATACGAGTGAGAATGTTGGCATGAGTAGCGAGACGTGGGTGAGAATCCCACGGGCCGTAAACCCAAGGTTTCCAGGGGAAGGTTCGTCCGCCCTGGGTTAGTCGGGACCTAAGCCGAGGCCGAAAGGCGTAGGTGATGGACAACAGGTTGATATTCCTGTACCGCCAATAAGCGTTTGAGAAATGGGATGACACAGTAGGATAAGCTAACCACACTGTTGGTTATGTGTGGCTAAGTACTGAGGCAGTCTAGATA
Organism: Romboutsia lituseburensis; assembly: GCF_024723825.1. Classification (NCBI taxonomy): domain Bacteria; kingdom Bacillati; phylum Bacillota; class Clostridia; order Peptostreptococcales; family Peptostreptococcaceae; genus Romboutsia; species Romboutsia lituseburensis. Next base: position 2,625,466 of record NZ_JANQBQ010000001.1, read on the forward strand.
GGCAAATCCGTCTAGATAATGCTGGGGTACGATGGGGAGCGAAATTTAGTAGCGAAGTAGCTGATTTCACACTGTCGAGAAAAGTCTCTATCGAGTTTAAAGGCGCCCGTACCGTAAACCGACACAGGTGGGTGAGGAGAGTATCCTAAGGCCAGCGAGAGAACTATTGTTAAGGAACTCGGCAAAATGACCCCGTAACTTAGGGAGAAGGGGTGCCATCCTTTGGATGGCCGCAGAGAATAGGCCCAAGCGACTGTTTACCAAAAACACAGGTTTCTGCTAAGTCGCAAGACGATGTATAGGAGCTGACGCCTGCCCGGTGCTGGAAGGTTAAGGGGATCTGTCAGGAGCAATCCGAAGCAGTGAACTTAAGCCCCAGTAAACGGCGGCCGTAACTATAACGGTCCTAAGGTAGCGAAATTCCTTGTCGGGTAAGTTCCGACCCGCACGAAAGGCGTAACGATTTGGGCACTGTCTCAACAATAGACTCGGTGAAATTGTAATCCCGGTGAAGATGCCGGGTACCTGCGACAGGACGGAAAGACCCCATGGAGCTTTACTGTAGCTTGACGTTGGGTCTTGGTACTACATGTACAGGATAGGTGGGAGACTATGAAGCATGAACGCCAGTTTGTGTGGAGTCATCCTTGGGATACCACCCTTGTAGTACTGGGATCCTAACCATAGGCCTTGAATCAGGTCTTGGGACACCGTCAGGTGGGCAGTTTGACTGGGGCGGTCGCCTCCTAAAAAGTAACGGAGGCGCTCAAAGGTTTCCTCAGCACGGTCGGAAATCGTGCGAAGAGTGCAAAGGCAAAAGGAAGCTTGATTGCAAGACATACAGGTCGAGCAAGGACGAAAGTCGGACTTAGTGATCCGGTGGTACCGCATGGAAGGGCCATCGCTCAACGGATAAAAGCTACCCTGGGGATAACAGGCTTATCTCCCCCAAGAGTCCACATCGACGGGGAGGTTTGGCACCTCGATGTCGGCTCATCACATCCTGGGGCTGTAGTAGGTCCCAAGGGTTGGGCTGTTCGCCCATTAAAGTGGTACGCGAGCTGGGTTCAGAACGTCGTGAGACAGTTCGGTCCCTATCCGTCGCAGGCGTAGGAAATTTGAGGAGACCTGTCCTTAGTACGAGAGGACCGGGATGGACGTACCTCTGGTGTACCAGTTGTTCTGCCAAGGGCATGGCTGGGTAGCTATGTACGGAATGGATAAGCGCTGAAAGCATCTAAGCGCGAAGCCAACTTCAAGATAAGATTTCCCACCGTAAGGGTAAGACCCCAGGAAGACTACCTGGTTGATAGGTCGAAGGTGTAAGTGCAGTAATGTATTTAGCTTATCGATACTAATAGGTCGAGGACTTGACCAATAAATGTTTGAGCAACGGATATGACTGAAGCGAGAGCGAAGGAATATCGTTGGCGACATGAATGAAATGAATTTTCATCTCTAAATGATATACAGTTTTCAGAGTATTAACTCTAAAAAATAAAGATTATGTGGTTATTATAGCAAAGAGGATACACCTGTTCCCATTCCGAACACAGAAGTTAAGCTCTTTAGCGCTGATGGTACTTGGAGGGCGACCTCCTGGGAGAGTAAGACGTAGCCACGTAATCTTTTTTTATGTCTAAATTTAAGCTTGGATAATTTATCCTGGCTTTTTTTATGTGTTTAAATTTTTTATATAAGGTAATTAATAATAATGAAGATAAAAATTAATCAAATAGAGCAGATGTGATATGTAAAAAATTCTATTAAACTAACAAAAAATCTAATTTTTAATAAATAAAATATTAAATTAAATAAATATAATAAAATATGTATAGAAAAAATGAAATGAGTATATAGCGTACATACAGCTTGTATATAATGTTAATAACTATAAAAAAGCTGTTTATATACTTTAAAAAAATAAATTTATTTATTAAAATACTAAAAAAAAATAAGAAAAAGTATTGACGATATTATTTTAAGATGGTATAGTTATACTTGTCCTTAAGAAAAGGGTAAACAAGAAAAAACAACTTGAAAAAGTAGTTGACAAATAATGAAATATTTGTTAAACTAAGGAAGTTGAAAAAATGAACTTTGAAAATTAAACAGTAGGTTAATTTATAGAAACAAAATAATTCTTTATAGAATTAAACACAAACAACCAAGCCAGATATTCAGATAATGATTAGCTGAGCGATGGACAACTTTTATTTGAGAGTTTGATCCTGGCTCAGGATGAACGCTGGCGGCGTGCCTAACACATGCAAGTCGAGCGATCTTCTTCGGAAGAGAGCGGCGGACGGGTGAGTAACGCGTGGGTAACCTGCCCTGTACACACGGATAACATACCGAAAGGTATGCTAATACGGGATAACATACTTTTATCGCATGGTAGAAGTATCAAAGCTCCGGCGGTACAGGATGGACCCGCGTCTGATTAGCTAGTTGGTAAGGTAACGGCTTACCAAGGCGACGATCAGTAGCCGACCTGAGAGGGTGATCGGCCACATTGGAACTGAGACACGGTCCAAACTCCTACGGGAGGCAGCAGTGGGGAATATTGCACAATGGGCGAAAGCCTGATGCAGCAACGCCGCGTGAGCGATGAAGGCCTTCGGGTCGTAAAGCTCTGTCCTCAAGGAAGATAATGACGGTACTTGAGGAGGAAGCCCCGGCTAACTACGTGCCAGCAGCCGCGGTAATACGTAGGGGGCTAGCGTTATCCGGAATTACTGGGCGTAAAGGGTGCGTAGGTGGTTTCTTAAGTCAGAAGTGAAAGGCTACGGCTCAACCGTAGTAAGCTTTTGAAACTAAGAGACTTGAGTGCAGGAGAGGAGAGTAGAATTCCTAGTGTAGCGGTGAAATGCGTAGATATTAGGAGGAATACCAGTTGCGAAGGCGGCTCTCTGGACTGTAACTGACACTGAGGCACGAAAGCGTGGGGAGCAAACAGGATTAGATACCCTGGTAGTCCACGCCGTAAACGATGAGTACTAGCTGTCGGGGGTTACCCCCCTCGGTGGCGCAGCTAACGCATTAAGTACTCCGCCTGGGAAGTACGCTCGCAAGAGTGAAACTCAAAGGAATTGACGGGGACCCGCACAAGTAGCGGAGCATGTGGTTTAATTCGAAGCAACGCGAAGAACCTTACCTAAGCTTGACATCCTTTTGACCTCTCCCTAATCGGAGATTTCCCTTCGGGGACAGAAGTGACAGGTGGTGCATGGTTGTCGTCAGCTCGTGTCGTGAGATGTTGGGTTAAGTCCCGCAACGAGCGCAACCCTTGCCTTTAGTTGCCAGCATTAAGTTGGGCACTCTAGAGGGACTGCCAGGGATAACCTGGAGGAAGGTGGGGATGACGTCAAATCATCATGCCCCTTATGCTTAGGGCTACACACGTGCTACAATGGGTGGTACAGAGGGCGGCCAAGTCGTGAGGCGGAGCTAATCCCTTAAAGCCATTCTCAGTTCGGATTGTAGGCTGAAACTCGCCTACATGAAGCTGGAGTTACTAGTAATCGCAGATCAGAATGCTGCGGTGAATGCGTTCCCGGGTCTTGTACACACCGCCCGTCACACCACGGGAGTTGGAGGCGCCCGAAGCCGGATAGCTAACCTTTTGGAAGCGTCCGTCGAAGGTGAAGCCAATAACTGGGGTGAAGTCGTAACAAGGTAGCCGTATCGGAAGGTGCGGCTGGATCACCTCCTTTCTAAGGAGAATTACCTACTGTTTAATTTTGAGGGTTCATTCCTCAAAATTAGTACTTAATTGTACTTTAGTACTTTGAAAACTGTATAACATTTAGTGATATGACATCATTTTATATATGAAGAAGATAACTTCTAAAAATATCATCGACAAGAAAAGTCTTTAAAATTACAAACTTTAAGCACTGGAATAAACTGAGTGAATACGAAGTTTGTTCAGTAGCGATAACTTTTAATAACTGGTCAAGTTATTAAGGGTGCAGGGCGGATGCCTTGGCACTAGGAGCCGATGAAGGACGCGATAAGCTGCGATAAGCTTCGGGGAGTTGCACGTAAACTTTGATCCGAAGATTTCCGAATGAGGAAACTCACTTAGAGTAATGTCTAAGTATTGTTAAGTGAATACATAGCTTAATGAGGGGAACCCGGGGAACTGAAACATCTAAGTACCTGGAGGAAAAGAAAGAAATTCGATTCCGTAAGTAGCGGCGAGCGAACGCGGATAAGGCCAAACCAATGAAGTTTTCTTCATTGGGGTTGCGGACATGCAACATGGATGCACTATCGTAAATGAAGAGAGTTGGAAAGCTCCGCCATAGAAGGTAATAGCCCTGTAATTGAAACGAGAAAGCTACTAGCATGATCCAGAGTACCACGGGACACGTGAAACCCTGTGGGAAGCAGGAGGGACCATCCTCCAAGCCTAAATACTACCTAGTGACCGATAGCGCATAGTACCGTGAGGGAAAGGTGAAAAGAACCCCGGGAGGGGAGTGAAATAGAACCTGAAACCCTGCACTTACAAGCTGTGGGAGCACATTTCTTGTGTGACCGCGTACTTTTTGTAGAACGGGCCAACGAGTTACGTTAAGTAGCAAGGTTAAGCACTTCAGGTGTGGAGCCGTAGCGAAAGCGAGTCTTAAATGGGCGACCTAAGTTACTTGACGTAGACCCGAAACCGGGCGACCTATCCATGAGCAGGTTGAAGCGAAAGTAAAATTTCGTGGAGGACCGAACCCACGAGCGTTGAAAAGCTCGGGGATGACTTGTGGATAGCGGTGAAATTCCAATCGAGCCCGGAGATAGCTGGTTCTCCCCGAAATAGCTTTAGGGCTAGCCTCAAGCGTAGAGAAACGGAGGTAGAGCACTGAATGTCCTAGGGGGTATTGCACTTACCGAAGACTATCAAACTCCGAATGCCGTTTTCTTTTACTTGGGAGTCAGACTGTGGGTGATAAGATTCATAGTCAAGAGGGCAACAGCCCAGATCGTCAGCTAAGGTCCCTAAATGTACGTTAAGTGGTAAAGGATGTGGGATTGCACAGACAACCAGGATGTTGGCTTAGAAGCAGCCACTCATTTAAAGAGTGCGTAATAGCTCACTGGTCGAGTGATCCTGCGCCGAAAATTTCCGGGGCTAAAACGTACTACCGAAGCTACGGCATCATTATGATGGGTAGGGGAGCTTCGTATGCAGGCTGAAGCATGACCGTAAGGACATGTGGACAGTATACGAGTGAGAATGTTGGCATGAGTAGCGAGACGTGGGTGAGAATCCCACGGGCCGTAAACCCAAGGTTTCCAGGGGAAGGTTCGTCCGCCCTGGGTTAGTCGGGACCTAAGCCGAGGCCGAAAGGCGTAGGTGATGGACAACAGGTTGATATTCCTGTACCGCCAATAAGCGTTTGAGAAATGGGATGACACAGTAGGATAAGCTAACCACACTGTTGGTTATGTGTGGCTAAGTACTGAGGCAGTCTAGATAGGCAAATCCGTCTAGATAATGCTGGGGTACGATGGGGAGCGAAATTTAGTAGCGAAGTAGCTGATTTCACACTGTCGAGAAAAGTCTCTATCGAGTTTAAAGGCGCCCGTACCGTAAACCGACACAGGTGGGTGAGGAGAGTATCCTAAGGCCAGCGAGAGAACTATTGTTAAGGAACTCGGCAAAATGACCCCGTAACTTAGGGAGAAGGGGTGCCATCCTTTGGATGGCCGCAGAGAATAGGCCCAAGCGACTGTTTACCAAAAACACAGGTTTCTGCTAAGTCGCAAGACGATGTATAGGAGCTGACGCCTGCCCGGTGCTGGAAGGTTAAGGGGATCTGTCAGGAGCAATCCGAAGCAGTGAACTTAAGCCCCAGTAAACGGCGGCCGTAACTATAACGGTCCTAAGGTAGCGAAATTCCTTGTCGGGTAAGTTCCGACCCGCACGAAAGGCGTAACGATTTGGGCACTGTCTCAACAATAGACTCGGTGAAATTGTAATCCCGGTGAAGATGCCGGGTACCTGCGACAGGACGGAAAGACCCCATGGAGCTTTACTGTAGCTTGACGTTGGGTCTTGGTACTACATGTACAGGATAGGTGGGAGACTATGAAGCATGAACGCCAGTTTGTGTGGAGTCATCCTTGGGATACCACCCTTGTAGTACTGGGATCCTAACCATAGGCCTTGAATCAGGTCTTGGGACACCGTCAGGTGGGCAGTTTGACTGGGGCGGTCGCCTCCTAAAAAGTAACGGAGGCGCTCAAAGGTTTCCTCAGCACGGTCGGAAATCGTGCGAAGAGTGCAAAGGCAAAAGGAAGCTTGATTGCAAGACATACAGGTCGAGCAAGGACGAAAGTCGGACTTAGTGATCCGGTGGTACCGCATGGAAGGGCCATCGCTCAACGGATAAAAGCTACCCTGGGGATAACAGGCTTATCTCCCCCAAGAGTCCACATCGACGGGGAGGTTTGGCACCTCGATGTCGGCTCATCACATCCTGGGGCTGTAGTAGGTCCCAAGGGTTGGGCTGTTCGCCCATTAAAGTGGTACGCGAGCTGGGTTCAGAACGTCGTGAGACAGTTCGGTCCCTATCCGTCGCAGGCGTAGGAAATTTGAGGAGACCTGTCCTTAGTACGAGAGGACCGGGATGGACGTACCTCTGGTGTACCAGTTGTTCTGCCAAGGGCATGGCTGGGTAGCTATGTACGGAATGGATAAGCGCTGAAAGCATCTAAGCGCGAAGCCAACTTCAAGATAAGATTTCCCACCGTAAGGGTAAGACCCCAGGAAGACTACCTGGTTGATAGGTCGAAGGTGTAAGTGCAGTAATGTATTTAGCTTATCGATACTAATAGGTCGAGGACTTGACCAATAAATGTTTGAGCAACGGATATGACTGAAGCGAGAGCGAAGGAATATCGTTGGCGACATGAATGAAATGAATTTTCATCTCTAAATGATATACAGTTTTCAGAGTATTAACTCTAAAAAATAAAGATTATGTGGTTATTATAGCAAAGAGGATACACCTGTTCCCATTCCGAACACAGAAGTTAAGCTCTTTAGCGCTGATGGTACTTGGAGGGCGACCTCCTGGGAGAGTAAGACGTAGCCACGTAATCTTTTTTTATTTATAAAATAAATTATAGATTATAAATGATTTTTTCATTTATATAAATATTATGTACTATTTAATCCTAGGAAATTTTCCTAGGATTTTTATTTATAAAAAATTTTATAAAAAATAAAAACAAATGTATATAAAGTTAATATATGGACATAATTATAATGTAAAACTTAATAAATAAATTACTCAATCTCCCCCATTTTAAAAGGCCTCTATCCCCCATAGAGGTCTTTATTTTATTGTTTAAAACATTAATTTTATATAGGTTGAAATTGACCTATATTGGGTAAAATATCAAAAATAAACAAATTAGAAATAAATTTATAATTTATGTGATATAATTATATTTATTAAGAACCTATGTTCGTAAAAAAGGAGTGAGATTGATGGATTTTAATTTAAAATCAGATTTTAAGCCTACAGGTGATCAACCTGAAGCTATAAAATCCATTGTTACAGCTATAAATAATGATGAAAAGTATTCTACACTTTTAGGGGTTACAGGATCAGGTAAAACTTTTACAATGGCAAATATTATACAGGAGACTAAAAAACCTACATTAATACTTGCTCATAATAAAACTTTAGCAGCTCAACTATATAGTGAGTTTAAAGAATTTTTTCCAGATAATGCAGTAGAATATTTTGTTAGTTACTATGATTACTATCAACCTGAAGCATATGTAGCACATAGTGACACATACATAGAAAAAGATGCTAGCATAAATGATGAAATTGATAAATTAAGACACTCGGCAACAGCATCTATATTAGAAAGAGATGATGTTATTATAATATCCTCTGTTTCATGTATCTACGGTTTAGGAGATCCTGAAGACTATAAAAAACTTATGGTATCTCTAAGGCCTGGAATGGAAAAAGATAGGGATGAAGTTATAAAGAAATTAATAGAAATCCAATATGAAAGAAATGATATTAATTTTACAAGAGGTACTTTTAGAGTTAGAGGAGATATTTTAGAAATATTCCCTGCTAGCAATGATGAAAAAGCAATCCGTATAGAATTTTTTGGAGATGAAATAGATAGAATAACAGAAATTGATTATGTTACAGGAAAAATTGTAGGGGTAAGAAATCATATAGTTATATTTCCTGCATCTCACTATGTCACAACTCCAGAAAGAGTAGAAAAAGCGATTATTGAAATAGAAAAAGAAGTAGAAGAAAGAATAAATTATTTTAAAGAAAATGATAAGTTAATAGAAGCGCAAAGAATAGATCAAAGAACTAGATATGATATTGAGATGTTAAGAGAAATAGGATTTTGCCAAGGAATAGAAAACTATTCAAGACATATAACGGGTAGAAAGCCTGGAGAAAAGCCATATACATTAATGGATTTCTTCCCAGATGATTATCTAATAATAGTTGATGAATCGCATGTTACAGTACCACAAGTAAGAGGTATGTATGCTGGAGATAGGTCAAGAAAATCATCTCTTATAGATAATGGATTTAGACTTCCGTCAGCTTATGATAATAGACCTTTAAACTTTGAAGAGTTTGAATCTAATATAAATCAAATATTATTTGTTACAGCAACTCCAGGTCCTTATGAAATTCAACATTCAACAACCGTAGCAGAACAAATTATAAGACCAACTGGATTACTAGATCCTATAATTGAAGTTAGACCTATAAACAATCAAATTGATAATTTAGTTGTAGAGATTAATAAGATTATAGAAAAAAATGAAAGAGTATTAATAACAACATTGACTAAAAAGATGAGTGAGGATTTGACTAATTACCTAAAAGAGATTGGAATAAAGGTTAAGTACTTACACTCAGATATAGATACATTAGAGAGAGTAGAAATAATAAGAGATTTAAGGCTTGGTAAATTTGATGTATTAGTAGGTATAAACTTACTTAGAGAAGGATTAGATATACCAGAGGTTTCTTTAGTAGCTATATTAGACGCAGATAAAGAAGGTTTCCTTCGTTCCGAAACTTCATTAATACAAACTATAGGTCGTGCAGCTAGAAACTCAGAAGGTAGGGTTATAATGTATGCAGATAAAGTGACTAGATCTATGGAAAGTGCGATAGAAGAGACTAAAAGAAGAAGAGAAATTCAGATGATTTATAATGAAGAACATTCAATTATACCTACTACCATTAAAAAGGGTATAAGAAATGCTATAGAAGCTACTAAAGTAGCAGATGAAGAGGCTACATATGGAATAAAAGAAACTGATAATATAGATGAAATAAAAGAAAATATTGAGATTCTACAAGCTGAAATGATGGAAGCTGCACAAAATCTACAATTTGAAAGGGCATCAGAGCTTAGAGATAAAATTAAGCAACTTGAGGAAAGGATTAATATATAAATGGAAAATAAAATTATAATAAAAGGAGCTAAAGAGCATAATTTAAAAAATGTGGATCTAGAAATACCTAGAGATAAGTTTATTGTATTTACAGGCTTATCTGGATCGGGTAAATCTTCTTTAGCATTTGATACTATTTATGCTGAAGGCCAAAGACGATATGTAGAAAGTTTATCTGCATATGCAAGACAATTCTTAGGCCAAATGGAAAAACCAAACGTAGAATATATAGAAGGTTTATCACCTGCTATTTCAATAGACCAAAAAACAACATCTAAAAATCCACGTTCTACAGTTGGTACAGTTACTGAAATTTATGATTATTTAAGGTTATTATTTGCAAGAGTAGGAGAAGTTCATTGTCCTACATGCAGTAAATTAATAAGTCAAATGACTATACAGGAGATTGTAGATAAAATGATGGCGTTTGAAGAACGAACAAAGTTACAAATTTTATCTCCTGTTGTTAGAGGCCAAAAGGGTACACATAAAAAAGTTATAGAAAACATTAAAAAAGAAGGATTTGTAAGAATTAGAGTAGATGGAGAAAATTATGAGGTAACAGATGATATAGATTTAAATAAAAACCAAAAACATAATATTGAGGTTGTGGTAGATAGAATTATAATTAAAGATGGAATAGAAGCAAGATTAGCTGATTCTATAGAAACAGCTGTTAAATTATCTGACGGTTTAGTTATAGCACAAATAATAGATGGAGATGAGATATTATACTCAACTAAATTTGCATGTCCAGAACATGGTATTGGTATAGAGGAACTATCTCCAAGAATGTTTTCATTTAATAGTCCATTTGGAGCTTGTGATAGTTGTAATGGATTAGGTGAAAGCAAAGAAGTTGACCCAGATTTAGTTGTTCCAAATAGTGAATTATCTATAAAACAAGGTGCTATAGTAGCGTGGGGATCTGTTGGAACTAATGATGATACATATTATAGCAAAATGGTAAAAAGTTTAGCTGAAAAGTTTAATGTAGATTTATCTACACCATTTAAAGATTTACCTGAGGAATTTGTAAATGAGCTATTATATGGACATGATAATGTAATGGTTGAATTTGTATATGAATCTAAATATGGCGGGAATAGATTATACAAAGCTCCATTTGAAGGTGTAATAGTAAATTTAGAGAGAAGATATAGAGAAACTAACTCGGAGTATTCTAGAGACAAAATAGAAGAATTTATGGCAGATAAACCTTGCCCTAAATGTAAGGGAGCAAGGCTAAGAAAAGAAGTACTATCTGTACTAGTTGATAACAAAAATATAATGGATGTAACTGACTTTTCAGTTAATGAACTAATAAGTTATATAGAAAATATAAACTTAAGTGAAAAACAAAAGTTTATAGCGCATGAAATCTTAAAAGAAATAAAAGGCAGAGCATCTTTCTTAAGAGATGTAGGGTTAGATTATCTTAATTTATCTAGGAAAGCAGGTACTTTGTCAGGAGGAGAAGCTCAGCGTATAAGACTTGCAACTCAAATAGGATCAGCTTTAGTTGGAGTTTTATATGTCCTTGACGAACCAAGTATAGGTCTTCATCAAAGAGATAACGATAGATTAATCGGTACTTTAAGACATTTAACAAATATAGGTAACACCTTGATAGTAGTAGAACATGATGAAGATACTATGAAAGAAGCAGATTATATTATTGATATTGGACCAGGTGCAGGTGTTCACGGTGGAGAAATTGTAGCTCAGGGTACGCTTGAAGAAATACTAGAAAATCCAAACTCTATAACAGGTCAGTATTTAAGTGGTAAAAAACAAATTCAAATACCAAAGGAAACTAGAGAAGGTAATGGACAATATATTGAAATAGTTAAAGCTAATGAAAATAACTTAAAAAATATAAATGTTAAATTCCCATTAGGTAAATTTACTTGTATAACAGGAGTATCTGGTTCAGGGAAAAGTACATTAATAAATGATATATTATACAAAGGTATAGCAAGTAAGGTAAATAGATTAAGAGAAAGACCAGGTAAACATAAGGAAATTAAAGGGGTAGAAAATATAGATAAAGTAATAAATATAGATCAAAGCCCTATAGGAAGAACTCCTCGATCAAACCCAGCTACTTATACAGGTGTGTTTGATATGATAAGAGATTTATTTGCATCTACTAATGAAGCTAAAGCTAGAGGGTATCAAAAAGGAAGATTTAGTTTTAACGTAAAAGGTGGTAGATGTGAGGCTTGTAAGGGGGATGGTATTATTAAAATAGAAATGCATTTCTTACCAGATGTATACGTACCATGTGAAGTATGTAAAGGTGAGAGATATAACAGAGAAACATTACAGGTTAAATATAAGGATAAAACTATAGCTGATGTTCTGGATATGAATGTAGAAGAAGCTCTTAACTTCTTTGAAAATATACCGAATATAAGAAGAAAGCTTGAAACATTAATGGATGTAGGACTTTCTTATATAAAATTAGGGCAACCATCTACTCAATTATCAGGAGGAGAGGCACAAAGAATAAAATTAGCTACTGAATTAAGCAAAAGACCTACAGGAAAAACTTTATATATACTTGATGAGCCTACAACTGGTCTTCATATAGCAGATGTAGATAAATTAATTCAAGTATTACAAAGATTAGCGGATACAGGTAATAGTATAGTAGTTATAGAGCATAATTTAGATGTTATAAAAACTTGTGACTATATAATTGATTTAGGACCAGAAGGTGGAGATAAAGGTGGTAAAATTGTTGCTACAGGTACACCTGAAGAAGTTTCAAAAGTAGAAGGATCTTATACTGGAATGTTTTTAAAAAAATACTTTAATTAAGTCAAAAAACAAAGAAAAATAAATTTATATGAAGGATTATCTCAAGTATTGAAGAATAGGTAAGGTATCTAAAAAAATTTTATAAAAGGGGATGATTGAATGTCATCAAAAAAGAAATTTAAGTTTTCATTTCCAACAGCGTATACTGTAACACTTATAGTTATGCTATTGGTTTTAGGTCTTACCTATATTATACCTTCAGGAAAGTATGCTAAATTACTCTATAATGCTGAGACCAATGTATTTTCGGTGGAGTCAGCGACAGGTGAAATTACTGAAAAAGAAGCAACACAGCAAACACTTGATGAACTTGGGGTAAAAATTAATTTAAGTAAGTTCACAGATGGATCTATAAGTAAGCCTGTTGCAATTCCAGGTACTTATCAACAATTAGAAAAAGAAAAAACTAATGTATTCAAAGCAGTAATTACATTTTTAAATGCACCAGTTCAAGGCCTATATGATTCTATAGATATTATAGCATTTGTATTGGTAATAGGTGGAATAGTTGGTGTAATAAACAAAACAGGATCATTTACAGCAGGAATAAGTGCGCTATCAAGAAGCTTAAAAGGTAGAGAAGCTTGGTTAATAGTTATAATAACAGTTCTTATAGGGATAGGAGGTACAACTTTTGGATTGGCAGAAGAGACTATAGCATTTTATCCAATTGTTGTTCCGATATTCTTAGCAGCTGGGTATGATGCATTAGTTGCTATAGCCGCTATATATCTAGGATCATGTATGGGTACAATGGCATCAACAGTAAATCCGTTTTCAACAGTTATAGCATCAAATACAGCAGGTATAGACTTTACAAGTGGTATGGCTATAAGACTATTTATGTTGGTTGCAGGTCTTATTGTTTGTGTTGTATATACTGTTAGATATGCTGAAAAGGTTAAAAAAGACCCAACTCAATCTTTAATTTACTCACAAAAGCAAGATTTAGAAAATCAATTTTTAAAAGCTCATAATGAAGGTGAAATACCGGAATTTACATGGGGAAGAAAACTTATGTTAATAATATTTGCGGTTTCATTTGTAGTTATGGTATATGGTGTTAAAGAATTGGGATGGTGGTTTAAAGAAATGACAGCTCTATTCCTATTTGTAACATTTATATTAGCATTCATATCAGGACTTAAGGAAGAAGAATTTGTTTCAGAATTTGTATCAGGGGCTGGTGAGTTATTAGGTGTTGCATTAATAATAGGTATAGCTCGTGGTGTTACAATAATAATGGATGGTGGTATGATAAGTGATACTATTTTAAATAGTTTAAGCAACTTAGTATCAAGTATGAGTGGAGTTATTTTCTCTACAGTAATGTTCTTAGTTTATATAGTTCTGGGATTCTTTATTTCTTCATCTTCTGGATTAGCAGTGCTATCAATGCCTATAATGGCACCTCTTGCAGATGTTGTTGGAGTAAATAGAGATATTATAGTAAGTGCTTATCAATTTGGACAAGGGCTTATAGGATTTATAACACCTACAGGATTAATACTTGCATCTTTGGCGATGGTAAATGTAACTTATGATAAATGGCTGAAATTTGTTACCCCTTTGATAGTAATAATTTCTATAATTTCTATAGTAGTTTTAGGAGTAGGAGTAATTATATAAATACAAAAAATAGGTAGATGCTAATCTACCTATTTTTTATTTTCATATAATATATATTCAAAGGAAAAGAATATTTATTTTGTATAAATTGATTTATGCATTAGATTCTTTTGCTGAAAGTTCTTTTTCATATTGAACTAGCTCAGTTTTAGATGCATATATGAAATGGCCAGGTCTTATTTCTACCCATTCAGGACTTTCAGTAGTGTAGTCATGCATGTTAGGATCATATTTTATACGCGTTCTTCCTTTTTCATAGTCTGGATCAGGAAGTGGTATAGCTGATAATAATGATTTTGTATAAGGATGTAGAGGATTTTCATAAAGTTCATCAGCAGTAGTTAATTCAACTAATTTACCTCTATGCATAACACCTATTCTATCACTTATATATTTTACCATTGAAAGGTCGTGGGCTATAAATAAATAAGTAAGACCATTTTCCTTTTGTAATTTTCTAAGGAGATTAACAACTTGAGCTTGAATAGATACATCAAGTGCAGATATAGGCTCATCAGCAATTATAAACTTTGGCTCTATAGCTAATGCACGAGCTATTCCTATACGTTGTCTTTGCCCTCCAGAGAATTCATGAGGATATCTACTTGCATGTTGTTCATTAAGACCAACAGTTTTTAATAGTTCATAAACCTTTTTAGTTCTTTCTTCTTTATTTTTACATAACCCATGTATATCTAGACCTTCTGCTATTATATCTGCTACAGTCATACGAGGATTTAGACAAGCCATTGGATCTTGGAATATCATTTGCATGTTTTTATTAACATGATGTCTATCTGATCTACTTAATTTTTTAGCAGATATATTTTTTCCGTCAAATATAACTTCTCCAGCAGTAGGATCATAAAGACGAATAATAGCTCTTCCAGTGGTAGACTTACCAGATCCAGATTCACCAACTAATCCAAAAGTTTCACCTTCATATATATGAAAAGATACATCATCAACAGCCTTTACAGTTGTATTTCTATTAACTTTAAAATGTTGTTTTAAATTTTTTACTTCAAGTAATATTTTTTTACTCATCTGCATTCACCTTCTTTCTTTCGATGTTTAAAGGTCTTTCAACTTTATTGGCCAATGGGTGTAATAGCCAAGTGGCAGCATAGTGAGTATCACTTACTTTAAACATTGGAGGCTCTGCTAAATGGTCTAACTTGATAGCAAATTCACTACGAAGAGCGAATGCATCCCCTTTAGGTGGATTCATTAAATCC
The DNA here is from genome assembly GCF_024723825.1 of Romboutsia lituseburensis. NCBI lineage: Bacteria > Bacillati > Bacillota > Clostridia > Peptostreptococcales > Peptostreptococcaceae > Romboutsia > Romboutsia lituseburensis. The sequence goes on from NZ_JANQBQ010000001.1 coordinate 2,640,628, forward strand.
GGAGGAGTACCTGGTATGTTGTATAAATCATTATCTCCTATATCTAAAGTAGGCATAGAACCTAAAAGACCCCAAGTATATGGATGTTGAGGATTATAGAATATATCATCTGAAGTTCCGTATTCTATAATTTTACCAGCATACATAACAGCAACCCTATCAGCCATATTAGCAACAACTCCAAGGTCATGAGTTATAAATATAACGGCTACACCAGTACGAGCTTGTAAGTCTTTTATAAGCTCTAGTATTTGAGCTTGTATAGTAACATCAAGAGCAGTAGTAGGTTCGTCTGCAATCAATATCTTTGGATTACAGGCTAATGATATTGCTATTACGATACGTTGTCTCATACCTCCAGAAAATTGGTGAGGATACTGCTTAAATCTTTTTTCTGGTTCAGATATACCGACTAAATTTATAAGTTCTATAGCCTTTATCTTTGCTTCTTCTTTACTAAGTCCTTGATGTTTTATAATTGGTTCCATAATTTGTTTACCAATAGTCATTGTAGGGTTTAGAGAAGTCATTGGATCCTGGAATATCATAGCTATATCTTTACCTCTAACTTTCTCCATTTCCCTTTCACTAAGTTTTGTTAAATCTCTATTTTCAAATAAAATTTCCCCATCTTTTATAAATCCATTAGCAGATAATATCCTCATTATAGTTTTACAGGCAACAGATTTACCAGAACCTGATTCACCAACTATAGCTAGAGTTTCTCCTTTATGTAGATCAAATGTAACTCCCCTAACAGCTTGAACCTCCCCGCCGTAAGTACCGAAGTTAACACATAGATTTTTTACTTCTAGTAATTTTTCCAATTAATTCATCTCCCTTACTAATTATTGATTACGCATTTTTGGGTCAACAGCATCTCTTAAACCATCTGCTAATAAGTTAAGGCTGAATATTAATAAACAAACAACAGTAGATGGTATAAGCATCATGTATGGATAGTTTTGTAATGCTTGATAACCTTCATTTATTAATACCCCTAGTGATGCTTGAGGTGGTTGTAGACCTAAACCTATGAAACTTAAGAAAGCTTCGTAGAATATAGCACTTGGTAATGAGAACATAATCATTACAACTATTTGACCAATAACGTTAGGGAAAAGATGTTTAAGTATAAGTCTAAAATCAGAAGAACCTAAAGTTTTAGAAGCTAAAACAAACTCTTGATTTTTAAGTCTTAATACATGAGAACGAACAACCCTCGCCATACCAGTCCATCCAGATACAGCCATCGCCAGAGATATAGAAAGTATACCTGGATCAAATACCATTATAAATAGAGTAACTATAACAAGCTGAGGAATACCAGTTATGATTTCTATTATACGCTGCATGATAAGGTCAACTTTTCCACCATAGTATCCAGAGATACCACCGTAAGTAACACCAATTAGTAAATCAAACACAGCTGCTAATACAGCTATAAATAAAGAAACTCTTGCACCAGTCCATGTACGAGTCCAGATATCACGTCCTAAAGAATCTGTACCGAACAAGTACTTTTCTTGGATATTTTTTTCTTTGTAAACATCAACACCATTAGAGTTTTTACCATCCATGATACCTAGAGAAGATACGATAGGCATATTTGGTGGAACTTTAGTGTGTCTTATGTTTTGAGTTTTATAATCAAATTTAGAGAACATAGGAGCAAATATTGCCATTAGAACTATACAAGTTAAAATTATTAAGCCAGCAACAGCGCCTGGATTTTTAAATAATCTTTTTCTAGCATCTTGCCAGAAAGTTAAACTAGGTCTAGAAATAGCTTCATTATCTCCAGTTTCTGCAAGTGCAGGTTTAAATAAATCAGGAGTTAATTGAACTTCTTGACCATCAATCATCACTTTATCAACCATCTTAATTACCTCCTGCTAAACGTATTCTAGGGTCTATTACGCCATAAAGAATATCTACTATTAATATAACTACTATATAGAATGCACTATAAAGTATAGCTACACCAGATATTACAAATAAATCATTAGTATTTATAGCGTTAACTAGCAAATCACCAATACCAGGGACTGCGAAGACTTTTTCAACAACTAATGAACCTGTAAGTAATCCAGCTGCCAGAGGTCCTAAAACAGTTATAACAGGTATTAAGGCATTTCTAAGAGCATGTTTTAATATAACAGTGGCCTTGCTTAAACCTTTTGCTTTTGCAGTTACTATGTAGTCTGAGTTTAAAACTTCTACTAGCTCAGTTCTAGTAAAACGGGCAACATTTGATATAGTAAAGAATGATAAAGCTAAAGACGGTAATACTGTCCACACATACCTAAAATCAGATCCTAAAGGAACACCCCACGTTATAGGTAAGAGACTCATTTTACTTGCTATATATAGCTGTAGTGTGGCTGCAAATACGAAGGATGGAACAGATACTCCGACAACTGATAAAATCGTACATAGATAGTCCCAGATGGTATTACGATTAAGTGCAGCAACTATTCCTAGGGCTAAACCTACAATAGTACCGAATACTAAAGATTGAGCACCAAGCATAGCAGATGGACCTATACGTATTTTTATAATATCTTCAACTTTTTGATTAGCATTTTTAAAAGATGTACCTAATTTACCTTGGAAAACACCAGTTAAGTATTTTATATATTGAACAGGTACGGGCTTATCTAGTCCATATTGCGCTTCTAATTGTTCAATTTGTTGTGCATTTAATTTTTGATCATTGAATGGAGTTCCTGGAAGAAGTCTTACCAAGAAAAAAGTAACAGATATAACAACAAAAAGTGTTATAAACATGTACATAATACGTTTCATTACATAGCGAAACACCGCTAATCCCCCCTTTTAATAATAAAATAGTTTTTTATATCTATGATATAGAAATAAAACTTATGCCAATAGATATAGCCGAAATTAATAAACCAGAGAAAAGTAAATTATATGTAAGGAAAAAATTATTTTCTCTATTTATAAAATCATCTATTGTAATATCGGCATCATCACACAATACTCCCCTTTTCTTTTGTAGCTGCTGTCCCAGCTTATTGAATGCGAATATGGTGATGTTGAAAAATCCTTTTTCCCATACAAAACACATTAAACCAAATAAAAAGTAAATCATGCCTATAATAAAAGCGCAATTTAAAAAAGAATATTTACTAAAATCGCTAAAAATGGCGTAAATTGTACTAATTATCCCATCAAATGCAAGTAAGGTTAAAAAATGTTTCATAATGTCACCGCCTTCGAAAATATTTATTAGTCTAATTGTAATGTCATATTAAAGTAATTTCAAGTTAAAATAAAAAAATTTATAAAATTTTTTTTATTTAGATAAAAATCAAAAAATTAAAAAAAATAAATGACTTTTAATCAAAAATGCTATACAATAAATTTTAAATATATGAGTTTATTTGTTTAGAAAGAAAAAATGGGAGGGTGAGTATTATGTTTTTAAAAAGAAAAATAACAGTAATGGCAACAGTAGCATTATTAAGTTCAAGTTTACTAGCTGGATGTAGTAGTTCAGGTGGTGGCACAGGATCAAGTGGCGGAGGCGGAGCTGCTACTGCCGAAGAAGTGTTAGCAAATAAAAATGCAAGAACTGCTCTAGCAATGGCTATAGATAAGCAAGCTTTATGTGATGTTATATTAAATAATGGGTCTATACCTTCAAATACATACACACCTAAAAAGCTAGCTATGAATGAAGGTAAAGATTATACAGATCTTCTTAAAGATGCAGGATATGATTATAACGAAGAAGCTGCAAAAGAAGCATGGGCTAAAGCTAAAGAAGAAGTTGGATTTGATACAGTTGAGTTAGAATTTTTAACATTTGACCATGACTCAGGTAAAAGAACAGGTGAATTTGTTCAGGGTGAATTATCAGATTTAGAAGGCTTAACAGTAAAAGTTACTAATTTACCATTTAAACAAAAATTAGCAAGAGAAACTAAAGGAGATTTTGATTTTTCTTTCACAGGATGGGGAGCAGATTATCCAGACCCATTAACATTCTTATCAACAATGCAAAAAGGTGGTCAATATGCTAATCAAGTAGGATATGCTAATGAGGAGTTTAATAAATTAATGGCTGAAGCTAAAAAACTTCCAACAGCAGAGGGTTATAAGAAATACGCTGAAGCAGAAAAAATAATGTTAGATGATGCATATTTAGCTCCATTATTCCAAAAAGGAGCTTCTTATTTAGAAAAGGATTATGTATCTGGAATAGTAAATAATACTTGGGGAGCAGATTTTACTTACACATATGCTGATGTAAATAAACCTGAGAAAGTTTTAAACTTAGCTGTATCAGCAGATATACCTACATTAGATATAAGTAAAGCAACTGATCAACAATCATTCCAAACTGTAAATAGTACAATGGAAGGTTTAACAAGAATAGATGAAAAAGGTAATGTTAAACCAGGTGTAGCAGAAAAATGGCAAGCATCAGAAGATGGGTTAACTTGGACTTTTAATTTAAGAAAAAATTCAACATGGTCAGATGGAACTCCAGTAACTGCTAAAGATTTTGAATATTCTTGGAAGAGAACTTTAAATCCAGAAACAGCATCTGAATATGCATATATAATGGACGATATAGTAGGGGCAACAGACGCTGCTGATAAAGGTGTAGATGGAGTAGGGGTAAAAGCATTAGATGACTATACTTTAGAAGTTAAATTAAACAGACCAGTACCATATTTCCCACAATTAATGTCATTCCAAGTATTCTATCCACAAAGCCAAGCATTTGTTGAAAAATGTGGAGAAAAATATGGAACAAAAGCAGAATATCAACTATATAATGGACCATTTACATTAACAAGTTGGAAGATGGAAGACCAATTTAGTATGGATAAAAACCCTAATTATTGGGATGCAGCAAATGTTAAATTAAATAAAATAAATACAAAAGTAGTCAAAGAAACAGGAGCAGAGGTTAATCTATATAATGATGGTCAAATAGATAGAGCCGCTTTAACTTCTGATTATGTTGATAAATATAAAGACAGTAAAGACTTTAAAACAAGAGAATCTGCTTCTACATTTATGTTACAAATAAATGGTGGAAAAGGAACTAAAAAATAAAATAATAAAATAATAGTTAGATAACTTAATATGCGCATAGCCACTAATAGACAATTCTATACAGGCTATGTGCTTTTTATATATAAATTAATAAATATAGATGAGTACATGCATAAATGTACTAAAAAGTCATATGTATAATAAACAATACATTTATAGGGGGATAATAAATATGTTTTTAAAAAGAAAATTAACAGTAATGACGACTATAGTACTAATTGGCTCGAGTTTGCTTGTGGGATGTAGTGGATCTGGAAATACAAGTTCAGGATCTAAAACAGCTACTTCAGCACAAGTGCTAGAAAATGAAAATGCTAGAGCAGCAATAGCTATGTCAATAGATAAACAATCTTATTGTGATGTAATATTAAATAATGGATCAAATCCAATGGATAGGTTTACTCCTTTAAAACTAGCATTAGATAATGGAAAAGATTACGCAGATCTTACAGAGGGAATGGGGTATTCATATAATGAAGAAAGGGCTAAAGATGCTTGGGATAAAGCTAAGAAAGAAGTTGGATTTGATACAACAGAAATGGAAATTATAACATACGATCATGATTTAGGTAAAAGAACTGGAGAATTTATTCAATCAGAGCTATCAGATTTAGAAGGGTTAACAGTAAAGGTTACTAATTTACCATTTAAACAAAAGCTAGATAGAGAGACTAAAGGTAAATTTGATATATCATTTTCAGGATGGGGGGCTGATTATCCAGATCCTTTAACTTTCTTATCTACAATGGAAACTGGAAATCAATTTTCAAAGCAAGTAGGATATGATAATAAAGAATATAATAAATTAATAGAAGAAGCTAAAAAACTTCCAATAGCAGAGGGATATAAGAAATATGCAGAAGCTGAAAAAATGATGTTAGAAGATGCATACTTAGCTCCAATATATCAAAAATCTTCAGCTTACTTAGAAAAAGATTATGTATCAGGGATAGTTAATAATACTTGGGGAGCAGACTACACATACACATATGCAGATGTAAATAAACCAAAAAAAGTTTTAAACTTATCAACTACAGCAGATATACCTTCTATGGATATTAGTAAATCAACAGATCAACAGTCATTCCAAGTTATGAATACTACAATGGAAGGATTAATAAGAGTAGATGCTGATGGGAAAGCTCAACCTGGGGTAGCCGAAAAATGGGAAGTTTCAGAAGATGGATTAACTTGGACTTTCCATTTAAGAAAAAATTCGATATGGTCAGATAAAACTCCAGTAACTGCTAATGACTTTGAATATTCTTGGAAGAGAACTTTAACACCTGAAACAGCATCTGAGTATGCTTATATAATGAATGATATAAAAGGAGCAACAGAAGTTGCAGATAAAGGATTAGAAGGTATAGGAGTAAAAGCATTAGATGACTATACACTAGAAGTTAAACTAGTTAGACCGGTACCATATTTCCCACAATTAACATCATTCCAAGTATTCTTCCCACAAAAACAAGACTTTGTTGAGAAGTGTGGAGAAAAATATGGAACAGGAGCAGAATATCAACTTTATAATGGACCATTTACATTAACAAGCTGGAAAATGGAAGATCAATATATAATGTCAAAAAATCCTACTTACTGGAATGCATCTAATGTTAAATTAGAAAAAATAAATACAAAAGTAGTTAAGGATACAGGTGCAGAAGTTAACTTATATGAAGATGGTCAAATAGATAGAGCAGTATTAAGCTCAGATTTTGTAGACAAATATAAAGATAGTAAAGAACTTAAAACAAGAGAAACAGCAACTACTTTTATGCTACAAATAAATGGATTAAACCATAAGTAAGTATTAAAATATAAAGCGAATAGCCGGCACATATAAACTATGTTGGTTATTCGTTTTTTTGGTTTTGGGGTATAATTAAATTATAATCATTAATTCGGAGGTGAAAATTTGTTTGATATACAAGAACATTTAAAGCAACTGCCAGCTCAGCCTGGAGTTTATTTAATGAAGGATAAAAATGGACAAGTTATATACGTGGGAAAAGCAATATCATTAAAAAATAGAGTAAGACAGTATTTCCAGTCATCTAAAAATCATTCATCTAAAGTTGTTTCTATGGTAAAACATATAAAAAGTTTTGAATATATAATAACAGATTCAGAGCTAGAAGCTTTAATATTAGAGTGTAATTTAATAAAACAATATAGACCTAAATATAATGTTTTATTAAGAGATGATAAAACATATCCTTATATAAAAGTAACAATAAATGAGGACTTTCCACGTGTGTTAAAAGTGAGGAGAGTGTCAAAAGATAAGGCAAAATACTTTGGACCTTATACAAATACATCAGCAGTAAATGATACCCTGGAAATTATAAGAAATACTTATCCTATTAGGACTTGTAATATAGATATAGATAGAGCTATTAAAAACAATATGAGGCCGTGCTTAAATATGCATATAAAAAAATGTGTGGGACCTTGTACTGGAAATGTTAATAAAGATGAATATAATAAAATGGTAGAAGAGATTATATTATTTTTATCGGGCAAAGAGGAGAAGCTCATAGAACTTCTAAAAGAAAAAATGAATAAATGTGCTAGAGACTTTAATTTTGAAGATGCTGCTATGTATAGAGATAAAATTAGAAGCCTAGAAGAAATGATGCAAAAACAAAAGATTGATGCTACTACATCAGATTTAAATCAAGATATTATAGCTATGGCTAGGGCTCATGACGAGGCATGTGTACAAGTTTTCTTTATAAGAAATGGAAAGATAGTAGGACGAGAACATTTCATATTAGAAGGAGTAATGGAAAGTTCAAGAGCATCTATATTAGGTTCATTTGTAAAGCAGTTTTATATGGAGCAAGAATATATACCTAAAGAACTAATAATAGAAGATGAAATAGAAGATAGCTTTGTTTTAGAGGAATGGCTATCAGCTAAAAAAGGTCAAAAGGTAACTATTAGAGTACCGCAAAAGGGAGAGAAAAAAAGCCTAGTTGAAATGGTAAGAAAAAATGCAATAGAATACCTAGAAAAATTTTCAGATTTGAATAAAAGAAAGTATGAAAAAAGTATTGGAGCATTAGATGAATTAAAAGAAATTTTAAACTTAGAAGGGGCACCAAAAAGAATAGAATCATTTGATATATCAAATATACAGGGAGTGGATTCTATTGGATCGATGGTTGTATTTACGGATGGAAAAAAAGATAAAAAAGAATATAGAAGATATAAAATTAAAACTGTTATAGGGCCCAATGATTATGATTCTATGGCGGAAATCGTAGAGAGAAGATTAAAATACGGCAATTTTCCAGATTTAATTCTTTTAGATGGTGGAAAAGGACAAGTTAGTGCTGTAAAAAAAGTATTACAAGCAAATGGTGTAGAAATTCCTCTGTGGGGAATGTATAAGGACGATAAACATAGAACAAAAGGACTTATTTCCCAGGAAAAGGAGATAGAGTTAGATAAAACATCTAATTTGTATAGATTTGTCGCAAGCATTCAAGGAGAAGTTCATAATTATGCAATAACATACCACAGAAGTTTAAGAAATAAATCTTTGACAAAATCAGTATTAGATGATATACAAGGAATAGGAGAAAAAAGAAAAAAAGCGCTATTACATCACTTTAAAGATATTGAAGCTATAAAAAAAGCTACTTTTGAAGAACTACTAGAAGTAGAGGGGATGAATAAAGCTTCTTGTGAAAGTGTGTATGATTTTTTCAGAAAGGGATAAATATAACATGAATTCAATTGATAAAGTTTCAATCAGAGATATGATAAAAGATTTAGATCTATACCCATTATATATGCCTGAAGGTAAAGATTTTTATGTATATTCTCAAGATATAAACAGACCAGGTCTTCAATATGCTGGTTATTTTGAACATTTTCCTTATGATAGAATACAGATAGTAGGAAAAGCAGAATATAATTATTTTAGTTATATAGATGAAGAAACTAGAAGTGACGTTTTAGATAAATTCTTTGCTCATGAAATTCCAGCAATGATAGTAACTAGGGACTTAGAAGTAAGACCCGATGTTATTAAGTATGCTAAAAAGTATGAAAGACCTATTTTGACTACAAAAAGAAATACGACTAGATTTATAAACAGATTATCTAATTATTTAGATGATAGATTGGCTCCTCACACAACGCTACATGGGGTTTTAGTGGATGTATATGGTATAGGTGTTCTTATAAAAGGAGAAAGTAGTATAGGAAAATCTGAGACAGCTTTAGAATTAGTTCAAAGAGGACATAGATTAGTAGCTGATGATGCTGTTGAAATAAGAAAATTAGATGAAAGTATGCTTTTAGGACAGTCTCCAGAATTACTTAGACATTTCTTAGAAATAAGAGGTATAGGTATAATAGATGTTAGAAGTTTATATGGAGTAGGGGCAGTTAAAAATACAAAAACAATAGACTTAGTAGTACATTTAGAATCTTGGGATGAAGATAAATATTACGATAGATTAGGTTTAGATAAAGAGTATGAAGAAATATTAGATATCAATATCGAAAAACTAGTAGTACCAGTTAAGCCTGGAAGAAACACAGCTATGGTAATAGAAGTTGCAGCTATGAACTTCAGACAAAAAGGAATGGGTTATGATGCAGCTCAAGAATTTACAAAAAAGTTATCTAATTTAATAGATACAAAAAATAAATAATAAAAATAATAAAGGATTAACCTAAATATATATTTAAGTTAATCCTTTAAATTTATCAAAATAAGTTAATTATATAGTAGCATCTGCTTCTTTTGAACATGTACATTCATTACATGCATCTTCATAAACAATACTCTTGTCAAAGTAATGAGTGTGTAGATATTTATGAGCAGCTTCACTATAAGGTTCACCTAAGAATTCATTATATAAAGCAACTATTGCAGGATTTTTATGAGATTTACGAAGTTCTTTACTTCCATCTATATCGTATAGTCCTGCAGCTCTTTTCTTAACTATATCATAATCACCGTGATGATATGGTTGACCACCACCAGCAACACATCCACCAGGACAGGCCATTATTTCAATTATATGATACTTAGAGTTTCCATTAGCAACTTCATCCATAACTTTTCTAGCGTTACCTAAGCTACTAGCTATGCATATATTAACTATAGTTCCATCTATATCTATGCTAGCTTCTTTTATGCCCTCTAGGCCTCTTACTTGAGTAAAGTTAACATCATATAATTCTTTATCAGTTACCCATTCATATGCAGTACGAAGAGCAGCTTCTAAAACTCCGCCTGTTGCACCAAATATATCAGCAGCACCTGTTGATTCTCCTAAAGGACTATCAAAAGATTCATCTTCAAGATTTAATAAATCTATACCTGCTTCTTTTATCATTTTAGCAAGTTCTCTAGTAGTTATAGATATATCTACATCAAGTACATTTTCTTGACCTAATTCAGTTCTAGAGCATTCATATTTTTTAGCAACACAAGGCATTACTGATACAACATACATATCTTTAGATTCAACATTTATAACTTTAGATCCAAAATAGTTCTTAGCCACGGCACCAAACATTTCCTGTGGAGATTTACAGCTAGATGGTAAATTTAATAACTGAGGATAGTTACCTTCTACAAAATTTATCCAAGCTGGACAGCAGCTAGTTAGTATTGGAAGGTTTTCTCCATCTTTAAGTCTGTGTAAAAATTCAGAAGCTTCTTCTAATATAGTCAAGTCAGCTGCAAAGTTTGTATCAAATACATATTTAAATCCTAAAGCTCTTAATGCAGCTACCATTTTACCTGTAGATATAGCTCCTGGTTCTAAACCAAATTCTTCACCAATAGCAACTCTTACAGCTGGAGCGACTTGAACTACAACTGTTTTTTCATTTTGGTCTAAAGCATTCCAAACTACAGGAATATTATTTACTTCAGTTAAAGCACCTGTAGGACAAACTGCTACACATTGGCCACAGTAAGTACATTCTGTATCACACAAACTAGCATTAAAGAATGTACCAACTTCAGTATTAAATCCACGGTTTATACCAGATAAAACTCCAACAGTTTGAACTTCATTACACATAGTTTCACATCTTCTACATAATATACATTTATCGTGATCTTTAACTATAGACTTAGATGATGTATCTTTAGGAGCGCATGATTTTTCTCCTTTGAATTTTATTTCCCTAATACCTAAATCGGCAGCTATAGCTTGTAATTCACAATTTCCATTTTTATCGCAAGATAAACAATCTTGAGGATGATCTGATAATAATAATTGAACAACATTTTTACGAGCCCTTAAAGCTTCTTTAGTATTTGTTTGAACGTTCATACCTTCTTTAACAAGAGTTCCACAAGCAGGCACTAATCCTCTACCGGCACTAACCATACATACACGACAAGATGCACATTGGTTAACCATGTTTATTTCATTCATATTTAAATGACAAAGATTAGGTATTTTAACATTTACTTGTTTAGCGGCTTCTAGTATAGTAGTACCTTTTGGTACTGATACAGGTTTACTATTTATAGTTAAGTTAACTAAACTCATTAATATCCCCCCAAAATAAATTATTGTTTGATGATAGCATTGAATTTACAGCTATCCATACAAGCACCACATTTTAAGCACTTAGTAGTATCTATTTCATGTTTTTCTTTAACTTTACCAGTTATGCAACCAGCAGGACAAACTTTAGTACACTTAGTACATCCCTTACAGGTATCTGTTATTACGTAGTCTAATAAAGATTGACATTTACCAGCAGGACATTTTTTATCTACAACATGAGCTAAATACTCATCATAGAAATTATTTAAAGTACTTAAAACAGGGTTAGGAGCACATTTTCCAAGTCCGCATAGAGAAGTATTTTTTATTGTAGTTGCTAGTTCTTTTAAATCAACTAAATCTTGTTCAGTTCCTTTTCCTTCAGTTATTTTTTCTAACATTTCTAGTAACCTTTTATTACCTATACGGCAAGGTGTACATTTACCGCAAGATTCTTCAACCGTAAATTCTAAGAAAAACTTACAGATATCAACCATACAATCAGAATCATCTAGAACAAGCATACCTCCAGAACCCATCATAGAACCTATAGAACTTAAAGATTTAAAATCAATAGGAGTATCTAGATTGTTTGAAGCTATACATCCACCAGAGGGACCTCCAGTTTGAACAGCTTTGAAACTTCTTCCGTCAGGTATACCGCCACCTATTTCATAAACTATTTCTCTTAAAGTAGTACCCATCGGTACTTCAACAAGACCAACATTGTTTATTTTTCCTCCAAGAGCAAATACTTTAGTTCCAGAAGAATCTTGAGTGCCATATTCAGTAAACCAAGAAGCTCCTTTATTGATTATCGCAGGTATATTAGCGAATGTTTCAACATTATTTAAGCAGGTAGGTTTATCCCAAAGACCACGTTTAGAAGAACTGTAAGTCTTCATTCTTGGCTCTCCACGTTTACCTTCAATAGAGTTTATTAAAGCAGTACCTTCACCGCAAACAAAAGCTCCTGCACCGTATTTTAGTTCTATATTAAAATTAAAATTACTTCCTAATATATTTTCACCTAAAACCCCAGCTTCTTCAGCTTGAGCTATAGCAGTTTTTAATCTTTCAATAGCTAAGGGATATTCAGCTCTTATATAAATATATCCTGTATCAGCTCCTATAGAATAACCACATATAGCCATAGCCTCTAATACACTATGAGGATCACCTTCAAGTATAGATCTATCCATGAAAGCACCTGGGTCACCTTCATCAGCATTACAGACAACATATTTTTTACCAGGAGATGTTTGAGCAGTAGACTCCCATTTTATACCTGTAGGGAAACCAGCTCCACCTCTACCTCTAAGCCCTGAAGCTTTAACCTCAGCTATAACTTCATCTGGAGTTAATTCATTAATACATTTACCTAAAGCTATATATCCATCGCATCCTATGTATTCATTAACATTTTCGGGGTTTATATGTCCGCAATTTCTTAAAGCAACACGAGATTGTTTTTTATAAAAAGACATATCATCATGCTTTTCAACTTTTTTATGATCAAGAGATGGTTCTTCAAATAACAATCTCTCAACAACTTTATGATTAACTAAGTGCTCATTAACAATCTCTTTAGCATCATTAGGCGTTACTTGAACATAAAAAACATTATCAGGGAATACCTTAACTATTGGACCTTTAGCACAGAAACCAAAGCAACCAGTTAGATGAACTTCGGCACTATTTTCTAATCCTACATTTTTAATTTCAGATCTAAGATTTTCTATTATTTTTATACTGTCTGCAGAAGTACATCCTGTACCTCCACAAACAAGTATCTCTCTCTTAGTAAGATTTTCTTTAGTATGATTTTCTCTCATATCAAGAGCAGGTTTTAACTCAGACACTAAATTTTTTAACTCATCAAATGATTTTATCTTACTCATTCTACATCCCCCTTAGCAATTTAATTCTAAATCTTTATAGTGGTCTAGTATTTCTGTAACTTGCTCTGGCTTAACCTGTCCATAAACCTTTCCATTTACTACAACTACTGGAGCAAGTCCGCATGCACCAACACATCTTAATCCCTCAAGAGAGAATTTAAGATCACTAGTAGTTTCTCCTGCTTTAATACCAAGTTGTTTTTCAAATTCAGCTAGTATTTTATCTGCCCCTTTAACGAAACATACAGTACCTAAGCAAACACTAATTTTATAATCTCCTCTTGGCTCCGTTGTAAAATAAGAATAAAAACTTACAACACCATAAACTTTAGAAGGAGATATGTCTAAAGCCTTAGCTATATAAAGTTGTACTTCTTTAGGTAGATATCCAAAGATACCTTGTGCATGATGTAGTACTTGAATCAAAGTACCTTTTTTAGATGGAAGAGCATCAATGAAGCTATCTAATTGCTCAAATAATTTCTTATTGCATGAAATGAAATCACACATAAAAATCCCCCTTTGGTTTTAAATTTATTAATTGGATTAAAAAAATGTAACGAATTATTAAAGATAGGTAATGGTATGAATAAATAATAGAGATATATAATACCTGAATTTAATCAAATTATTAGGATGTATTTAAATATATTATAATATATAAAATATTATGAATGGTATAAAATATTTAAATATTCAAAATATTTAATGGGTTATATTTGATAAGTTTTGCTAAGGTCATACACAATTACAGTCATATATTAAAATTTATTTATAAAATTATATTATACAAATATAACATATTTCAACACAATAAATATATATTATAATTTACGTAAGATAGCTAATTTAATATTACTTTATTTACAATATAAAAAGCAATCTTAAAATTAAAAAGTTAGGATGATATATATGGATATTTTTAATACAGCTATAATTCTAGCTGGAGGAAGAAGTTTAAGGATGAAATTTGATAAACAATTTCTAGTTATAGATAACGAACGCTTAATGTATAAAGTTATAAAAAATCTAGAAAAACACTTTAAAGAGATAATAATAGTAACAAATAAACCCGATATGTACGAAAATGGTAAATATACAATTATTTGTGATGATATAAAAAATGTAGGACCTTTAGGGGGGATATTGGCGGGATTAAGCACAAGTAAAAGTCAGTACTCTTATATAGTAGCTTGTGACATGCCAAATATAGATGATTATTATATAAATTATCTGAAAAATAAAATAGTAGAAGACTTAAATACAGAAAGAGAATATAGTGTATATATATCAAATATAAAAGGTAAGACTCAATTCTTTCATGGATTTTATAAGAATTCATTAAAAGATAACTTATATACATATATTTATAATGAAAAATCTAAATCAATTAAAAGCTTCTTAAATTTACAAGACATAAAAGCTAATGTTATATACGATGAAGAATTTAAGCAAAATGGATTTAATGAAGATATCTATATAAACTTAAATACTCAAGAAGACCTAAAAAAATATATAGAGAAAAATCATACATTATATTAAATAAAAAGATAGTTAGATTCTGAAACATTAAAGGGATTTAAAGTACTTTTATTGAATATAAATTAATTTATATGGCTTTTTATAAGGTCGATTTAAGACAAGCATTGTAAAAAATAATCAAATACTTAGTGCGATTTTAGATTACTTCTATATTAACGACAAATTTATTTTTCATCTATAGACAAGAAGTATTTAAAATAAATTTACTCAAAAAACTTGAGGGGGAGGATTGTCAATGGAGAATAAAGTGTTAACAGTTTGTCCTTACTGTGGTGCTGGTTGTCAACTATATTTAGTAGTAGAAAATAATAAAATAGTAAGAGCAGAACCCGCAAATGGAAGAACTAATGAAGGTAATTTGTGTCTAAAGGGACACTATGGATGGGACTTTTTAAATGATCCTAAAATTTTAACTTCTAGATTAAAAAAGCCTATGATAAGAAAAAAAGGACAATTAGAAGAAGTAGAGTGGGATGAAGCAATAAGCTATACAGCATCTAGATTGAGTGAAATAAAAGAAAAATATGGACCAGATGCCATAATGGGAACAGGTTCAGCAAGAGGTCCAGGAAATGAAGCAAACTATATAATGCAAAAATTTATGAGAGCTGCAATTGGTACAAATAACGTTGACCATTGCGCACGTGTTTGACATGCACCATCAGTAGCCGGTCTGGCTTACTCGTTAGGTAATGGAGCAATGTCAAACTCTATACCAGAAATAGAAAATAGTGATTTGCTTTTTGTATTTGGATATAATGGAGCAGACTCACATCCAATAGTTGCAAGAAGAATAGTAAGAGCAAAAGAAAAAGGAGCAAAAATTATAGTAACAGATCCTAGAATTACAGAGTCAGCAAGAATATCAGATTTACATTTACCTATAAAAGGTGGAACTAATATGATTTTAGTTAATGCATTTGGACATGTATTAATAGAAGAAGAGTTGTATGATAAAAGATTTGTTGAACAAAATACAGTAGGATTTGAAGAATATAAAGAAATTGTAAAAAAATATACACCTGAATATGCTGAAAAAATAACAAAAGTTCCAGCAAATTTAATTAGAAAAGCTATGAGAGAATATGCAAAGGCTAAAAATGCTATGATTCTTTATGGAATGGGTGTAACTCAATTTGGCCAAGCTGTAGATGTTGTTAAGGGATTAGCATCACTTGCACTTCTTACGGGTAATTTTGGTAGAGAAAGTGTTGGTATAGGTCCAGTTCGTGGACAAAACAATGTACAGGGAGCTTGTGATATGGGAGTTCTTCCTAATGTATATCCAGGTTATCAAAATGTAGTAGACGATAAGGTAAGAGAAAAATTCGAAAATGCTTGGGGAGTGAAATTATCTCCGAATAATGGTTATAGTTTAACTCAGGTTCCACATCTAGTACTTAAGGAACATAAACTTAAAGCATACTATATTTTTGGAGAAGATCCAGTCCAAAGTGACCCAGATGCAGCAGAGGTAAGGGAAACTCTAGATGAGTTAGAATTTGTAATTGTACAAGATATATTTATGAATAAAACAGCACTTCATGCAGATGTAGTTTTACCAGCTACTTCATGGGGAGAACATGATGGGGTTTATACTTGTGCAGATAGAGGATTCCAGTTAATGAGAAAAGCTGTAGAACCAAAAGGTGATGTTAAAACAGATTGGCAGATAATCTGTGACATATCAACAGCAATGGGATATTCGATGAAGTATAAAAATACTAAAGAAATTTGGGATGAAATGAGAAATTTATGCCCAAGTTTTAAAGGAGCTACATATGAAAAAATGGAAGCTCAAGGAAGTGTTCAATGGCCTTGTAGGGATGAAGGTGAACATGATAAAGGAACCAAGTATTTATATGAAGGTGAAGTGTTCTCAACTCCAAGTGGAAAAGCGAATTTATTTGCAACAGAATGGAGACCACCTATGGAAGTTGAGGATGATGAATATCCGTTTAGTTTATGTACGGTAAGAGAAGTAGGGCATTATTCTGTAAGAACTATGACAGGTAACTGTAGAGCTCTTGCTAAGCTAGAGGATGAACCAGGGTATCTTCAAATAAATGAAGAAGATGCAACTAATTTAGGTATTGAAGATGGAGAACTTATAAGGGTAAGTTCAAGAAGAGGAAGTGTAGTAACTAGAGCATTAGTGACAGATAGAGTTAATAAAGGTGCTACATATATGACATATCAGTGGTGGATAGGTGCATGTAATGAACTAACAATAGCTAATTTAGATCCAATATCTAAAACACCGGAATATAAGTATTGTGCAATAAAAGTTGAAAAGATAGAAGATCAAGATAAAGCAGAACAATTTATTAAAGATGAGTATATAAAAATAAGAAAACAAATGCTTATTGAAAATGCTTAAATTATTGAAAATGACATAGAAACTACTAGAAAGGTATAAGACAAATGAAAAATATATATCCAACATCAGATAAGATCATTATATCAATAGTATCTACTAAATCAGGAATGGGAAAAACAACTCTGGTAGAATCATTAATAAAAAAATTTAAAGAAAAAGGCTATAGAGTAGGTGCATTAAAGCATGATGCTCATAAATTTGAAGTAGATAAAAAGGGAAAGGATAGCTATAAATTTACACAAGCTGGAGCACAAGAAGTTGTACTAGCATCAAAGGAAAAAATAGCATTAATGAAATTGTTAAATAAAGAAGAAAGAATAGATAATATTGTTAAATTATTTAATGATGTTGATATTATTTTTACAGAAGGTTTCAAAAACAATAATTTTCCTAAGATTGAAGTACATAGAAAATCAGTAGATAATAAATTTTTATTCAATGATGAAAAGTTTAAAAAAGGAACTTTTCTTGCTCTAGCAACAGATGAAAATGTTGAAGGTATATTAAATTTAGATTTAAATAATATAGAAAAAATAGTATCATTTATAGAATCTTTTATATTTAAAAATCAACAATTACAAAAAGAAAATCAGAAAAATATTTTAACTCATTATAAATATGAGGATTTATATAAGAAGTCAATTATTAAAATAGAAAAAGAAAATTTAAAGCATATAGAAGAAGATATAATAGGAGAATACCCACTTAGCCTTATATTAAATAAAAACTATCATAGCACGTTTTTATGTACACCAAGAGATATAAAACCGCTAATAGTCGGCTTTTTAGCAACTAAAGGTTATATAAAAAATAAAAATAATATTAAAAAGATAGAAATCAATGAGTTAGAATCAATAGTAAATGTAGAAATATCTAATGAAGAACATGAAAATTTAAATAAAGAAATGATATTTTTAAATTCATTAAACTATATAGAATGTGAAAAGGTATCAAATGGCAATGTTAATATAGAGATAGAGACTATATATGAAATAATGGATAAAAATTTAAATTCATCTAAATTATTTAAAGATACCGGAGGAGTACATAGTGTTTCTATATTTAATCAAAACAAGGCTGTAATAACTTGTGAAGATGTAGCACGACATAATGCAATGGATAAAGCTATAGGACATTGTATATTAGAAGGTATTAACTTGAAAGATAAAATTATTTTAGTAAGTGGCAGAATTTCATTAGAAATGATGCTTAAGGCAGCTCAAATGCAAATACCTGTAATCATATCAAAATCAGCACCTACGAACTTATCAATAGAACTAGCAAATAAATTAAATATAACTCTTATAGGCTTTGTAAGAGGAGAAAGAATGAATATTTATACAAATCCTCAGAGAGTATTAATTAAAGTTTAAAGAGAAGTATTAAATACTTTTAAGAAGGGAAATAGGGGAATATGAAAAATCAAATAGGTTCATTTGTAATAGCAGACCCAAATAAGTGCACAGGATGTAGATCTTGTGAACTTGCATGTTTTGCAACTCACAACGAAGAGAATAACATTGGGTATACAGTTGGAACAGTAGAAACACCGGTAATACCTAGGCTGTATTTAGTTAAAGATGAAAAGTTTTATATGCCAATACAATGTAGACAATGTGAGCATGCTCCTTGCTTAAATACATGTCCTGTAAATGCAATTAAAAAAGATAATAATGTCATGATGGTTAATGAAGAAAAGTGCATCGGATGTAAGACATGTTTAGTTGCATGTCCTTTTGGAGCGATAGATTTACTGCCTCAATATAAAGACGGAGAAGAGGTTGAGCAAACAGCATTAAAAGAAAGCAATAAAGTAGCATATAAGTGTGATTTATGTAAGGACAAAGAAAAAATAGCTTGTGTAAACGCATGTCCACAACAAGCCCTAAAACTAGTTACACCTATGGATGATAAAAAAGCTAAAAATAGAAAAGCAGCAGCAAGTTTACTAATGGCGAATAAATAAAATAAGTTAAGGGGGAGCGTTTATGATAGTTGATATAGATAAAGATTTGTGCACAGGATGTAGAGAATGTATTAAAGTCTGTCCTGTGGATGCAATTGAAGGAGCTCAGGGAAAACCACAACAAATAAATGTTGATAAGTGTATAATATGTGGACAGTGTGTACAAGTATGCAAGTCGTATGCATCTATAATAGATGAAAGTATTGAATTTGTGGATAATAAAAGAAGTGAAAGAAAAATTCCAGCAATTATAAAAGAGCCTATGTTTGCAGCATACAATAAATGTGATGTAGATAAGGTTAAAAAAGCACTACAAGATCCAAATATTTTTACTATAGTCCAATGTGCTCCAGCTGTAAGAGTGGCACTTAGTGAAGATTTTGGATATGATTTGGGAGAATTAACACCAGAAAAAATGGCATCTGCATTAAAAGCATTAAAATTTGATAGAGTTTATGATACAAACTTTGCAGCAGATTTAACTATAATGGAAGAAGGTACAGAGTTAATAAAAAGGGTAACAGACAAAGAGAACTTACCAATGTTTACATCATGCTGTCCTGCGTGGGTTAAATTTATGGAAGATAACTATCCAGAATTAACAAATCATTTATCTTCATGTAAATCTCCACAACAAATGGCAGGGGTAGTATTTAAAACTTATGGAGCAAAAATTAATAATATAGATCCATCAAATATATGTAGTATATCTATTATGCCTTGCACTTGTAAAAAATTTGAATGTGATAGAGAAGAAATGAATTCTAGTGGGTACAAAGATGTAGATATAGTTTTAACAACTAGAGAGTTAGCTTATCTAATAAAGGATATGGATGTAGACTTTAAAAATCTAAAAGAAGCGAAATTTGAATCACCTTTAGGTGAATATAGTGGAGCTGGTACTATATTTGGTGTAACAGGTGGTGTTATGGAGGCTGCCATAAGAACAGGATATGAGCTTATCACTAAAAAAAGTATACCAAGTGTAGATGTAGTAGAAGTTAGAGGAACTGAGGGCTTTAGAGAAAAACAAATAAAAGTAGGAGATCTTAATTTAAAAGTAGGAGTTGTAACAGGGCTTAAAAATGTAATCCCAGTACTTGAGAAATTAAAAGCTGGAAATCTAAATTTAGATTTCATAGAGGTAATGACTTGTCCAGTAGGATGTGTAAGTGGCGGGGGTCAGCCTAAAGTATTGCTAGAAGAGTATAGATTAGCAGCATATGAAAATAGAATTAAGTCAACTTATAGTCACGATGAAAGCTTACCAACAAGAAAATCACATGAGAATTTAGAAATTCAAAAGATGTATAATGAATATTTAGGAGAGCCATTAGGCGAAAAATCACATGACCTTTTACATACTAAATATTGTATAAAGAAGGAGTTGATTAAATAAATATGAACTATTTTGTAATAGCAGATCCTAACAAATGTATAGGATGTAGAACTTGTACAGTAGCATGTGTTGTAGAACATTCTAAAGAAAATATATTTCATCAAAATCCAGATGATATAAATTTTAACCCTAAGCTTGAAGTAATAAAGACTAATAAAGTAAGTGCCCCTATACAGTGTAGACATTGTGAAGATGCTCCATGTTTAAATGTATGCCCTAATAATGCTATAAGCAAATCAAATAATGTGATTAAAATAGATGAAGAGAAGTGTGTAGGATGTAAAACATGTATGTTAGCATGCCCTATAGGTGCTATAGATTTTGCAGTAATAGAAAATTTTGATAAAGAAAAACTGTATTGTGTAGAAAAAATGGTAGCTAATAAGTGTGATTTATGTATTTCATCACCAGATGGTCCTGCGTGCCAAAGGGTATGTCCAACTCAAGCTTTTAAAATAGTAGAAAATTTAGAAGAAAATATAAAAAATAAAAGAAAAGCTTCAATAACGAATTTAAGTAATTTATAACAAAAAATATCCTTTCACTATATACTTTAAATATATATAAGTGAAAGGATATCTTATTATAATACAGGGGATAAAAGTCTAGAAATAGATTCTTTCATCCTTATATTAGTAGGTCTTGAGTTATATAAATCTAAAGTCATTTCTTTAGAATTTAATATATCATTTTCGAATATTAATCTTTGTTTTTTAGCAACCTCAGAAGAATACATAAAAGCATTAACTTCGAAGTTAAGCTCAAAACTTCTTATATCCATATTAGCTGTACCTATAGAGCATATAGCATCATCCATGACTACTGTTTTAGCATGTAAGAAAGATCCTTGATCATAAGTATACACTTTAGCTCCAAACTTAAGCAGTTCTCCAGCGTATGAGCAAGATGCCCAATAAACAAAAGGATGATCTGGTTTAGAAGGTATCATTATTCTTACATCAACACCAGATAAACAAGCTATTTTTAAAGTATCTGTAAGAGTTCTATCTAGAATGAAGTAAGGGCTTTGTATATATACATATTTTTTAGCACCTTGAATCATTTTAATATATCCATATTTTATTTCATCTAATTCAGTAATATCAGGACCACTAGAAACTATTTGAACACCAACATTATTAGAAGTAGAAGATGAAGCTTGCATAGTTATACAACAATCATCATTAAAATACTTATCTAACTCTAAATTCTCTTTAGTAGTATATCTCCAATCTAATATAAATCGTATATTTAAATCTCTTACACAGTCACCTGTGAGTCTAAGATGTGTATCTCTCCAATTACCGAATTTAGAATCTTTACCTAAATATTCGTCCCCAACATTGTTACCACCTACAAAACCTACATTTCCATCTATAACTACTATTTTACGATGATTTCTATAGTTTAAGTTAAAGTTAACAATTTTCATAAATGAAGGGAAAAATGCTCCCACTTTTACACCATTCTTTTTTAATTTAAGAATAGCCTTATCAGAAAATAGTCTACTGCCTACTGCATCATATAAAAGTCTTACTTCGACACCTTCTTTAACTTTATCCAAAAGAATATCTAGAATTTTATTTCCTATTTCATCATCTTTAAAGATATAAAATTGTATGTTTATATATTTTTTAGCTTTTTTTAGCTCATCTAATAAGGAATCAAAAAACTCACTAGATTCAGGATAAATATCAATTGTATTATTATCAGTAAAATGAGCGTTATTTGAATTAGCTAATGCATAAATCATATCTCTATGATTAGCTACATTTGGTTCAAATTCATTAGCAGATTCTAGCTTAACATGAGTATCTAAAATGTTATTTTTTATTATTTTATCTTCAGCCTCTTTTATTTTAAACATATTGTCCTTAGAAATTCCTCTTCCAAAACTAAAGTATAAAATAAATCCTACAGCTGGGATAGTACTTAAAATAAGTATCCAAGCAACCGTTGTTTCAATACTACGTTTCTCTCTAAAAATAAGATTCAAAATAACTAAAAAGTTAATTAGGTACACAGCTGTACCAAGTATTTCATAGCCAGAACCTTTAAAAAAAGATAAGTCTATCAATGTATGACCTCCTTGTTTATTAATATACAATAAATACATTAATATTAATTTAAACGCGATAAATAGTCAAGAAACAAATTAAATAAATATTATTTTACACAAAAATATAAAATAAAAAAGGATGAAATATTGTCATAATTCATCCTTTTGAAATAACTATTTAAGTTTTATTTATAAATTAAGCAGCTTTTTTTTCTTGAGCTGAACTTTCTTCCTTATTGTTAAGGAATATGAAGTAGTAAACACCAGCAACAAATACCGCTCCACCTAATATATTACCTATAGTAACAGGTATTAAGTTATTTACAAATATATTTGGTAAGTTTATAACAGCAGCATCAGCAGCAGTCTTATGAGCAGCATCTAAAAATGCTGGGTTAGATTTACTGAAGAATCCAGCGAATAAGTATCCCATATTTGCAACACTATGCTCAAATCCAGCACATACGAATAAGAATATACCAAAGAATCCAGCTAATAATTTTCCAGCTACATCTTTAGCAGCGTATGTCATCCAAACAGTAGCACAAACTATCCAGTTACATAATATACCAGATGCTATAGCAGCAACCCATGTATATCCAAGTTTACCAACAGCAGTTTTAACTACAACACCACCGTATAATCCATTACTCCAATCAAATACACCTGATAAACTTACAAGGTAAGCAACAAGTACTGCACCAACTAAGTTACCAATCCAAACTAGAGCCCAGTTTTTAAAAGTTTGACCCCAAGTAACCTTTTTCTTTAAAGCAGCTAAAGTAACAAGTATATTACCTGTAAATAAGTCCGCACCAGCTACTAAAACAAACATAAGTCCAGCAGGGAACATAAGTCCAGCAACCATTTTTCCTAACCCGTAAGTAGCAGGATTAGCTAATAAATTATAAGCAGCAGCTATTGATCCTAAAGCACCGAATGCTATATAAGCACCAGCTAAGAAAGCAGAAGCTAAAACTTGCTTTGTAGGTGTATTAGCTTTTTTTATACCAGCTTTAACAGTGTATTCAGCAACTTCAGCAGGCATAAGCATCTTTTTATCTGACATATAAAAGTCCTCCTTAAAATATAAAATATAATATCATAATTCATATAAATTCATTATATGAATATTTTTGTCGAAAACTACAACAGAGATAATTATACAATAAAAAACTAAGTTTGTATACAATAAACAGCTAAACTTATGTTAAATAGTTTTTATAAAAAAATACAAATTTTTTAAAATTAATAAACTAAATATAGCATAAAATCTTAAAAAGGTTTAATGTATACAACTGGATTTTTAACCAAAATATAGGAAAACGGTGTTATAATATTTTTGCAAGCTTATCTATAAATAAATTTGGGGGTGGAATTATGGACAAAAGAATGTTAACACCCGGGGAAATTGCAAGTGCCATAGTAAATGTAAATACAAAAAGAGCTGATTTCTCAGCTAAAAATTGTATCTTATTAGGAATTCTTGCAGGTATTTTTATAGGCTTAGGAGGATTAGGAAACATATTAGTAACTCAAACACTTGGAGGAATTGATGCAGGACTTGCAAGATTTGCAGGTGCAATGATTTTCCCAGTTGGACTTATGCTAGTAGTAATCTGTGGAGCAGAACTATTTACTGGAAATAACTTAATGACTTTAGCTGTTATGGAAAAGAAAATAACAATGGGTAAAGTATTTAGAAACTGGGGACTCGTGTACATAGCAAATTTTATAGGTTCATTATTATTAGTTCTAGTAATATTTTATTCAGCAACGTTAACAGGTGATGCTGCTACTAAAGCTATAGGTGTAGCAGAAGCTAAAGTAAATCTTACAATTACACAAATGTTTTTAAGAGCAATACTATGTAATATGATAGTTGTTTTATCTGTTTGGATGGCTACAGGTGCACAAGATATAATTTCAAAAATATTTGCTTGCTGGTTCCCAATAATGCTATTTGTTTTATGTGGATTTGAGCATAGCGTTGCAAATATGTTTTTTATTCCAATGGGAATGATGTTAGGTGCTAAAGTAACAATGGCCCAGTTAATAACTAATTTAGCGGTTGTTACATTGGGAAATATTGTAGGCGGGGGGATAATTGTTCCTTATATGTATCATAATTGTTATTTAAAAAAGCAAAAAGCAACTAGTACAAATTAAAGAGAAAATTCAAGCGTTGATATAGTTATATCAACGCTTTTTTAATTTATATTAAAGGCTTTTTATATTGTTATTTTTTTTTTAATACATTATTATATATAAATAGATGAAATTAATAATATAGTTAATATAGATAAATAATGAATAAATAGTATAAACTAGGAGGAAATATATGAATAAGGAATATATATATAAATGTTTATTAAATATAGTAGATGAGGAAAACATAAAGATAGATGAACCTATGAAAAAACATGTATCGTTTAGAGTAGGTGGTCCTGCAGATATATTAGTTAAACCAACAACTGAAAAACAATTAAGTGATATAATTAAGTTAATAAAAAAAGAAAACGTTCCATATTTAATTATAGGAAATGGGTCAAATTTACTAATAAAAGATGGTGGAATAAGAGGTGTAGTAATAGAAATATCTAACAATTTCAATCATTTTGAAATAGAAGGGAATAAAGTTAAAATTCAAGCAGGTGCATTACTTTCAGTAGTTGGTAAAGCTGTTCTTAGAGAAGAATTAAAAGGATTCGAGTTTGCAGCTGGTATACCTGGAACACTTGGTGGAGCTTTAGCGATGAATGCCGGTGCTTATGGTGGAGAAATGAAGGATATAGTTAGATCAGTAAAATTAATGGACACTGATGGAAATATATTTGAGTTTACAAATGAAGAGATGCAGTTTGGGTATAGAAGAAGTATACTTTCAAAAACAGATTATATAGTACTATCAGCAGAGGTAGAGTTAGAAAAAGGAAATTATGAAGAAATAAAAGCTACAATGATGGACTTTACACAAAGAAGGGTTACTAAACAACCATTAAGTTTACCGAGTGCAGGAAGTACATTCAAAAGACCAGAGGGTCATTTCGCAGGAAAGCTAATAGAAGATAGTGGACTAAGAGGATTAACATTAAGAGGTGCTCAAGTATCTGAAAAGCATTGTGGATTTGTTGTTAACTTAGGAAATGCAAAAGCTAAAGATTTACTAGAGTTAATGTATGTAGTAAAAAGCACAGTAAATGCAAAATTTGGAATAATGCTTGAGGAAGAAGTTAAAATACTTGGAGAGGATTAACAATGCAAATACTAGCGGATTATCATACACATACAGTGTATAGTCATGGCAAAGGAACAATAGAAGATAACGTAAAAGAAGCCATATCTAAAGGAATAAAGACAATAGGTATATCTGATCATAGTTATAAACATCTAACTTATGGAGTTAAAATTAAAGATATATATAAGATGAGAGAAGAAGTCGATAAATTAAATCTCAAATATTCTAATATAGATATACTTTTAGGTATGGAGTGCAATATATTAGATGAAAGTGGTAATATAGATATAAATGATGAAGTTTCTAGGCTACTAGATTATGTAATGGCTGGTTATCATTTTGGATCAACGCCAACATCTTTAAAAAGTATGCTTAACCATTGTAATAATTATGTGTTAAAGAATGAAAAATCAAAAGAGTATAATACTAAAGCTATAATAAATGCTATGAAAAATAATGATATATTTATAATCACTCATCCAGGAGATAAAGGTGAGGTATATATTGAAGAAATTGCAAAAGTAGCCAAGGATACAGATACTAGATTAGAAATAAATAGTAGCCATAGTTACTTAAATGCAAGCCAGCTAAAGCAAATTAAACATATAGGAAATAAATTTATTATAGGCTCAGATGCACATAGACCAGAAAATGTAGGAAACTTTGAGTTAGCAATGAAAAACATAAGAGAAGCTAACCTAGATTTATCATTAGTAGAAAATATTAAATTATAAATTAAGGGGGAGTATATATGAAATTTGTAATAGTTACAGGTCTTTCAGGATCAGGAAAAAGTGAAACAATGAGAGCTTTAGAGGATATGGGCTTTTATTGTGTAGACAATTTGCCCCCTGCACTAATAACTAAGTTTGCAGAACTTTGCTATCAACCAAACTCAAGCATTGATAAAGTAGCGCTTGGGATAGATATAAGAGGAAGAAAATTCTTTGAAGCTCTTCATGAAAGTTTAAATTACTTAAAAAAAGAAAATTATAAGTATGAAATGTTATACTTAGATTGTTCAGATGATGTTTTATTAAAAAGATATAAGATGACAAGAAGAAATCATCCGTTATCAAGAAATGTGCAAATACCTGAAGGTATAAAAATGGAAAGAACGATAATGGAGCCATTAAAAGAAATATCAGATTGTATAATTGATACAACTAATATGAAGCCTAAAGATTTAAAGGATGAAATAAGAAAAATATATTGTGTAGGTGAAGAAAATAATAAATTAACTATATCAGTAGTATCATTCGGGTTTAAGCATGGAATACCAGCAGACTGTGATTTAGTATTTGATGTTAGATTTTTACCAAATCCATATTATCTAGAAGAATTAAGACCTAAAACAGGTGATGATCAAGAGGTTAGGGATTATGTAATGAATTCAAACATAAGTGAAGAATTTTTCAGTAAGCTAAATGATATGATACAGTTCTTAGTTCCTCAGTATATCGAAGAAGGAAAGCAACATTTAGTAATAGGTATAGGGTGTACAGGAGGAAGACATAGATCCGTGACTATATCAAATCTTATATATGATGAGTTAATTAATAAAGGATATAGAGTGATTAAAAAGCATAGAGACTCTATGTTGAGATAATATGGAGGACAAAATGACAAGTGTATTTATAGTAATAGGGGTAACAGGATGGATTGCGCTGATAATATCTCTATTCTTATATAGAAAAGTAATAAAACAAAAATCACGCTTATTTAATGGGATGAGGCATGAAGATGACTTAGGGCCTAATGTGGTTGTGATTGGAGGAGGAACAGGTCAATCAGTTTTCCTAAGAGGATTAAAGCACTATACACAAAACATTACAGCGATAGTTACAGTTGCAGATGATGGAGGAGGATCTGGTGTTTTAAGAGAAGACTTAGGAATGTTACCACCAGGAGATATAAGAAACTGTCTATTAGCTCTTGCAAATATAGAACCTACTATGGATGAGGTAATGAAATATAGATTTACAGAAGGTGCTTTAAAAGGTCAAAGTTTTGGAAATCTATTTTTAGCAGCCATGAATGGTTTATATGGCAATTTTGAAGTTGCTGTATATAAAATGAGTGAAATATTTGCTATAACAGGTAGAGTTTTACCTGTAACATTAGAAGATATAAAGCTAATTGCTCAACTTAAAAATGGAAATAAGGTTAAGGGAGAATCTATTATACCTAAAGAAGTAAAAAGTCAACAAAGTACTATAGAAAGGGTATACTTAGATCCAGTAGACGTAAAACCTTTGGATGAAGTAATCAATTCTATTGCAAATGCTGATATAATTATTATAGGGCCAGGAAGTTTATATACAAGTATAATACCAAATTTATTGGTAGAAGGAGTAGTAGACGCAATAAAGAAATCTAAGGCTCCTAAAGTATATATATCTAACATAATGACTCAGCCAGGAGAAACAGATAATTATAATGTATTAGATCATGTAAACTCTATAGTAAAGCATACTAAAGAAAACATACTTGATTATGTGATTGCTAATAATGAAGTATTACCTAAAGATATATTTGAAATATATCAAAATGATGGTGCTACACAAGTATTATTAGATAAAGATCAAAAGGAATGTTTAAAAAGTATGGGGGTAAAAGCTATAGAAGAGAATTTGATAGAAATAAAAAATAACTATATTAGGCATGATGCAAATCATATATCGAGTGTAGTTGTTGATTTGGCACTACGTCATAAAAATGACACAGGCAAGTAAAAAAGGATTT
Organism: Romboutsia lituseburensis; assembly: GCF_024723825.1. Lineage (NCBI taxonomy): Bacteria > Bacillati > Bacillota > Clostridia > Peptostreptococcales > Peptostreptococcaceae > Romboutsia > Romboutsia lituseburensis. The sequence goes on from NZ_JANQBQ010000001.1 coordinate 2,669,488, forward strand.
TAAAGGTTTATGTAGAAATCCTTATTATTATGTTAGTTTTAAGGAGTGAACATCTATGAGAGAAGAGGTTAGTGCCGGTGGTGTAGTACTGTTTGGCAATGCTATACTTTTGCTTAGAAAATTCAATGGAGATTGGGTTTTACCAAAAGGAAAGGTAGAAGAAGGAGAAAATAGGCAAGAAGCAGCACTAAGAGAAGTGCTAGAAGAAACAGGAGTAAAAGCGGATATATTAAAATATTTGGGTGAAATTCATTATACCTTTAAAGAAAACTGGGATGAAAATAGAGCAGTTCATAAGACTGTTTTCTGGTATCTTATGCAGGCTAGAAGTATGGATACGGTGCCTCAAAAAGAGGAAGGATTTATTGATGCAAAGTTTATACATTTAGACAGAGTTGTAGACTTAGCCAGGTATGATGACGAGAAAGAAATAATAAAGGTAGCTCTACAAGAAATAAAAAAAAGATTAAAAAAGAACTAGTTTATAGGTGATGCACATGTCTTTTTCGGCTGAAACAAAAAATGAACTAGCGAGGATTACATCAGATAACCCTTGCTGCAATATAACAGAATTAGCAGCTTTAGTAAGATTAGCAGGAAGTATACAAATTGTAGGTTATAAAAAATTAAATTTAAAGATCACGACAGAATTAAATTCAATAGCTCGTAAGATATTTAAGCTATTAAAACAAAATTTTGGTATAAATACAACTATTTCAGTTAATAAAAACCAAATGTTAAAAAGAAATAATAGTTATGTTTTAATGGTAACAAGTGAAATGGGAGCAGAAAAGCTTATAAAAGAACTAGGAATATTAGCACCAGGAGACGGGTTTTACACTTTAAATAAAGTTCCAACAAATCTTATAGTGCATGATGAATGTAAAAGGGCATTTATAAGAGGTGCATTTTTAGGTGGAGGATCAATAAGTGATCCAGGCAAAAACTATCACATGGAATTTGTGACAAATAATGAAGATTTCGCTGAGTCTTTGAAAGAATTAATTAATTCTATTGGATTTAATTGTAAAATAGTAGCTAGAAAAAATAATTACGTTGTATATTTAAAAGAAAGTGAACAAATATCAGATTTATTAAGCATAATAGGTGCTCATAATGCTTTGTTAAGTTTACAAAGTACTAAGATAGTAAAAGCTATGAGAAATAATGTTAACCGTATCGTAAATTGTGAAACAGCAAACCTGTCAAAAACTGTAAATGCAGCTGTTAGACAGGTGGAAAATATAAAATTTATACAGGAAATAATAGGTATACATAGCTTACCTGAAAACTTACAGGAAATAGCTAGCCTTAGAGTAGAATATGAGGATCTGTCGCTAAAAGAGTTAGGTGAAATGTTAGAACCACCTATTGGAAAATCTGGAGTAAATCATAGGCTAAGAAAAATAGAAGAAATTGCTAATAAATTAAGAAATTAATAGAAAATATATATGTTTTTTAACAGAAGGAGTTATATTAAAGTATAACTCTTTTTTGTATGTAATAAGTTTATATTTATCTAAATAGTGAGAAAAACTTATTATATAGTTTTAATGGACACTAGTTATCTTACAAAAGTGTAATCTTAAATAAGAGTTTGTGTAATGTTTATTATAAATAAGAAATATAAAATATACTTATGAAATTAAATGATAAAAAAGTTAACATAAGGAGGGTAAGTATGAGAAATATACTAAAAGTAGAAAACATAGAAAAATACTATGGGAATAAAGAAAATATAACTAAAGCTATTGATGATATAAGTTTTAGAGTGGACGAAGGGGAATTTGTGGGTATAATGGGGCCTTCCGGAAGTGGAAAAACTACTCTCCTTAATTGTATATCCACAATAGACAATGTATCGTCAGGAAAAATAATAATAAATGATTTAGACATAACTAAATTGAAATCTAGAGAATTAGATGAATTTAGGCAAAATGAATTAGGGTTTATATTTCAAGATTTTAACTTATTAGAGACATTGACTTGTTATGAAAATATAGCACTAGCTTTAACTATAAAGGGAGATGATGTATATGATATGGATGAAAAAATCAAGGAAGTAGTTAATATATTAGGAATTTATGAAGTACTTAATAAATATCCATATCAAATATCAGGAGGACAAAAACAAAGAGTAGCAGCATCAAGAGCTATAATTAAAAATCCATCTTTAATATTGGCGGATGAACCTACAGGAGCGTTAGATTCTAGATCTTCTAGAATGTTGTTAGATCGATTTGAAAAATTAAATATAGATTTAAAAGCAACGATACTTATGGTTACACATGATGCTTTTACGGCAAGTTATGCAAGTAGAATTTTGTTTATAAAAGATGGGAATATTTTCAATGAGCTAATAAAAGGTAATGATAGTAGAAAAGAATTTTTTAATAGAATAATGGATGTGGTTACATTATTAGGAGGTGACGATAACAATGTATTCTAAAATAGCTTTAAACAATGTTAAAAAAAGTTTTAAAGACTATACAATATATTTTTTAACATTGACTCTATCTGTTTGTATATTTTATAGTTTCAATTCCATAGAGTCACAAAAAGCTATAATAGAAATCGGAAAAAGTGATTTAGGGTTAATGGATACCGTTATAACAATAATTGGCATAATATCTTTGTTTGTAAGTTTTGTACTAGGGTCTCTTATATTATATGCTAATAATTTTTTAATAAAAAAACGTAAAAAAGAATTTGGCATATATATGTCTTTAGGAATGGGAACTAAAAAAATATCTAAAATATTAGTATTAGAAACATTTTTTGTAGGATTGATTTCTCTTTTGAGTGGTATTGTATTAGGAATAATTTTTTCTCAAGGATTATCGCTTTTAACTTCTCAATTATTTGATATATCAATGAATGAATATATATTTACAATTTCATTTAGCGCCATATTAAAGACAGTATTATATTTTAGTATAATATTTGTACTTGTAATAATATTTAATACTTTTATAATTTCAAGATATAAAATTATAGATATGTTAACTGCATCACGAAAGAATGAAAGTATTAAACTAAAAAATCATCTAGTATATATAATAGCATTTATAATAGCTACAATATTTATAATCATGGCATATATATTTGTTATAAAATCTGGACTAGATGCAGGTAATTTACTGTTTATAAAATCGATAATATTAGGAGTACTAGGTACATTTTTAATATTTTTTGGATTAGCTGGATTTGGATTAAATATAATCAAAAGAAATAAATCTATATATTTCAAAAATTTAAATATATTTATATTAAAACAACTAAGCAATAAGATTAATACAAACTTTATATCTATGTCAGTTATATGCTTAATGCTTTTTTTAACTATAGGCATGTTATCAACTGGTATTAGTTTTAAAAATGCTTTAGAAAAAGGATTAGAAAATAATACGCCTTTTGATGCTAGCGCTAAGATGAATGTTTTTGAAAGTGATGAAATAAAAAGTATTTCTCAAACTATGAAAAAACTAGGGTGTGATTTTGATGAAAATGAAGAATATATCGAATATACAGTTTATAACTCCAAGGTTGAAATGAGAGATCTATTTAAAGGAAATCTAAAAGAAAAGCATACTATACGATTAAATTCAATAGATACTCATGGATTAAGTATAATAACAATATCTGATTATAATAAAATTAGGAAGTTAGATGGGAAAGATAGTATAGATCTAAATAAAAACGAAGCATTAATAATTTCAAACAATAATGAAGTAATTGATATATTAAATAATATATTAGAATACAATAAAAAATTAAGCATTAATAATATAAATTGTACAGTAAAAAATAGTAAAGTAATAACGGATGCTTTAGACACATCGGGAATGAATACAAATAAGATTACACTAATAATAAATGATAGTTTATTAAAAAGCATAGAACTTGAAGATTATACTTTTTCTAGCATAAATATTAATTACAGTGAGGCATCAAGAGAAAAGTTAGAAGAAAAATATTCAAAATTATTTAAATCATTTTTAGACGGAAAAGGAAACTCTAAATATGGATTTATATTAGGAACTACAAAAAAGCAAGCTTATTTAGAAAATAAAGGAATGACAACTGTTATATTATTTGTAGGAATTTACTTAGGAATAGTATTTTTAATATCTAGTATGGCAGTACTATCATTACAACAGTTATCAGAGGCTAGTGACAGTATAGATAGATATAAGTCATTAAAACGTATAGGGGCAACCGATAGTATGATAAATAGAACTATATTTATTCAAACTCTTATATATTTTACATTACCATTAGGCTTAGCCTTTATACATTCTGTAGTTGCAATATATGTTATAACTGAGTTTATAAAAATGTTTGGAAAACCAAATATAGGAATATCCTCAATAGCTACAGCCTTAATATTTATATTAGTTTATTTAGGTTATTTTTATTCCACTTATACAGGATATAAAAATATAGTAAAAAACTCAGATTAAAGATATATATAAATACTCAAGAGTATATAACTGATTTTGAGTATTTTTAATTTTGATTAAAATAAGAAGTATGAATTTTGTTTTATGATATGTTTTTGTGGTAATATTAAAAGATAAGACGGGAGGTGGTTTAGTGAGCAAAGATTTCGCACATCTTCATGTTCACACCGAATACAGTTTACTTGACGGATTTTCAAGGGTTAAGAAACTTGTGGCTAGAGCAAAAGAATTAAATATGTCATCTATTGCTATAACAGATCATGGATGCATGTTTGGAGTAATAGATTTTTATAAAACAGCAAAAAAAGAAGGAATAAAGCCGATTATAGGGTGTGAAGTTTATACAGCACCAAGAACATTAAAAGATAAAGATCCTAACTATGATAAAAACCAAGGACATCTAGTTTTATTAGCTAAAAATATGAACGGATATAAAAATCTAATAAAAATGGTATCTACATCATATATTGAAGGATTTTATTATAAACCTAGAGTAGATATGCAAGAGCTTGAACAACATAGCGAAGGGATTATAGCATTATCAGCATGTTTAGCAGGAGACGTATCACGAGCTCTTATGGATAGAAACTATGAAAAAGCTAAAAAGTTAGCATTACAATATCAAAAAATATTTGGTAAAGATAACTTTTATTTAGAAATACAAGATCACAATATACCAGAACAAAGGGAAGTAAATTCTGGATTAGTTAAGTTATCAAAGGAGATAGGAATACCATTAGTAGCAACCAATGATATTCATTATGTAAATAGAGAAGATTCTAAAATACATGATGTACTTATGTGCATACAAATGGGAAAAACTGTTAATGACCCAAACCGTATGAGATTTGGAAGTGATGAATTTTATCTTAAATCAAGAGAAGAAATGGAAGAGTTATTTCCATATGCACCTGAAGCTATAGAAAACACTGTAAAAATAGCTGAGCAATGTAATGTTGAGTTTGATTTTAATACAATACATCTTCCTCAATATGATGTACCAGGTGGATACACACCTGATACCTATTTAAGGGAGCTATGCTTTAAAGGGCTAGAAGAAAGATATGGGACTCCAAATAAAGAGGTTATAGATAGGCTTAATTATGAACTTGATGTAATAGAAAGAATGGGTTACGTTGAATATTTTCTTATTACATGGGATTTTATAAACTTCTCTAAAGAAAATAATATAATGGTAGGCCCTGGTAGAGGTAGTGCTGCGGGTTCTATAGTTGCATATACACTTAAGATAACAGATATAGATCCAATTAAATACTCACTACTATTTGAAAGATTTTTAAATCCAGAGCGTGTATCTATGCCCGATATAGATATAGACTTTTGTTATGAAAGAAGAGAAGAAGTTATAGATTATGTAAAAAGAAAATATGGAGAAGATCATGTTGCACAAATAATTACATTTGGAACAATGGGTGCTAAAGCTGCAATAAGAGATGTTGGTAGAGTTTTAGATACTCCATATAATAAAGTCGATAAAATAGCAAAAGAGATACCTTTTGCATTAGGGATGACAATAGATAAAGCTTTAGAAACAAATCCAAATTTAAGAGCTTTATATGAACAGGATAGGGAAACAAAAGAAATTATAGATATATCTAAGCAAATAGAGGGTATGCTAAGACATGCATCAACTCATGCTGCTGGTGTTGTTATATCTAAAAATCCTGTAGATGAATATGTACCATTGTATAAACATCAAGATGCAATAACTACTCAATTTACGATGACAACCTTAGAAGAGCTAGGGCTTTTAAAGATGGACTTCCTTGGTTTAAGGACGCTTACAGTAATAAGGGATGCTCTTGAGTTAATAGAAAGAAATTATGGAAGAAAAATAGATTTTTCAAGAATGGATTACGATGATCATAAAGTTTATGAACTATTATCATCAGGAAATACACTTGGAGTATTCCAGTTAGAAAGTGCTGGTATGAGAACTTTCATGAAACAATTAAGACCGGATAATTTTGAAGATATAGTGGCTGGAATTTCTCTATACAGACCAGGTCCTATGGATTCTATACCAACGTATATAGAAAATAAGAATAATCCTCATCATGTAAAGTATTTACATGAAAAATTAAAACCTATAATGGAAGTTACTTATGGATGTTTAGTATACCAAGAACAGGTAATGCAAGTTGTTAGAGAGCTTGGAGGATATACTTATGGACGTAGTGACTTAGTTAGAAGAGCCATGGGTAAGAAAAAAATGGATGTAATGGAAGAAGAAAGACGATACTTTATTTATGGTAAAGAGGATGAAAATGGAAATGTTGAAATTTCAGGTTGCATAAGAAATGGCGTACCAGAAGATATAGCAGATAAAATATTTGATGATATGATAGACTTTGCAAAGTATGCATTTAATAAGTCTCATGCAGCGGCATATGGTGTTTTATCTTATCAGACGGCATATTTAAAGGCATATTATCCAGTAGAATTTATGGCAGCTTTAATAACAAGTGTAATGGGAAATACAGATAAAGTTGTTGAATATACAAGAGAATGTAATTCTTTAGGAATTCAAGTTTTAAAGCCAGATATAAATAAAAGTTTCTCTAAATTCTCAGTTGAAGGCAATAATATAAGATTTGGATTAGCCGCAGTTAAAAATGTTGGTGTGAATATTATAAACAATATAATTAACGAAAGAGAATTAAATGGAAACTTCAAAGACTTTGGTGATTTAGCAAAAAGGCTAGATTCTAAAGATACGAATAAGAGAGTAATAGAAAGTTTAATTAAATGTGGAGCATTTGATGAAATAAGTGAAAATCGTGCAAGCTTAATGGCAGGATATGAAAATCTATTAGATAGCATTGCTATGGATAGAAAGAAAAATATACAAGGCCAAATATCTTTATTTGAAGCGTTCTCTACTCAAGAAGAAAATAATAAACTTCATGATATAAGTATAATTCCAAAAATAAATGAATATGAAGAAAGAGAAAGGTTAAACCTAGAAAAAGAAGTATTAGGTATGTATGTTAGCGGACATCCTTTAGCTGAATTTGAAGAAGAGATTCAAAGAAACACATCAATAGATAATGGGAAATTAAATGCTTTAAAAGAGGATACACAAAGTTATTTAGCTCTTGATGAAAGAGAAGTTATAATGGGTGGTATGATAACAAATAAAACTATAAAAACAACTAAAAGAAATGATTTAATGGCATTCATAGAATTAGAAGATTTATATGGAGCTATAGAAGTTATAATATTCCCACAGTTATTGCAAAAATATAATCAAATATTGAATGAAGATGATATAGTATATATAAAAGGAACTTTAAGTATAAAAGAAGATGAAAATGCAAAACTTATAGCTAGAGAAATAAAAGATATAAGTGATAAATCAAGATTTGAAGAAAATAGATATAACCATAATAAAAGGGAAAGTTCACCAGCTAAAGTAGAGTCTAAGCTAGGCTTATATTTAAAAATAGATAGTTTCAGTAATAAAGAGATAATGAATGATATTGGTAAAATATGCAATAAATATCCTGGAAGTGAAAATATATTTTTATATGCTCAAGAAACGAAGCAGTTATATAAGTGGAATGGTGTTAATATAAGCATTTCAAATGACTTACTATTAGAATTAGAACATGTATTACCAAAAGAAAGCATAAAATTAAAAAAATAGCATAATAAAATTAAAAAAATTAGGATATTAAAATAAAAAATTTATAATATAATAATATTATGAAAAAAATGGTTCATCTTGTGGTATAATATCAGAAAATGAATATTTTAATAGTTCTAATTTTTTTAACTTTGATGGGATGAAAAAACAATATAGGGACATAAAATGTCCTGATATATTTAAATGTATAACTAGGAGGTAGCACTATGAAAACTATAGGGATATTGACAAGTGGGGGAGATGCTCCAGGAATGAACGCAGCGATAAGAGCTGTTGTAAGATCTGCAATATACTATGGATGTAAAGTATACGGAATTAACAGAGGATACAAAGGTTTAATAGAAGAAGATATACAAGAAATGAACTTATCGTCTGTTGGTGATATTATACATAGAGGCGGAACTGTACTAAAGTCTTCTAGATGTGAAGAATTCAAAACAGAAGAAGGTAGAGCGATAGGAGTAGAGGTACTAAAGAGATTTGGTATTGACTGCTTAGTCGTAATAGGTGGAGATGGATCTTTCAATGGAGCATTAAAACTTAGTCAATTAGGTTTTCCAGCTATAGGTATTCCAGGTACTATAGATAATGACTTAGCGTACACTGATTATACTATAGGTTTTGATACAACAATGAATACAATAATCGATGCAATAGGTAAAATAAGAGATACTTCTTCTTCTCATGAAAGGGTTAACATAATCGAGGTTATGGGAAGACACTGTGGAGACTTAGCTTTATATGCAGGTCTTGCAGGAGGAGCTGAAACTATAATAGTTCCAGAGATTGAGTTTAAAGTCGAAGATGTATGTACTAAATTAAAAACAACTCAAAAAAGAGGTAAAAGACATAGCATTATAGTCTTAGCAGAGGGAGTAGGAAATGCTCAAGACTTAGGTAAGGAAATCGTTAAAGAGACAGGCGCTGACCTAAGAGTGACTATATTAGGACACGTTCAAAGAGGTGGAAGCCCAACAGCATTCGACAGAATATTAGCAAGTAGAATGGGTGTTAGAGCAGTTGAACTTTTATTAGATGGAAAAGCTGCAAGAGTAGTAGGTATTAAAGACAATAAGATAATTGATATGGATATAAATGAAGCTTTATCAATGACAAGAGACTTTGATAAAGATACTTATGAAATGGTAAAAATACTATCTATATAATATAGGAGGAATATATATATATGTTAAAGGATATGAAAAGAACAAAAATAGTTTGTACATTAGGACCAGCATCAGAGAAAGAAGAAGTTTTAACACAGTTAGTGGAAAATGGATTAAACGTGTGTAGATTTAACTTCTCTCATGGATCACATGAAGAGCATAAGGGAAGATTAGATATGGCTAAAAAGGTTAGAGAAAAATTAGGAAAGCCAGTAGCTCTTTTATTAGATACTAAAGGACCAGAAATAAGAACAGGGAACTTTGCTGATCCAGAAGTATTATTAGAAGAAGGGCAAACATTTACTATAACAATGAAAGATGTTGTAGGAACTAAAGAAATATGTACAGTAAGTTACAAAGGTCTTGCAGAAGACGTTAACCCAGGGAATGTAATATTAATAGATGATGGATTAGTTGGATTAAGAGTTAAAGAAGTAAATGGAGACGATATAGTTTGTATAGTTGAAAACTCTGGTATAGTTAAAAATCATAAGGGAGTAAACGTACCGAATGTTAGTATAAACCTACCAGCTATAACTGATAAAGATATAAGTGATATAGAGTTTGGTATAAGTCAAGATGTTGACTTTATAGCAGCTTCATTTGTAAGAAAAGCATCAGATGTATTAGCTATAAGAGAAATATTAGAGAGAAATAATGCTACAGATATACAAATAATATCTAAGATAGAAAACCAAGAAGGTGTAGACAACTTAGATGAAATATTAAAAGTTTCTGATGGTATAATGGTTGCTAGAGGGGACTTAGGGGTTGAAATACCAACAGAAGATATACCAGTAGTTCAAAAAATGATGATAAGAAAATGTAATGAATTAGCTAAACCAGTAATAACTGCTACTCAAATGCTTGATTCTATGATAAGAAACCCAAGACCAACAAGAGCGGAAGTAACAGATGTTGCGAATGCTATATATGATGGAACAGATGCTATAATGTTATCTGGAGAAACTGCTGCAGGTAAATATCCAGTAGAAGCTGTAAAAACTATGGCATCTATAGCTAAAAGAACTGAAGAAACTTTAGATTATGACAACTTATTAAAGAAAAACGCTAGTAATAACACAACAGTTACAGATGCTATAAGTCATGCTACTTGTACAACAGCTATAGATTTAAATGCATCAGCTATAATAACTTCAACTTCTTCAGGACATACTGCAAGAATGGTATCTAAGTTTAGACCACAATGTCCAATAATAGCTACTACTACTAATGAAAAAGCTATGAGACAATTAGGACTTACTTGGGGAGTTTACACAGTTAAGTCATCGAGTTCTAAAAATACAGATGAAGTTATAGAAAATTCTATAGAAGCTGCTAAAAGTGCTAACTTCATAAATAATGGTGAATTAGTAGTTATAACAGCAGGAGTACCAGTTGGAGTAAGCGGAACTACTAACTTAATAAAAGTTCATGTTATAAGTGAAGAAATAGCTCAAGGTATAGGTGTTGGAACTAAAACTGCAGAAGGTAAAGTTCGTATAATCAAGAGTGGTGAAAGCTGTGCTGATTTCAATGAAGGAGATATATTAGTTACAACTATGACTGATATAGATATGAACCCTTATATAGAAAAAGCTGGAGCGATAGTAACTGAAGATGGTGGAATGACTTCTCATGCTGCTATAGTTGGTTTAAATTTAGATAAGCCAGTTGTAGTATCAGCTAGTAAAATACTTGAAACAGTTAAAGATGGAGAAGTTGTAACCGTAGATGCATCAAGAGGTGTAATATATAGAGGATCAAGTAGAGTTTTATAATAAAAAATGAAAAATTAAAATTTTCTGAAAATTTAATGATAATCGCTTGAAAATTATTAAGTAAAGTGTTACTATATTTTTAAGCTAGTAAAATAACCACTAAGGATGAAATCTTATGATGATGAAATCTTAGTGGTTATTTTATAACTTGATTATTCAGAAAATTCAGTTAAATCGGATAATCAGGAAATTATCTTTTAAATTGATTTGCTAATACAGTTAATTAAGCGAATCAAATTTTTATACTTAAAAAGGGGGGATATAGACTAATGGCTGAAAGTAGAGAAAACTGGGGCTCAAAGATTGGTCTAATATTAGCGATGGCAGGAAATGCCGTTGGACTAGGGAATTTCTGGAGGTTCCCGTATGTAGCAGCTTCAAATGGTGGAGGAGCATTTATGATACCATACTTCTTCGCACTAATAGTTATAGGTTTACCTGTAATGTTAGTTGAATGGAGTATAGGGCGTTATGGCGGTAAACATGGCCATGGTACATTAGGGCCTATGATGTATTTACAAGCAAAACAAGCAATGAAACCTAAAAAAGCAATTATAGTTGGTTCTTTATGTGGGATGATAGCATTTGGAGTTACTATATTAGTTAACTCTTATTATAATCATATCATTGGATGGTCTTTAGGATTTGCATTTAATTCTCTAACAGGTGGATATAAAGGAGATCCGGGCGGATTCTTCGCAAGTTATATTCAGGATCCTAAAAATCTAATATTCTGGGTTATAGCATTACTTTGTTTAGCATTTGCAGTAATGAAAGGGATACAAAAAGGTATAGAATCATGGGCTAAAGTAATGATGCCTGTGTTATACGTATTTGGTATCATATTAGGAATAAGATCATTAACATTAGGTTCTCCTGTGAATCCTGATTGGAGCTCACTAGCAGGGCTTAACTATATATGGAATCCAGATTTTAGTCAATTATCATGGCAATCTGCAATAGCTGCAGCTGGACAAATATTCTTTACATTATCTTTAGGGATGGGGATAATACAAAACTATGCTTCTTACTTACAACCAGATGAAGATATAGTAACAGCTTCAGTAGCAACAGTGTCATTAAATGAGTTTGCTGAAGTTATATTAGGTGGAACAGCAGTTATACCTATTGCCTATGCATTCTTAGGGCCAGAAGGTATAAAAGGAAGTATAGGATTAGCATTTATGGCATTGCCTAATGTATTTAGCACTATGACAGGTGGTGGAATATTTGGAGCTTTATGGTTCTTGTTATTATTCTTTGCAGGAGTAACATCTGCCATAGCTATGTATAATTATCTAGTTGCATTGCTAGAAGAAGATGCAGGAATAGATAGAAAGAAAGGTGCTTGGATAGTATTCGTAGGATACTTAATAGTTGGTTTACCTATAGCGTTAGAGTCAATTTTAACTCAAAGTGCTAACTTGATATACTTTACAGAAGTTGATAACTGGATAGGTAACTATTTATTAATAGTTCTAGGGTTAATAGAAATTGTAGTAATAGGATGGTGTGTAAAAGATAGTGCTTTAGAAGAAATGAACAGAGGAGGATTATGGAAAGTTCCTAAGTGGTTCTTTAGATTATTCCATCAATTCTTAACACCAATTACAATAATAACATTCTTAGTATTCTTTACAAGAGATTATTGGATAGCTGGTAACTTTAAAATTGTACCTAGTTATGTAGCTGAAATACCAGAATTTGCAGTTTGGGTTAATTTAGGTAGAATAGTTGTGTTTGGAGTATTGATAATAGGATTTATTCAATCATATAAATCAATTAAAACTAAGTATAAAGATGAGATAGAAAATAATGAAGTAAGTAAAGCATAATAAAACAAAGAAACTCCATAAAGAATAGGAGGGTAAAGTTTATGACTAGTGCAGCATGGGGATTTATGGGTGTAATTTGGGCAACAATATTTGTATGTATAGGTATATCCATGAAAAAAATTGTAAAAGATGAGAAATAAAAAATATAAAACCCTACTTTTAAAGTAGGGTTTTTGACTAAATATAATACAAAAAAATGAATGAATTTTCTGACAAGTAAAGGGAGATATAGTATTATATAATTAAAGGGAGGGATAAAATGAATACAAACTTAGTAATAACTACAATAAAACAATTAAATACTGAAATAGAAAAGAATAAAAGTTTAAAAGAAAATAAAAAACAAAAATATAGATTACAATTAGACAAACTACTAAATAAATATACTGAAATTGAAATTTCTGATAAATTTAAAACTCAATATAACCAATTAAATGGGAAAGGTGTAGAGCTAGTAAAAGAAGTAAAAGCATCTAAAGACAAGAACAAATTAGAAACGAGTATAGAAGTTTATATAAGATACTTAAAAGCATCATTATATGATTTTGAAGGAAAAACTACTTATTTAAGAAAGTATATAACTAGTTTTTTATTTAGTTCAATGTTATTTTTAGCATTATCACCACAATTTTATGGATTTATATTACCGGTATTATTCTTCTTACCAATATATATAGGATTAAAAGGAGTAAAAAAAAGATCAATAACGGGATTTTATATGACTATGAGTGTAGTGCCTGTTGCACTTATGACATCTTTTACATGGATAAGATATGGTCTTAATGCAAAATCAGATTATTTAGGGGCTGTAAAAGCTATAGTAGATAGTGGCGTAGCTCAAAGTTTGGCAGAGAAATTAGTGTATATAGGACCAATATTTGGGATAATGTTATTAATATTTGCTTGCTTACAACTGTATAGAGGATATAAAAGTAGAGATTTATTCATATAGGGGCTTTATAAGCCTCTATTTTTTTGGTAAAATTAAATCTTGGAGTTTCTTAAAATACATGGACGGAGGATACCTTAATGTTATCAAAAAATGAAGAGTATATTGTAGATATAGTTGATATAGGTCAAGGTGGAGTAGGAATAGGAAAACACAATGGCTTTACAGTCTTCGTAGAGGGCGGATTAATAGAGGACAAAGTAAAAGTTAAGATAAATAAGTCTAAAAAAAATTATGCTGTTGGGGATATTGTAGAAATAATAGAAAAATCACCTTTCAGAATAAATAGAGTTTGTAGCGACAATCTTAAAGATTGTGGAGGATGTCAAATACAAGAACTAGAATATCAAAAACAACTTGATATAAAAACTAATGAAGTTAAACAAGTTATCAGTAGAATCGGAAAATTAGAGGATGTTATTATACATGAAACACTAGGAATGGATAAACCTCTAAGATATAGAAACAAAGCTCAATTCCCTATACAAAAATCAGGAAATACACCTATTATAGGATTTTACAAGAAAAAAAGTCACGATATAATACCTATGGATAAGTGTGTTATACAACACGATATAAATGATAAAATAGTTAAAATTATAAAGACTTATATAAATGCATATAATGTGAGTGTTTATGATGAAAAGACTCATACAGGAGTTTTAAGACATTTAGTAACAAAAATAGGATTTACAACTAAAGAAGTTATGGTTGTATTAGTAGCTAATGGTAAAAAATTACCATACTTAAGTGAGCTAGCATCTGTTTTAAAAGATAATGTTCCAGGATTTAAAACATTAGTTGTAAATGAAAACAGAGAGAAAACTAATGTAATATTAGGTAAAGAAAATAGAGTAGTATATGGTGAAGGAAAAATAAATGATTATATAGGTGATTTAGTATTTGAAATATCACCACTTTCATTCTTCCAAGTTAATCCTATACAAACAGAAGTTTTATATAATAAAGCTTTAGAGTATGCAGATTTACAAGAGAATGATACTGTATTTGATATATATTGTGGTATAGGTACTATATCTTTATTCCTAGCTCAAAAAGCTAAAAAAGTATATGGTATAGAGATTGTAGCCGATGCTATAAAAGATGCTAAAATAAATGCACAAATAAATAATTTAGATAATGTTGAATTCTATGTAGGTAAGGCTGAAGAGGTTGTTCCTAAAATGTACGGTGAAGGAAAAACTGCTAATGTAGTAGTAGTAGACCCTCCTAGAAAAGGATGTGACGAGAAGGTTTTAGATACTATAGTATCTATGTCTCCTGATAAGGTCGTTTATGTTTCTTGTAATCCATCAACATTAGCTAGAGATTTAGCATATTTGGATGAAAGAGGATACAAGTGCGTAGAAATACAGCCAGTAGATATGTTCCCTCATACAATGCACGTTGAAAGTGTTGCAAAGTTAATAAAAAAGTAAATGTAGGCTTATATAAAAAGTATCTTTAATATTAATTTATTAAAGGTACTTTTTTTGTGCTTATAATCAACATTATTTAAAAATGTGTATACTTTACACTACCTTATTAGTCTAAATGTATAATACAGTATTTATATATTTACATATAGGGGGGACGTTAATGGACAAATTAAAAGAAGATAAAATAAAAGATATTTTATCCAAAAGAGGAATAAACACAGATCAATACTCTAATCAGAAATCAAGTCATGAAGAACTAGAAAAAGAACCAATGCCAAGAGCAAAAGCATTAAGAGATATATTTTATAATACATTATCAACAGCAGATATAGAATTTCCATACTGGTACAATAGAGCATGGAAGGAATTTGATGGAGAAATAACTGTAGTAAGGAGGGCAAAAGCACTAAAAGAGGCATTTTCCCACTTAACACCTAATATAGTTCCTGGAGAAAAATTAGTTATGCAAAAAACTATGAATTATAGAGGAGCATTCCCTATGCCATGGCTAAGTGAAAGTTTCTTTATATCTCAAGGGGATGAAATATCTAAAGAAGCAGAGAAAATAGCTAGTAGTACAGCTGATGAATTAACTCAATTTGGAAGCGGAGGCGGAAATGTAACAAAAAGTTTTGGAAATGTAGTTTCTATAGCTGGTAAATTTGGTATGAGACAAGAAGAGATACCAGCACTTTTAAAAGTAGCAAATGAATGGGTAGGCAAATCTGTAGAAGATGTAGGGTTTAGATATGAAAAAATGATGCTAGAATTTGAAACTAAAGAAAAGATAATGAGTAGTTTAGTTTCTATGTTTGATTCGGGATATACACTTCCTCAAGGAAGAGAAATAATAAATTATTACTATCCATTACAATATGGATTTGATGAACTTATAAATATGGCGAAAGAATGTAGATCAACAGTTGCAGGTAATGCAAATGGTGATGGATTAATAGGAATGGATAGATTATATTTCTATGAAGCTGTAATTCATGTTATAGAGGGTATACAGACATGGATATTAAACTATGCTAAGCATGCGAAATATCTAGCAGAAGTAGAGCCTAATGAAAATGTAAAAAATGAATACTTAGAAATTGTAGATATATTAGAATGGATAGCTCATTATCAACCTCGTACATTTAGAGAAGCACTTCAACTTTCATATACTGTTCATATAGCATCTGTAAATGAGGATGCTATATCAGGCATGTCTATAGGTAGATTCGGGCAAATTTTATACCCTTGGTATGAACAAGATAAAGAAAAAGGGATTCTTTCAAGGGAAGAAGCTTTAGAGTTATTAGAGCTATATAGAATTAAGATAACATGTATAGACTGTTTCGCATCTGCAGGTGTAAATGGTGGGGTTTTATCAGGAAATACATTCAATACTTTAAGTATAGGTGGATTAACAAAAGATGGTCAATCAGGGGCTAATGAACTAGAAATGCTATTATTAGAGTCTGGGATGAGTTGTAAAACGCCTCAGCCAACTCTGACTGTATTATATGATGAAAAATTACCAGAAGATTTCTTATTAAAGGCAGCTGAATGTACAAAGACAGGTACAGGATATCCTGCATGGGTAAACAATGTAAATTCAATAAACTTTATGATGAAGCAATTTGTAGATGAAGGTATGACAATAGAAGAAGCTAGAGCAGTTGCATTAGGAGGATGCCTAGAAACATCACCAGGATGCTGGAAAGAACTTACATTGAATGAAAAAAAATATTGGATAGCTGGAGGAGCTGGCCAGTCAGCAGGTTCTGGAATTCATTTTATAGCAAACCCTAAGGTGCTAGAACTTGTTTTAATGAATGGAAAAGATTATAGAACAGGAGCTCAAATTTTAAAGCCTCATAATAAAAATTTAGAAACATATGAAGAGCTATGGGAAGTATTTACAAGCTATTATGAACATATAATAAATGTTTTAGAAAAGGCAAACAACATAGAATTAGATGTTTGGAGAAAACAAAATATGTCAGTTATAAACTCTTTCTTAAAACCTGATTGTTTGGATAAAGGACAGCACATAGGAAATATGGGATATAGATATAATGCAACGCTAAATGTAGAAACTTGTGGAACTGTAACTATGATTAATTCTTTAGCGTCTATAAAAAACTTAGTATATGATAAAAAATTATATAGTTTAGATGAATTAAAAGAAGCTATTTTAAATAATTTTGGATTTAAAAATGCTCTAGAAATAGGAAATTATTCTTTAGCGGATCAAGTTAAGCTAGAAAATGGAGGAAAATATGATGAGATTTATAAAGCTTGTTTAGATTCTCCGAAGTATGGAAATAACGACTATTATGCAGATAAAATTTTGAAAGGTTACCAAGAATGGTTATTAAAAGCATGTGAAAAAGCAGAGTCTTTATATGGTAAAAAAATGTATCCTTGTCAAATATCGGTATCTACTCATGGACCTCAAGGTGCAGCTACTCTAGCTACTGCAGATGGTAGATTGAGTGGAACTACTTACTCAGATGGATCATTATCAGCATATCCAGGAACGGATAAAAATGGAACATATGCTTTATTTGAATCAGCAACTTGCTGGGATCAAGCACAAGTTCAAAATTCTCAAATGAACTTGAAATTACATCCTGCATCAGTTAAAGGAGATCAAGGAAGTAAGAAATTATTAGATCTTACACGTTCGTATTTAAGAAAAGGTGGATTCCATATTCAATATAATGTAGTAGATTCAAAAGTATTAAAAACAGCTCAAAAAACACCAGATGATTATAGAGATCTTATGGTTAGGGTAGCTGGATTTACTCAATATTGGTGTGAGTTAGGCAAACCAATACAAGATGAAGTTATAGCTAGAACTGAATATGAAGGGGTGTAAAATAATGAAATTAAAACATAATGATTGCTTAAACTTTTCTACAATAGATGCTACAAAGGGAATATGCAGAATAACAAAACAACTTATAAATATAGACTCAGAAACATGCTCAGATTTAGCATTAATGCCAAAATGTAAAAATTGTATAAACTTTGAAAATCCAGATGAAAAAGGCATAGGAATTTGCACAGGTCTTGAAAAAGAAGATTGGACTTTTGAAAGTTTAAATGCAGTAACATGTAAAGGACATAGATTTAAATAAAGGAGAATCTAGATGAATTTAAAAGGTAATATATTTGATATACAAAGCTTTTCTGTTCATGATGGACCAGGCTGTAGAACAACAGTATTTTTTAATGGATGCCCCTTACAATGTAGATGGTGTGCTAATCCAGAAAGTTGGAAAATAAAATCTCATATAATGTTTAGTGAATTATCTTGTAAATATGATAAAGGATGCACTGCCTGTAAGGATAAATGTAAGCAGAGCGGTTTAACTTTTGATGATTCAAATAAGCCAATTTTAAATTGGGATATTTGTAAAATTTGTACAACATTTGAATGTGCTAAATCATGTTATAACAATGCATTAAAAATATGTTCAAAGGAATATTCTGTAGAAGAATTAATGCAAATAATAAAAAGGGACTCTAATAACTGGAGAAGTAAAGGTGGCGTTACATTTAGTGGTGGAGAACCATTGCTTCATCATGAATATTTAATTAATATACTTAAAGAATGCAAAAAATTAAATATACACACCGCTATTGAAACTAGTGCATATGTATCAAATGATATTTTCTTAAATATTATGGATTGTATAGATTTTGCTTTTATAGATCTAAAACATATGGATAGAGAAAAACATAAAAGTCAAACAGGTGTATACAATGATTTAATTCACCAAAATATTAAATTATTGAGAAAATGTAATTGGAATGGTCGATTAGTTATTAGAATTCCTGTTATTGGTGGATTCAATGATGATGATGACAATGTAAGTAAAATTATTGAATTTATGAAAGTAAATGATTTATATGAGATAAACTTATTACCTTTTCATAGACTTGGAGAAAGTAAATGGAATCAATTAGGCGAAGCTTATGATTATAATGGTAAAGGTGATGTAGATTTAAGTAAATTAGAAGATATACAAGATAAATTTTTAGATAATGAAATAGCATGTTATATAGGTCATGAAACTATGTTTTAGTTAAATAATTATACAAATAAAAAATATAAAATAAAAACTAGCAATTCTAATTATTGAATTGCTAGTTTTTATTTTATAAAATTAAGGAGTAGAGTTTTTTAGTTATAACTATAGAGGGGAAAGGGTATATTAACATGAGATTAGAGGATACAGTCATATATAACAGTATAAAAAAACATATGGATGAAATTGAAATTTATAAATATAAAAAAGGTCAATATATATCTAGTGGGATAGAAAGTGTAGACGGAGTGTTTTTTATATTAGAAGGGATTGTTAAAGTTGAATGTATGACTAAGTATGGAAAAAGTTTCTTAGTTGATATAGTTCCGGAAGATGAGTTTGTAGGAAAAATTAGTGATCTTTATGATCAGAGTTTATTTTGTGATATTATTGCAGAAAACTCTGTAACTTTAGCTAAAATAAATGATTCAACATTTAAGATACTTCAAAATAATCCTGAATTTTTAAATATATTCTTTTTTAAAACTAGCAAAAGAATGTATAACATGTATAAAAAATTAATAATGAAAGATTTATTTAGATTTGAAGAGTTGTTTGCTCATTATATATTAGAAAATTCAAAGGATGATATATTTAAGTTTAAAAGCATATATAGATTGTGCCATTTACTATCAACAAGCAGAAAAAATTTATACAATACAATAAATAAATTTGTAGATAAAAAATACATAGAAAAAAAAGAAAATACTTTTATTATTAAAGACAAAGATGCTTTAATGAGTATTTCTAAATATGTTAAAGAGTACACTAGAAAAGATGAAAAAAAATTAAAGTTTGAACTGTAAAGTAAAATATATGAGAATATATTAATTTAATTTGGTCAAAATAATTATAAATAAATGTATATTACACCTCATAGTTTTAACCTCATAGTCTTTTTATACATTTATTTTTAAATAGATTAAGTCCTTCAAAATTGAAGGACTTTTTATTTTTACATAAAATACTTATAATATAACAAAATAATACATGGGAGGGATTATAGTGAAGGTTTTATTTACTATAAATTATGGGGAAGAAAAATTTCAAAAAATTAGAGACTTAGGATACGATTTAATATACGCTAATGAAAAAAATGTAATAAATGATAAAGATATTAATGCTATTGATGTATTAGTAACATATAATCCATTTAGCACTTTAGATATATCAAAACTGCATAATCTAAAGTATATCCAAACATCTAGTGTTGGCGTAGATCAGATACCTAAAGAAAAGATAAATGGCAGAAATATAATAATAGCAAATAATAAAGGTGGATATAGTATTCCTATAAGCGAATGGATAGTAATGTACATTTTGCAAATATATAAAAATAGTAAAATTTTCTACAAGCAACAACAGGATAAAAAGTGGAAAATGAACTTTGATATGACAGAAATATATGGTAGACGAATTGGTTTTATAGGTACAGGCACAATAGCTACAGAAGCTGCTAAGAGGTTAAAAGCTTTTGGTGTTGAATTATGGGGCGTGAATACAAAAGGAACTGATAAAAAATATTTTGATAGGTGTTTTGCAACAAATGATATGAATGAAGTATTTACAAATTGTGATGCAGTTATATGTACAATTCCAGCCACAAAAGATACTATTGGAATAATAAATAAAGATAAGTTTAGCGTTATGAAAGATAAATCTGTATTTATAAATGTAGGAAGAGGAAACATCGTAAATGAGAATGACTTAATAAAGTATATGGATAAATTTAGAGGGGTAGCGCTAGATGTATTTCAAGAGGAACCATTAAGTGAAGATAATGAACTATGGAAGTTTGAAAGTATAACTATAACACCTCATAATTCATGGGTATCAGATAAAAATAATGATAGAAACTTTAATATGATATATAACAATCTTAAAAATTACATAAATAATAAACCTTTAAATAATATTATGGATATTTATAAAGGATATTAGACTAAAATAATAAAAGTTGCTCTATTAATAGAGTAACTTTTTTATGCTTAAGAAAATTATGATAGATACCATAAAATAGCGCAAGTGAAATAGTTTTAACAAGGTTGGCCTTATTAATAGAAGCTTAATAAAAAATTTCACAAGGATAATACTAAAATGATATACTAAAATATATTAAAAGTTAGAAAATGGCAATACTAAAAGTGTAAATAAGCATATGAGGTGATAATAGCATGAGTATAGAAAATAGAATGAATGAACTTATAGATTTAATAAACTATCATAATGAAAAATACTATAATCAGGATGAACCTGAAATATCAGATTTTGAATACGATAATTTAATTAAAGAATTAATAAAAATAGAAGAGGAAAATCCAGAATTAAAGAGGATTGACTCTCCTACAAACAGAGTTGGAGGGAAACCTTTAGATAAATTTGAACAAATAGTACATAAAATACCTATGCTAAGCTTATCAAATGCATACTCGGGTCAAGATCTGAGAGATTTTGATAAGAGAGTTAGAGATATGGTAAATGATGATGTTGAATATGTGGTTGAATTTAAGATAGATGGACTTTCGGTAGGACTTACATATAATGATGGAGTTTTTGAAAAAGGAGCTACTAGAGGAGATGGGGTTGTAGGAGAAGATATATCGAAAAATTTAATGACAGTTAAGACAATTCCTCTAAGAATAGAAGAAGATAAGGAGATAGTAGTAAGAGGAGAAGTTTACATATGTAAAGAAAACTTCAATAAAATAAATGATCAGCAGGAAGAAGCAGGTCTTCAATTATTTGCGAACCCAAGAAATTTAGCAGCAGGATCACTAAGACAATTAGATTCTAAGTTAACAGCAAAAAGACCTTTAGATATATTTATATTCAATCTTGAACATGGTGAAAATTTAGAGTTTAAAAGCCATAGTGAATCGTTAGAATTTTTAAAGTCTCAAGGATTTAAGGTAAGTCCTAACTATAAAGTATGTAATAAAATTGAAGAAGTAATCGATTATATAGAATATTGGACACAAAATAGAGGTAATTTAGATTTTGAAATAGATGGAATGGTTATAAAAGTAAATAATTTAAAACAAAGGGAAGCTATGGGATATACTGCAAAGAGTCCAAGATGGGCTATTGCATATAAGTTTCCAGCAGAACAAAAGAAAACAAAAATAATAGATATAATAGTTGAAGTAGGTAGAACTGGTACGATAACTCCTACAGCTGTACTAGAACCGGTTAGATTGGCAGGGACTAGTGTAAGTAGAGCAACATTACATAATGAGGATTACATAAGAGAAAAAGATATAAAGATAAATGATATTGTATTAGTTCAAAAAGCAGGAGATATAATTCCTCAAGTTGTTGAAGTAATAAAAGAAGAGAGAACTGGTGACGAATTAGCATTTGAAATGCCTAAAAAATGCCCTGTATGCTCTGAACCTACAGTAAGACTTGAAGGTGAGTCTGCTGTGAAATGTATAAATATGTCTTGTCCAGCTCAAATAAGAAGAGGGATAATACACTTTGTGTCAAGAGATGCAATGAATATAGATGGATTAGGTGAATCAATAATAACATTACTATTAAATGAAAAAATAATAGAAGATGTTGCAGATTTATATAGTATAAAAAAAGAAGATGTAGTTAATCTAGAAAGAATGGGAGATAAATCTGCAAATAACCTAGTTAAATCAATTAAAAAATCTAAAGAAAGTGATTTATGGAGATTAATAAATGGATTAGGTATAAAATTTGTAGGAGTTAAGGGAGCTAAAATTTTAGCTAAAAACTTTGATAGCGTGGATTCAATTCTAAAGGCATCTATTGAAGATTTAGTAAACTTAGAAGAATTTGGAGAAATTATGGCAAGAAGTGTTATAGAATTCTTTAAAGAAGAAAAAAATCTTAATGTAATAGATAAGTTAAAAAAAGCAGGCGTAAATATGAGTGCAGAAGATGATACAAATAATGACACTCCTCAAATATTTGAAGGAATGAAGATTGTATTGACCGGCACACTACCAACATTAAAAAGAAATGATGCTAAAGAAATTATAGAATCTAGGGGTGGAAAAGCAACTAGCAGTGTAAGTAAATCAACTACATTTGTATTAGCAGGTGAAGAGGCAGGATCGAAGTTAACTAAAGCTAATGAACTAGGAATTAAAGTTATTGATGAAAGTCAATTTATTGAATTGGTTAAACTAGAAACAATAGAAGAGGTAAAGAGTAATTTATAAAGTAATATGCTGATATTAAAAAAGGATATTTAAGATAATAGATAAAAATTAATGTTATTTTAAAGTTATTGACGAGTATATAGATATTGTTAATAGTGGAAAATAACTTGTAATATATGTTAATATTAGTAATATATGAATAAAGTTGAACGAATGAAAAATCAACATAACATACTTAAGCGAGGTATTAGTAATGGCTAGAATTGATAATAGAAGTAACGATCAGATAAGAAATATAAAAATAACAAGAAATTATACTAGATACGCAGAAGGTTCTGTATTGATAGAAATGGGAGAAACTAAAGTTATATGTACTGCATCTATAGAAGAAAAAGTACCACCTTTTTTAAGACATACAGGAACTGGATGGATAAATGCAGAGTATTCTATGCTTCCTAGATCTACTCATCAAAGAAAAGTAAGAGAATCATCAAGAGGTAAAGTAGATGGAAGAACTCAAGAGATACAAAGATTAATAGGAAGAGCTATTAGATCTGTTATAGATTTAAATAAAATAGGGGAAAGAACTATTTGGGTAGACTGTGATGTAATTCAAGCCGATGGAGGAACTAGAACTGCTTCAATAACAGGTGCATTTGTTGCTGTAGTAGATGCGCTAGATAAGTTACATAAGTCTAAAGCTATAAAAGAAATGCCAGTTAGAAACTTTGTATCAGCTATAAGTGTTGGTATAGTAAATCAAGAGCATGTTCTTGATTTATGCTATGAAGAAGATTCGAATGCACAAGTTGATATGAACATAATAATGACAGATAAAGGCGAGTTTGTTGAAGTTCAAGGAACAGGTGAAGAGCGTCCGTTCTCAAGATCTGATTTAAATGCACTGTTAGAACTTGGTGAAAAGGGGAATAAAGAATTAATAAAAGCTCAAAGGGCTGCATTAGGAAAAATAGCAGATGATATATTAGGTATGGAATATGGGGATGAAGTAGTTATAGCTACTAATAATGCTCATAAATTAGAAGAAATAGGTTCTATATTAGAAGATTTTGATTATACTATATATTCATTAAAAGATGTAGATTTAGGTGGAATTGAAATTGTTGAAGATGGAAAAACATTCGAGCACAATGCATTAATAAAAGCTAGAACTATAGCAAAATTAACTAATAAAATAGCTATATCAGATGATTCAGGTCTAGAAGTTGATGCTATAGGAAAAAAACCAGGAGTTTATTCAGCTAGATATGCAGGAGAAAATGCTACAGATGAAGAAAATAGACAAAAGTTAGTTAAAGCATTAGTTAATATTCCAGCAAGTCAAAGAACAGCAAGATTTGTATCTGCAATAGCTGTAGTTTTACCAGATGGAAAAGAATTTGTAGTTAGAGGTACTTGTGAAGGTTCTATAGGATTTGAAGAAAAAGGTAAAAATGGATTTGGATATGATTCATTATTTATAGTAAATGGATATAATAAAACATTTGCTGAAATGCCTGCAACAATAAAAAATAGTATAAGTCATAGAGCAAATGCTTTAAAATTAATGAAAAGTGAGTTTAGCAAAAGGGTAGTGAGATAATGAAAATAGGAGTAGTTAGTGATACTCACATGATGAAGAAATTCATCGACAAATCTATACCATATCTAAAAGAGTGTGATTTAATAATTCATGCTGGAGATAATTTCTCAGATTCAAAGTACATACATAGTGAAACTAATGTAGGTATAATGGCTGTAAGAGGAAATTGTGATTTTGACAATGTAGAGGATGAATTAATATTTGAAGTAGAAGATAAAACAATATTTTTATGTCATGGAGATAAATATGGAGTAAAGTATGGCATAGATGAAATTGAACAAAAAGCTAAAACAGTAAATGCAGATATAGTAATTTTTGGTCATACGCATATTCCTCTAAATATAGAAAAGGATAGTATATTATACTTAAATCCTGGGAGTTTATCTTTACCAAGAAGAGTAACATATAAAAGCTTCATAATAATGGACATAAAACAGAGTCAAATCAATGTAAAAGAAATAAGATTATAATATAGGTGAATAAGTGTGATTCCACTAAGTTGCATAATGAAGGGAACACTTGTAAATAAAAAAACTTATGTGCTATAATTAAAGAGTTAACTATAAGTATAATGGATTATAATTCCATATACAAAATTATTACATAACTATATAGGAGGATTAAGTCAATGAAAGCAGAATTAATAAAAAAAGAAGGCAGCAAAGTGACTTTAAAAATAACTGTAGATAACAATAAATTTGAAGCAGCAGTAACAAAAGCATACAACAAAACTAAGGGTAAGTACAATATACAAGGATTTAGAAAAGGTAAAGCACCAAAGGTTGTTATAGAAACTCAATACGGAAAAGGTGTATTCTACAATGATGCTATAGAAATATTATTCCCAGAAGTATATCCAGAAGCTATAAAGGAATTAAATATAGATCCAATAGATAGACCAGATTTAGATGTTGAAGAAATAAGCAAAGACAACGGATTAGTAATGGTTGTTAACGTAGAAGTTAAACCAGAATTCGAGTTAGGGGCTTACAAAGGTATAGAAATAGCTAAAGTTGATAATACTGTAACAGAAGAAGAAGTTAAATTCAGCTTAGAAGAAATGGTAAATAAGAACGCTAGATTAGTAAGCGTAGAAGATAAAGCTATAGAAAACGGAGATACAGCTGTTATAGATTTCGAAGGATTCGAAAACGGTGTAGCTTTCGAAGGTGGAAAAGGTGATAACTACAGCTTAGCTATAGGATCAAACACTTTCATACCAGGATTTGAAGAGCAATTAGTTGGTAAAAAAGCTGGAGAAGAAGTAGAAGTTAATGTTACTTTCCCAGAAGAATATCATGCTGAAAACTTAGCTGGAAAGCCAGTTGTATTCAAAGTTAAAGTAAATGATGTAAAAGTTAAAGAATTACCAGCATTAGATGATGAATTCGCTAAAGATGCTAGTGAATTTGATACATTAGCTGAATTAAGAGCAGACGTAAGAGCTAAATTAGAAGAAGAAGCTAAGAATGCTTCAGAAGCTACAATGAGAAACACTTTAGTTGAAAAAGTTGCTGCAAATACAGAAGTAGAAGTTCCAGAAGCTATGATACAACATCAAATAGATAATATGTTAATGGAACTTAACTACCAATTACAATACCAAGGATTAAACTTACAACAGTTACTACAAATGACTGGAAGAAGCATAGAAGAATTAAGAAATGAAAGAAAAGAAGATGCAGCTAAATTAGTTAAGTCATCTTTAGTATTAGAAGCTATAGCTGATGCAGAAAAAGTAGAAGCTACAGATGCAGATGTAGAAGCTGAATTAGAAAAAATGTCAGCTATGTACAACATGGAAGTTGAAAAATTAAAAGCTTCTTTAAGAGAAACAGATGTTGAAGATATAAAAGGTCAAGTTAAAATAAGAAAAACTATAGACTTATTACTTGAAAACGCAACAATAGCTTAATTTTTTACAGTAGCCTAACTAGGCTACTGTAAATTATATATATATAAAATAGAAGTTATAAGAGGGGGTATGATCCATGGCATTAGTACCTGTAGTTGTTGAACAAACAGGAAGAGGAGAAAGATCGTACGATATATATTCTAGATTATTAAAGGATAGAATAATATTTCTAGGAGATGAAGTAAATGACGCTACTGCTGGTCTTATAGTAGCACAGTTATTATTCTTAGAGGCCGATGATCCAGATAAGGATATACATTTATATATAAATTCACCAGGTGGAAGTATAACGGCTGGTATGGCCATATATGACACTATGCAGTACATAAAACCAGACGTATCTACTATATGTATAGGTATGGCAGCATCTATGGGTGCATTTTTATTATCAGCAGGAGCAAAAGGAAAGAGATTTGCTTTACCAAATAGTGAAATAATGATACATCAACCATTAGGTGGAACTAGAGGGCAAGCGACAGACATAGAAATACATGCAAAAAGAATAATAAAAATGAAAGAAACATTAAATCAAATACTATCAGAGAGAACTGGTCAGCCATTAGAAAAAATTCAAATGGACACTGAACGTGATAACTTCATGAGTGCAAATGAAGCTAAAGAATATGGCTTAATAGACGAAGTAATCACAACAAGACCGTAGATAGGAAGAGGTGTTAATATGTCAAAATACGAAGAAAAAAGACAGTTAAAATGTTCATTCTGCGGTAAAAATCAAGAGCAGGTAAGACGATTAATTGCAGGACCAAATGTGTATATATGCGATGAGTGTGTTGAACTTTGCGATGAAATTATACAAGAAGAAGTAGATGAAACTATAGAAGAGGATACTACATCATTACCAAAACCAAAGGAAATGATGGAGATATTAAATGATTATGTAATAGGTCAAGAAAAGGCTAAAAAAGCTTTATCTGTAGCTGTTTACAATCATTATAAGAGAATCTACAGCAAAAAAGTTAACACTAAAGAAATTGAGATTCAAAAGAGTAATATACTTTTATTAGGGCCTACAGGTTCGGGTAAAACATTACTAGCTCAAACTTTAGCAAAAACTTTAAATGTTCCTTTTGCAATGGCAGATGCTACATCATTAACAGAAGCTGGTTATGTTGGAGAAGATGTTGAAAACATTCTTTTAAAGCTTATACAAGCAGCTGATTTTGATATAGAAAAAGCTGAAAGAGGAATAATTTATATAGATGAGATAGATAAGATAGCTAGAAAATCTGAAAATCCATCTATAACTAGAGATGTTAGTGGTGAAGGTGTACAGCAAGCACTTCTAAAAATATTAGAAGGAACTACTGCTAATGTTCCGCCACAAGGTGGAAGAAAACACCCACATCAAGAATTCTTAAAGATAGATACTACTAATATATTATTTATATTAGGAGGAGCTTTCGATGGAATAGAAAAGATAATCCAAAAACGTGGTGGAGAAAAAACACTAGGATTTGGAGCTAAAATAGAAAGTAAAAAAGAAATGGACTTAGGTAAAGTATATGCTCAAGTACTTCCAGAAGATTTACTTAAATTTGGTATAATACCAGAATTTATAGGTAGAATTCCTGTTGTAGCAACTTTAGAATTATTAGATGAAGATGCTTTAATGAGAATATTACAAGAACCTAAAAATGCTTTAGTAAAACAATATAAAAAATTACTAGAGTTAGACGAAGTAGAACTAGAATTTGAAGATGATGCTCTTCGTGCTATAGCTAAAAAGGCTATAGAGAGAAATACAGGGGCAAGAGGTCTAAGAAGTATAGTTGAAAATGTTATGATGGAAAGTATGTTTGAAGTTCCTTCTAGAGATGACGTTAAAAAAGTTATAGTGACAAAAGAAGCGGTAGACGGAGGAGCTCAACCAGTTATAGTACTTAAAGATCAAGAAGAAAGTGCATAAATAAAAAGGAGCTTATAAGCTCCTTTTTAAATTCCTCAAAATTAGAATTTTTATAATTATGAAGTCTTGTAGGCTTCTTTTTTAAATTTAATTATTGAGAAAAAATTAATTTACCTAAATAGTATCATCCCAATAATTCCGTATATAAAAACTGCGGAGATTGAACCAATTTTTTTTGTGTATAAAAGATAAAAAGAAGATATAAATGATATTATTGAATATAAGTCCCAAGAAACATCTAAAGTAGATGAAAAAGCAGCTGCCAAAATGAATCCTAATGTAATTGGCCTTAATACAACTAGTAAATTTTCTATTTTATAGTTATCTTTAAATTTATCAAATAATCTAGAGATTATAGCTAAACAAACAACTGAAAAAATTATAACCCCTAAAGTTGCAGATATAGATCCTACTATATTACCAACTTTATATCCGATAAAAGTAGCACAGTTGATAGCAATAGGCCCTGGTGTTGATTGAGATAAAGCTAGTAAATCTAAGAATTCTTGACTAGAAATAAAGTTGTACTTATGTATAAATTCTTGTTGAATAAATGGTAACATAGCATATCCGCCACCAAAGCTAAATGCACCAATTTTTAGGAATATGAGGAAAAGTAACATTATTTTAAACATAAGCTATAGATACCTCCTCCTATTATTAAGTAAATTGGACTTATGTTAAATATGCCTATTGCTATAAATGATATAATAAGTAATAGGATATTCTTTTTAGTTTTATTAAGCTTACTAAGTAGGTTAGTGAATGAGTAAAATAAAAGTGCTATTACAACTGGGCTAACCCCTTTAAAGAAACCATCGAGAAATTTTGAAGAACCATTGCTAAAATAAAAATAAGAAAAAGCTAGAACTATTACAAAGGCTGAAAGTATAGAACCTAGTGTACATACTATAATACCTGGAATTTTATAAAGTTTATATCCTAGTAACACTGAAATATTTACAGCTAAAACGCCAGGGAAGCTTTGGGCTATAGATAAATAATCTATAAATTCTTCTTGCGTAAGGAGATTTTGTTTATGTACAAGTTCATCCTCAATAAGAGGGACCATCGCATATCCGCCTCCGAACGTAAAGGTACCAATCTTTACAAAGGTTAAAAATAATTTTAACATTTAATAAGACCTCCAGAGTTTAATATTTATATGTTATTATGTTATATGTAATCATTATAACATAACAATAATATTTTCAATAAAAACTGAAAAAGTATGAGTTTTAAACTAAATAGATGGGAATTATATCAATAATTGAAAATTAGAATATAATTTAATTTAATATGTGTTGTAAAATAATACTAAATTATATTAATAAGTTGGTATTAATGTTGAAAATTAACTTTCGTAAATATATAATATATAAAGCAATAAAATCTAGCACTTTAAGGAGTGATATTAGTGGAACAGAATTATACTAGAGTAGAACATGAATTACCGTTAATTCCACTTAGAGGATTAGCGATATTCCCATATATGATATTAAATTTTGATGTAGGCAGAGAAGTATCATTAAGAGCATTAGAAGAAGCAATGGCCTCGGAAGAAGACTTAGTGTTTTTAACATCTCAAAAAGCTGCAGAGGTAGATGAACCTACAGAAGATGATTTTTATCATGTTGGGACAATCTGTAAAGTTAAACAGATGATAAAATTACCAGGGGATACTGTACGTGTATTAGTGGAAGGTATTTCTAGAGGTAAGGCGACAGAAATAAAGCTAGAAGATGGATATTTCAGTGCAAAAATCGAAGAAATAGTATTTGATGAAGAAAATGCAGATGAAGATATAGAAGTTGAAGCTTTTGTTAGAAATGTATTTGATGCATTTGAAGAGTACATAAATATTGGAAATAGGGTTTCTCCAGAGATACTTATATCATTAGGAGAGATAGATGATGTAGACCGTTTTATAGATACTATAGCAGCTAACATATATCTAAAGCCTGAACAAAAACAACAAGTTCTAGAAGAATTTGATGTTAAAAAGAGATTAGAGTTAGTTTATACAATTCTTTTAGAAGAAATAGACATATTAAAGATAGAAAAGAAAATAACTTTAAGAGTTAAGAAACAAATGAATAAAGTTCAAAAAGAATACTATCTTAGAGAACAATTAAAAGCTATTCAAAAGGAATTAGGAGAAGACGAAGATATAAATTCAGAAGTTGAAGAGTATAGATTAAAGCTTAAAAAGATCAAAGCTCCAAAAGAAACTAAAGAAAAAATCGCTAAAGAAATAGATAAATTCTCAAAAGTTTCTCCAATGTCACCTGATTTATCAGTAAGTAGAACATACTTAGATAATGTATTCTCTTTACCTTGGAATAATGAAACAAGAGATAAATTAGATTTAGAAAAAGCTAAACAAATATTAGATGATGAGCATTACGGTCTTGAGAAAGTTAAAGAAAGAATTTTAGAATATTTAGCAATAAGACAGTTATCAAAATCATTAAAAGGACCAATAATATGTTTAGTAGGACCTCCAGGTGTTGGTAAAACATCAATAGCTAAATCAATAGCAAACTCTTTAGGTAGAAAGTTTGTAAGAATATCTTTAGGTGGAGTTAGAGATGAAGCTGAAATAAGAGGACATAGAAGAACATATGTAGGAGCTATTCCAGGAAGAATAGTAAATGGATTAAAAGAAGCAAAAACTAAAAATCCAGTATTCTTACTAGATGAGATAGACAAAATGTCTGCAGATTATAAAGGTGATCCTTCTTCAGCTATGCTAGAGGTACTAGATCCAGAACAAAACAAGGATTTCGTGGATCACTATATAGAAATGCCATTTGATTTATCTAAAATACTTTTTGTAACAACTGCTAACAGTTTAAGTACTATACCAAGACCTTTATTAGATAGAATGGAAGTAATAGAAGTATCTGGTTATATAGAAGAAGAAAAATTAAATATAGCTAAAAAATACTTACTTCCAAAGCAAATAAAGGAACATGCTTTAAAACCTGACTTTATAAAAATGGATGATGAAACTATAAGAGATATAATAAACTCTTATACTAGAGAAGCAGGAGTAAGAAGCCTAGAAAGAACAATAGGAAAAATATGTAGAAAAGTTGCTAAAAAGTATGTTGAAGATCAATCATTAGAAGAAATTATAGTGACTAAAAAAGACCTAGATGATTATTTAGGAAAAAATAGATATAGACATCAATTGGCAGGAGCTAAGCCAGAAGTAGGTGTTGTAACTGGACTAGCGTGGACTTCAGTAGGAGGAGAGACATTAACGGTAGAGGTTAATGCCCTTAAAGGAAAAGGTCAGATAGTGTTAACAGGTAAGCTAGGAGATGTTATGAAAGAATCTGCACAAGCAGGTATATCATACATAAGATCAATAGCTGATAGATTTAATATAGATCCGGAATTTTATAAAACTAATGATATACACATTCACATACCTGAAGGTGCAGTTCCAAAAGATGGTCCATCAGCTGGTATAACTATGGCTTTAGCTGTTATTTCAGCATTAACTAATATACCAGTATTAAATAATGTAGCAATGACAGGTGAAATAACTTTAAGAGGTAGAGTATTAGCTGTAGGTGGAGTCAAAGAAAAATTACTAGCTGCTCATAGAGCTGGTATAACCAAAGTATTACTTCCAAAAGAATGTGAAGCTGATTTAGAAGAAATACCGGAAAATGTAAAAGAAAAAATGGAATTTGTACTTGTAGAGCATATGGATCAAGTATTAGAGCACGCATTATTAAGGAATGGTGAAAAATAATGAAAATAAGAAATGCAGAAATAACGATGAGTGCGATAAATAAATCGCAATATCCTGATGAAGGTATACCAGAAATAGCTTTAGTTGGTAGATCAAATGTTGGGAAATCATCAACAGTAAATACATTATTAAACAGAAGAAACTTTGCAAGAACAAGTCAGACACCAGGAAAGACTAGAACAATAAACTTCTATCTTATAAATCAAGAGTTTTTCTTTGTTGATTTACCAGGATATGGTTATGCAAAAGTTGCAAAGTCTGAAAAAGAAAAATGGGGAACTATAATGGAAAGGTATCTACAAGATAGAAATGAGCTATGTGCTATATTATTACTTGTAGATATAAGACATGAACCTACTAATGATGATGTAATGATGTATCAATGGATAAAACACTTTGGATATAATTGTGTAGTAATAGCTACTAAAGCAGATAAAATATCTAGAGGTCAATATCAAAAGCATATGAGCATAATAAGGAAAAAATTACAACTAGAAAAAGATGAAAAAATATTACCAATATCTTCTCTAAAGAAAACTGGAGTTGAAGAAATTTGGGATGAAATAATCCAACAATACAACGAACATGGATATGAAATAACAGTTGACTAAAAAATAGAGTAACGTAAGTTACTCTATTTTTATTGTAATAAATGATTATAAATAAGGCTTATATATTAAAAATATGGATTTAAAACCTCTATAAAAATAAATCAGAGTGTTTTTAGTATTAAATATCATATAAAAATAATAAAACGTTCTAAGGTGATTTTAAGGATAGTTAAAATAAAATACAAAGATAAATAAATTATCTACATGATGAGTAACAAAATAAAGACTTTATTAATATTTTAATAAGATAGAAGATAAATATTAAAGGGGGCTTTATTCATGGAAGGAAAATCTAGAAAATTATTTCCAGGAGCAAATACAGCAAATGGATCATTTAACTTTTTTGATAACATCATAACAAAAAATGTAAATAGAATATTTTGCTTAAAAGGAGGCCCGGGAGTAGGGAAATCATCTTTAATGAAAAAAATAGCTAATGAATTTTTAGAAAAAGGATATGATATAGAATTACATTATTGTCCATCAGATCCAAGTTCATTAGATGCAGTATTAATAAAAGAATTAGGTGTTGTGTTATTAGATGGAACAGCGCCACATATTGTAGATCCTAAAGATCCGGGAGCTATAGATGAGATAGTTAATCTAGGTGAATATTGGAACCTAGAAAATCTAGAAAAAAATAAAGTAGAAATAGTAGAGTGTGGAAAAGATATAAGCAGCTCGTTTAGAAGAGCATATAAATATTTAAAATCAGCAGAGCCGATTTATTATGATATAGAAGAAAAGTATAAAGATTGCATGGATTTTGGTCAGGTAAATTTATTAACAGAGCACTTTATATATGAATTGTTTAAAAATGCAAGTAGCACAGGTATATATCAAAAAGAGAGAAACTTATTCGGAACAGCAATAACTCCAATTGGGCATGTAGATTACGCAGATAGTATTTTAAGTGAAGTATCTAAGGTATACCATCTAAGTGGAAATATCGGAACTGGAAAAACAACATTCTTAAAAAGAGTATGCGATAAAGCTATAAAAAAAGGAATGGAAGTAGAAGTATATCATTATCCTCTAATAAAAGATAAATTAGAAACTATAATTATAAAAGACTTAAATATAGGAATAACTACAAGTAAATTATTTGAGGGAACAAATACTATCGATTTAGATAAGTATCTAGATCAATATAAATTAGCTAAATATGAAGAAGAAATAAATTTTGATAAAAAGGTATTTGATGAATTAATAAACTATGGAATTTCTAATCTTAAAAAAGCAAAAGCTAAACATGATGTTATAGAGGCTCATTACGTTCCTAATATGAGATTTGATGAAATAGAAGCACTAAGAAAAGATATAGTTAATAGAATATTAAAATATGAAAAATAACTAATAATATTTATATAAAAATTATTAAATTAAGAAGGAGTATGCTTAAGATATAAAGTATACTCCTTTTAATTTAAAAACAAAAATATCTATAAATATATACTATATAAAAATAATTTATAGATATTTAACAAAAACAAGACTAAAATAACTATGATATTTATTATTACAAATCGTTTTATAGGAGTATAGAAGTATGAAAAATAAATATATGTTGATAATACTAATGAGCATCGTGTCAGGAGCATTCATTGGTATAGTTCTAAAGGATAATGAAGTTAATAATAACGAATACATAAGTAAAATTAAGCTACTAAGAAAAGAAACTAAAGTAATGAATAAAGACATAAAAAATTTAGAAAAAGAAAAAGACAATGTAGAAGACGAATTAAATGAATTAAAAAATAAATTTGCTGATGAAAAGTCTGTAAAAGAAATAGGTAATCTCAAAAAATATTTAACTTATACAGATATTAAAGACAAAGGTATAGCAATAAAAATAGATGCAATAAGTGCAGATGTAGGTAATATAGCAAATTTAATTGATTACAATAAAATATTAATAAATCTAGTAAATGAGATTAAAATAAATGGAGGTGAATTTATTTCTATAAATGATCAAAGATTAAATCAATACTCGGAAATAGTTTTAGCTGGTAGTCATATAAATATAAATTCTGTACCTATTGTACAGCCTTATGAAATAAAGGTTATTGGAAACTTAGAAAAATTAAATAAATATATAGAAAAAGATAGTGATTATATAAAAAGCATAAAAAGTAGTTATCCTATAAAAGTAGACTTTAAAGTAGATGAAAATATATTGATGAAAAAGATGAATGTTCCGAATAAATTAGAGTATATAAAGGGTGATTGAAATTATTAGTAAAGAAAATATTTTAAAAAGTGCAATTCCTATTAAGTTGGGAGTCAAATATAAATTACATAGAAATAAAGATGAAGTTACAAACAATAGTGTAGAAATATTAAATAAAGAAAAAGAATCTGATGAAAATATACAAATAAAAACTTATTCAGAAGATCAAACACTAGATGAAGGCTATGCAAGAAATATATTTAAAGATATTCTAGAAAAAGCAGTTTTACAAAAGGCTAGTGATATTCATATAGAACCATTTGAAAAGATGATTATTATAAGATTTAGAATAGATGGAGAGCTAAAAAAAATAAAAGAATTTCCTATAAATATATATCCATATTTATCATCTATTATAAAATTAGAGATGTCTATGGATATAACAGAAAAGAGAATTCCGCAAGATGGTAGAGTGGATGTGGTTTTAAACAATAATGAAATTGATATCAGAGCATCTAGTATGCCTACTGTGTATGGAGAAAAAATTGTACTTAGAATATTAAATAGAAATTCATTTCTAAAGAAAAAAGAGGAGTTAGGATTTTCTACAGATGCAGTAGAAAAAATTAATAATATGATGAATAAAAATATAGGAATAGTATTAATAACAGGTGCTACAGGAAGTGGCAAAACTACAACGGTATACTCGTTATTAAATGAATTGAGATATAAAAATAAAAATATAATGACGATAGAAGAACCTGTTGAGTATAAAATGGAAGGTATAAATCAAACTCCTGTAAGTAGAAAAAATGGTATTAGCTTTGAGTCTGGGTTAAGGTCTATTCTAAGGCAAGATCCAGATATTATAATGTTAGGAGAAATTAGGGACTTAGAAACTGCAAAGATGGCAATTAGGGCAGCATCTACAGGTCATTTAGTAATAAGTACACTACATACAAATGACGCTATCTCATCGATATCAAGACTTATAGATATGCAAATTCCACCGTATTTAATAAGTGAATCTCTTATAGGAGTAATTTCACAAAGATTAGTTAAAAAAGTGTGTTCAAAATGTAGTGAAGAGATTGTAAAAGATAATGGAATAATAAGTAAAGTTGCAGTAGGGTGTGAAAATTGCAATGATGGGTATATAGGTAGAACAGCTATTTATGAAATACTAGAAATAGATGATAGTATAAGAGAATCAATCAAACAAATGAATGGATATAAAGAAATAAAAAGATTAGCTCAAACTAATAATATGATTACATTTGAGGAAAGTGCTAAGAGATTAATAAAAGATAAAATAACAACTATAGAAGAGTGTTCTATAGCAGAGAATTTGATATTAGTAGGAGATTAATATATGCAAAGTTACTCTGAGAATATAATAGAAATGAAAAATAATTTAAAAAATTCTAAGAAATTTATACTAAAAAAAGATAATAAAATAAAGGATAAAGAGTTAAGTATTTTATGCAGACAAATGTCTATATTATTAGAGTCTGGATGTGAAATATTAAAAATTTTAGATATATTAAAAAAACAATCAAATAAGAAAATTTCCTTGAAACTAGAAGAAGTGTCCAAATATATAAAACAAGGCAGCTCAATAACAGATTCATTCACAAACACCAACTCATTTTCAAATTTCTTTATAAGTATGCTAAAAGCAGGTGAAGCAAGTGGTAAATTAGATGTAGCTATGAGAAATTTAGCTCAATATTATGATAAAGAATATAAAATGAAAGCTAAAATAAGAAATGCATCCATATATCCAATAATAGTATCTACATTAGCTTTTTTATCGTTCATAATTATAATGGTATTTGTAATACCAAATTATGAAATGCTATTTGAAGGTAATGGAATAGAACCTCCATTGATAACGAAAGTACTAGTGAATACATCTAAATTTATAAGAACAAAATATATTTATATAATTTTTTTTACTTTAGCAATGATACCCACCTTATATTATATATCAAAAATAAGTTCTAAAGTAAAATTGGACAATCTCAAATTTAAACTTCCAGTAATTAATAAAATAACTAAAATAATTATTACAACAAGATTTTGTAAATCCTTAGGACTTTTGATAAAAAGTGGAGTACAAATTGTAGAGGCAATAGATATATCTTCTAGAGTCATAAATAGTAATTATATTTATGAAAAGATGAGTACATCTATAGAGTATATACAAAATGGTAATCAAGTCGCATATTCTTTAAATGCTTCAAACATATTTCCGGATATGTTTATATCAATGATAAATATAGGAGAGGAAAGTGGTAGATTAGATGATTGCCTAAGTACCAGTGAAAAATTTTATGATAATGAATTAGATACTATGTTAGATAAGATGATGAAATGGATAGAACCATTAATAATGATTATACTAGGAATTTTTGTATGTATATTTATGGTTGCTATGGTTTTACCTATGTTTGATTCAATAACTGCAATACAATAAAGGAGATAATTTTAATGAATAAAAGTATTAAAGAAAATTTAAAGAAGAAAAAGAAACCAGGATATACATTAGTTGAAATGGTTCTTGTAATAACAATATTAGGTATATTAACGAGTTTAGGATTTATGAAATTTGGACAAGTTCAAAGAAATGCAAAAGAAAAAGCTGATTATGTAGCAGCTTCAAGCATAGCTACTGCAGCAAATTTAGCTATCCAGGATGGTGTAGAAGTAGATGGAATAAACCAAGAACTTTCACAGATATCGCTTAAAGATTTGGTAGAAAAAAAGTATTTAACGAAAGAACCAAGTCCACAAAGTGAAAAAGGCCAATTCGTAATAAATATAGAAGATGATACAGTTGTTGTTAAAGCAGGGACTAAAGTATTTTATCCGAAGGATTATAAAGAAAATACAAATGAATAAATAAGTTAAATAATTTAAAAAAATAACTCTAACAACCGAAAAATAAAACATAAATTAAAGTCGATATTAGAAGCTTTATAGTGGCGTATATGGTCACATAATAAAAAAGCATGAAATAACGAATAAATTAATAGATTTTAATGATAAATATTAAGATATTTAGTATAAACTTAATTAGTAAAACTTAAAGGAATATAGGTTAAACTTATAGAAAATTTATAAATAATGCAATTAATTGTTATACCAAAAGTTTACAGTATACAAAAAAATATAAAATAATAGCATAATTATAGAATACTTGAGGAAAAAATGGTATAATAACAAATTGTACTTTAATTTAAAAACGAAGGAGTGACAGTCACATTGTTAGGGAGAAACGAGTTATGCCCTTGTGGAAGTGGCAAAAAATATAAAAAATGTTGTTTAAATAAAGATGTTGTATCTGAAAGAGCTAGTAGAAAGGTAAGTCTTTCTCAAAAGCAATATTCGGAATTATATACTAAAATACAGCAATTTGCTAAGCAAGATAAATACCAAGACGAGTATGAAAAAGCTAAAGAAATGTTTTATATAGTAGAAGATGAAGCAACTAACGAAAAGTTTGAAAGATTCTTCAATACGTATTTTATACAAGATCATATAATGGAGAATAAGAAAGTTATGACTGTTGAGTTCTATGAAAATAACAGAGATAACTTAACTACAAGAGATGTAGAAATATTAAGAAACTTATTCGAATCATACGTAGGAATATACGAAGTAACTGAAGTTAAAGACGATAAAGTATTATTAAAAGATTGCTTAACGGACAAAGAAGTTTGCACAGAAGACGTAAACTTATTAAAAGACTTTAAAGTAGGAAGCAGTATGATAGCTAGAATAGTTACAGTTGATGATGTAAGTATACTAATAGACGTAACTATAAGCATATCTGATGCAGTTAAAGATGTTATATGCAATGATATAAAACATTTATTCGGACAATATGAAGACTTATATAAAGACATGAAAACTTTCTTAATACATCATACTCATATACTATATAAGTATATGCAACAACTATTAGATCCAAGTATAGCAGAATATTTAAAACAACAAAAAGAATCTAAAACGAATCAAGCAGCTCAAGAAGTAGCTGTGACGCAAGATGAAGTTATAGAAGATGAATGTAAAGTGTGTGGAGTTCTTAGACAAAATGTTGAAAAAGAACACATAGATGCTTGTATAGCATTCTGGAATGAATACAAGGAAGCTAACGGAGAAGTTAAAGGTTCTGAAAACGGATGGGCAGCTGCAGTTGAATACCACATCAAAAAAGTTGCTGGAGAGAACATAACACAAGCTCAAATATCTAAAAAATATGAAATAAGTCCAAGTACTTTAGGTAAGAGATACAAAGATCTTAAAGTATCATAGGATTTATTAAAATATTTTTATGAATTTTCATTTTATGGAAATAGAAATATTATAAATATGTTTAATTATTTTAGGAATTATATTAATATATAGTTCCTAAAATTTTGTGTAAATTTAAAAATTAACTATATAAAATTTAAATTTTATATAATTTATAAAAAAAGGTTTTAATATATGCGAATAATGTATAAAATAGTAAATATATAAAATGTATAGAAAGAGGTATAGTTATGAGTCTTAGTTTAGGAAATGCAATAGCAGTATCAACAAACATTATAAAATCTAATCCTGCAGTACCTGTATACAAAGGAGAAGAAAATTCAAATAACCTTTATGCTGTTATTTATCATATAGAAATAGGATACAATGAAGGACAAACTCAAAAAACTAAACAATACATAATAATAGATTATAAAGAATTTGATTTATCTATAGATGCAAAGAATGAGTTAATAAAAGTTGCTAAACAATACTGTAAATCTAAAGGTATTAACGATGATGAACAATTAGAAATAGCTCTTTTAGATAATGAAGAAGCTGAAAACTTCTTAGAAAAAGTATTTAACAATATGAAAGTTATAAGAGGTCTTATAACAAAGAAGGACTAATAAAGCTCGATTTAGTAGGAATAGAAAATATAGATATGATGTTTATATAAAGCTAGGCTTGATACCCTAGCTTTTTTACATACAAGCAAACTATAATACATAAAAAAATATATATAGATATATAATTTATATGTACATTGTAAAAAACAAAAGAGGAGCAAAAATTTATGATAAGAATATCTAACTTAAAATTAGGAATAGATGAAGATATTTCTTCACTTAAAGGTCTTGTAATAAAAAAATTAAAAATTAAAGAAAAAGATCTTATAAAATACAATATATATAAAGAGTCTATAGACGCTAGAAGGAGAGGGAAAATAGACTTTGTGTATACGGTAGATGCCCAAGTTAATAATGAAGATAAAATTTTAAAATCTAAAGTAAAAGATGTTGTAAAAGTTAAGCAGGCTACATATATAGGTGTAGAAGTAGGAGCTAAAAAGCTGAATACTAGACCAGTTATAATTGGTAGCGGACCAGCAGGTTTATTTGCAGCATTATTATTAGCTCAGAAAGGATATAATCCACTTTTATTAGAAAGAGGTCTTGATGTTGATAATAGAACAAAGGATATAAATGAATTTTGGAATAATAGAAAGTTTAAAAATAACTCAAATGTACAATTTGGAGAGGGGGGAGCTGGTACATTCTCAGATGGAAAACTTACTACAAGAATAAAAGATATAAGATGTAGAAAAGTATTAGAGGAATTAGTTAATTTTGGTTCACCAGATGAAATACTTTACTCTCACAAGCCACATGTTGGTACGGATATCTTAAAAGGTGTAGTTAAAAATATTAGAAATGAAATAATAAGACTTGGAGGAGAAGTTAGATTCGACTCTAAAGTTACAGATGTTATAGTTGAAAATCAAGAAATAAAAGGTGTAGTTATAAATGAAACAGAAACCATAGAATCAGAAGTGGTTATTTTAGCTATAGGTCATAGTGCAAGGGATACTTATAAAATGCTACATAAAAGAGGAGTAAGAATAATTCAAAAACCTTTTGCTATAGGGGCAAGAATAGAGCATCCTCAAGAATTAATAAACAAATCTCAGTACAAAGAATTTTATAATCACCCTAGGTTAGGCTCAGCTGACTACAGATTAATAGAACATACTTCTAATGCTAGAACTGCATACACATTCTGCATGTGTCCAGGAGGTAGTGTAATAGCTTCAGCATCGAATGAATTTGAAGTAGTAACTAATGGTATGAGTGAGCATGCAAGAGATAAAGCAAACGCTAATAGTGCGTTTTTAGTTAATGTATTGCCTGAAGATTTTGGAAGTGAAGATCCACTAGCAGGAGTATACTTCCAAGAAAAGTATGAAAAGTTAGCATATGAATTAGGCGGAAAGAATTATAATGCTCCAGCTCAACTTGTAGGTGATTTCTTAAATGGTAAGGTAACAACAAGTTTAGGTAGTGTAGAATCATCATATAAACCTGGAATAGAATTTATCGACTTGAGAGAATGTCTTCCTGAATTTGTAACTACTACTATGAAAGAAGCCTTAGTATCTTTGGATAATAAACTACAAGGGTTTGCAATGCATGATGCAGTATTAACAGGTGTAGAAACTAGATCTTCAGCACCTATAAGAATAGTTAGAGACGAAGAAACATTAGAATCATCTAATACGAAAAATCTTTATCCATGTGGAGAAGGTGCTGGATATGCAGGTGGAATAGTTACTGCAGCTGTTGATGGAATCAAGTGTGCAGAAAAAATAATAATGAAATATTCTAACATATAAAACTACAAAATTTTACATGATTTTAACAAATTATTAATAATTCTATAATATTTAACATAATTTTAACATAACACCCCTTAGGATTTGATAAAATACAAGGGGTGTATTTATTTATACCGAAATGAGGATTATCTTTAGGAGGAAATGGTTTTGGAAATTATAGTAAATCTTATGGGAGGCCTAGGACTTTTCTTATATGGAATGAATCTTATGGGAGACGGACTTCAAAAGTCAGC
This sequence comes from Romboutsia lituseburensis, assembly GCF_024723825.1. Taxonomy (NCBI): domain Bacteria; kingdom Bacillati; phylum Bacillota; class Clostridia; order Peptostreptococcales; family Peptostreptococcaceae; genus Romboutsia; species Romboutsia lituseburensis. The sequence goes on from NZ_JANQBQ010000001.1 coordinate 2,711,934, forward strand.
CGGGGCCAAATTAAAGAAAATAATTGAATTACTTACTAGTAACATTATAATGGGAGTTTTAGTAGGTGCATTAGTTACAGCTGTAATTCAAAGTTCTAGTGCAACAACTGTTATGGTAGTTGGGTTTGTAAATGCGGGAATCATGTCACTGCCTCAAGCTGTAGGAGTTATAATGGGTGCAAATATAGGTACTACTATAACGGCACAATTAGTATCTTTAGACTTAACAGGAATGGCTCCAGTAGCTCTAGGAATAGGTATAATACTATATTTATTCTCTAATAAACCAAAGCAAAAGAATTTAGCTGAAATACTTATAGGTTTTGGTATATTATTTACAGGTATGGACTTTATGAAAGCAGCAGTAGAACCTTTAGCAGGATACAAAGGATTTACAGACTTATTACTTACATTTGGTAAGTATCCTTTATTAGGGCTTTTACTAGGTTTTGGTATAACAGCAATAGTACAAAGTTCAAGTGCCTCAATGGGGATGTTAGTAGCTTTAGCAGCAAAAGGATTAATACCTTTAGAAGCTGCATTACCAATACTATACGGTCAAAATATAGGTACATGTGTAACATCATTAATATCAAGTGTCGGAGCTAATAAAAATGCTAGAAGGGCAGCAATGATGCATTTAGTATTTAATGTATTAGGAACAATTATATTCTTAATATTCCTTAGCAAGCCAGTTCAACATATAGTTGTAGCTATGGATCCAGGAAATGTAGCTAGACAATTAGCAAATACACATACATTATTCAACATAGTATCAGTAGTAGCTTTATTACCATTTACTAAATTAATAATAAAGATTGCTATAAAGTTAGTTCCAGATAAAGAAACAGATGAAGATGAAGATGAAGTAAGAACAGTTAAATATATAGATGATAGAATGATAGAAACTCCTTCAATAGCATTAGTTAATATAATAAAAGAAACTTTAAGAATGGGTGAAAAAGCAAAAGAAAGCTTAAACTCAGCTATGGAAGGTTTAATCGAAAAATCACCTGAGAAAATTGAAAGATCATTTAAGAGAGAGTTAATGTTAAATAATTTACAAAAACTAATATTAAATTATTTATTGAAATTATCTAAAGCATCTTTAGATGAAAATTCAAGAGAAACTGTTGATGTATTATTTAATACAGTAAATGATATTGAAAGAATAGGAGATCATTCAGAAAACATAGCAGAGTTAGCTCAACTTGCTATAGATTCAGATGTATCATTCTCTGAATTAGGAATGGTTGAATTAAAAGATATGTACAATAAAGTTATATCTGCATATACATATGCTTTAGAAGCTATGAGAACATCTAATGTTGATTTAGCATGCAAGGTTATAAAAATGGAAGAACAAGTAGATATAATGGAAAAGTCATGTAGAGCTAATCATATGCATAGACTAAACAATAGTTTATGTAGTATAGATAATGGAGTTATTTACTTAGATATATTATCTAACTTAGAAAGAATATCAGATCATGCAGTAAATATAGCACAACAAGTTATTGCAGATAGAGTAACAAATAACTAATAAAAAGTTGCCTTAAAAAGGCAACTTTTTTATTTTAAATTTTGTAAATAATATTAAAATAAGAATATATAAATTATTTATTAGATAATAAAAAAATTTAATAAAATATAAATTTAAAATATAGCAATATTATTATTTTATAAATAATTATATAAATTAAAAAAATTGTTATTTTTTTGTTAATCTATAATATTTTTTATGATATAATTTCATTATATTACATAAAGGAAAGAGGTAAGTTTATGGGAAATATAAAATTTGATTATAGTAAAGCTTTAGGATTCTTCAGTCAAAATGAGATAGACTGTATGCAATCGTTTGTTGACGCTGCTCACAATATGGTTCATGAAAAGACTGGTTTAGGAAATGACTTTTTAGGGTGGGTTGATCTTCCTAACAACTATGATAAAGAGGAGTTCGCAAGAATAAAGAAAGCTGCAGAAAAAATCAAATCGGATTCAGATGTTTTATTAGTAATAGGAATAGGTGGATCGTATTTAGGAGCAAGAGCTGCTATAGAAATGGTAAGTCATTCTTTTAGAAATAATTTATCTAAAGACGAAAGAAAAGCTCCAGAAATATATTATGTTGGTAACAATATAAGTTCAACATACATGATGGACTTACTAGATGTAATCAAAAATAAAGATGTATCTATAAATGTTATATCGAAGTCAGGAACTACAACAGAACCTGCAATAGCTTTTAGAATATTCAAGGACTTCTTAGAAAAAAAATATGGAAAAGAAGAAGCAAGCAAGAGAATATATGCGACAACAGATTCAGCTAAAGGGGCTTTAAAGAAATTAGCTGATGAAGAAGGTTATGAAACATTTGTAATACCTGATGATGTAGGTGGACGTTTCTCTGTATTAACGCCAGTTGGATTATTACCAATAGCATGTGCTAACCTTGATATAGATGCTATGATGAAAGGTGCTTCAGATGCTTGTGAAGAATTTAAAACATCTGATTTAAAAACTAACCACAGTTACCAATATGCTGTAGTAAGAAATGTTTTACACAGAAAAGGTAAAGATGTTGAATTGTTAGTAAACTATGAACCGCAATTACACTATGTATCTGAATGGTGGAAGCAATTATATGGAGAGAGTGAAGGGAAAGACAACAAAGGTATATTCCCAGCAGCAGTAGACTTCTCAACAGATTTACATTCAATGGGTCAATATATACAAGAAGGAAAGAGAATATTATTTGAAACTGTTCTTAATGTAGAAAACTCTAAGAAAAATGTAGCTATAGATGAAGCTGAAGTAGATTTAGATGGATTAAACTACTTAGCAGGAAAAACTGTAGACTTTGTAAATAATAAAGCTTTCCAAGGAACTTTACTTGCTCATACAGATGGACAAGTTCCAAATTTAATAGTAAACATACCTCAATTAGATGAATATAACTTTGGATACCTTGTTTACTTCTTTGAAAAAGCTTGTGCAGTAAGTGGATATTTATTAGGCGTTAACCCATTTGACCAACCAGGTGTTGAAGCTTATAAGAAAAACATGTTTGCACTTTTAGGTAAACCAGGATTTGAAAAAGAAAAAGAAGAATTAGAAAAAAGACTTTAATCTTAATTAAGTTAGTTAAGGTTAAATTAAGAATACAGTAATATAATGAAATCATCATTAAGATAAAATTATCTTAGTGGTGGTTTCTTTTATTTTTAAATAACAATACTTTTATAAAAAGTATAAAGTAAATATAAAAAAATATTTAATTATCATATAAATTTTTTAGATAAAATTAAAATAAATGTTATTAAAATATTAATTTTGCTAAAAATACATAATAAGGATGATTATTTATTTTTAGAAATTAATTAGGAGGGATATTTGTGTCAAGTAAAAGAGGAATAGGACTAATCGTTATAGTCTGTATAATAACAGGTATGTTAAGTAGTTTATTAACTGTTGTTTTAATGAAAAATAGTATGGGAAAATCAGAATCAAATTCTAAAGAGATAGTTATAAATGATGATGGAAAAAGTAAAAATATATATCATGCAGTAACTGATAAGGCTATGCCATCAGTAGTTGGTATAACTACAACAACCATAGATACTAACAATATATTTGCTATACCAACGCAATCTCAAGGTGTAGGTACAGGTGTTATAGTAGATGCAAATGGATATATACTTACAAATTCACATGTTGTATCTGATGGAAAAGCAGTAGATGTTAATGTATTATTTAATGATGGATCAAATACAACAGGTAAAGTTTTATGGAATGATCCTCAACTTGATTTAGCAATGGTAAAAGTTGACAAAAAAGGATTAACTCCAGCTGAATTAGGGGATAGTGATAATGTAAGAACAGGTGATATTGCAATCGCAATAGGAAATCCATTAGGTCTTGAATTCCAAAAAAGTGTAACTCAAGGTATAATAAGTGGATTAGACAGAACTATACAAACAGAGAAGTCTAACATGACAGGTTTAATGCAAACAGATGCTAGTATAAATCCTGGTAATAGTGGAGGGCCTTTATTAAATGAAAAAGGTCAAGTGATAGGTGTAAATACAGCAAAAGCATCTCAAGCAGAAGGTTTAGGATTTGCAATACCTATAAATACGGCTAAACCAATAGTGGAACAAATTATAAAAACAGGTAAATTTGAAAAACCTACATTAGGAATAAGTGGAACTGAAGTTTATAAGTTTGAAGCTTCAACAGGTATGAATATAGAAGCAGAAGAAGGTGTTTATGTAGCTGAAGTTATATCTAATTCACCTGCTCAAAAAGCTGGAATACAAACAGGAGATGTTATTGTTAAATTAGCAGATACAAAAATATCAACAATGTCAGATTTAAATAAATCACTATATAAACTCTCAACAGGAGATAAAGCTCCTATAGTAGTAAATAGAGGTGGAAAAGAAATTAAAATGGATGTTAAATTCTAAAAAATATAATAAATAAAAGACAGTAGTATTAATACTACTGTCTTTTATTTTATGAAATATAAAAAATTAAACTTTACATTAAAAAAGGAGCAATTCTATAAAGAATTACTCCTAAAAAGTTCTATTATACTTCTTGCTTAACCTCTACAGAACAATTTCCTTGGCTAGCACATCCTGAACAACCACTACATCCAGGTGAAGATTGTTTTGAATTTAATTTTCTTAATACAACGATTATAGATACTAGTATAATTGAACCACCGATAAGCAGTTCTACTATAGAGCTTGATGATCCTTGCATAAATATAGCACCTCCTATAATTTTAACTATAAATGCTGCTACCCATGCAAGAGCAAATTGATATCCAAGAGATATAAACATCATCTTATTTCCATACTCTTTTTTCATAGTAGCAAGAGCAGCTATACATGGAGTATATAATGCAGAGAATACTAAGAATCCATAAGCAGTAACTCCTGTAAATACTGTAGGAAGAACCTCATTTAAGTTTCCGTAAAGAACATACATAGTATTAACCACTATTTCTTTAGCACCAAGTCCAGTTAATATAGAAACTGAAGCTCTCCAATCACCAAATCCTAGTGGTGCAAATATCGGAGCTACAAGTTTTCCAGCGTATGCTAAAAAGCTATTATTTAAATCTTTTGTAAATCCGTTGAAGTTAAATGATGAAAGAACCCATATCACAACAGACATTGCGAACATTACAGTTACAACTCTTGATAAGAATCCTTTTGATTTATTCCAAGTATTTTTTAAGATTGCGCTTATAGTAGGCAACTTATACTCTGGAAGTTCTAGTATAAATGGTTCAACTTCAGTTTTAAAAGTTGTTTTGTTTAACACTAATGCAACTAGTATTGCTACTACTATACTAACTAAATAAAGAGAAGTAGTAACTATTGCTGCAGTATCAGGGAAAAATATACCTGCGAATAATGCATATATTGGTAACCTAGCACTACATGTCATAAGAGGTGCAATAAGTGCAGTTATTCTTCTATCTTTTTCACTTTCAAGAGTTCTAGTTGCCATTATAGCTGGAGAAGAACATCCAAGACCCATTACCATAGGTATGAAAGCTTTACCAGATAAACCAACTTTTCTCATTATGTTATCCATTAAGAATGCTGTTCTAGACATATAACCACTATCTTCTAAGAATGATAATCCTAAGAATAAAGTAAATATTAGAGGGAAGAATGGTAAAGTACCACCAACACCACCAACTATACCGTCTAGTATAAGTGATTTAAACCAAGGGCTAGAATTTACTAGTATATCACCCAATGGTTTAGCAACATATACATTAATTAATCCAGCTAGGCCTTCTTGTAAAGGTCCACCTACCCAATCGAATGTAAATTTAAATAATAACATAAGAGCTGCTATAAATATAGGGTAAGCTAATATAGGATTTAATATTATATTGTCAAGCTTATCACTTATAGAGGTTTTCTTCTTTGAAGAAGAAACACTACATTTACTTAATATAGACTCGATTTTTTGATAAGTTTCAACCTCTGAGCCCCAGTTAGTAGTATAAGAAAAATTACTATTTGAAGCTGATTTTATAGAGTTTGAAATTTGATCAGTACCACTTTTCTTTTTAGCTATTATTGGAATTACTGTTACATTAAGTTCCTGTGCTAATTTATCATAGTCAATTTTTATACCTTTAGCATCTGCAACATCAAGCATATTAAGTAGTAATACTATTGGCTTATTAAATTGCATTAGTTGTGTTGTTAAATAAAGATTTCTAGATAGATTAGATGCATCCACAACATTAACTATTACATCTACATCTCCATTTTCTAAAAAGTTTTTTGATACTTTTTCTTCGTTTGAGAAAGTATCCATTGCGTATATACCAGGTAAATCTATAATCTTTATATCTTCACCTAAAAATCCTTCTTTTTTATCTATAGTAACACCAGGCCAGTTTCCTACATATTGATTAGAACCTGTAAGAAGGTTAAAAACAGTAGTTTTACCAACATTTGGGTTACCTAATAATGCTACATTAATCATATTTTCCACTCCTTTACTTTAAAGAAATGTTCTTAGCGTCAGATTTTCTAATAGCAAGGTCGAAACCTCTAAATCTTACAACAATTGGATCACCAAATGGAGCAACTTTTCTAACTTCTATTTCAGTATTATCTATACATCCTAAAGCAAGTAATCTTTTTGCTAATTTTTCATTTCCGTTTATATTATTAATAGTACCCTTTTGACCAACTCTTAAATCGTAAACAGTCATCATTAATACCTCCTAATGAAATTCATTATCAATAAAATTATATCAATAATGATTATAATTGTCAACTAATAGCTACTATTTATATAGATATCCAGATAAAAACAATTTAATCATTTATTGACACATTTTGTAATGTACTTGTGTTGACAAAAACAGCTTAAATTTGATATTATATAGCTAGAAATAGACAAATTTGTATATAGTGGTGATCAGTGTGGCGAATAGTGAAATAGAAGCATTAAAAAAAGAGATAGAAGTATTAAGAGACGAAATCAACACCTACATAGAGTATCCGGAAATATTTAAAGAAGAACTTGTTGATTCAAGTAATAAGATAGACTTGTTAATAAATAAATATATGAGTTTAAGTAGTAAATAGCCCACAAAAGTGGGTTTTTTTGTATATAAATTTATAAAATTTTATAATGAATATATTACCAAAAAACTGAGAATATTAAATAACTAGAAGAGTTTATTGTAAATTTGAAGTTGAGGATGATATTTATTATGATAGCTAAAATTATAAAATCTATTTTAATTTTTGTATGTTCATATATAGCGCTAAAAACAATTCATTATCTTTTAAAGAAATTATTTAAGATAACTAAGTTTGATGAAAGATATGAAAATACATTATGCAGTGTATTATCTTCTATAACATATTATATTATTTTTGTACTAAGTCTTATATTAGTACTTAGAGAATTTGAAATAATAGATGCTACTAAATTTGGAACTTTAGTAACCGGTGCTAGTATAGTAGGGCTTATAGCAGGTGTTGCAGCACAGAGTATATTAAAAGATATATTTAATGGATTTTTTATATTATTTGAAAAACAATTACAAGTAGGAGACTTTGTTGTAATAAATGAAGAGTTCAGAGGAACAGTCGAGGAAATAGGCTTAAGAAGTCTTGGACTAAGAGATTGGGACTTAAGAAGAATTACAGTATCAAATGGAAGCATAACAAGTATAAGAAATTATAGTAAAAATAAAATGAGAGTAGTAGTACACGTTAGAGTATGTTATGAAGAAGATCCTATGAAAGTTATGAATTCATTAGAAGAAGTGTGTGATATAATGAATGAAAAGTATAAGGATTATACAATAAGTCCTTCATCAGGAGATAAAAAGAAGTCTTTTAAAGTCTATGGAGTTACAGATATTGAAGATAATCCTGTAGGAGCAAAGTACACTATGACAGGCGTTGTACAGTCATATAAGTATTTCTCTGCATTGAGAGAAACTAAATTACAAATTTTATTAGTGTTTAAAAAGAACGATGTACATATTGCTTATCCTACACATATAAATATATTACATCATGAAAAAAACATTGAAGAGCTATAAATTTAGCTCTTTTATAATACAATGAAGTATATGTTTTATATTTAAATAAATAAAGTTTATAATGAAATTTTCTTTTGGGGGTAAATGAAAAGAGAATATAGGGGGCGATTAAAATTATAGCTGTAAGTAATAAAGAAATAATAATAAGATTATTAATAGCATTAGTAGTAGGTGGATTAACAGGATTAGAAAGAGAAAAATCTCATCAATTTGCTGGTTTTAGAACACATATATTAGTTTCTGTAGGATCTTGTATTACTGCTTTAACATCATTAGCGCTATTTCATGATTATAGCTCGTATGCCAATATAGATCCAGGAAGATTAACAGCGCAAGTTTTATCTGGCATAGGATTTTTAGGTGCAGGAGCAATATTAAAAACGTCTAATGGAATAAGAGGATTAACTACTGCGGCAGGTATATGGGCAACAGCGTGTATAGGAATAACAGTTGGATATGGATATTATGTCCTAAGTATATCTGCATGGTTATTTGTAATGATAACTTTATATATATTAAAAAATATAGATAAGATTTTATTTAGAAAAAAGCAGACTATATTTAGTGTAACAGTAAACAATATAAATATGATATCTGTACTTTATGGAAAATTTGAAAAGTCTCAGATAGATGTGAAAAATATAGATATAGAAAATGACGGTGATAACTGTTGGAAACTAAGCTTTTTTATAGTTTATGATAGAAGAATAATAATGGAAGAGTTAGTTAAAGAATTAAATATGTCAAAAAACGTAATAAGTGTAGATTATTTACATTAAAATAATATAAAATAGAGTATAACTAAATTAAAGCTGAGGTGTATGAATTGAAAAAAAGGATAAAAATAATAACAGACGGTTCGTGTGATTTTCCACAGGAAGTAATAGATAGAGTAAATCCAGGTATAGTAGGGATAAATGTTGCATTCGGAGATGAGTCATTTATCGGAGGTTTAGAAATAGATGATGAAACTTTCTACAATAAAATGAGAGGGCGTAAGGAATTACCTAAAACGTCAAGTCCTTCTCCAGATAGATTTTTAGAACTTTATAACTGCGAGGAAGAGGAAGTTTTAGTATTCACACTAACATCTAAGTTATCTAGTACATATAGTAACGCTGTATTAGCTAAAAATATGTATTTAGAAGAAAATCCACATAAAAGAATCGAAGTTATAGACAGCCAAAGTGGGTCAATAGGTGTTGCTTTGATGATATTAAAATGTAATGAGCTAATAGAGAACGGAAAAACTATGGATGAAATACTAGAAGAAATAGAAAAGTTCAAACAAGAAATGATATTCTTTGGAGCATTAGATACATTGGAAAATGCTATAAAAGGTGGAAGAGTTAATGCAGTTGCAGGTAAGTTAATAAATGCATTAAATTTCAAAGTAATAATAAGAATAGAAGATGGTCTAGTTAAGCCGATAGATAAAGCTAGAGGTGGAAGTAATAGTTTAAAGAAAGCGCTTGAGTATGTTAAAAATCATTTAACTCATGTTGAAACTAGAACTGTAGTAATAGGTCATGCAAATTGCCCTGAAAAAGCAGAAAAAATAAAACAAATAATAAGTGAAGGCTCTAACTTTAAAGAAATATTAATAGCTAGTATAGGCCCTATAATGGGAACGTTCACATCAGAAGGAGCAATACTAGTTTCAGTTTTATAATATAGAATTACATTTTATTAGGTTATATTGGATATAATATATAGTTGAATAAATGAAAATATAATAACTTTAAAATTTTATTAAAGGAGAGTAAATTATGGGAGTAGACAGAAGTAAAATAGAAGATAAGTTTAAATGGCAAATAGAAAAAATGTATGCTAGTAAAGATGCTATAGAAAAAGATATTAAAAAAGTAAAAGATCTTATAGAAAAAGCTAAGGAGTATAAAGGTAAACTTAGTGAGAAGTGGGAAAACCTATACGAAGCTTTAAAAGTATCAGAAGATGCATCAAGAATACTTCAAAATCTATATGTATACACTCATATGAAACAACATGAAGATACAAGAATAAATGAAAATCAATCTATAGCTACTAAAACTGATATGTTATCAACAGAGCTATCTATGGCAACATCATACATAGTTCCTGAGCTTATAGCTATAGATGATACTAAGTTAAAAGAGTATTTAACTCATGATAAATTAGCGTTCTATGAGAAACACATAAATGAAATATTAAGAGAAAAACCACATACATTAACAGAAAGAGAAGAAGAAATTTTAGCTGCAGTTTCTGATTTATCTGGAGTACCTGAAAATGTATATGATATGTTATCATTTGCAGATTTAGAATTCCCTGAAATAGAAGATGAAGAAGGTAATAAAGTTAAGTTAACTCACTCTAACTATTCTGTATTTTTAAAAAGTAAAAATCAAAAAGTTAGAAAAGATGCTTTTGATGCTATGTATTCAGTTTATGGTCAGTATAAAAATACATTTGCATCAACTTTATACGGTGGAATAAAATCAGAAATATTTTATGCTAAGACAAGAAATTATGAGTCTGCATTACAAGCATCATTATTCCAAGATGATATAAGTGTAGATGTTTATAATAATTTAATATCAGCTGTAGACGAAAACTTAGATGCATTAAATAAATATATTGAATTAAAGAAAAAGCTTTTAGGATTAGAAAAAATACATATGTATGATTTATACGTTCCATTAACTGATAAGTTTGATATGAAGATTACGTATGAGGAAGCTAAAGAAATTATATTAGAAGCTTTAAAACCTTTAGGTGAAGAATATTTAGGTTTAATAAAAAGAGCATTTGATGAAAGATGGATAGATGTTTATGAGAATGAAGGAAAACAAGGTGGAGCTTATTCTTGGGGAAGTTATGATTCTGAACCATATATACTAATGAATTATAATGATGACCTAAATTCTTTATTTACATTGATACATGAATTAGGGCATTCTATGCATAGCTATTACTCAAAGCATAATCAAGAATACCTATACTCAAGTTATAAAATATTTGTTGCAGAAGTTGCTTCTACATTAAATGAACTTCTTTTAATAAATTATTTATTAGAAAAATCAAATTCTAAAGAAGAAAGAATTTATTTATTAAATTATTATATAGAACAATTTAGAACTACTGTATACAGACAGACTATGTTTGGTGAGTTTGAAAAACTAACTCATGAAAGAGTAGAAGCTGGAGAACCATTAACAGCTCAAGAATTTAATGAAATATATTATAAGTTAAATGAAAAGTATTATGGAAAATCGTCTATTATAGACCAACAAATTGAATTAGAATGGGCAAGAATACCTCATTTCTATTCAAATTTCTATGTTTATAAATATGCAACAGGATTTTCTGCTGCAAGTGCATTAAGCCAACAGATATTAGAAGAAGGAGAAAATGCAGTTGATAGATATATATCATTCTTAAAAAGTGGTGGATCAGAATATCCATTGGTTCAATTAAAGAAAGCCGGAGTAGATATGCAAAAGAAAGAATCTATAGATGATGCATTAAAGATATTTGGTGAATTAGTTGATCAATTAGAAGAAGAATATAATAAATAATTAAGTAAAAAAGAGTTATCGTAGCGAATATGCATTAAAAGCTAAGATAGCTCTTTTTATATATAAAAATTTTTCTATCTATAAAAAATAAATTGAAAATAGCTAAAGGCTAAATTAAATTAGGTATAATTGAGAAATAATTTTGAATAATCTATATTTTTACACATTCTTAACACAATTTACATCTACTTAACGTACTTATAATATTCACTTAACATAATAACAGTATCATTAAGTTGTAAAGAGGAAAACACATTAAAATAATTTGAATATAAAATATGTGAGTGGGGGTAAACCAATGTTTAAGAAAAAAATAGCGGTATTATTAGCAAGTACAGTATTAGTAGGAAGTTTAGCAGTAGGGTGTGGATCAAGCTCATCAAGTGATGATGGATCAAAAGTAACTGTGTCAGGATCAACATCAGTAGGACCTGTAATGGAATCTATAGCAGAAAAATATCAAGCAGATAATCAAGGTATTACAGTTGAAATACAACAAGTTGGTTCATCAGCAGGTATAAAAAATACTATTGAAGGAACATCTCAAATAGGTATGGCATCTAGAGATTTAAAGGATGAAGAAAAAAATGCTGGTTTAAAAGAAACAGAAATAGCTTTAGATGGTATAGCTTTAGTAACACATAAAAATAATACTGTAAAAGACTTAACAATAGACCAAATAAAAAATATATATACAGGTAAAATTACTAACTGGAAAGATGTTGGAGGAAAAGATGCTCCAATAGTAGTTTTATCAAGAGAAGATGGATCAGGAACTAGAGATGGTTTCCAAGAAAAAGTAGGATTTGAGTCAGAAGCATTAACTAAAGAAGCTCAAATAAGTGATGGATCAGGAAATATAAAAACTACAGTAGAAGGTAATGAAAATGCAATAGGTTATATATCATATGGATACGTTGATGATACTGTAAATATGTTAAAAGTTGGGGGCGTAGAATTGACTCCAGAAAATGTAAAATCAAATGCATATGCAATAGCAAGACCATTTATATTAGTTAATAAAGAAGATTCAATGACAGAACAAGGAAAAAAATTAGTAGATTTCATATTAAGTGACGAAGGTCAGAAAATAATGGAAGGTAAAGGCTTTATAAGCATAAAATAGATATCCTCATGAAAAAGATACACCAAAAGGTGTGTCTTTTGTTTTGTAAAGGAAAATTAATAAAGTTTTCCTTATATTAATTAAAAGTTAAAATGTTAAAAAAATAAAAAAATAATAAAAATAAAGTAAAATTTGTGTTAAAAAAATTGTCTGAATTTTACGCTAGTTTAACTTAAATCTAATATGGATTTAACTTTGGACCTTTATTATAAACTTGTAGGAGTCAATGCCTAATAAAGCAGAGAAAAATTATTTTAATTATAATAAGTGAAGGATATTTTGAGGAGGATGTTTTATGTTAGCAAAGTCTCGCGTGGTAAATGTAAGTAAAAGAGACAATAAGAATGGCAACGAAGGAAAGTACTTAGCAGAAAAGGTAGCAAAAAATGTGTTTTTAATAAGTGCATTAATCGCTGTTGTAAGTTTACTTTTAATAATAGGATTTGTATTCTACAAAGGCCTAACACCATTTTTATTTAAAGGATATTCATTTACTGAATTTTTAACAGGAGCTGATTGGGTACCAAGTGCAGATAAGTTTGGAATCTCATCTATGGTAGCAGCATCAATATTAGCTACAATAGGGGCCTTAGTAATTGGTGTTCCAGTAGGAATACTAACAGCAGTATTTATTGCAGAAGTAGCACCTAAAAGATTAGCAAAGATTATATCACCAGCAGTAGAACTATTAGCAGGAATACCATCAGTATTATATGGGGTATTTGGATTAGCAATAATAGTTCCTGGTATACAAAATATATTTAATTTACCAAAAGGTCAAAGTTTATTTGCGGTAATAATAGTTTTAGCAGTAATGATGTTACCAACAGTAATATCAGTATCAGAAACAGCAATAAGAGCAGTACCTCAAGCTTATAAAGAAGGTTCATTAGCATTAGGAGCATCACATATAGAAACTATATTTAAAGTTGTTCTACCAGCTGCTAAATCTGGTATATTAGCTGCGGTTGTTTTAGGAGTAGGAAGAGCTTTAGGAGAAACAATGGCAGTAATACTTGTAGCAGGTAACTCTCCAGTAATGCCGTCATCTTTAATGGATAGTGTAAGACCACTTACTACTAATATAGCTTTAGAGATGGGATATGCATTCGGAACTCATCAAGAAATGTTATTTGCAACAGGAGTTGTATTATTCACATTTATATTAATATTAAATATAGTATTAAACAAACTTTCAAATAAGGCGGTAGATTAAAATGAGAAAGTTAAAAGAAAATATTTTAAAGTCAGCAGTTTATTTATCGGCAGGATTTACAGTTATTACACTTGTTGTAATAGTAGGATATATATTTATGCAAGGAATCAGTGGAATAAATCCAACCTTCTTATTTAGCAATTATTCAGCATCAGGAGATGGAGGAATATTGCCAATGATAGTAACTACAGTATATACAGTATTACTTTCAATAGCAGTGGCTACTCCAATAGGAATTTTATCAGCAATATACTTACAAGAATATGCTAAAAAAGGAAAATTAGTAACAGCAATTAGATTTGCTACAGAAAGTTTAGCAGGTATACCTTCAATAATATATGGTTTATTCGGAGGGATCTTCTTTGTAGTTACTTTAGGGATGAAGTATTCAATACTATCTGGATCTCTTACAGTAGCAATAATAATATTACCAGTAATAATCAGAACTACAGAAGAAGCTCTAAAAACAGTACCACAAAGTTATAGAGAAGCATCTTTAGCTTTAGGATCAACTAAATTCCAAACACTTTATAAAGTAATATTACCAAGTGCAATACCAGGTATATTATCAGGAATTATATTATCAGTTGGTCGTGTTATAGGAGAATCAGCAGCAATATTATTAACAGCAGGAACGGTAGCTCAAATGCCTGGGACTATATTTGATAGTGCTAGAACACTTACAGTACATGCATACCTTTTAACTAAAGAAAAAGGTGATATACAAGGAGCAGCAAGTATCGGAGTTGTACTAATAATATTAGTGTTAATTTTAAATACAATAGCTAAAGTAGTAGCTAAGAAATTAAACAAAGCAAATTACTAATAATATCAAGAGGTGTAGATATGGAAAACAACACTAAGTTAAATATAGAGAATTTAGATTTATTTTATGGAACGAAACAAGCTTTAAAAAACATAAATATGAATATAAAAGAAAAAAAAGTAACAGCTCTAATAGGTCCTTCAGGATGTGGTAAATCAACATTTTTAAGATCATTAAATAGAATGAACGACTTAATAGAAAATGTAACTATAAAAGGAAAAATAGAAGTAGACGAAGAAGATATATACAATAGCAGTGATGTAATAAAGCTGAGAACTAAAGTAGGGATGGTATTCCAAAAGCCAAATCCATTCCCAATGAGCATATATGATAATGTAGCTTATGGACCTCGTACTCATGGCATAAGAGACAAAAAAACTTTAGACAAAATAGTTGAGGAAAGTTTAAAAGGAGCAGCTATATGGGATGAAGTTAAAGATAGATTAAAGTCATCAGCTTTAGGACTATCAGGAGGTCAACAACAACGTATCTGTATAGCTAGAGCAATAGCTATGAAGCCAGAAGTAATACTTATGGATGAGCCTACTTCAGCTCTAGACCCAATATCAACTTTAAAAGTAGAAGAATTGATAGAAGAGCTAAAAGATGATTATACAATAGTTATAGTTACACACAATATGCAACAAGCAGCACGTGTATCTGATGATACTGCATTCTTCTTAAATGGTGAAGTAATAGAGTTTAGAGATACGAAAACAATGTTCACTAACCCAGAAGATAAGCGTACAGAAGATTATATAACAGGAAGATTTGGATAAAAAAGTCGCTTCGGTAACATCCGTTGCTTAAAGAATCACGTTATAGTGAATTAAATATTAGATAATATTAAAAGAAGGGATTTTTTTTATGGTTAATACAAGTTTAGAATTAAGTATAAACACACTTAAGCAATACACTCTTACTATGATTGAAAGATGTGAAAATGCTGTTGATAAAGCTGTAGACTGCATGGTAAGAAAAGATTTAGAAGGGTCTAAAAAAGTTATAGAAGAAGATGATGAAATTGATACTTTAAGAGAATATATAAGGGATAGAAGTATTGAATTAATTGCTTTAAAACAGCCTATGGCAAAAGATTTAAGATATGTATATGCGCTAGGTAATATAGCTATAGAACTAGAACGTATAGGAGATTATGCTGTAAACATAGCTTTAGAGACTCTTAAAATAGGAGAAGAACCATATATAAAAGCACTAATAGACATTCCTAAAATGGCAAAAGAATGCAAGGATATGCTGTCTCAAGTTAAATTAGCGTTAGAAAATGAAGACGAAGAGCTATGCTATAAAATAGCAGCTCAAGATGATAGAATTGATGATCTATATGTTCAAATTCATGTAGATTGCTTAGAAATTATGAATCAAAATCCAGCTACAGTAAATCAAGGTGTTAGATTATTATTTGTAGGTAGATACCTAGAAAGAATAGGGGATCATATAACTAATGTATGTGAAAAGTTAATATACGCTATAAAAGGCGATATGGTAGAGATTGGGTAAAATTATATTTTACCTTTCTTTTTTGTAATTAGAAAATAAATTAAAAAAATATGTTTAAAAAACTTATTATCTTTCCATAATCTAAATATAAAAAAGTAATGAGGGGGAAGGATAATGAGTAAACAAAAGAATTATAGAAATTTATTAGAGGTATTAATGGAAGGCGAAAAAGAAAATAGAGATTTACAAGATTACATATGTGAGATATTTCCAGAGAAAGCTTCTGATTCAAAATATATAGAAAAATTATACTGCAGAGTATGTGATATATATGATGCAATAGATATTGATATAGATAAGTACTGGATAGCTAACAATTATATAAACATGCTAAGAGAAGTTAAAATATTTTAAAAAGAAAAAGACTATTAAAAATATTAATTTAATAGTCTTTTTCTTTTTAAAAAATATATTTATATATAAGTAAAAAAATATAGAAAAATATTGTCAAACAGCTTTAAAAGTCAGAAAATTCTATATTAATTAAACCTTAAAAAATAATGCAATATAATAAAAAAATATAATTATATTAATACTAAAGTGTAATTTTATTAATTAAAATAAGTAAGAAAATTTTTACAAAAAAGATATTGAAAATAGGACAACAAAATACTACTATGTAAGAGAAAAGGTTTTTCTAAAGTTAAAAGGGGGGCTATTAATATGGAAAATAATGTAAAGCAAGTAATTGAAAAGGTTATAGAAGATGTTAAAGTAAGAAATAAAGGTGAAGCTGAATTCCATCAAACAATCGAAGAAGTTTTACATTCTTTAGAAGGTGTTTTAGTAAAGCACCCAGAATATATAAATGCAAGTATATTAGAAAGAATAGTTGAACCTGAAAGACAAATAATGTTTAGAGTACCATGGGTAGATGATAATGGAAATGTACATGTTAACAGAGGTTTCAGAGTACAATTCAATAGTGCTATAGGACCATACAAAGGAGGACTTAGATTCCATCCATCTGTTAACTTAGGAATAATAAAATTCTTAGGATTTGAACAAATATTCAAAAACTCTTTAACTGGTTTACCAATAGGTGGAGGTAAAGGTGGATCTGACTTCGATCCTAAAGGAAAATCAGATAATGAAATAATGAAATTCTGCCAAAGTTTCATGACAGAATTATATAGACATATAGGGCCTAACATAGACGTACCTGCAGGAGATATAGGTGTTGGTGCTAGAGAAATAGGATTCTTATTTGGTCAATATAAGAGAATAAGAGACTCTTATGATGCTGGAGTTTTAACTGGTAAAGGATTAACTTACGGTGGTTCTTTAGCTAGAAAAGAAGCTACAGGATTTGGAGTTGTATACTTTGTAAATGAAATGTTAAATTACCATAAAGATTCATTTGAAGGTAAGAGAGTAGTTATATCTGGATCAGGAAATGTTGCAATATATGCGGCTCAAAAAGCTATGGAGCATGGTGCTAAAGTTATAGCTATGTGTGACTCTGCTGGATACATAGTAGATGAAAATGGTATTGATTTAGAGATAGTTAAACAAATAAAAGAAGTTGAAAGAAAAAGAATCAAAGAGTATGTTAACAGAAAAGAAGGAGCTCAATACGTTGAAGGTCAAAAAGGAATATGGACTGTTAAATGTGATATAGCTATGCCATGTGCTACTCAAAATGATATAAATATAGATTCAGCTAAGATATTAGTTGAAAATGGAACTAAAGTTATAGGTGAAGGTGCTAACATGCCTTGTACTAATGAAGCTGTAGAATACTTCTTAGAAAAAGGATTATTAGTAGCTCCAGCTAAAGCTGCAAATGCAGGTGGAGTTGCAACTTCAGCTCTAGAAATGTCTCAAAATAGTATGAGATTATCTTGGACATTTGAAGAAGTTGAAGATAAATTAAAAGTTATAATGAAAAATATATTCGAAGCATCTAAAAATGCTGCTGAAGAATATGGTCATGCAGGAAACTACGTAGTAGGTGCTAATATAGCAGGATTCTTAAAAGTTGCAGACGCAATGCTTAGCCAAGGAATAATATAATAAACTCACTAAAAAGTTTATATATAGTCGGGGACTATCTGAAAAGATAGTCTCCTTTTTGCGTTGTAGTAATTTATATATAAATATGATTAAATACTATCGACAAATAATACATTTATATAGATAATATTAAAGTAGTATAAAATATCTAAAAAGGTCATAAAAAATTAAATATTTCTACGACCAGGAGGTAAGATTTTGAAATTGCAAAAGATGGGAATGAGGACCACAAAAACAGGTTTAGCAGTTATGTTATGTGTAATTCTGGGTGGGCTTTTAGTTGAAAGTCCTTTTTATTCAGCGACGGCATGTATAATATCTATGCAAGATACCGTAAAAGGATCTATGAAAGCAGGTGTAAATAGAGTAAAGGGGACAATTTTAGGCGGAATAATAGGATATTTAATCGTTTTAATCGATCCAGGAAATCCTATATTATGTGGGATAGGAGTTATGGCAACTATTTATGTATGTAATTTATTTAAGTTGAATAAATCAATAGTAGTAGCATGTGTAACATTTTTATCTATACATTTAGGAATAATAGACTCAAATCCAGCTCAGTACTCTTTTCACAGAGTGCTAGATACATCTATAGGTGTAGTAGTAGGTGTGTTAATAAATTATATTATAGCTAGGCCAGACTATTTAGATAGCACTATAAATGAATTTAAGCAAATTGAAAAGTTAACAGTTGAATTTATTGAATCTAAAATAGTAAATAAAGCAACCTTTGAAATCAAAAAATTAGAAAAAGAAATTAAAAAAGTAGAAAGTATATACTCTAAACTAGTTGATGAATTAAATTATAGTAGAAACGATGTAGATATAGAAAAACTAGGAGAGGCTCTATGTATTAGTAGAGAAATATATTTTCATATGCAATCTATAGAGTTATTAGAGAAAAAGCTATACTTAAGTCAAGAAAACTATGAGAAAATAAAAGAATTACATAAATTAGAAGATATAAAATGGGATTTACATGAAAGCAAAAGTCCTGTTTTTAATTATCATCTAAGCAAAATTATAGATGAAATAAAATTACTTCATAAAATAAATAAATCTAATTAATAATCAATAAAATATAAATAAAAAACAATGTCTCTGTAAATATTACCTATATAAGTAATATAAGGAGGCATTTTTTTATGGAATCAATTAACTTAAATACAAAGATTTTATATGATTATAAGATGAGGTTATTTAATGAATTGATAAGGTTAGTATGGGAAGATAATTTAGAAGAGATAGAGAATATTCCTCAAAAGGTTATCGGAGAATATATATACGAAAAATTTGATAAAGAGACTATTACAAACTTAATGAGAATAACAATGGGACTAGATGTATCAGAAGAATACGATATAACATTAAAAGATTTAGCGTATGAAGCTATGAATTTGAATGAGGTTACTCAACCAATAATATCTATAATTTCTGAAGCATGTAAATATTGCGATAGAACTAATAAAGAAGAGGAATGTTTTGTAAAAGAAAAGCATATTAATTGTAATGTGAACAACACTTGTAGTTCATGTGGTGATTGTGTGTCAAAGTGCAACATAGGTGCGATATCGGACAAGATACAATTTATACCAATGATAAACCTATTAAAAGATGAAAAATGTCCGGTATATGCGATAGTCGCTCCTGCTTTTGTAGGCCAGTTTGGAGATGAAGTAACTCCTGGAAAATTAAGAACAGCTTTAAAATTATTAGGATTTGAAGATATGATAGAAGTTGCTTTGGCGGCGGATATATTAACTGCTAAAGAAGCTTATGAATATTGTGAACATATGAAAGATAATCCCGAAGGGTACTTTATAACTAGCTGTTGTTGCCCTGTATGGGTAGGTATGATTGAAAATAATTTTAAAAATGTATTACCAAATGTTTCACCATCGGTATCTCCTATGATAGCCTGTGGAAGAGCTATAAAATTATTAAATCCAATTGCAAAAGTAGTATTTATAGGACCTTGTATGGCAAAGAAAAAAGAAGCAGTTATAGATGAACTAAAGGGAGCGATAGACTTTGTTTTAACTTTTAAAGAAGTAGAAGAAATATTTAATTCATTAAATGTTAATTTAGCAGACCAAGAAGATGAAAGTAGAGTAGAAGCTTCCTTTGCAGGACGTGTGTACGCTAAAAGTGGAGGTGTTAGTGAAGCTATAAAAATGTCATCTAAGAGGATCAATGAAGCTATAAAATTTATAAGTCACTCATTCCAAGGTACAAAAGAATGCAAAGAGGGACTAGAGAAATTAAGCAATAATGAAATAAATGCTACTTTTATAGAAGGTATGGGATGTGTAGGAGGATGCGTTGGTGGCCCAAAAAGAATCTTAACAGTTGAAAAAGGGACAAAGCATGTAGAGTATTATTGTAAAGAAACTCAAATGGAAACACCGTTTGAAAATTTAAATGTAATTCAGTTTTTAACTATGATGGGGATAAAAAGAATTGAATCGTTAGGAGAAAAAGAAGAAGAACAAGTACTAAAAATATTTAGTAGAAATATCACAGATAATAATTAAAGTTATTATATGAGAGGGAGATTAGGGGGATGAAGTACAAATCTAATATATCTATTATTGTGTCTATTATATGTATAGCAATAATTGGTTCAGTAATAGGTTTTAATTATTTTAAGGGAAATGTCAAAGAAACTAGTAATTATACAGAGAACAATGAAGTGGCAAGTTTAATAAGAGATAATACACTTACAGAGATTATTAAAAAATCAATAACACCAGAGCAAAAAGGTCCAATACCAAGAACGGGAAAAATAGCATATATAACTATAGATGATGGACCATCAAAGTATACAAATGAAATCTTAGATATACTAGAAAAAAATGATGTTAAAGCAACTTTCTTTATGATTGATGGTAATATGAAACTTCATAAAGATGAAGTAGAAAGAATACAGGAAGATGGACATAGTGCAGGATTTCATAGTGTGTCACATGATATAAAACAATTATATAAAACTCCTCAAAATACATTAAAAGAATTTGAAACATGTGAAAATACTTTTTATAGTATAACAGGGGAAATATCAAAATTAATAAGACTTCCTTATGGAAGTAAACCTTATATGCCAGATGCATCTCATGAATTATTGAAAGAAAATGGATATAAAATGTGGGATTGGAATTTAGATACTCAAGACTGGAGAGCTACTACTGATATCATAGTAAGTAATGTACTATATTATGGACGAGATAATCCAAACTTAGTAGTACTAATGCATGAAAAGGAACAAACTGTAAAAGCTTTAGATAGTATGATAAAAGTGTTAAAAGACAGAGGCTATGAAATAATGCCAATAACAGAAGACACACAACCTCATAATTATTGGGATAAAAACTTATAAAAATATATATAAAACTTAAAATCAGGTATATATTATTATAAGTAATTGACAATAATATTAGTAATTGGATATAATTAAATAATAAATGAAAATAAAAACTGTGATGAAGAGGAGTATATAAATACTACTAAAAGAGATGAAGACTCATAGGCTGAAAGGTCTTCTTGGAATAGATTTGTAGAAGGTAGCTTCGGAGTTTCTAAGCTGAACTAACAGTAAGCTTAGACGGTGTGAATCGTTAAAATCTATTGAGAGCCATAACTATGAAACTAAGTTTAATTATTTTTAAATATGTGAACTTGAACGATGGATGTGACAGCGTAAATACGAGTGTTATATTATTGTTAAAATTAAGCATAGCATAGTTTGTGGAATTAAGGTGGTAACGCGAGCTTTTCGTCCTTATTATAGGATGAAGAGCTTTTTTTATGCTTAAGTAAATTATATTGCATCAATAGATATGGATAAATAAGCAAATAATTATATTAATTATAAATAAGGAGGAAACACAATGGAAAATACTAATTTACCAAAAACGTATAATCCTAAAGATTTTGAATCTAGATTATACTCAAAGTGGGTTGAAGATGGATTATTCAAGTCTAAGCCAAACCCAAATAAGAAGCCATTTACAATAATGCTTCCACCGCCAAATATAACAGGGCAATTACATATGGGACATGCACTTGACCATACATTACAAGATATACTTATAAGATGGAAGAGAATGGACGGTTATGAAGCTTTATGGCAACCAGGAACTGACCATGCATCTATAGCAACAGAAGTTAAAGTTGTTGAAAGAATAAAAGAACAAGAAGGAAAAACTAAGTATGAAATAGGAAGAGAAGAATTCCTAAACAGAGCTATGGACTGGAGAAATGAATTTGGTAGAAAGATAGTAGACCAAATGAAACAGTTAGGAGATTCTTGTGACTGGGATAGAGAAAGATTCACAATGGATGAAGGATGTAACGAAGCTGTTACTGAGTTCTTTGTGAAACTATATGAAAAAGGTCAGATATACAGAGGAAACAGAATAATAAACTGGTGTCCTGATTGTAAGACTACTTTATCAGATGCTGAAGTTGAACACGAAGAGCATGATGGTAAATTCTATCACATAAAATATCCAATAAAAGGTAGTGATGAATTCTTAGAAATAGCTACAACTAGACCAGAAACAATGTTAGGAGATACAGGTATAGCTGTAAATCCAGAAGATGAAAGATACAAGCATTTAGTAGGTAAGCATGCTATACTTCCTATGATAGGAAGAGATTTAATAATAGTTGCTGACGATTATGTTGATTTAGAGTTTGGTACTGGTGCAGTTAAAATGACTCCAGCTCATGACCCTAATGATTTTGAAGTAGGTCAAAGACATAATCTTGAAAAGATAAATGTAATGAACGAAGATGGAACTATGAATAAGTTAGCTGGTAAATACGAAGGTATGGACAGATATGAGTGCAGAAAGCAACTTATAGCTGATTTAGATGAAGCAGGATACATGATAGCAATAAAAGACCACAATCATAATGTAGGTTCTTGTTATAGATGTAAAACTGTAGTTGAGCCAAGACTTTCTGATCAATGGTTCGTTAAAATGGACGAGCTTGCTAAGCCTGCTTTAGATATATTAAAGAAGAAAGATTTAGAATTCGTTCCTGATAAATTTGATAAAACATATACTCAATGGTTAGAAAATATAAGAGACTGGTGTATATCAAGACAATTATGGTGGGGTCACCAAATACCAGCTTACTACTGCCAAGAATGTGGTGAAGTAGTTGTTGCTAAAGAAATGCCAAAGCAATGTAAATGTGGATGCACTAACTTCAAGCAAGATGAAGATGTTCTAGATACATGGTTCTCTTCTGCATTATGGCCTTTCTCAACTTTAGGATGGCCAAACAATACAGAGGAATTAAACTACTACTATCCAACAAGTGTACTTGTAACTGGATACGATATAATATTCTTCTGGGTAGTTAGAATGGCATTTGCAGGAATGTTCTGTATGGGTGAAACTCCATTTGAACATGTATTAATACATGGACTAGTTAGAGACTCTGAAGGTAGAAAAATGAGTAAATCTCTAGGAAACGGAATAGATCCATTAGAAGTAATAGACCAATATGGAGCAGATGCTCTAAGATTCATGTTAGCAACTGGAAATTCCCCAGGAAATGACATGAGATTCTACATGGAAAGAGTAGAAGCATCAAGAAACTTCGCTAATAAATTATGGAATGCATCAAGATTTGTATTCATGAATATAGATGAAGAAATAATGGAAGGTGTAACTAGAGAATCTCTAGAAGCTAATATGACATTAGCTGATAAATGGATAATATCAAGAGCAAACAACGTTATTAAAGAAGTTACTGAGAACATGAATAAGTTTGATTTAGGTATAGCAGCTCAAAAGATATATGACTTTGCATGGTCAGAGTACTGTGACTGGTATATAGAAATAGTTAAGCCAAGATTATATTCTGAAGATAAAGAAGCTAAACAAACAGCTCTATATACATTAACATATGTATTAGAAAAGATATTAAAACTTCTTCATCCATATATGCCGTTTATAACAGAAGAAATATATACTCACCTTCCAACAGTAGAAGGAAGTATAGTAGTAGCTGAGTTCCCTCACTACAATGAATCTGATAATATGGCTAAAGAAGAAGAAATGATGAACTTAACAATGGATGGTATAAGAAACATAAGAAATGTAAGAGCAGAAATGAATGTACCACCATCAAAGAAAGCTAAGGTTATAATAGTTCCAACAGCTGAAAAGAAAGAAGCTATGGAATCAGGTAAAGATTATTTTGTAACATTAGCATCTGCATCAGTAGTTGAAATAGTTGAAGATGAAACTAATATACCTGAAGATGCAGTAAGTGTTGTTATAGAAGGTGTTAAGATATTCATACCACTTGATGAATTAGTTGACTTCACTAAAGAATTAGATAGATTAAACAAAGAAAAAGCTAAATTAGAAGGCGAAATAAAGAGAGTTAACGGAAAACTTTCAAACCAAGGATTCTTAGCTAAAGCTCCAGAAAGCTTAGTAAATGAAGAAAAAGCTAAGAAAGAAAAGTTTGAAGAAATGATGAACTCTGTTGTAGAAAGAATAGCTAACATAGAAGCTAAAATGAAATAACAAAAAAGAGTGTCTTATTTTTAAGACACTCTTTCTTTATTTTCTTTAATAAATATCTAAAATTAAAAAACAAAAAAGTATTAAATATCAAATTTAATAAAGTTTATATTCTAATTAGAGATAGAATTTAACTTATTTGAAATAATATCTTTTATCTTATTGCTTTTATCTAATAAATCATTTAGCTTTTGATTACTTTTATTTAAAGTATTATTTAATTCTTTGCTAGATTTATCAGCTTTGCTCTTAACATCATCTATACTAGACTGAGCATTAGATATTTGATGGTTAACATCATTTATTTTGGATGTTAACTGGTTTTTGTTATTTTCAACAGAATTTAATTTATCATTTACTTTATTTAACTTATAAGATGTATCACTTAAGTCTGGAATATTTATATTGGACTTACTTGAACCTGCTGAATTATTTTCTAGATTATCTGATTCTAGTTCTAAGTTTAATTGGTCAAGTTTATTTCTAACTTCTTTACCTATATCTAAATCAGACGTAGAACTATCAGTTGCTTCTTCTGATTTAGCAGAATCTTCGGCGCTTTTAACTTCTGTCATATGTGAATCATCAAGTTTTGAACAACCGCTTAATGTCAATATTGATATTATTGGAATCATAATGCAAGCTTTTTTCATATTCAATTCCCCCTGTAATTATTATGTTTAGAATTCTAACTACATTATAATCTTTTTTTCAAAAATTGTATACAAGATTATAATGTTTTTATATTAAAAATTATTAAAATAATAATAAATTAGTAATCTTAACACTTTATTTTAATTAAATTATTTAACAGTATAAATAGCATAATAATTAAATATATTTATAGTCATTAGTGGTATAATATGAATAAAAATAAATGAAAATTTGGAGGGTAAAATGGCAGGGAATTTATTTGGAAAAATAGCAGCAGACACATTAGGATTATCAGATATTGGAAAGATAATTGAACCTAAAGACTTTGATAAAGTTGATGGTGATGATTATATAATGCATGAAGATGGAGAAAAAATATTTTTTGTAATAAAGTCTAAATCTGACGAGTATGTGTTTACTAATAGAGGGCTTTTACATGTAGATGGAGCAAGTGCAGTTAGTAAAAAAAGAACAGTAGAAAGACATGAATTTTATTATGAAAAAGTTCATTCAGTAACTTTAGAGACAGCTGGAACTGTAGACTTAGATATAGAAATAAAATTTAATTTCGGAAATCAAGCATTTAGTATTGATGTAGATAAAAATCAATTAGAGCAATTAAAGGATTTATATAAAGCTTTAGTTGAAATAGGAAAACTTCAAGGAAAAAATTATATATCAATAGAAGATGGAACTAATGGCTTAAAAATGGCAAATGAAGCTTTATCAAGATGTGTAATTGAAGGAAATGTAACAAATATAGTACATGATTTAACTAACTTTAATTTAGATTGGATGGAAGCATTAAGAAAAAAATATAGTAATAAAGATTTCACTGAGGTATTTGAAAAATATATAAATAATTAGTATATAAAAGCTAACTCATAATTTATGAGTTAGCTTTTATATATTTTAATAAATTTTTTAAAGGATAATATTTAATTTAAGTGAATATATATACCTTAAATAATTTAAAAGGGAGAATTTTATGATACAAAAACTGAGTGAAAAAGATAGAGAATTAGTGTTATCTTATGTAGGTAAACAGCCAAGTATAAATTTATTTCTTATAGGAGATATAGAACAATTTGGATTTGATAAAGATTTTCAAGATGTCTGGGGTAATTTTGATGATAAAGGAAATCTGAAAGGTGTTTTGCTTAGATATTTAAATAATTTTATACCATATTATGAAGATGATAATGAAAATTTAGACGAATTCAAAGAAATTATAAAATCGTACAATGGCAAAAAATTAATATCTGGAAAAAAAGATTTGCTATATAAATTTGATGGTATTTTAAAAAATCAAAAATCAAGAGATACATATTTTTGTGAACTTAGAGATAAAGAAAATTTAATAAAATATGATGAGAGTGTAAAGTTAGCTATAGGAAAAGACGCAAAAAGGATATGCGATATATTAAATACAATAGAAGAATTTGATACATCTGAGCATAATGAAAATATTATAAGAGATAGGATAGAAGATAAAAGTGGTAGAGCTTATTATATAGAAAAAGATAAGAATGAAATAATTTGTATTGCTCAGACGACTGCTGAAAATAGTAAATCAGCTATGGTAGTAGGTGTTGCAACTAGATTTGGTTATAGGGAGAAAGGTTATATGAGCAAATGTCTTTCAAAACTTTGTAATGATTTATTAAGTGAAGGTAAAAGTTTATGCTTATTTTATGATAATCCCAAAGCTGGTAAAATATATAATAAAATAGGGATTTAAAGAAATTGGAATTTGGACTATGTTGATAGGAGAATAAAATCAATAAAAATATAAAACCCAATAATTAAATTAGTTTAAAAAAATCCATATAGTAAATATATTTACTATATGGATTTTTAATATTTATACTAAATAAGAGTTTAATTTAGTTTTTATTAAAGTCAAAATATACTATAATAAAAAGTAGATAAAGTTGTCCTAAAATGTTGGAAATAGGACAACTTTTACATATAAACACATAAAAGAGAAACTGACTAAGGGGGAAGTGGGATGAACTACCAAGAATCATTAAATTATATTAATGAATCACACAAATTTGGAATTAGATTAGGCTTAGATAATATGAGAAATTTACTAGAGCTTTTGGGAAATCCACAAGATAAGTTAAATGTAATACATGTGGCAGGAACTAATGGTAAAGGCTCAACTTGTTCATTTATAACTAGCATATTAAAAGAATCAGGATATAAAGTAGGATTATATACATCTCCATTTTTAGAAACTTTTACAGAAAGAATAAGAATAAATGGAGACAATATACTTGAAGAAGATGTAGCAAGGATAGTTACATTAATAAAAGAGAAAATAGAGCAAGGAGATATATACCCGACGGAATTTGAGATAGTTACAGCTATGGCATTTTATTATTATTGCGAGCAAGGTGTTGATTTTGTAGCACTTGAAGTTGGTTTAGGTGGAAGATATGATGCAACTAATATTATAAAAACATCAGATATTAGCGTAATAACATCAATAAGCTTAGACCATGTCGGTATACTTGGAGATACAGTAGCAAAAATAGCCTATGAAAAAGGTGGAATAATAAAAGAAAATGGAACAGCAATAGTTTATGATCAAAGTGATGAAGCAAAAGATGTTATAAAAGATATATGCAAAGAGAAAAATGCAAAGTATATAGAAGTTAAATTCGACGATATAAGTATAAAGCAATCAGATATATACTCACAAGTATATGATTGTAGCATAATGGGTAAAAAATATGATGATTTAGAAATAAAACTTATAGGAGACCATCAAATAAATAATTCTATTTTAGCATTAAGTGCTATAGAATTCTTAAAAGAAAAAAAAGGATTAAATATAACAGAAGAAAATATTAGAAAAGGTCTTATAAATACAAAATGGCCAGGTAGAATAGAAAAGATAATGGAGAAACCTATATTTATAATAGATGGAGCTCATAATGAAGATGGAGCTAGATCGCTTGCTAAAGCTATAGACAAAAACTTTAATGGAAAGAAAGCAACTCTTCTAATCGGTATGTTAGAAGATAAAGATATAAATGGAGTATTAGAAATACTTATGCCATATTTTAATAAAGTTATAACTACTACACCAGATAATCCAAGAGCAATAGATAGTGAAAAATTAAAAGATAAAATTTCAAAATATGTAGACAATATAGTTTCAAAACCTAGTATAGAAGAAGCTGTAGAATATACATTAAAAAATTCATCTGAGGATGAAATAGTAATAAGTGCAGGTTCTTTATATATGATAGGGACGGTGAGAACTTTAGTAAATAAAATGTTAGTATTAAATTAATGTAAAGTTTATTGTATACAAAAAAGGTGGCAATATGCCACCTTTTTTTATAAATAATAATTCTGTTCAGAATTACTATTTATATGTGTGATATTAACAAAAGCTATTAAACATTTTAAAATATGATAGCTGTTATAAAGATTGACGTATAGCTTTAGATAATTGATCTGGGCAAGAAGTAGTCTTACCTCCACAAGGTATGTTAGCTAATTTGTCAGCAACTTCAAGTGCGTTTTGTCCTATAACTAACTGTCTAAGTCCTATTAAATTTCCTGGACATCCACCAACGAATTCAACATCAGTGATAACGTTATTATCGTCGATTTCAAACATCATCTCTTTACAACAAACCCCACTTGGTTTAAAAGTAATTTTCATAATTATGAACTCCTAATTAAAATAGTTTTATTACCCTAATAATACCAATATCTACATAATATTTCAAGTATGAAAACATAGTCATAATGAAGAGCCATTAATAATATATTATTGTAGTATGTATATAAAGAGGGGAGGTTATTATTTGAAAGTATATATTTCTAATTACCTATCAAAGAGCATAAGCATATTAAGTTATCCTAAATTTGAAATTGAAAAAGAAATTTATTTAGAGGAGGATATCTATCCACATCATATCTGCGTTGATGAAGAGAAAAATTTAATGTATATACCAAGTTCTAGTAATGGCATTTTATATATATTAGATCTAAATTCGAATGAAATAGTAGAAAATATATCAATAGGTGGCAATCTAAGTCAAATATCATTGTGTAATGGGGAATTATTTATATCTAATGAGGATTCAAACAGTATTTATATATTAGACCAAGAGACTCTAAATCCAGTTGGAATAATTGGTGTAGATGAAATGCCTCATGGATTTGATTTTAATAATATAGAAAATAAGTTATATGTACCATGTGTAAATTCAATTATATGTATAGATACTTTAAGCAAATGTATTGATAGAAAAAAAGAAATAGACTTTAAGGCTTGGCATATAAAAATTGATTGTAAGAAAAGTGAAATATATACATCTACATTGGACGGAAAAATCGTAATATTAGATGAATCTAAAATGAAAATAATAAAGGTGCTAGAAGGATTTTTATTGCCAGTTCAAATATGTTTTAATTACAAAGATAATAAAGTGTATGTTGCAGATTTGGGTTACAAAAACATTAGCATATTAGATTATGATACGGGTGAACTTTTAGGTTCTATAAATATAGATGGAAATCCTCAGGGATTGGAAATAACAAAAGACGAAAAACTATTAATAGTATCAGACACTCAAAAAAATGCAATAAAAATCTATGATACAAGTAATGATGAGCTAGTAAAAGAGATTAAAGTAGGAAAAGAGCCTACAACAATTTTATGTGTGTAGGCCTAATGGCTATCGCGTATAAGTAAATCTATTACTTCAGCATACATGTATGAAGCATTTTTTTTCCAATTATTACAAATTAGCTTAGCCTGTTTCTCCGAAGAAACATTTAAGTTTAAATCTATTAAATTAGATTGATTTTCTATAACTCTTAAATTAACAATAAATTCATGATCACTCTGTTTAACAAAACTTGATTTTACTTGAGTATCTGATAATAAACTTTCTTTATTATTAAGTATATACTCATCTATTTTTTTAGTTACATTTTCTGGAATTCTTGTTAGAAAATATTCTAAAATTTCAAGACCCTTTTGAGTAAGAGAGTAGTATTCTCTATCAGATTCTTTATATGTAGCTAAAAACTTAGATTCCATAAGTTGTGATAAAAACTGTTGAAGTGAAAAATAATTCATTATTTCTGTTTCTAATACAACTTGAGTTATTTGAGAATTAGTTAAATCCATATTAATTTTATTTAATACATATAAAATTAAAAGCTTATGAGAAGCTAATTCTTCAGATGAGTTTTCAAACATAATATCATCCTCCGTAAACTATTTCTATATAATATATTAAACCAAAATATATAAAAATAAAAGCACAATTTATTTAATATTATATTTGGATAAAATTCAAGAAAAAAAGGCTACCAATTTGGTAGCCTTTTTCCTAGATGTCAGAATTTACTATTTACTTACCAGCCATTTGTTGTTCAGCCATTTCAACTAATTTCTTAGTCATATAACCACCAACATAACCGTTTTGTCTAGCTGTTAAGTTTCCTTTATCTACGCTATCGTAGTTAGCTATACCTACTTCATTAGCTATTTCTAATTTCATTTGGTTTAGTGCAGCTTTAGCTGCTGGAACTGCTTTTTTGCTTGACATAGTAAATTACCTCCTGATATTTTGATGTCTAACAACACTTGTTTAATTTTGTTTAAACTGTTTTGTGTATGTGTTGTTAATACTAATATGTCCCAAAACTAAATGTTATATACGTAATTTGAAAAAAATTTTTATTCTAAGTGAATTTTCTGTTCATCTTAGTTTTTTTGTCTTTTCTTATACCATTTTCAAGCTTGTGAGACTCTCTAAGATAGTGTTCGTGTTCTGGTTTTAATGGCAATCTAGTTGTAAAAACCTGACTACCATTTATATGGTTATTAGATGAATTTTTTTGATTTAACATATATCCACCACCTTTTATTAGTATTAATTCTAATTTGCCCAATTAATAAATTTATTTTAATAGTAATTTTTTGAAATAAAAAAAAATAAGTTTTAAATATAGGACATATATATGAAAAGGAGGTGCAATATGAATACTAGATTTAAGAAAACAAGATCTTTATTATCTAGCGCATTTTTTTTGATATTAACATTATCATTAATATTTGGATTAGTTTATGGGATAAGATATATATGCTATAAACAAGGAAATGTAAACATGCCAATATATAAAGTGGATACAGATGAAAAAAAAATATCATTGAGTTTTGACGTAGCCTGGGGAACTGATAATATAGATGACATTCTTAAAGTATTAGAAAAACATGGAGTAAGGTCAACATTCTTTTTAGTTGGAAGTTGGGTAGATGATAATAAAAATTTAGTTGAAAAAATACATAAAGAAGGACATGAAATAGGAAATCATTCTAATACTCATGCTAATACTAAACAATTATCAGAAGATGCAGTGGTACAAGAAATAGAATTAACATCAGAGAAAATTTCAAATATAACAGGTGAAAAAACTACTTTATTTAGACCTCCATTTGGGGATATAGATACAAAAACATTGGATGTATGCAAATCTTTAGGTTATCAAGTAGTTAAATGGGATGTAGATTCTATGGATTGGAAACAATTAGGTCCTAATCATGTTATAGAAAGAGTTGTAAAAAATTCACAACCAGGTTCTATAGTTTTATTTCATGCAAACATAAATAATAGTGCTACATATTTAGACTCTATAATAACTAATCTAAAAAAAGAAGGTTATGAAATAGTCCCTGTTTCAGAAATTCTTTATAAAGAAAATTTTACAATAGATAGTAATGGAGTTCAAAAATCTAAATAAAAGTACATATAAAAAAATTACTTTAAAAAATGTTAACTTTGTTTAAAAATTTAACTTAAACTATAAAAAATATTAAATAAAATTCAATACAAGTGAAGAAATTGTAATAAAAATTGTCCGATATAAATATATTTATTATATAAGAAAGATAAAACATAAGAATTAACAATTGTGGGGGGATAAAGAAATGATTACTGTTAAGGATGATACTAATGTAGTAAACCTAAGAGGAGAATTAGATGGAGAATTAGAATTTAGCCATGAGATATTTGGGGAAAAATTCTATAACACAAAGATAAGAATAAATAGATTAAGTAACTCTAATGATGTACTACCAATAACTATATCAGAAAGGTTACTAGAAGAAATTGATTTTGAAAACAATAAATCTGTTAGAATAGTTGGTCAATTAAGATCTTATAATAAGAATATTAATAATAAAAATAGATTAGTACTTACTGTATTTGTTAGAGAAATAAAATTATCAGAAGAAGATAATAAGGATCCAAATAACATTTTCCTTGATGGCTTTATATGTAAAGAACCTATATACAGAAAAACACCGTTAGGAAGGGAAATAACCGATTTATTAGTAGCTATAAATAGACCTTATAATAAGTCTGATTATATTCCATCTATAGTTTGGGGAAGAAATGCTAAATTTGCTAAGTCTCTTAAAGTTGGAGATAGAATACAAATGTGGGGTAGAGTTCAGAGTAGAGAGTACGAAAAAAAGACAGAAGACGGAGACGTATTAAAGAAGGTTGCATATGAAGTTTCAATTTCAAAAATAAAAAAAACTAGTGAAAACAACAATGAATAAGATTTCCTAGAAAAACCACGAAATTTATATATTGAATAGTTGCCCCTTATTGATTATAATCTATTCTATGATGTTATTTATAAATGTATAAAACAAAGAGGGGGAACACTGTGAAAAGCGTATTATATCATGATTATGAACCTAATGCTGATTTGACAGATACTTCTGATGATGTAACATGTTTTTTAGATAGTATCAAGTATGATATAGGAAACAATATATTACTTGTTGGAAATATAGGCAACTTAGGAAAAAGATTGAGGATGTTAGGTGTTTACGTTACGATATTAGAAGATAACTGTTATGAAGATGTATGTTATTCTTTAATACACAATTGTAACTGTAATGTTGTTAAAGGATCATTAGAATTTTTACCTTTTGAAGATAAATACTTTGATAAGGTAATAATACTAGATCATTTTAATAACACTAATGACTACAAACGAGCTTCAAAAGAAATTAACAGAGTTTTAAAATGTAATGGTGAATTAGTACTAGAAGATTTAAACCTAAAGAATATAAAGGTAAAATTAAAAAACTTAAAGCATAGGCTTTGTGGAGAAAATATAAATTATCGATATCCTCAAGAAATAGTAAGTCTATTTTCTAAATTAAACTTTGAAGGAAATTTAAAAGAAGTTGAGAATGAGAGATACATTTATATAGGAAAAAGAAAATAAATAATGTAATATAATATATAATAAAGACTAGGATTATCCTAGTCTTTTATATTATCCATTATTAATAATAGGGCGAAAAATATAATTAATTATACT
This sequence comes from Romboutsia lituseburensis, assembly GCF_024723825.1. Lineage (NCBI taxonomy): Bacteria > Bacillati > Bacillota > Clostridia > Peptostreptococcales > Peptostreptococcaceae > Romboutsia > Romboutsia lituseburensis. The sequence continues at coordinate 2,745,896 of NZ_JANQBQ010000001.1, forward strand.
AACTAAAGAATACTTATAAAAAGAGGAGTGGATATACATATGGATTTAAATTATGGATTAATTATAATAGTAATGTTATTTGTAATATTAATGTCTATTCAGTTTACATTAAACAAAATATATGTGACATTAAAAGAAATAAAAGAAATACTTAATTTAAAAAAGATTAAGGAATGATAGGAATGAGTAATTTACAAGATATAAAAGAAGATATTCAAAATATAGCAGAGGCTATAGAAGCTGTTTTAGGCGTAGATGTAACTATAGTTAATCAAGAACTAATAAGAGTTGCAGGTACTGGAACATACCTAGATAAAATCGGTAAAAAGGTAAATGGATACTCAGCATTCAATAAGTCTTTAACAGAAAGAATAGAAATAATAATAGATGATCCTAGTTGTGATGAAATATGCAAGGAATGTTACAATAAAGGTAGCTGCAAGGAGTTTGCTGAAGTATGCTGCCCTATAATATCAGACAATGAAGCATACGGTGTTATAGGATTAATAGCTTTTACAGATAAGCAAGCAAGTTTAATAAAAGATAATAAAGATAGTTTAATGAATTTTTTAAGAAAAATGGCTGACTTAATATCAAGCAAGATAAAAGCTCAAATAAAATCATATGAAGTTGAACTAGAAAAGAAAAAATTAGAAACACTTTTAGATAGTATTGATAAAGCTATTGTATCGATAGATGTAAATGGAAAAATAGATAAGTATAATTCTAAATTTAAAGAAATATTTAACTTAGGTAATAATATAAAGTATAAAAATATATTTAAGATACTTAAATTTATAAATACGCCTACGATAGATAATTTTAAAAACAATAAATCATGTAGTTTTCATTACAAAATAGATAGATATGAATTAAAGGGAATCTATAATATAAGTAAAATAATATTAAACAATGAGTTAAAAGGATATGTAATAGATTTTATAGATAAAAAAGATGCAATAAAAAATTATAATAAAATAAACAAAGACTACAAAATAACTTTAGACAATATAATAGGAAACAGTGAAGTAATAAATAATACTAAAAAAGAAGCTTTAATGGCATCTAAATCTACATCCACAGTACTTATAACAGGAGAAAGTGGAACAGGAAAAGAACTATTTGCAAGAGCTATACATAATCATAGTCCTAGATGTGATCATCCATTTGTAGCAGTAAACTGTGCAGCTATACCAGATAATTTACTAGAAAGTGAGTTATTTGGATATGAAGAAGGCGCATTTACAGGTGCTAAAAAGGGTGGAAAACTAGGAAAGTTTGAGTTAGCTCATAAGGGGACTATATTTTTAGATGAAATAGGTGATATGAGTCTTCATTTACAGGCAAAGCTATTAAGAGTATTGCAAGAAAAAGAGTTAAATAAAATAGGAGCAAATTCAAATAAGCTTATAGATGTAAGAGTAATTGCGGCAACAAACAAAGATTTAGAAGATATGGTTAAAAAAGGAACATTCAGAGAAGACCTATATTATAGATTAAATGTTATACCGATAAAATTACCAAGTTTAAAAGAGCGTATAGGTGATATACCATTACTAATAGAGTTTATGATAGTAGAGTACGCTAGAAAGTTAAATAAGGATGTTGTAGGTATAGATTCAGATGTAATAGAACTTATGGAACGCTATGCATGGCCAGGCAACATAAGGGAACTACAAAATGTAATAGAGTATAGTGTAAACATGTCATCTACTCCAAAAATAACTAGAAATGTAATACCTAATAGAGTCAATAATATTGAATCAGAAGATGTTGTAGTAAATGATGATAATATAAGAACTTTAGAAGAATTAGAAAAACGAGAAATATTAAAAGCACTAAATAAATATAAAAACTATAAAAAAGATAAGGAATTAGTAGCAAAATCACTTGGAATATCAAGGGCAACTTTATATAGGAAATTAGAAAAGTATAATATAATCTCAAAATGAGACTAAATCTCATTTTGAGATTTTTTTGTTTTATTTTGAGAATGAATATGAAAACGTAATCATAAAAAGAAACTATTTATAAAAATAAATTATGTATTATTTTATATAAATATAAAATAATAAGTATAAAATTTATTTAAAAACATGTAAGTTCCTAATAAAATTTATATAAATATTAATTTATTTTAAAAAATTTTTTAGAATAAAATTTTTGGCACAAAAATTGCTTATATAATAAAGCATAATACTTAATTTAATTGGAGGAATTTATTATGATGGATATAAGAGCAAAATTAGTTGATATATTAAAAGCTGAGGTTAAACCAGCATTAGGATGTACAGAACCAGTAGCAGTTGCACTAGCGTGTGCTAAGGCTAAAGAATTATTAGGTGAAGAAATAGTAAAGCACAGTGTATTAGTTAGTCCTAATGTATATAAAAATGGTATGTGTGTTGGAATACCGGGAACTGATAGATTAGGGTTAAAAATTTCAGTAGCACTAGGATTTATAGGTGGTCATTCTGAAAATGGTCTTAGAGTATTAGAAACATTAACAGAGGAAGAAGTTAAAAAAGCAGAAGAATATATGGATAATAATCCAATATCTATATCACCAGCAGATACAAAAGAAAAAGTTTATATAGAAGTAAAATTAGAAGGAGCTACAAGAACATCTAAAGTAGCAATAAGAGCCAAACACGATAACTTTGTTTATTTAGAAGAAAACGGAAAAGTTTTATTAAATGAAGAGCCACAACATGAAGAAGTAGCAGCTACAGTAGCAAAAGAAGAAAATATAATGGATACAGTAACTATAAAAGAATTAGTTGAAAATGTAGAAGCATTAGAATTAAAAGACATAGAATTCTTATTAGAAGGAATAACTATGAATGAAGAAATAGCTAACTACGGATTAAGTGGAAAAATAGGTATAGGTGTTGGGTATGGAATAAAACAATCTATGGAAGAAGGATTACTTGGTGATGACTTAATGAACCAAGCTATGATGATAACAGCAGCTGCATCAGATGCTAGAATGGCAGGAGTTAAAATGCCAGTTATGAGTTCAAATGGTAGTGGAAATCACGGTATAACAGCAATACTTCCAATAGTTGCATATAACAAAAAGTTCCCTCAATCAGATGAAAAATTAGCTAAATCTTTAGCTATATCTCACTTAGTAACAGCTTACGTTAAAAACTTTACAGGAAGATTATCAGCAGTATGTGGATGTGGAGTTGCAGCATCAACAGGAGCAACAGCTGGTATATCTTGGTTAATGAGTGGAGATATAAAACAAATAGAAGGTGCTATAGAAAACATGGTAGCAAACTTAAGTGGTATGATATGTGATGGAGCTAAAGCTGGTTGTGCACTAAAATTAGCATCAGCAGCATCAGCAGCAGTACAAAGTGCAATAATAGCTAAGCATGAGTGTTTTGTACCACCAATGAACGGTATAGTTGGAGCTAGAGTTGAGCAAAGTATACAAAATTTAGGTAGAGTAAGTGATAAAGGAATGTCTGTTACAGATGAGGTTATAATAAATGTAATGGATGATATGAATAAGGTTAATTAATTCTCCTTGCAAAAGGAGATAATCTTCGATAAAATGGAAAGTATCATTATATATAGTGGAGGATTAACTATGGATATAGAAACTAAAAAATGGGAAGTTTTATGTTCAGAAGAACAAATAGCAACTAGATTAAAGGAACTTGGATCAGAAATATCTAAAGATTATGCAGGGAAAAATCTTTTAGTAGTATCTTTATTAAAAGGAAGTTTTATATTCTGTGCAGATTTAGTAAGAAATATAACTGTTCCAGTTAAAATTGAATTTATGACTACTTCAAGCTATGGACACGGAGAACAAAGTACTGGTAATGTTAAAGTAGTATCAGATATAAATTCAAGCTTAGAAGGATACGATGTTTTAATAGTTGATGATATAACAGATACAGCACTTACAATGAGCCATGTTATGAGTCATTTAAAATCTAAAAATCCATCTAGTATAAAATGTTGTGTATTACTAGATAAGCCAAGTAGAAGAAAAGTTGAATTAGTTCCAGATTACTGTGGATTTGAAATAGAAGACAAATTTGTTGTAGGATACGGATTAAACTTCGGAGATTATTATAGAAATATACCTTACGTATTTAATGTTACAAACGAAGATAGATAATAAATAAAGCTATATCAAAATAAAAAGTTATAAACAAACTGTGGCTTGATTTAGGAATAAGTTGAACTTATATACTGAATCAAGCTATATTATTGTAGTAATATATTTTGAGATAGCTATTTTTGTGTTATGCACATATTAACGGAATAAAACGTTGAAAAGTGGATAACTTCTAAATAAAAACAGTTACAGGAGGATAAGAGATGGGGATAAAAATGATGCATCACATATGTATACAGACTGAAAAATATCAAGAATCATTAGATTTTTACACAAGAATATTAGGATTTGAAATAGTTAGCGAGATACCAGACTTTCATACTAGAGAGTATAATACTTGGTTGAAGTTAGATAATTTTATGATAGAGTTACAAACACCAAAAGTTGGGGATAACTTTAATAAGTGGAGCTCTTTAAATGCAGGACCTGTGCATATGGGATTTTTAGTAGACAATGTTGAGGAGGAATATCAACGAATAATAGATTTAGGATATAATGAGTTTAAAGTGAAAAATGGTGAAATAGTATATAAAGTAGAAGGTGAGAGTTTGTTTAAGATAAAAGCACCAGAGGGAACGGAAATAGAAATTAGAGATACGGATATATAGATAAAATCCCATAATTAATTGAAATAAGTGACAAAAGTATAGGTTAATTAATACTATAAAAGTATAGATTACTATGCTTGGGGGGATATAAAATGAGAAATTTCGAAGAAAAATATTCTTTGGTTAGAATTTTACATGCTATACCAGATGGGGATGAAGTAGATGTATATATAAATGGATTTCCTTTTTATAATAATATAAGATTTGCTCAATTCACTCCATATATATACGTTCCAGAAGGAAGCCATATATTTAGTGTTTATCTTAAAGATACAAAGGATAAACCGATAGCTGAAAAAACAGTAGACGTTAAAAATAATGAATTGATAACAATGCCTATTATAACTAATAATGGAAGTGCAGATTTGCTACCAATTAAAGAAGAAATGGGAGTGCCTACTGGAAATACTTCTAAATTTAAATTTGTTCATTTAGTGCCAGATGCACCTAGTGTAAATATATTAATGGATAATGAAAAAATATTTTTGGATATAAACTATATGGATTATACTGAATATGAAGAATTAGATCCAAAAGAGTATAAGATGGATATAGAGGTAGCCAAAAATAATACTATAGCTTTAACTAACAAAGTAAATCTTAATCCAAATAAAATTTACACATTTTATGCAATAGGTAAAGTACCTAATGTAGATATTATACAAACATTAGATGGGGCAACATTTTTAATATAACTTAAAATAAATAATAAAAAGCTCTAGGATAAGGTATTTAATACCTTATCTTAGAGCTTTTATTAATCTAAGTCTCTTAAGCCATCCATAAGTTTAGTTTTATCACAAGTTTTCTCATCTTTTAATTTTATAACCTTAGCAGGAGATCCAGCAACTACACATCCTGGATCTACATCACGAGTAACAATTGCACCTGCAGCAACAACCGCACCTTTACCGATACGAACACCCTCTAAAATCACTGCATTAGCTCCTACCATAACATCATCTTCTATTGTTACTGGAGTAGCAGATGGTGGCTCTAATACACCTGCTACAACAGCACCAGCACCAAGATGTACATTATTTCCGATTATACCTCTAGCACCAATGACTGCATTCATATCTATCATTGAATTTTCCCCAATGACCGCACCTATATTTACAACCGCACCCATCATCACAACCGCATTATTTCCGATACTAACCATATCCCTTATTATAGCGCCTGGTTCAATACGAGCATGTTCGTTTAAATAATCATAAAGAGGAATTGCCGAGTTTCTTCTATCATATTCAATATGAATTTCATCAATATGGTTTTTTTTGTCTTCTAAAAATTTCATTATTGTTTCATAATCGCCTATTAAAATATAAGACCCGTTAGAACCAAAAACTTTAAAACCCTTATTTTTTTTAAAGTTTAAGAAGTGTCCGTTTATATAAACTTTTACCGGTGTAACCTTCTTAGATTCTTTTATATATTTAGCAATTTCATAAGCATCATTCAAATTTATCATTTGATATCCTCCTTCTATAGACTTAAAATTAACCTAACATATTATCCATGTTGTAATAACCCGCACTTTGGTTAACTAAGTATTTAGCAGCTGAAATAGAACCTTTAGCAAATATATCTTTAGACTGAGCTATATGCTTTAGTTCTACAACTTCATCATGACCAGCATAGATTACATTGTGTTCACCTACAATAGTTCCGCCTCTTATTGCATGTATACCTACTTCATTTTCAGTTCTCTTAGCTTCGCGTCCATATCTACCGTAATTATATTCAACTTTTGGTAATACTTCCTTAACTGCATTTGCAATCATAACTGCTGTACCACTTGGGGCATCAACTTTTTTGTTATGATGTTTTTCTATAACTTCAATATCGAAATCAGCCAACATCTTAGTAGCTTCTTTAACTAGTCTTAATAAAACATTAACTCCTAAAGACATGTTAGAAGAGTGGAATATAGGAATGATATTAGAAGCTTCCTTTATTTTGTTTAGCTCACCTTCATTATATCCAGTAGTTGCAATTACTAATGGAGTTTTAGTCTTAGTAGCAAATGATAATACATCATCTAAAGTAGAATGATGAGAAAAATCTATTATAACATCAGCTTTTTCAACTACATCATTCATTTTAGGATAAATTTTAAATAAAGAATTTTCATTAGGATGTTGAGAAACTCCGCAAACTAAATCTAATTTATCATCATCTTGAACGCACTTAGTTAATACTTTCCCCATTTTACCAAGGCATCCATTTATAATAACTTTTAACATAATCCCTCCGCTAAATTTAAACCTCTATTAACTAATTCTTGTTTTAATACTTCTAAATTTTTAGGATCCATTTCAGCAAGTGGAAGTCTAAGATTTCCAACTTCAAATCCTAATAAATTCATAGCAGTTTTTACTGGAATTGGATTTACCTCAATAAATAAAGCATCTATTAATGGCTTCATACCAAGTTGTAGTTCTCTAGAACCTTCTATATCTCCATCAAAGAATTTTTGAACTAAATCATGAGTTTCTTTAGGACATATATTAGCAAGAACTGATATAACACCATGACCACCTACAGATAATAATGGTAATATAGAATCATCATTTCCTGAATAGATAGCAAAATCTTTAGGTACTAATCTAGCTATTTCAGCAACTTGAGCTATATCTCCACTAGCTTCTTTAACAGCAACTATATTATCTATTTTAGCTAATTCAGCCACCATACTTGGCTTGATATTCATAGAAGTTCTTCCTGGAACGTTATAAAGAATTATTGGTAAATTAACACTTTTAGCTATTGTTTCAAAGTGTTTTTTAAGGCCATTTTGATTAGCCTTATTGTAATAAGGTGTTATAACTAATAAACCATCTGCACCTAATTTTTCAGCTTTTTGACTTAAATGAACAGAGTGCATAGTATTGTTTGAACCAGTACCAGCTATAACAGGTATTCTTTTATTAACTTTATCGACAACATATTTTATAACAGTCAATTGCTCATCATCACTCATTGTTGTGGATTCTCCTGTAGTACCACAAACAAGTAAAGCATCAGTTTTATTTTCTATATGAAATTCTACTAATTTCCCTAATGTTTCAAAATCAACTCCAGTTTCAGTAAATGGTGTAACTAAAGCAACTGCAGAACCTTTAAATATCATATTAAAATCCCCTTTTTATATATATTTGCCTATAAAGGCATTTAAAGTTTTATATTGTAATAAATAATAATATTTAAAACCATATAATAGTAAGTAATATACTTATGATATCACGAAGCAGAATACTATTAAATAGCCAATGAAAACATTTACACTAAATTATAAGTTAATAATAATTCAGCTATTTGAACAGCGTTAGTAGCAGCACCTTTTCTTATGTTATCAGCTACAACCCACATATTAATTCCATTTTCTATACTAAAGTCTCTTCTTATTCTTCCAACAAATGTTTCATCTTTTCCATCACAATCTATAGCAGTAGGATATTCATTATTGTTAGGATTATCAACTACAACTACACCTTTAGTATTTTTTAATTCAGTCACTAATTCTTGTAATTCAAAAGGTTTTTCAAATTCAACATTTATAGATTCACTATGGCAATTTCTAACAGGTACCCTTACTGTAGTAGCAGTAACTTTTATATTATAATCGTTAAATATTTTCATAGTTTCGTTAATCATTTTTAGTTCTTCTTTTGTATATCCATTCTCAGTAAAATCATCTATATGAGGTAAGCAGTTGTAAGCGATTGGATGAGGGTAGAAGTTATTTTGTTTACCATGCACACCCTCTTCTAAATCTTTCACACCCTTAACTCCAGATCCAGAAACAGCTTGATAAGTTGAGTAAATTACTCTTTTTAATTTATATTTATCATGAAGAGGTTTTAATGGAACCATAGCCTGTATAGTTGAGCAATTAGGATTAGCTATTATACCTTTATGATTTTTTACAGCTTCAGGATTAACCTCAGGAACTACTAATGGAACATCGGGATCCATTCTGAAATGACTAGAATTGTCAACAACTACAACACCTTTAGATGCAGCTATAGGAGCATATTTAGCACTTACATCTCCACCTGCACAGAATAAAGCTATTTGTATATCTCTGTTAAAAACATTTTCACTTAAAGCTTCAACGTAGTAGTTTTTACCATTAAATGTAATAACAGTACCTGCGTCTTCAGGTGAAGCAAATGGGAAAAAGTTAGCTATAGGGAATTGTCTTTCTTCTAGTATTTTTAAAAATGTTCTTCCTACCATGCCAGTAGCACCAATTAAAGCTACGTTTATTTTTTTCATAAAAATCCCCCCAAAAATGTAATATTTATAAGCCAAATGCTAAATAAAGCAAGTCTTATATTTAAAATATAAAAATGAAATTACACATTGATAAAGGTAATGATTTCATATTAAAAAGATTAGACTATAATAAATATGAAGTGAAATACACGATATCAATAATATATATTCATGTATATTAGAAACATGCAGAAAATGTGAAAATGATATATGTGACATTATTAACAATATGAAAGCTAATTTACTAGAAATGACATGTTTTATTAGAGCTTCTTATATTGTTTTATTCTTGATTTATAAATAATAAACCTTTAGATTTTATAATCTTATATAATAATTCGTTTTTCAATAATCGACAGATAATAATAACGAGAAAATATATAATATAAAAAAGACGCAATTTATAGAATCTTACGCATAGAATTTTATATCAAATATAAAATTTAGGGGAGTGTGGGCTAATGGGGATAGAAAGTGAACTAAAGTCAACGGTATATAACCATAGAAAAACTTTAAATTGTATAGCAGAAAAGGGAAGAGAAGAATTTAAGACATCAGAATATATAAGAAATTATTTAGATAGTTTAGATATATCATATAAAAAATGTTTAGGAACGGGAACAGTTGGAATATTAAAAGGAAAAATAGGTAAAAGGACTATAGCATTTAGAGCAGACATAGACGGTCTTCCAACTGATCAAGGAGTTAAGCATTTGTGTGGACATGATGGACATACTAGTATTTTGTTAGGACTTATGGAGTTTTTACATAGACATAAGGAAAGTTTAAATGATAATATCGTGTTTATATTTCAACCAGCAGAAGAAGGACCAGGGGGAGCAGAAGAATTATTAAAATTAGGTGTATTTGATGAGTATAAAGTAGATGAAGTTTATGGATTACATATGTACCCAGAGATTAAAAGTGGATACATAGGATTAAAATCAGGGTATTTTATGGCTCAAATAGGTGATTTTGATATAGATATAATAGCTAAAAGTGGACATGGTGCAATGCCTCAAAATGGAATAGACGGGATTATTATAGCTGCTAATTTAGTAAATAATTTACAAACAATTGTGTCCAGGAATGTAAGTCCTATTGATAATGCTGTACTTAGTATTGGAAAAATAGATGGGGGAGTTAGAAGAAATATAATAGCTGAAAATGTAAATCTTCAAGGTACTATAAGAACATTTAATCCACACACTTATGAGTATATGAAAAAAAGAGTAAGAGAAATATGTGCGGGAATAGAGATTTCTTATAATTGCAAGGTAAATGTTGAGATAAGGGATGATTATCCAGCAGTTAATAATGATAAAGATTTAACTAATGAATTCATAGAAGCAATTGGAAAAGAAAATATTATTGAACTAAATCCATTGATGATATCTGAGGATTTTTCATATTATCAGCAAAAAGTGCCTGGACTATTTTTTATGCTAGGTTGTAGAGATGAAAAACAAGGATATGTTGATAGTCTCCATAATATAAACTTTAATTTTGATGAGAAAGTTCTTATAAATGGGATAGAGACATATATTAACTTATTAAAATATAAAGGCTCAATAGACTAGAATCCATATAGTTATACTCCTAATACTATATTCACTAAATATTTGTATAAATTTTATACATATGACAAAAATACAAATATGTAAAGGGGTGTTTTTTATGAATAATGATCTTTTAAATAAACCAGGTAAAAAAAGTAAAGCAAAAAGTACAAAAAAGAAAATATTGACAGATAATGATATAATGAAATATGAGATAGCATCAGAACTTGGGCTGTTAGACAAGGTAACAGAACAAGGATGGGCTGGACTTACAGCTAAAGAAGCTGGAAGGATTGGTGGGATACTTACATCACGAAAAAAACAACAGAAAAAGATGATGGAGGAAACAAAAAAGGACGATGGAGCAGTATAGCGATTTTGCATTCATTTATGATGAACTTATGAATGATGTTGATTATAATGGATGGATTAAATATATAGAAGAAATAATTGAAAAAGAAAATGTTAAAGTACAAAATATATTAGAACTAGCTTGTGGAACAGGTAACTTAACAATACCTTTAACTAAGAAAAATTATGATATAGCAGGTATTGATATATCAGATCAAATGCTTAATGTGGCTAGAGAAAAAGCTGAAAAAGAAGGTGTTGAGTTAGTATTACTTCAACAAGATATAGCTGAGTTAGATTTTGATGTTACAAATTTAGACTGTATATTATGTGCATGTGATGGGTTTAACTATATAACTTATGATGACGATTTAGAAAATGTGTTTGCAAAGTCTCATGAGTTATTAAAAGATGGTGGATTATTTATATTTGATATAAGTTCACATTATAAATTAGCTACTATACTTGGAAACAACATGCATGGTGAAAATAGAGAAGATATATCTTATTTATGGCAAAATTATTTTGATGATGAGCAAAACTTAATAGAAATGGAATTAGCATTCTTTGTTAAAGATGCAAATGGAAAATTTGATAAGTTTGAAGAAGTTCATCAACAAAGAGCATATACTGAAGATGAAATAATAGAAAGCTTACAAATCTCAGGATTTACAGATATAAAAGTCTATGGCGACTTTAAATTTGAAAAACCTAAAAAAGATAGTGAAAGAATATTCTTTGTATGTAAAAAATAAATATATAAGGCGGAGGAATATGTATGAAAGATTACGTAATAAGAGCAACTGCTGGCGATGGACAAGTTAGAGCCTTCGTCGCAACTACGACTAATATGGTAGAAGAAGCTAGAAGATTACATGATACTACAAAGGTTGCAACAGCAGCTCTAGGTAGAACTATAACAGCTACATCTATGATGGGTTTAATGATGAAAAATGAAGGTGATAAGATCACTGTTATCATAAAAGGTGGAGGACCGATAGGTTCTATACTTGCTACTTCAAATTCAAAAGGAATAGTTAAAGGATATGTTGAAAATCCATACGTAGAAGTTCCTGACTATGAAAATGGTAAATTAAACGTTGCAGCAGCTGTAGGTACAAATGGTGTTGTAAAGGTAACTAAAGATTTAGGTCTTAGAGAACCTTACAATGGAGCGTATCCTATAGTAAGTGGAGAAATAGCAGAAGATTTAACTCACTATTTTGCACTATCAGAGCAAACTCCATCAATAGTTGCATTAGGTGTACTTACTACAGGGTTACATGTAGAACATGCTGGTGGTCTTATAGTACAATTAATGCCAGATGCAACAGAAGAAACTATATCTCAATTAGAACAAAATATATCTAAATTACCATCTATAACTACTATGATGAGTGAAGGAAAAACACCAGAAGAGATATTAAGTATAGTTCTAGATGGGCTAAATCCTAGAATATTAGACAAGATAGAAGTAGGATTTGAATGTGAATGTTCAAAAGAAAGAGTAAAGAAAGTTTTAATAGCTATAGGTAAGTATGAATTACAAGCTATAATAGATGAACAACAAGAAGCTGAAATCGGATGTCAGTTCTGCAGCTCTAAATATAAGTATACAGAAGAAGAACTTAGAGAAATCTTAAACGAGATGTAACCTATAAAACCCTTTTGTGCAAAATATATGATAGAATATATTTGTACAAAAGGGTTTTCTTAAGTTAAAGTAACTATATTTAGCAAGTTGTTATTTAAGTTATTTTAATTTTATTGAATATATGGGGAAATTAAAAAGCTTATATTTAAATAATGAGGTGAGTATTATGAATTTTAATAACAGTTTAGAGCTGACACAATCTCAAAAACTAGTAATGACAACTGCATTAAAACAATCGCTATCGATACTTAATATGAATAAATTAGAAATAGAAGAAGAAATAAAAAAACAAGCAGAAGAAAATCCATTAATAGAAGTAGAAAAAACAAGTGATATAAACTGGGAAGAATATATAAAACATATTGAAAAGTCTAATAGATTTGATAAAAATGAAATAAATTATAACTCAGATAATGATATAAATTTAGAAAATATGATTAAGTATTCATCAAATATATATGAAAATTTACACTTTCAAATAAGTTTATATAAATTAGATAATAAGGAAATGGAAATTTGTAAATATATAATAGATAGTTTAGATGAAGATGGTTATTTTAGATGCGAAGAAAAAGAGATTCTAAAAAAGTTGAATATAGATGAAACTTTATTTGAAACATGCTTATTAAATATACAACAACTTGAACCTAGCGGAGTAGGTGCGAGAAATTTATCAGAATGTTTAAAAATTCAAATGAATAATTTAGGCATTCAAAATGAGATATTAGAAGAAATTATTGCAAATGATTTACAACTTATAGCTAATAATAAATATAAAGAAATAAGTAAGAAATATAAAATTCAATTGCAAGAATGTGTTAACTTAATTAGCATAATAAAAACATTGGATCCAAAACCTGGATTAAGCTGTAATGCTGAAAAAAGTGTTTATGTACAGCCTGATGTAATTGTAGAGAAGATAGATGATGAATTTATAGTATATAATAATAAAAGTGACAGTTGTAAAATAAAAATAAATAATTTTTATAAGGAAATATTAAAAAGTGCACAATCAGATGAGAGTGCAAAGGAATTTATAAAACAAAAATTAAATTCAGCAACAGAATTAATAAAAAATATGGATAGTAGAGCTAACACTATATTAAAAATAGCTCAAGAAATTGTTAAATTACAAGAGGAATTCTTTAAATATGGAATAAGATATTTAAAGCCAATGAGAATGAAAGATATAGCTCAAAAATTGGACTTCCATGAATCGACAATTAGTAGAGGTGTAAATGGAAAATATATGCTAACTCCTTTTGGTATGTTTGAATTTAAATATTTCTTTAGTAGTTCATTAGAAAGTGAAGATTATGACGGGATTTCTAGTACTAGCATAAAAAAATTAATACAGGATAAAATAAAGAACGAAAATAAAAATAAACCATTAAGTGATGAAAAAATATCTAAATTGCTGAAACAAGAAGGAATTAATGTCGCAAGGAGAACGGTTGCAAAATATAGAGAAGAATTAGGAATTTTATCGTCGAATAAGAGAAAAGAGTACTAGAAAATAAAAAAACATAAAAATATTATAAAAAGTATTGAAATATCTTTCCATTTCATTTAAAATAAAATTATCTTGTGGGACTAAAATAAACTCAAGGGACGAAAAAAGTCCCTTAGGTGAATGACTAATAAGGAGTTACAATATGAAAAACTTATTAAAAATACAGCAAAAGTTAATTCCACAAGTTATAGAGGTTATGGAAAGAAGATACTCTATTCTAAGACAAATATCTTTAAGCGAGCCGATAGGTAGAAGAACATTATCAAATGTTCTAGGAATTAGCGAAAGAGTAGTAAGGTCAGAAACTGAATTCCTAAAAGAACAAAGTCTTATAGACGTAGCAGTATCGGGAATGACCATGACTCAAGAAGGATTAGAGCTTTTAGACGAACTTAAAGATATGATGAATGACATCATGGGATTATCGACACTACAAGAAAAGGTAAAAGAAAAGCTAGGAATCAAAAAAGTTTTACTAGTACCAGGTAGCTATGATAATAATCCAAGCTTAATAAAAGATGTAGCTAGACTTGGATCAGAGTACTTCTTAAGCATCCTAAAGGATGGAGATATAGTTTCTATAACTGGTGGAAGTACAATGTTAGAATTTTCAAATGCTATAAAGACTGAAAAGAAATATGAAAACGCTACAATAGTTCCTGCTAGAGGAAGTATGGGTAAAGATGTGGAAATTCAGTCAAATAATGTAGTAGCAACAACAAGCAAAAAGCTTAGCTCAAATTATAAGTTGTTACATATACCTGATGAGTTAGGTACAGCAGCAATGAAAACACTTACTCAAGAACCTCAAATAAAAAGTACATTAGACATGATTGAAAAAACTGATGTGTTAGTTTTTGGGATAGGGATAGCAGCTGAGATGGCTACTAGAAGAAGACTTCCTGAAGAAAAAGTTGAAGAGATAGTTAAAAAAGGCGCAATAGGTGAAGCCTTTGGACATTACTTCAATGAAAATGGTGAAATAGTTTGTAAGTTAAATACAGTAGGTATTCACTTAGACACATTTAAAAATGTAAAAGAAAACATTGCCATATTTGCAGGAACAAAAAAAGCAGATGCTTTAATAGCGATGACAAAGATTAATAAAAACATAGTGCTTATAACCGATGAGGAAAGCGCTAATAGAATATTAGAATTAGTATAATAAAGTTTATAACTAGCAGTGCTAGTCAGAATATATTTAATTACATTTAGGGAGGTAGCAAGATGGTTAAAGTTGCGATAAATGGATTTGGAAGAATAGGTAGATTAGCTTTAAGAAAATTAATGGAGCAAACTGATAAGTTTGAAGTAGTTGCAATAAACGACTTAACAGATGCTAAAACATTAGCTCACTTATTCAAGTATGACTCTGCTCAAGGTAGATTCAATGGTGAAATAGAAGTTAAAGACGGAGCTTTCGTTGTTAACGGACAAGAAATAAAAGTTACTGCTGAAAGAAACCCAGCTGACTTACCATGGGCTGAATTAGGGGTAGACATAGTATTAGAATGTACAGGATTCTTCACTTCTCAAGAGAAGGCTGGACTTCACTTAGAAGCTGGAGCTAAGAAAGTTGTTATATCAGCACCTGCTACAGGAGATTTAAAAACAGTAGTATTCAACGTAAACCATGATATATTAGATGGTTCTGAAACAGTTATATCAGGAGCTTCTTGTACAACTAACTGTTTAGCACCAATGGCTAAAGTATTAAATGATAAATTTGAATTACAAAAAGGATTCATGACTACTATACATGCTTACACTAATGATCAAAATACATTAGATGGACCTCATGCAAAAGGTGACTTAAGAAGAGGTAGAGCTGCTGCTGCAAGTATAGTTCCTAACACTACAGGAGCTGCAAAAGCTATAGGTTTAGTTATACCTGAATTAAAAGGTAAATTAGACGGAGGAGCTCAAAGAGTTCCAGTTATAACTGGTTCATTAACTGAATTAGTTTGTACATTAGCAAAGAAAACTACTGTAGAAGAAATAAATGCTGCTATGAAAGCTGCATCTAATGAATCATTTGGATACACTGAAGAGCAATTAGTATCTACTGATATAATAGGAATAGATTTCGGATCATTATTTGATGCAACTCAAACAAAAGTTATGGAAGTAAACGGAGAGCAATTAGTTAAAGTTGTTTCTTGGTACGATAACGAAATGTCTTACACTGCTCAATTAATAAGAACATTAGGATACTTTGCTGGATTAGCTAAGTAATTTCATATAAAGTCCAAGCTTGTAGTTAAAACTATAGGCTTAGGACTTTTTTAAAACAACTAAAGGGTAAACATAAATTATAAACTAAAAAAGAAACGTGATATGCTAAATTCGGTGTTATGAAGAGTTGATAGAATTAACAATGGGTTAGCTTTATTTTTAAAAGGAGAGATAATAAATATGTCAATGCTTAACAAAAAAACAATAGAAGATATAAACGTATGCGGAAAAAAAGTTTTAGTAAGATGTGATTTCAATGTTCCACTAAAAGATGGTGTTATAACAGATGAAAACAGATTAAACGGAGCTTTACCAACTATAAAATACTTAATAGAAAAAGGCGCAAAAGTTATATTATGTTCTCACTTAGGAAAGCCAAAAGGAGAAGCTAAGCCAGAGCTATCTTTAGCACCAGTTGCTGCTAGATTATCACAAATGTTAGACAAAGAGGTAGTGTTTGCTGCTGATGATAACGTTGTAGGGGAAAATGCAAGAGTAGCAGTAGAAAAAATGGAAAATGGTGATGTAGTATTACTACAAAACACTAGATACAGAAAAGAAGAAACTAAAAATGAGGAAAACTTCTCTAAAGAATTAGCTTCATTAGCTGAAATATTTGTAAATGATGCTTTCGGTACTGCACATAGAGCACATTGTTCTACAGTAGGTGCTGGTGAATTCTTAGAAGAAAGAGTTTGTGGATACTTAATACAAAAAGAATTAAAGTTCTTAGGAGAAGCAGTAGCAACTCCAGTAAGACCTTTTACTGCAATATTAGGGGGAGCAAAAGTATCGGATAAAATAGCTGTTATAGAGCAGTTATTAGAAAAAGTAGACAACCTAATAATAGGTGGAGGAATGGCTTATACATTCCTAAAAGCACAAGGATATGAAATAGGAACTTCATTAGTTGAAGAAGATAAAGTAGAATACGCTAAAGAAATGATGGATAAAGCAAAAGCTAAAGGTGTTAACTTATTATTACCAATAGATAACGCTGTTGCTGATAAATTTGCTGATGTAGCTGCAGTTATAACTGAAGATGCTAACATACCAGCAGGACATATGGGACTAGATATAGGACCTAAGACTATCGAATTATACGTAAAAACAGTAAATGAATCAAAAACAATAGTATGGAATGGACCAATGGGAGTATTCGAATTTGAAAACTTCAACCAAGGTACATTAGCTGTTGCTAAAGCTATGGCAGCATTAACTGATGCTACTACTGTAATAGGTGGTGGAGACTCAGCTGCAGCTGTTAACCAATTAGGATTCGGAGATAAAATGACTCACGTATCAACTGGTGGTGGAGCATCATTAGAATTCTTAGAAGGTAAAGAATTACCAGGAATAGTAGCTTTAGATAACAAATAAATTTGAATATTATCGTGAGACATTAATTAAACATGTCAAACATTTATATATATAAAATTGTCCACAGTTTTAGTTTTATGAAAATAAAACATCCTTATAAATTTAAAATTAAATCCTGAGAAATCTGAAAAACTCAGATTTCTCAAAGATTTAATACCAAGTGGGAGGAATAATTAAAATGAGAAAACCTATAATAGCAGGAAACTGGAAAATGCACAAAACTATAGCAGAAGCTTTAGAATTTGTGAATGAAGTTAAAGATAAAGTAAATAATGATAATGTAGAAGCTGTAATATGTGCACCTTTCACATTATTAAAAGATTTAAAAGAAGCAACTAAGGGGACTAACATAAAGATAGGTGCTCAAAACATGCACTACGAAGAAAACGGAGCATTCACTGGTGAAGTATCTCCATTAATGCTTAAAGAAATAGATATGGACTATGTAGTAATAGGACATTCTGAAAGAAGACAATACTTCAATGAAACAGATGAAACTTGCAATAAAAAAGTTTTAAAAGCACTAGAAGTTGGAATAGATCCAATATTATGTTGTGGAGAAACTTTAGAGCAAAGAGAAGCAGGAGAAACTAAAGCAGTATGTAAAGTTCAAGTAGAAAAAGCTTTAGAAAACGTAGCTAAAGAAGATTTAGCTAAAGTTGTAATAGCTTATGAGCCAATATGGGCTATAGGAACTGGAAAAACTGCAACAAGTGAAGATGCTAACGATGTAATAAAATACATAAGAGAAGTTGTAGCTGGACTTTACGGTGAATTAGCTAACGAAGTTAGAATTCAATACGGTGGAAGTGTTAAGCCTGCAAACGTAGCAGAAATAATGGGACAAAGCGACATAGATGGAGCTTTAGTTGGTGGAGCTAGTTTAGCTGCTAGTGATTATACACAACTTGTTAATTACTAAGGAGATCAAATATGAAAAAACCAATCGCATTAATAATCATGGATGGTTTTGGAGAAAGTAAAATAGTTGAAGGAAATGCTGTTTTAAATGCCAAAACTCCTAATTTAGATAAAATAGTTGAAAACAACCCTCATACTTTAATAAACGCTAGTGGTTTAGATGTAGGTCTTCCAGATGGACAAATGGGTAACTCAGAAGTAGGACACACAAACATCGGGGCAGGAAGAATAGTATATCAAGATTTAACTAGAGTTAGTAAATCAATAAATGATGGTGATTTCTTCAAGAATGAAGTATTATTACAAGCTATGAATAACGCTAAAGATCATTCTCTTCATTTAATGGGATTATTATCTGATGGAGGAGTTCACTCTCATATAGACCACTTAAAAGGTATCTTAAAAATGGCTAAAGAAAATGGAGTTAAAAATGTATTCGTTCATGCTTTCACAGATGGAAGAGACGTTGCTCCAAGAAGTGCTTTAGAATTTATAGCAAATGTAGAAGATTACATGAAAGAACTTGGAGTAGGTAAATTTGCTTCAGTTTCAGGTAGATACTATGCTATGGATAGAGATAAGAGATGGGAAAGAGTTGAACTTGCATATAATGCAATGGTTAAAGGTGAAGGAAATACAGCAACTTCAGCAAAAGAATCTATAGAAAAATCTTATGCAGATGATAAGAATGACGAATTTGTTGTTCCAACAGTTATAGTTGAAAATAATCAACCAGTAGGAACAATAAAAGAAGGAGATTCTATCGTATTTGGTAACTTTAGACCAGATAGAGCCAGAGAAATAACTAGAGCAATAGTTGACACTGATTTTGCTGGATTTGAAAGACCTAACGTAAAAACATTCTTCGTATGTTTAACTACATATGATATAACAATAAAGAATGTTAATGTAGCGTTCAAACCTCAAAGCCTTGAAAACACACTAGGAGAATACCTAGCAAAAAATAATAAGACTCAACTTAGAACAGCAGAAACTGAAAAATATGCTCACGTTACATTCTTCTTCAACGGTGGAGTAGAAGAACCAAATGAAGGTGAAGATAGATTATTAGTTCCATCTCCAAAAGTTGCAACTTATGATTTACAACCAGAGATGAGTGCTGATGAATTAACTGAAAAAGTACTTGCTAAAATAGATGAAGATAAATATGATTTCATAGTTTTAAACTATGCTAACCCTGATATGGTAGGACATACAGGAGTTGTAGAAGCAGCAATAACAGCTGTTGAAACTGTTGATACATGTGTAGGAAAAATAGTTGATAAAATAGTTTCTAAAGGAGGATGTGCATTAATAACAGCTGACCATGGGAATGCAGAACTTATGCAAGATCCAGAAACGAAAACAACTATAACAGCACACTCAACAAACCCAGTACCATTTATAGTGGTAGGTGAAGAAGCTAAATCTATGAAGCTAAGAGAAGGCGGAAGATTAAGCGATATAGCACCAACAGTATTAGATATGATGAACTTAGAGAAACCAGAAGAAATGACTGGAGAATCTTTAATAATAAAATAAATTAATTATAAAATTCAATTTAACGCATAACACATGGAATTTTAAAAAGTTCCTTAAATTATAAAATACTAAAAAATTTAAAAAGTTATATAAAATTATAATTTACCCATCAAAGCTTTTTATATTTTATATAATAAGACGAAATTTTAAACAGTATTAAAATTATTAAAAAAATTTAGGTTGATAAAATCACCTACTAAAAGTCGAGAGGAGATAAAGATATGTCAGTAATCGAATTAGTATATGCTAGAGAAGTATTAGATTCAAGAGGTAATCCAACTGTTGAGGTTGAGGTAGTATTAGAAAGTGGAGTAACTGGAAGAGCTATAGTTCCATCAGGAGCTTCTACAGGAGCTTTCGAAGCTGTTGAATTAAGAGATGGTGATAAATCAAGATACCTAGGAAAAGGTGTTGAAAAAGCTGTTGCTAACGTAAATGAAATAATAGCTGCTGAATTAGAAGGTATGGACGCTACTGACCAACCAGGAATAGATGCAGTTATGATAGAATTAGACGGAACACCAAACAAAGGTAAATTAGGAGCTAACGCTATATTAGGGGTTTCTATGGCTGTAGCTAGAGCTGCTTCTGAAGAAGTTGGTTTACCATTATTCCAATACATAGGTGGAGTTAATGCTAAGCAATTACCAGTTCCAATGATGAACATAATAAACGGTGGAGAGCATGCTGATAACAACGTTGACGTTCAAGAATTCATGATATTACCAGTAGGAGCTAAGTCATTCAAAGAAGCTTTAAGAATGGGTGCAGAAGTATTCCACTCTTTAAAGAACGTATTAGCTGCTAACGGATTAGCTTGTGGTGTAGGTGACGAAGGTGGATTCGCTCCAAACTTATCATCAAACAGAGCTGCTTTAGAATTAATAGTTGAAGCTATAGAAAAAGCTGGATATAAGCCAGGAGATGACGTAAGATTAGGTCTTGACGTTGCTGCTACAGAAATGTACAACAAAGAAACTAAAAAATACGTTTTAGCTGGAGAAGGAAAAGAATTAACTGCTGCTGAAATGGTTGATTTATACGAAGATTGGGCTAACAACTTCCCTATAATAACAATAGAAGATGGATTAGACGAAGAAGATTGGGATGGATGGAAGTTATTAACTGAAAGATTAGGAAACAAATTACAATTAGTTGGAGATGACTTATTCGTAACTAACACTGAAAGATTAGAAAGAGGAATAGATGCTGGTGTAGCAAACTCTATATTAGTTAAAGTTAACCAAATAGGAACTATAACTGAAACTTTAGATGCTATAGAAATGGCTAAGAGAGCTGGATACACTGCAGTTATATCTCATAGATCAGGAGAAACAGAAGATACTACTATAGCTGACTTAGCTGTAGCTGTAAATGCTGGACAAATAAAAACTGGTGCTCCATCAAGAACTGATAGAGTTGCTAAATACAACCAATTATTAAGAATAGAAGAAATAGTTGGAGAATCTTCTAGATACTGTGGATTAAATTCTTTCTACAACTTAAAAAAATAATTTAAGTTTTAACTTAAATTAATATAAATGAAAGGGTCTTGGAGAAATCTAAGACCCTTTATGTTTATAAAAAATAATATCTAAGAGGGATAACTTTATGGCAGTTAATAAAATTAGTTTAAATTTAGCTCAAGAGATAGTAAATGCTGTAAAAGAAGTAGTGGACAAAGACATAAACTTTATAGACATAAATGGAATAATAATAGGAAGTACAGACAAAAAACGATTAAATACTTTTCATCAAGCAGGATACAAAGCTATAAAAAATTTAAAAAATATAACTGTTGAAGACAATGACGAGTATAAGGGCAGCAAAAAAGGAATAAATTATCCTATAAGAATAAATGAAAGTGCAGTAGGTGCAATAGGAATAACTGGAGAACCAAGTGAAATAAGCAAGTTTGGTTTTTTAGTTACCAAAATTACTGAAATTTTTATAAAAGAACAACAATTAAACTACAAACATGAGGCTGATAAACAAAGAATAAACTATGTTGTAAAGTCTCTTATATATGATAATGTAGAAGATAAAGAAGAGATAGAAAATATATTACAAGAATTTAAAATATCTATGAATCAAAAATTCGCAATTGTAATAATGAAAATTAATAAAACTCATAGTACGTCAGATTTAGAAATTATAGAAAGTGATATAAAAAGAGTTTTTGATACTATAGGAAATATATTTAAAATTTATATTTATCCAAATGAATTTATAGCATTAGTCAATGAAGAAAGATATGAAAAGCTTAAATTTGTATATATGGATATATTAAAAAAATATAAGGGTCAGCTAAGTGGCGGAGTAGGTAGGCTAAAGAATTTATATGAAAGTCATAAGTCCTATCAAGAAGCAAGAATAGCTCTAAAACATTCTAGCAAAAATAATAAAATATTAACATATATAGATTCACTACAATTAGAATTAATATTAGAAAGTGTAGATAATGAAATAAAAAATCAATATGTAGAAAAAACACTTCAAAACTTAGATGATAATGAAATAGATTTATTAGAAATTTATTATAAAAACAACATGTCTTTGAAACAAACATCAGAAGATTTATATATTCATAAAAATACATTGCAATATAAACTAGAAAAGATCCAACAAAAATGCGGATTAAATCCAAGATGTTTTAATGAATCAGTGATACTTTATATTGCAGTATCTATAAAACTATCTTTATAAGTAAAGAGCTAGTTAAATAAACTTATTTTTAAATTGTTTTGTCAAAAAAATAATTAAGAATAAGTTTATTTTTTTGCATAAAATAAACTATAATTTAATTTAAAAAAGAATAGTATTAATCAATGTTATATATAATAAAAAATAAGTTTTGAAAACGTATTAATTTAGTATATATAATATATATGTCGAAAAATGTATTTGGTACAATGTTAACAAAGGGAGGCGAAAGATATGAAAATAGTAATTTCGATAGATTCGTTAAAAGGAAGTTTATCTTCAATAGAAGCAGCAAATGCAATTAAAACAGGAATATTAAATGTTTATAATAGAGCAGATATAAAAATAATGCCATTAGCAGATGGTGGAGAGGGTACAGTAGAAGCACTTGTAGAAGGTATGAATGGTCAAGAACAAGTAATATCAGTTACAGGTCCTATAAATGAAAAAGTAAATGCAACTTACGGAATATTAAAAGAAACAAATACAGCAATAATAGAAATGGCTCAAGCATCAGGATTACCACTTGTTCCAACAGAACTTAGAAATCCTTTAAATACAACAACTTATGGAGTAGGAGAAATAATCAAAGAAGCTATAGAAAAAGGATGTAGAAACTTTATAGTAGGTATAGGTGGAAGTGCTACTAATGACGGTGGAGTAGGAATGCTTCAAGCATTAGGATTTGAGTTTTATGATGAAAATAATAACTTAGTTGGATTAGGTGGAAAAGTACTTAATGAAATAAAAAGTATAAAAATAGATAATAGATTAAAAGAGTTAGATGAATGTAACTTTAAAATAGCATGTGACGTTAACAACCCATTATTTGGATTAAATGGAGCGGCACATATATATGGACCACAAAAAGGCGCAACTAAAGAGATAGTTGAAGAACTAGATAAAGGATTAATAAACTTCTCTGAGGTAGTTAAAAAAGATTTAGGAAAAGATATAGCTCAAGTACCTGGAGTTGGAGCAGCAGGAGGACTAGGATTTGCATTTTTAGGATTTTTAAATTCTAAATTAGAATCAGGAATAAAGATAATACTAGATGAGATAAAACTAGAAGATGAAATAAAAGATGCAGATATAGTTATAACAGGAGAGGGAAGGCTAGATAACCAAACAGCTATGGGTAAAGCGCCTATAGGAGTAGCTAAACTTGCTAAAAAGCATGGAGCTAAGGTAATAGCTATAGCAGGATGTACAACTTCAGATGCAGTTAAATGTAATGAAGAAGGAATTGATGCATATTTCTCAATAGTAAATAGATCAATGTCTTTAGAAGAAGCTATGCAAAAAGAAAATGCAACTGCAAATATGATAGAAACAACAACTCAGATATTTAATTTAATAAAAGCTATGCAATAAATTTGATACTAAACAAAAGAAAATATTAATGAAATATATCTACTTAAAAATAAAATAGACAATGGAGAATAGGCGGTGGAATAAATGGATGTACAAATAACAACATTAGGAGCCCTATTAGGACTTGCGGTAGCTATCATTTTAATCATCAAAAAAATACATCCAGCATACAGTTTAATTTTAGGAGCTGTAGTTGGAGGATTAGTAGGTGGAGCAGGACTCACTGGTACAGTAGACGTAATGATGGGCGGGGCAAAAGATATAATGCCAGCAATACTTCGTATAGTAACTTCAGGGGTTCTAGCTGGAGTGCTTATACAAACAGGAGCTGCAGCTAAAATAGCAGACCAGATTATTAAGACTTTAGGAGAAAAAAGAGCATTATTTGCATTAGCACTATCAACTATGATACTAACATCAGTTGGAGTATTCGTAGACGTAGCAGTAATAACAGTAGCACCAATAGCACTAGCAATAGCTAAAAAATTAGGATATGCACCAATGGTAATATTACTAGCAATGATAGGTGGAGGAAAAGCAGGTAATATAATATCACCAAACCCTAACACAATATCAGCAGCAGAAAACTTTGGAGTAGAATTATCATCTTTAATGGCAGCTAACATAATACCAGCATTAGTAGGACTTACAGTTACAGTAATACTAGCGTCAATGTTAGCTAAAAAAATTAAAGGTACTAAAATAGAAGAAGTAAAACAAGACAAAGAAAACGAACAGTTACCATCATTCTTTGCAGCGATAATAGGTCCAGTAGTAGCAATAGTATTACTTGCACTAAGACCAATAGCAGGCATAGCAATAGATCCATTAATAGCACTTCCAGTTGGAGGTATAGTTGGATGTTTAGTAATGGGTAAAGCTAAAAATCTTAATGAATATATAACATTTGGACTTTCAAAGATGATGCCAGTTGCAATACTTTTAATAGGAACTGGTACAGTAGCAGGAATAATAAAAGCATCAACATTACAACAAACAACAATAGGATTACTTGATGCAATGAATATGCCAGCATTTTTATTAGCACCAATATCAGGAGTATTAATGTCAGCAGCAACAGCATCTACAACAGCAGGAGCAACAATAGCATCAGCTACATTTGCACCAGCTATAATAGCATCTGGAGTATCACCATTAGCAGGTGGAGCAATGGTACATGCAGGAGCAACAGTACTTGATCATTTACCACATGGTTCATTCTTCCATGCAACAGCAGGAGCAACAAATATGAGCATAGGAGATAGATTAAAATTAATACCATATGAATCATTAATAGGTTTATCAATGACAATAGTATCTACAATAATGTGGGGCATAATAATGTAATAAATAGTAAAAATTATTAATAGAGACATCGAGAAACAGCAATACTTAGGAGGCAAAGCAATGTTAAAAAATATAAAAAGAACTAAAATAGTATGTACATTAGGACCAGCGACAGATAAAGAAGAAATACTAAGAGAACTTGTATTAAACGGATTAAATGTATGTAGATTTAATTTCTCTCATGGTTCTCATGAAGAACATAAATCAAGAATGGATTTAGTTAAAAAAGTTAGAACTGATTTGGACAAGCCAATAGCAATTTTATTAGATACTAAAGGACCAGAAATAAGAACAGGAAACTTTGCAGACCCAGAAGTATTATTAGAAGAAGGACAAAACTTTACTATAACAATGGAAGACGTTGTAGGAACTAAAGAAATATGTACAGTTAGCTACAAAGAATTAGCAAATGATGTTAAAGAAGGAGACGTTATACTAATAGATGATGGATTAGTAGGACTAAGAGTTAAAGAAGTACACGGAAAAGATATACACTGTAAAGTAGAGAACTCAGGAATAGTTAAAAATCATAAAGGAGTTAACGTACCAGGAGTAAAAATAAACTTACCAGCGCTAACAGACAAAGATATAAGTGATATAGAATTTGGTATAGCTCAAGGCATAGATTATATAGCTGCATCATTTGTAAGAAAAGCATCAGATGTATTAGCTATAAGAGAAGTATTAGAAAAAAACAATGCTACACATATACAAATAATATCTAAAATAGAAAACCATGAAGGTGTAGAAAATATAGATGATATACTAAACGTATCTGATGGAATAATGGTAGCTAGAGGAGATTTAGGAGTTGAAATTCCAACAGAAGAAATACCAATAGCTCAAAAAATGATGATAAAAAAATGTAATGAAGTAGGAAAGCCAGTTATCACAGCTACACAAATGCTAGACTCTATGATGAGAAACCCTAGACCTACAAGAGCAGAAGTAACAGACGTTGCAAATGCTATATATGATGGGACAGATGCAATAATGCTATCAGGAGAAACAGCAGCAGGTAAATATCCAATAGAAGCTGTAAAAACTATGGCAACAATAGCTAAAAGAACGGAACAAACATTAGACTATGATGAAATGTTAAAAGAAAGAAAAGTAACTGAAGTAACAGTAACAAATGCAATAAGTCATGCAACATGTACAACAGCAGTAGATTTAAGTGCTTCAGCAATCGTAACATTTACATCAAGTGGGCATACAGCTAGAATGGTATCTAAATTTAGACCTAAGTGTCCAATAATAGCAACAACAGAAGATGAAGGAGTAATGAGAAGATTGGCATTAACTTGGGGGGTATACCCAGTTAAGACAAGTCATGCAGGAAGTACTGATGAGATAATCGATAACTCAATCAATTCAGTAAAAGATATGAACTACTTAAAAGAAGGAGATTTAGTTGTAATAACAGCAGGAGTACCAGTTGGAGTAAGTGGAACAACTAACTTAATAAAAGTTCATAGTATATAAGTATGATAAAATCTAATTTTTCTATTTAGTAAAGCACTTATCACATAAATAATTATAAATTACTATGTGACAGGTGCTTTTTAGCTATTCAGAATTTATTTTAGAAAAAATATTAGATAACAAAAGCCTAATATTAATAGAAAAAATATAAAATGGCAATAATTATACATATAAGCAAAATTAGGTACATAGCTTGAATACACTAGGTTTATGTGATATATTAAAGAGTAAGCAAAATTTTTGAAAAAACAAAAGAGAGGAGGAGTAACTATGAATATAACTACAATATTAATGGGTGTACAAGTAGTATTAGCTGTTGTTTTAATAGGGAGCATAATGCCACAAGACACTAAGAGTGCAGTTCCTTCACAATTTGGTGGAGAAGGGAATCAAAGTTACTTCAAGCCAAAAGGAAAAGAAGCTTTTCTTGGAAGAGTTACAAAAATATCAGCAGTATTATTTTTCTTAAATGCATTAGCAATGCTTTTAATTAAGTAATTTAAATAATTGGCCATTATTTAATATAACTGATTAATATTTAAAAATTAAATTTAGTTTTTAAGAGAAAAAAGAGTATTTCAAGGTGATTTAGTTCATCTAGAAATACTCTTTTTTTATATGCACCAATATTAATTAAAAAAATATATATAAAACATAGGGATGACTGAAAAAATGAAAGGATTAATAGATAGTTGAATATAAAACTATAGGGGTGAAAAATATGAATAATAAAATTAAAAGGTATGTAGACGATTTATTTAAAAATGCACCTGAAACTAGAAAATCATATGAGCTAAAAGAAGAAATACTGTCAAATATAAATGATAAGTATAATGATTTACTAGATATGGGATTAGATGAAGCAGAAGCTTATTCAAGAGCAGTTGATAACATTGGCGATATAAATGGATTGATAAAAGACGTTAGGAATTATACAAAAGAAGAAGAAGATTATAGAAAAAAATCAAGCATAAGAACAACAATAGCCACTATGCTATATATAATGTGCCCAATACCATTATTACTCTTTGCAGAATCAACTGAAAAATTTCAAATATTAGGTGTAGTTATATTATTAGTTATAGTGGCAATAGCTACTGGTATATTTAGATATAATAATCATGATAGACCATTATCTAGAATTAATGATGAATTATATGAAGAATTTATCCAGTGGAAAGATAAAGGAAGTAAAAAAACACCTATGGAATATAGAATAAGATCAATAGTAGTCTCATTAACTTTGATAGTATACTTTATAGTTAGTTTTACTTATGATAACTGGGATGTATCATGGATAATATTTTTAGTTGGGGTATTGGTTAAAAATATTGTAAGTGCTTGGTTTGAACATCTAGAAATTAAAAAAAGTAAAGTTTAATAAATAAAAAAGCTGACTTAGATTTTTAAGTCAGCTTTTTTGCAAGATTTACAGATACCTTTAAAGACTATATTATAAGAGCTAATATCTACATCATGTTCACTTGATAGATTATTTATAAAGCACTTTATAGAGCTTGAATCAATATCATAAACTTCATTACATACATCACAAATTATGTGAGCGTGAGGTTTGATATTTTTATCAAATCTATCAGATTGATTAGGCATACTAACCTTATGAATAAATCCATTTTCAACTAATTGAGCTAGGTTTCTGTAAACCGTACCTAAACTTAAGTTAGGATTATCTTTTTTTAGAGAATTATATATATAATCTGCTGTGGGATGAATATCACTTTTCATAATAGTGTCTAATATTAATTCTCTTTGCTTTGAAAATTTCATATATTATTAGAATTTGTCAGCTTTTATTTCGAAGTAAGCCTTAGGATGAGCGCATACAGGACAGACTTCTAAAGCCTTAGGACCTACATGTATATGACCACAGTTCATGCATCTCCACTCAACATTTTCTTCTTTAACGAATACTTTTTCTTCCTGAAGATTTTTAAGTAATTCTAAGTATCTTTCTTCATGTTGCTTTTCTATTTTACCAACAGCTCTCATTAAGAATGCTATTTGCTTGAATCCTTCTTCTTCAGCATCTTTAGCGAATTGTTCATACATGTCAACCCACTCGTA
Organism: Romboutsia lituseburensis; assembly: GCF_024723825.1. Lineage (NCBI taxonomy): Bacteria > Bacillati > Bacillota > Clostridia > Peptostreptococcales > Peptostreptococcaceae > Romboutsia > Romboutsia lituseburensis. Next base: position 2,775,078 of record NZ_JANQBQ010000001.1, read on the forward strand.
GTTTTCACCACTTGCAGCATCCTTTAAATTTTCTTCAGTAGTTGGAACACCGTCATGTAATAATTTAAACCACATCTTAGCATGAGCCATTTCATTGTGAGCTGTTTCTTCGAATACAGCAGCTATTTTGTTGTATCCTTCTTTTTTAGCTTGAGAAGCATAGCAAGTGTACTTGTTTCTTGCTTGAGACTCTCCAGCAAAAGCAGCCATTAAATTTTGTTCAGTTTTAGTTCCTTTTAAATTCATAATAAACCCTCCATTAATTTAATAATAGTAATCATTACTGTTTTTATTATATTCCAAAAAATAAATATAGTCAACCATTTTTTGGAAATAAATTAGTAGATTTAAAAATAATTTATAAGCATATTGCGATATACACTTTCATTACAATATAAAAATCTAAAAATATATAAGGTTAAAATCAGACTTATTAGTTATAAATGTTGAAAAATACACAAATTTAACGTAATAAAGTTGTAATAAACAACAAGGATTTTAAAAAGTTTTAAAGAAATCAATTGTTATGATTGGTACAACACTACTGAAACAAGGAGGAATTAATTATGGCAATGTTTAAAATGAAAACTGAAGATGAGTGGAAGAAAAGTTACATATTAGAGTTTAATGAGATGAGAGATGCATATGAATCTAAATTAAGAAAGAAGCAAGATGAAATTGATAATTTAAAACAAGAAATACTAAGATTAAGAGATAGAAAAAATACATTAAGACCAAAAGAAAAACAAATTTCAGATATTGATATACAAAGTATAAAAGATTTAAGATTTTGTGGACTTAGTTATAGTGAGATATCAAGAAAAACAAGATGGAGTAAAGCGACTATAAGTAGAGTATTAAACGGACTTTATGATTAAATTTATTATTATTAAATACCAAAAATAGACATGTATCAAAATATGTCTATTTTTTTTGAATAACGGAAAAACTAAATATATATAAGTTTAATTTACCAATGTATGGCAATGGTGTATAATAAGGAAATAGTATTATAAAAGTTTAGTTTATATATGTAACTAAACTAAAAGAAACGGATAGATTTAAACTAAAAAATAAGAAATAAAAATTAGTATCAATTATATATTTAAAGAAACATAAAATACAGTATAGATAGTTTTTTATATTATGCAATTGATATAGATATAAAATACAAAAATAGGAGGTACTTAAATGTTACCAGGACTTAAAGAACGTTTATTAGGACTAATAAATGAAGAAGCATACAATCCTCTAAAAAAAGAAGAATTGGCAATTATATTTGATATACATTCAACAGAAATGCCGATGTTTTATAACTTTTTAGAAGAATTAGAAGAAGACGGATATATATGTAAAACTAAAAAAGGTAAAATAGCATCAGCTAAACAAATGGGATACTTTGTAGGAAAATTTGTAGCTCATAGAAAAGGATTTGGGTTTGTTGAGTCTGATGAAGAATATACACAAGACTTATTTATACCAGCAAGTGAAATAAACAGTGCAATGCATAATGATAGAGTTGTAGCTGAAATAGTAACACCTGCTACAGATGAAAAAAGAGCAGAAGGTAGAATAATAAAAATATTACAAAGAGAAGTAACTAAAGTAGTTGGAGTATTCCAACCAAGTAAAAGCTTCGGATTTGTTATACCTGATGAAAAGAAATTTAACCAAGATATATATATACCTAAAAAATATTTCTCTGGTGCAAGAGATAATGATAAAGTAGTATGTCAAATAACTGTATGGCCACAAGCGGGTAGAAAGCCAGAAGGTAAAGTAGTAGAAATACTAGGACAAAAAGGTACAAAAGAAGTAGAAATACTTTCTATAATAAAAGCACACGGATTACCTGAAGAGTTTCCTAAAAGAGTATTAGAAGAAGCGGAAAATGTAGCAATAGCTATACCAGAGGATGAATTAGATAGAAGAGTAGACCTAAGAAACTTAAACATATTCACAATAGATGGTGAAGATGCAAAAGACTTAGATGATGCTATATCTATAGAAGTATTACCTAATGGGAACTTCAAACTAGGAGTTCATATAGCTGACGTTACTCACTACGTAAGAGAAAAAAGTAAGCTAGATAAAGAAGCTTTAAAAAGAGCAACTTCAGTTTATTTAGTAGATACAGTAATACCAATGTTACCTAAGACACTATCTAACGGTATGTGTAGTTTAAATCCTAATGAAGATAAACTTACATTATCAGTATTTATGGAAATAGACAGAAAAGGTACAGTTAAGAAATATGATATACAAGAAACAGTAATAAATTCAAAAGCTAGAATGACTTACACAGAAGTTTCAGATATATTAGAAAAAGATGATGAAGAATTAAAAGCTAAATTTGCTCATGTAGTAGAAGAATTTAAAAATTCAGAAATATTAGCAAGAATACTTATGGATAGAAGAACAAAAAGAGGAGCAATAGACTTTGACTTCCCAGAAGCTAAGATAATATTAAATCCAGAAGGAACAGTTAAAGATATAAAACATTATGAAAGAAGAATATCTAATAAAATAATAGAAGAATTCATGCTTATAACAAATGAAACAGTAGCAGAACATTACTTCTGGTTAAACATGCCATTTGTTTATAGAATACATGAGACTCCATCACCAGAAAAAATGCAAGATTTAAATAAATTTATATCTACATTTGGATATACTATAAAAGGTGATTTAGAAGAAGTTCATCCAAAAGCATTACAATCTATAATAGAAAATATAAAAGGAAAAAGAGAAGAAGAAGCTATAAGTACAATAATGTTACGTTCATTAAAGCAAGCTAAGTATTCACCAGAATGTAGTGGTCACTTTGGTCTAGCTGCACAGTATTACAGTCACTTTACTTCACCAATAAGAAGATATCCTGACTTACAAATACACAGAATAATGAAAGAACATTTAAATAACAAAATAAATAATAAGAGACAAGAACAACTTACTAATATAGTAGAATATGCATCAGTTCAATCATCAGAAAGAGAAAGAGCAGCAGAACTTGCTGAAAGAGATGTAAAAGATTACTACAAAGCTGTATATATGTTAGACAAAGTTGGAGAAGAATTCGATGGTATCATATCAAGTGTAACATCATTTGGTATGTTTATAGAATTAGATACAACAGTAGAAGGATTATGCAGACTTGCAAATATGGGAGATGATTATTATATTTATGACGATATGACATATACTATAATAGGAGAAAGAACTAAAAAGACTTATAGAATAGGTGATCCTGTAAGAATTAGAGTTGAAAATGTAAATGTTGATTTAAGAGAAATCGACTTTAGAATACTTTATAAAATAGAAGATGACAATCAAGAAACTCAAGTAGAAGATGAAGAATAATAACAAATAAATAATAAGACCCTACAAAATGAATTGTTAGGTATTTAAGTAGGGTCTTATAACTTGACTAGTAAGTATAGATATGGTATATTTTTACTTATAAATGTTAGTGAAGAAATTTTAAAGTTAAGAAGGTGAGAGTATGGCAGGAACAAAAACATTAGCTACAAATAGAAAAGCAAGACATGAGTATTTTATAGAAGAAACTTATGAATGTGGAATCGAATTAAAAGGTACAGAAGTAAAATCAATAAGACAAGGTAAAATGAACCTAACTGACGGATATGCATCTGTAGACAATAGTGAAGTATTTTTAAAACAAGTTCATATAAGCCCATACGAACAAGGAAATAGATTCAATGTAGATCCTTTAAGAACTAGAAAATTATTACTTCACAAGCATGAAATAAGAAAACTTATTGGACTTACAACTATAAAAGGTTATTCATTAATTCCTTTAAGTGTATATCTTAAAAATGGAAAAGTTAAAGTACAATTAGCATTAGCTAAAGGTAAGAAGTTACATGATAAACGTCAAGACTTAGCTAAAAAAGATGCACAAAGAAATATAGAAAGAGAACTAAGAGGAAAATATTAATAGTAGTTACAAATACTATAATATAATCCACTAAATAACATTGATTTTTAATATGAAAAGTATTAATATATATATCAAGATAAACAACTTAATACAGATGGTGAAAAACAAGTTTGCGATAGAATTACAGTCCAAGGACTTAAAAATACCACGGGGGCGTAAAGGTTTCGACGTGGGTTTGGAACTTGGGGCTGCGTGTCGTGTTACTCTGGGTCACGTAAAAACTGGGGACTTAAAATAAACGCAAACGATAATTACGCTTTAGCAGCTTAGTACTGCTCGTCCCGCCTCAGCCCTCCTGCCGGCTAGGCCTGGACGTCAACTATGCAGGGAACTACTTTTTGGGTGTCTCGACCTAAAGTGGACTAATTGGGACTGGTCAATCACATAGCCTGCCGCTGGGCGATGTGGGCGACGAGAATCTAAATCAGTTGGCTACACACGTAGATGCAACGAGGAAAGGATTTGCGGACAGGGGTTCGACTCCCCTCGTCTCCACCAATTAAAGCTATATAATGGCTAAATATATTGGAATTACTAGGGTTTAACCTTTGGTAGTTCCTTTTATTTTGTTAAAATACACACATCAGACACACATCCAGTTAAAAAGTAGCCTATTTTGGGGCATATTTACCATAATTATAATAGTGATGCAATGGATCCAGGTCTTGGTTAATTGATAGAGTGAGTATAATTAATTATTCATTTTTTTAGAAAAAGTTAAAAAAGTGTCTTTAGTGTCTTTAAAGTATCTTTATATATTGGAAATACTAAGGTCTAGGAATTATACAAGTATCTTTATGTATCTTTATAAATATCTTTAGTATCTTTAAACTATCCTTAATATATAAAAATCTATTCAAAACCTAAAAACCAGGAATATATTAGCATTATTATTAAAATGGTACAAGAAAAAAAGAGAAGCCATATATAGCTCCTCATTATCTTATTTATTATATTATCTCCACTGCCATATTATCAAATCTAGCTTCTTTATATCAGTTAGATTATTATGATTGAAATAAGCATCAAATATATCTACTATATACTTTGACCTATCGATTTTAAGTATTTCATTGAGCATATTGTTGACTTGATAGTATTGATCTATAGTATAAGTTATATTATCAGTGCCATATTTTCTTACCAATCCTAAATTTTTATATACCCAAGAGTCTATAACGGCTTTATCAGTATTGATTGTAGCCACTATCTTACTTGCATACGATGGTTGTATAGTTCCTGTTGCTCTATACAACTCTCTTAATACATATTCGAATTTAATATCTTTATTGTTTTTATTTTCTTCTAGTATCCTAAATATACATTCTTTTATACCTCTAAATTTATGTACTTGTACTTGATAGAACCTTATAAATATGTCTTGGAATATTATATCTTCCATTACATTAACTTTATGTAAATTATCTTGAATATAATTATACCTAATTAGTCCATCAGATAACTCCTTTTTGTTCATAATTTGTATAAGTTCTTGGTTTGTTAATCTTTCTAACATTTTTATATCTCCATTTGTATTACCTAAATTAATTTTATTATTTTCTATATTACAAATATATTATTAAGTTTTTCAACGGCTTCCAGTTTAGTATCTTCCATAACATGAGTATATATATCCATGGTAATACTAATATCATAATGACCCATTAATACCTGGACTGTCTTAGGTGGTACATTGTTTTCAAATAACCTAGTAGCATATGTGTGCCTTAGTGCATGAAACTTAATAGGCTCTATATCTAACTTAGTTAATATGGTTTTTAAATTTCTTCCAGGTCTTTTATCATCAATAGGATTGCCTATATCATCTGTAAATACATAGTTATTATTGATATAAGCTTCTCCAACAAATAACCTTTGTTTACCTTGTACCTTTTTATGTTCTTTTAACTTAGTTAGTATATTAGTTGGTATTGGTATAACTCTATTACTATTTTTAGTTTTTGGTATTTGCTCTATAATCTCATAGTTACCAGTAACCTGGTTTTTAACTCTTGATAAAGTTCTGTTAACTGTTAGCATCCCAGTATTAATATTTATATCCGACCATTTTAAGCCTAATAACTCACCTAAACGTAAACCAGTACTAAGTGCAATTAAAAATAATATTTCCAGTTTATGACCTTGTATAGCTTGTATAAACCTTTGTTGGTCTTGTTGGCTTAATACTTTTATATCCTTCTTAGTATCATCCTTTGGTAATGTAACCATCTTACAATAATTCTTTTGAATATATCCTTGCTTTTCGGCTTCACCTAAACATGGCTTTAACCTGGTATTTAATCCTTTTATAGTTGATGGTGGCTTATTATCTTGTTTTTGAAGCTTGTTATAATACCTTTGTATATGTGTGGCTCTTAAATCCTTTAATTTAACTTTGCCAAGTTCACTATCTTTTATATAGTTCCTATATATACCCTCGTATTTCTCAAATGATTTAGGCTTCAAGTCCTCCATGCGATAATCATATAACCATGTATAGTACCATTCACTTAGAGTTATTTTATCATCAGTAGATATGGTACCTAATAACATTTCTTTTTTATATTCTTCAAGCTTCTTTTTAACATCACTTTGAGTTTTTCCAGTAAATTGTTTTCTAACTTGTTTACCGTTATCATCATAACCTATCATGATAGAAGCCCTCCAACCTTTTTGGACTCCATTTCTAATATTCTTAACTATTGTACCCTCTCCATTGGCTCTTTTATTCGCCATCAGTACCACCACCATATATATTATTCATTGATTTTAAAGTATCTATCATATCTTTTTGTAAATTATTCATTGATTTTAAAGTATCTATTTGTGTCTCTAGTCCTTTTATTATAGATTTTAAATCATTGATTTTAGATATATATATCATTTCTAATTGTTTAGGATTTATTTTGTCATGTAGTGGTATTTGGTTATTAAGTTCTTCGCTAAAGTCTATTTTATATTTAGATGTTATTAACTCTTCATAACTCATATTATCAGTATAATTGTTTATTATCTCATCATATTTAGATGTATTATCACTTTTATTATTTTCATCAATATATTTTTCACCAAACTTATCGAATAATAGTTGTATATCCTTTGAATTATATATATCCAACTTAGTTATATCATTATTTATTGGTTTTTCTTTATAATGTTTTGAAGCTTCTCGACTCTTAGTAATAGAACTTAAACCATGATTACCTTTATCAGTTAAATCATTTACATTGATATTTAAAGCCTCTGATATATCATTTAATACCTTTAATGATGGTACTATGTGATTTGATTCATACTTTTGTATAGTTCTTAATGATTTATTTAATTTATTGGCTAACTCAGTTTGAGTTATTTTATTTTTCTTTCTATATTTTTTTATATTATCTCCTATATTCATTTTAAAACCCTCCATGTATTGAGTTGTATTATCTATTATTAACTTATATTAGCATTATAACACAATGTGAAACAAAAGTTCATAAAAATATAAAAAATATTGACCTGTGAACAAAAAGGTCGTATAATGAAATCAAAATATGAAACAAAAATACGTAAATGAGGTGATAAAGTGATAAATTTAAAAATAGCTAGAGTTAAAAATAACTTAACTCAAAAACAGTTAGCCGAATTAGTGGGAGTATCATCATCAACGATAAACCGTATAGAAACTGGTAAACAAGTTTTAAAAGTAGATATGTTAAATAAGTTGGTAAATATATTAGAAATACCAATAAATGATTTATTAGAGGTAAAATAGGAGGAGTAAATGGATAGTAAAAAATTAATTACGGTTAAGGAGTTCGCCATGGAGTATGGTATAGGAACTAATAAAGCTTATGAGATGGTAAATTCTAAAGGCTTTCCAGTAGTAAAGTTAGGTAGAAAAATATTAGTAATAAGAGATAGAGTAGACGAGTTTTTATATAAGAACATAGGAGTTACATTTTAGGAGGTGGTAAATTGTTAGACATATTTAAGGTGGTAGAAGCTAAAGAACTTTTACCAATAGTACCAGTATTTAATTATACTAATAAATCAACTATACCATGGAAAAAGGAAGTTAACTGGATAAAAACTAAAGAGGAATTAAGAGACCAGGGCGAGTTGTACCAGTATATTAATAATAAGGATGAAGTTAAAAAAGGTATGATAACTGGAGGAGCATTAATAACTGGTAAATCTAGTAATATAATGGTTTTAGATTTAGACCGTAACCATGGAGACAGTACAAAGGATGGAGTAGAAGCCTATAAACAAATGGTAGAAGGTTTAGGAATGACCGAGGATGAGCAACAACAAGCATTTAATACATTTACTGTTAAGACTCCAAATGGTGGTTTACATCTATATTTTAAGTATAGAGAAGGTTTAAAAAATAATAGTAATAGTGAGTTATCAATAGATATTAGAACAGATGGAGGTATCATAATTACTCCAGGCTCACTAAGGAAAGTAAAAGACGAGATTAAAGAGTACACAGTTTATAAAGATAATCCAGTTTATAATATGCCTACATCATTATTTGATAAACTTACTGAATACTTTGGAGCAACTAAAACCAATGTAGATGGTAATAGAAAAGCTAAAAAGAAACCAGGTAGACCATCTAAAAGTAATGATTTTTACACAGTTACTAATGAAGGTGGGAGGGATGATGCTTTAATTAAATATTTAGGTAAGGTTATAACTCAACCAATGTTTAGAAGTGTCCACGAGTTACTACCAGTAGCTATGATGTATAACCAATGCTACATAAATCCACCTTTAGAACCTCAACAAGTCCAGGAAAAAGTTAATAGTATATTATCTTATGCTAAACCAGTCTACTGTACTGATAAAGGTAGAATTATAAATGGTTCCTTGGTTAAATATGTACTTGATAAGGCTCCATCATATGTAAAAGGTAATATGTTATATATCTACAATGAAGAACTAGGAATATATGAATATATGGAGATTAGAGACCAATTAAAGCTATATTATGACCATGTGGTTATGGATGAGGATATAGACCCAGGTAAAGCAGATAAATTCGCTAAAACAATTCACTCAATAGCAGAAAATCACAAAGAATTATTTAATTATGAGAATAGATATATAAATTGTTTAAATGGTGTTGTAGATACCGATACTGGAGAACTACTGGAGTTTACATCTGATATAAAACTAGATACTAAATTCAATGGTAACTATACAAATGATATAGATAAATATAAAAATGATTATAATAATTCAAAGTTTAAAAGCTTCTTAGAAAACATACTTGATAGTGGTACGATTTTAACACTCCAAGAAGCTTGGGGAGTTATGTTATGTCCTAATGCTACAAAGGTACAACAATGTTTTATATATAAAGGTGAAGGATCTAATGGTAAATCTAGTTTATTCGATATACAAACGGCTTTATTATATGATAAGGATAAATCAGTATGCGGTATAGGTCTTGGTAAGTTTGGGGATGAGTTTATCATGGCAATGGCAGAAGGTAGAAGGGTAAATATAGTTAGAGATGATACAGTAGAAGGTAAAATCAATGGAGTTTTTAAAAGTGCCGTATGTGGTGAAGAAATAACAGTTAATAAGAAAAATAAAGACCATGTACAAATGAAGTTTAACATGGCTTGGTTCTATGGTTTAAATAGGATGCCAGTAACCAATGATAAAAGTTATGGATTCTTTAGGAGACCAATATTTATACCATTTACAATTCGTTTCGGAACAAAGGAACAAGTAGAACGAGGAGAAGCCGACAAGGTGGGAGTACCTGGAATAGTAGAGGAGATTATCTCCAATGAAATGGATATAGTTTTCATGTGGGCATACGAAGGACTAAAAAGAGTAAAATCTAATAACTGGAAGATAACTCAAAGTGAAGCATCTATCAATGAGATGGAAGAATACAAAGAAGAAGCCGACTCGTCATATGCTTTTTATAAAGATAAACTTGTTAGGGTTCAAGGATATAATGTTCATGCTAAAACCTTATATCAAGCTTACAAAGATTGGTGTTTTACAGAGGATATAAATAGCCCAATGAATGTAACACAATTTGGTAGACAAATGGCATCATATGGACATAAAAAAAGTACTGGAATGGCTCATGATATAGGCAAACCAGGTAATACAGTATTCTTTAATGTTAATTATAAAAAGAATGTATATATACCAGTAGAAAATAATAAAAAGGTATTTGAAGAAACTAAACAAAGTAATTTTATGGAAGTAAGCTTCAAACCATCTAATACTGGAGATTCACCATTCTAATATATGGGGGTAACATGGATATAAATACTAGAAACTTATTAAATGAATATATGGATGTATTGTTTAGGATAACAGTAGCTGACCATTGGTTTAATGCTCTAGGTAATAAGAGTAAATGTAATACAGATTCAAGGGAATATATAGACCTATGTAATCTATTTGATAGGATGGTTCCATTATATATAAGCCTAAGAGAACTAAATATAAATCCACCAAGATGGATAAATGATAATTTAAAAATAGACCAATTAATAGAAGAATATAAGATAAATAACAAGGAGGTAATGTAATACATGGTAAATAGTGTTAAATTTGAAGGAATAAATAAAGGCGTAACATTTAGCAATAATCAGATAGTTAAATTCAAACTGGAAAATATAGGTAAAACTAAGAAAACGGCTCTAATAACTTGTTTTAAGGAAGAATATTTCGTGGATATAAAAGAAAGCAAAAATAAAACCATCCTAATAGATGGCGAGTTTTTCGAATCCAACTACCAAGATAAAAAAACTGGTAACTGGATAAATGGTTACTGTATCAATGCTAAGCAAATAACTATAAAATAATATTTATTTAATATAGAGTAGGAAGAAGGTAAGAGGTCTCCTACTCTTTTTATTATGCTCTATTAGAATACATACATATGTATGAACTAATAAAAGTATAGCATAATTTACTAAAAAATAAAAAGAAAAACGTAATGTAAAATTAAAACATGATATGAGCATGAGCGATATATATAAACTATTATTAGAAGTTTTAATAGTTTTTTATATTTATTATAAAAATAGTTACAATACATGACAGATAAAATAGAAATAATATATGTCGAGATATAAAAATACTAGAGTATTAATTTACTCTAGCATTAGTTTACATTAATTATTTATTCAAATGTAGTAGTTATTTGTTGTAAAGATTTATTTTCACCTAAGTCTAGTGATATCATTATATCTTTTATAGTTGCACCTTCTGAAGCCTGGAAAGTTATATCTCCCCTAAGTTTTCCATTTGCCGGTAATGTAGCATCTAAGCTTCCATTTTGCTCAGCAGTTATTGTTAAACTTGCTTTTCTTGACTCTGTATCAGTAGCTTCAAAACACATCGCAGTTGATACTGGTATATCATTTTCAGTGTGATTAGTCATTAATATGTCAAATGTATAAGCATCTTTTATTTCTCCACCCATATAGTCTACTGCTTTTCTGACTTCTAATATTTCATAATAAACATCGTGATTTTCACTAAGTGAACTTTTTTCACCTTGTTGATGTTCGTGTGAATCATTTCCATTTATTCTTTCCATGCATACTCCATACTCGTTACTTTCTTGCTTAGTTTCTTTCTTACTTTCAGTAGCAACTTCTTTTCCTGGACTCTCTTGGTTACTACCATTAGACCCACATCCTACTACTGACATTCCTGATACTAAAATCATACATACTAATAATTCTTTTGCTAATTTCATAAAACATCCCCCTATATTTTTGAATTGCAGTAGAATTATATCATATATCACTTGCTGTAATTTGTAGAAATATGTATTAATACAACTTTGAAGTTAATACAAGTACGCTTGATGATTTATTAAATATAGATTTAGAATCATTGGAGCCATTGGAGATGGATTTATATTAACCACAAGATAAGCACAAGGTTACTCGGAAATGATAAGGTAACGGTAAGATTAGGGTAAGGTATGTCAAGGTTAGGACAAGGTACCCCAAGATTACAACAAGGTGCACCGAGTTTTTAACGAGGTATGCTAAGTTTTGCTAAGATTTATATACTAAGATACCCTAAGGTTTTACTAAGGTAACGGTGAGATTAGGGCTAGGTAATACCTCATTAAACATTACTTTAAAAATCCTAACATTTGCTAACAATAGAAATTAACTAAACTTGACATTTAAACCTTGTAAAACCTAGTATTTATAAATTGAATTTCCCTAATTTCCTAAAAAAAGAAGCTAAAAAAGGGCTAGTTTATCCACTTTTAATATACCACAAGTAATACATAGCACTTATAAAAGTAAAATATATTTTCATAACCTCTAAATATTCACTATACATTAAATCACCTACTTTATTAAATATATTATTCCAATTAAAAGTAATATAGCAATATAAGAAGCCACAAACCAATTACTATTTTTAGGTTTTTCTATTTTACTATTAAAATCTTTTAAAGTTCTGTAAGGCTTCCATTTTTCCATATCATCATATTGTTTAATAGATCCATAAGTACCAAAAGGGTTTTTACTTTTATCTCTTTTATTAAACTTAGGTTTATATTTATCTATTAAATATTCTTCTAAACTTTTACATTCTAAATTATTATCTAGCTTAACTATGTCAACTCTAGCCGTTTGAGAATAACAGTCTTGTGATAAATGGCCATTTGGTTTAAAATGTTGGTTCATTATTCTTCGCCAGGCATTATTTGTCATACCTATGTAAATTATATTTTTATCTCTATCAAGAAACCTATAAACGGCATATCCTTTATACATTTAATCACCTACTTTATCAATTTAATAATAAGAGTATTTACCAATTAACATAATCCTATAAGCTTCTATATGATAAGTACATGGTTACTGAATTAATTTACAATAGATTTTATAGTTGTATTTTTAGAAGAAAAAACTATTTTAGAGATAGTAAAGACTCTTTAGAGATATTTATAAAGAGTACCTAAAGACCCCTAAACCCGAGTATTTACAATAATTAAAGATACTAAAGACACTAAAGAGGGTAAAAAGTTGTGTAAAAAAACAATTAATTATTAAAAAAAAATTATATCATTATAAAATATAAATCTCATCCTCATGTATTTAATAAAAAATAATAGCACACATTAAACACACAATAAACACACAATAAAATAATAAATATTAATATAATATAAAATTATAGAAGCTTAAAATATAGGTATATACTGGTTTATAAACTTATATAAAATTATGTAATATATATAGAATAGATTCCCCTCGTCTCCACCATTGAAATCCACGAAAAAGATATTGACATAAATTTATGTTAATATCTTTTTTATTTTATAAACTATTGAATACGTATTTTAATAAAATAAATTAGAGGAGTAAGTATGAAAAAAATATACCTAATAATAATAACGATATTAGTATTATTTCAGATATCTGGTTGCACAGATACAAGTATACCAGAAGCGATAGAGGGATATATAAACGATATAGAGGTGGTTAATCAAACTGTAAAAGAAAAACATCCAAACCCATTTACATTTGTCAGTCAAGAAGAATGGGATAAAAATATCAAAGAGCTAAAAGAAAATGCCAATAGAATGAGCAAAGAAGAAATAAATCTAAAATTAAAAGACATAGTTGCAGATATAACAGATGCACATACCAATTACTATTTTCAATTATCGAAGAAAGATAAAATTTATCCACTATATATGAAATGGTTTGAAGAAGACCTGAGAATATTGGGAACATTTAAAGAAGATGAGGATATATTAGGATATAAAATTTTAGGTATTAACGGAACTGAAATATATAAAGTTATTGAATTACTTTCTAGTTTATATGGATACGACAATGATGTAAGTAAAAAGCTATTTTCCGCTTCATATCTAATTGTACATACTTATTTAGATTATATAGGGGTAGCAGAGGGGAATACAATTACATTAAATCTAGAAGATAATAATGGAAATAAAATAAATAAGAAAATAAAGTCAATCTCATCACAAGGCGAATATCTAGATAAAGAACGTATATATTACCCTGATAAATTTAAAAATAGAAATATACCTATATCAGAGCAGAAACCTGAAGGATCTAGAGAGGGTTATTGGTATAAATTTGTAGAAAAAGATAATTTATTATTTATTTCATACAAAGCATGTATAGATGAGGACTTTACTGGATTTAAAAATGAAGTGATAAAAATTTTAAAAGATAATTACGAAAATATTGATAGCATTGTATTTGACTTGAGAGATAATGGAGGAGGAAATTCAGTATATCTACAAAGTTTGATAGATACAATTAAGATTGTTGATAGAGAAGATAAAATGAAAGTATATACATTTATTAATAATGGAACATTTTCATCTGGTGCTTTAGGAACTATAAACTTAGCTGATAGGTTAGATTCTACAACAATAGGAAGTAATACAGGTGTAATTAAATATAGTTATGGCGATATTAAGGAAATAGAACTACCAAATCTAGATGCATACTTAGGATATTCACACAAAACTTTTAATTATGAAACATTAGTCATTAAAGAAGATACATTGAAGTTATTCAAGGAGACTGAAGATTTAAAAAGTACTTTAGGACCTAATGTGTATATTGAAGAAACTTTTGAGGATTATGAAAATGGAATAGATGAATGCTATGAGTATGTAATAAATCAACAATAATTAAGTTATCTATATTAAAAAATATGTCTTAATACGATAGTTAAATTAAATAACTATGCTTAATAAAAACAGTTTAAATAAATAGTAAATGTGTTATAATAATATTATTAAAAAGAAAAAAGGACTACAATCTATTGGGAAGTAGAGTGTATGTTCCATAAAAGTAAATTTTATTTGCGGAACTTGATTTTTATATCAAGCTCGAAGACACTCTTACTTTTGGTCGGGCAAGAGTGTCTTTTTAATTTATCAGATATGTAACTAGCAACTATACTTGAAGGTATACCTACTAGAAAACTAATAATTATATTAAAAAGAAAATTGTCCATACTTCCACCTCCTTCCTATTTGGAAGTAGGTTAAAGCCCTAGTATGTGAACAACACTCTGATAGATTGTAGTCTATTTGAGATTATAACATAATGTTAAGTATAAATATACATTGAAATTATAAAAATAATTAAATAGATAATCGTGGGTATTATTCTTGTGAATCGTCTCCACCATTGAAATCCACGAAAACCATATTGATTAAAATCAGTATAGTTTTTTATTTTTAAATTTAGCTAGAATAAATAAACTAAAAGGCTAATCTTACTCCTTAGTAAGATTAGTCTTTTTATTGTAAGTTTAACGTTATGGTTTTAAAACTACATATAAAGTAAAGTATATACATAATAAAAAAGGAGTTATATTTAGTTAATTAAAATATATGCAAATATAATCAATTATAGTACAATGTAATCATAGAGAGGTTGTGATTGCATTGAGTAAACATTATAAACCAAAGGAGTTTGCAGAATTATTAAATGTATCTGTTATAACTCTACAACGTTGGGATAACGATAATAAATTAAAAGCATTTAGAAGTCCTACAAATAGAAGATACTATACTTATGAACAATATCTCGAATATAAGGGTATTCACAAAGAAGAAAGTGATAGAAAAACCGTTATTTACACAAGAGTTTCAACTTCTAATCAAAAAGATTATTTAAAAAATCAAGTGGAATTTCTTAGACAATATGCTAATGCAAAAGGCATAATAGTGGATGAAGTTATTGAGGACTTTGGAAGTGGATTAAACTATAATCGAAAAAAATGGAATAAGCTAATTGATAGTTGTATGACTAATGAAGTAAATACAATTATAGTAACTCATAAAGATAGGTTTATTCGATTTGGTTATGAATGGTTTGAAAGATTTTTAGCTAAGTTTAATGTAAATATTATAGTAGTTAATAATGAAAGCCTTTCACCACAAGAAGAATTAGTTCAAGATATAATTTCAATACTTCATATATTTAGTTGTCGCATATATGGTTTAAGAAAGTACAAAAAGAAGATTAGAGAGGATGAAGAAGTTGAAAAGAGCATACAAGATAGAGATTAATCCTACACAAGAACAAAAATCTAAAATACATCAAACTATTGGTGTGTCGAGATTTATATATAACTTTTATATAGCTCATAACAAGGAAGTTTATGAGAAGGAAGGTAAGTTTATTAGTGGTATAGATTTTTCTAAGTGGTTAAACAATGAATATATCCCTAACAATCAAGACATGAAATGGATTAAAGAAGTATCCTCTAAGGCTACTAAACAAGCTATTATGAATGGAGATAAAACATTTAAAGACTTTTTCAAGAAAACCAAAGGCTTTCCTAAGTTTAAGAAAAAGAAAAATCAAGATGTAAAGGCTTATTTTCCTAAGAACAACAAAACTGATTGGACAATTGAAAGACATAGAGTTAAAGTGCCTACTCTTGGCTGGATAAGGCTTAAAGAGTTTGGATATATATCAACTAATTCGGTAGTTAAAAGTGGCACAGTAAGTCAAAAATCTGATAGATACTATTTGTCTATATTAGTTGAAGAAATTGAGACAGAAGTTACTAAACCTATAAATGAAGGTATAGGTATTGACGTTGGATTAAAAGATTTTGCTATATTAAGCACTGGAGATGTATATAAAAACATAAATAAAACTTCTATTGTAAAAAAAGTAGAAAAGAAATTAAAAAGAGAACAAAGAAAACTTTCAAGGAAATATGAGAGTTTAAAAATAAGAAAAAAAAATATAAAAGAAGGGATAGCTACTCGTCAAAATATCCAAAAGCAAGTAGTTAAAGTACAGAAACTTCATCAAAGATTAGCTAATATAAGAACTGATTATATTAATAAAACTATAAATGAGATAGTGAAAAACAAACCATCGTATATAGTTATAGAAGATTTAGCAGTTTCTAATTTGATGAAGAATAAGCATTTATCTAAAGCTATTGCAAATCAAAAGTTCTTTGAATTTAGAACTAAATTAACATCTAAGTCTAAGCAAAATAATATAGAACTTAGAGTAGTTGATAGGTTTTACCCTTCAAGCAAAACTTGTAGTAGTTGCGGAGATATTAAGAAGGATTTAAAACTATCAGATAGAGTTTATAAGTGTTCTTGTGGACTTGTAATAGATAGGGATTTAAACGCAACCTATAATCTTAAAAATGCTAAAAAATATAAGATTGCTTAACTAAAACAAGTACTTATATATGTACGGAGGGCTAACTTCGGAATTTAAGTCTTTGGAGAGCCACATCAAATCGTAGTAGCTTAGGCAAGGCGAGGTTCGTTGAAGAAGAAAAAATCTCAATATGGATATATTTGACCATATTTTGAGTAGCAGATTATAAAAGTTAGAAAAATATAGATCTTTGAAAAGGACTCTAAAACAGGGTCAATCAATTGCTAAATCTTATATTTATTGATTATAGTCAAAATTATTTAAATAATTATGTACTTGAATATATTTAGAGATACCAATATTAAATTAATCATAGTAAAATGAATGGCTTGAACAAATCTTGGTGCCAATTTGTATGAAAAACGTAGGTTGCATTAAAGGATGTATAAAATCTTAAAAATTTATTAAAAAGATAAAGTTCAAAAAATAACTAGTAACTTAATAAATGCTTTCTTTAATGTGAAATATTTCTAAAAAATATATTGACATAAATCTAAATGTTATGCTACTATTGTTTAAAATTAAATATTTAAAATTCAGTGAAGAAGAGAGTAGTTTAAATGTATTTTATAGAGAGCTAAGGATGGTGGAAGCTTAGCAAAGAAGTTTAAATGAAGAGAGCTTTGGAGAAGGCTATTTGAACATTTTATTTATTAGTAAAGTAGTTGGATTAATCTACCTTAAAGATACAAGATGATAAGTTTTACTTATTAAATAGAGTGGTACCGCGATAAATTCGCCTCTTAGTGTTTTGCTAAGAGGCTTTTTTTATACCAAAATTTATAAGAAGTATAGATTATTTAGGCCTAATTAAAATATACCTTCTAAAACCATATTAGGAGGAAATGTAAAATGAAAATCAAAGAAAAAGTTATACTAGCATATTCTGGCGGACTGGATACGTCAATAATAATACCTTGGTTAAAAGAAAATTACGACATAGATGTAATAGCAGTATGTGCAAATGTAGGTCAAGAGGAAGACATGGATGAAATCTATGAAAAAGCTTTAAAAAGTGGTGCAAGTAAAGCTTATGTAGAAGATTTAAGCGAAGAATTTGTAACACAAGCAATATTTAAAGCTATAAAGGCAGAGGTAAAATATGAAAATAAATATTTACTTGGAACATCTTTAGCTCGACCTATAATTGCTAAAAAATTAGTTGAAATAGCTCATAAAGAAAATGCAAAATATATATGCCATGGTTGTACAGGAAAAGGAAATGATCAAGTAAGATTTGAAGCATCAATATTATCCCTTGATCCAAGTATAGAAATTATAGCTCCATGGAGATTATGGGATATAAAATCTAGAGAAGATGCAATAGACTATGCTAATGAAAATAATATAGAAGTTGCAGTAACAAAAGAAAAAATTTACTCCGTAGATGCAAACTTATTCCATATATCAACAGAGGGTGGAGATATAGAGGATTTAAAAAATGAGCATAAAGAAGATTTAGTATATAAAAAGTGTATGCCAATTGAGAAGGCACCTGATGTATCAGAATATGTGGAGATTTATTTCGAAAAAGGAGAACCAAAGAAAGTAAATAATGAGGAACTTTCTCCTGTAGAAATAATCAAGACATTAAATGATATAGGTGCAAAGCATGGTATAGGAGTTGTAGATATCTTAGAAAATAGATTAGTAGGAATGAAATCAAGAGGAGTATATGAAACTCCAGGTGGTACGATACTTTATGAAGCACATAATATATTAGAAAGTGCTACTCTAGATAAAGACACATTACATTATAAGCAAGTAATGGCTCACAAGTATTCAGAACTTATATATAACGGAATGTGGTTTAGCAAATTAAAAGAATCAATAGATGCTTTTATAGAAGAAACTCAAGAAAATATAACAGGAACTGTAAAAGTAAAGCTATACAAAGGTAATATAAAACCTGCAGGTATATTTACAGAAAATGCATTATATGATGAATCTATATCTTCATTTGGAGATAGTGAATTATATGATCATAAAGATGCAGGTGGATTTATAAATTTATTTACACTTCCTTTAAAAATAAAAGCATTACAAAACCAATAAGTATAGATAAAATGATATATTAACTATTTAAAATATCATTCATAAAATGAAGTTTAATTAAATAAATATAAATTCTATGAAAAAGAGAGTAGATATAAATTAAGTTTCAGCGAGCTAGAGTTGGTGTGAGTCTAGTAACAATATTTATATTGAAGAGAGCTTTGGAGAATAATACCTGAATTAGTAGTATGGTATTAGGAATATCTCGCCTTAAGAGAATAAAGTGGATAAGTATAACTTATCAATTAGAGTGGTAACGCGGAAAATTTCGTCTCTTGGTTTTATAACCAGGGGACTTTTTTATTTAATAAATATAAAATATATTGCGAGGTGAAGCTAATGAAGCTATGGGGTGGACGTTTTAGAAAAGAAGAAAATAAGCTTATGGAAGAATTTAACAAATCATTTGATTACGACAAAATATTATATAAAAAAGATATAGAAGGAAGTATTGCTCATGTATATATGCAAGTAAAGTGTAGGCTTTTAACGGAAGAAGAAGGCATAGCTATAACTAATGGGTTAATAGAAATTCATCAAGATATAGATAATAAAAAATTATTATTAGAAGGTAACTATGAAGATATACATAGTTTTATAGAAGTAAACTTGATTAAAAGAATTGGTGAAGTTGGAAAAAAACTACATACAGCTCGTAGCAGAAATGATCAAGTAGCAACAGATATGAGATTATTTGCTAAAGAAAGTACTATAGAAATAATAGATTTAATAAAAAGCTTTAAGAAAACTTTAAAAGAAGTTGCTTATAAAAATTGTGTAATTATGCCAGGATATACTCATTTGCAAAGAGCTCAAGTTGTAACATTTAAACATCACTTAATGGCTTATTATAGCATGTTTGATAGAGACGAAAAAAGACTTACTAACGCTTTAGAAATATTAGATGAATGTCCTTTAGGATGTTGTGCATTAGCAGGAACTACTCATAATATTGATAGAGAAATCACTAAAGAAAAATTAGGATTCAGTAGAATTGTAGAAAACTATATGGATGGAGTAAGTGATAGAGATTATTTACTTGAGCTTATGAGTGATTTTTCTATAATAATGATGCATTTAAGTAGATTAAGTGAAGAACTTATATTATGGAGTAGTCAAGAATTTAAATTTATAGAAATAGATGATTTATATACAACAGGTAGCAGTATAATGCCACAAAAGAAAAATCCTGATGGTGCTGAATTAATAAGAGGAAAAACAGGTCGTGTTTATGGGAGTTTATTCGGATTATTTACTACTATGAAAGGATTACCACTTGCTTATAACAAAGATATGCAAGAAGATAAAGAAGGTTTCTTTGATAGTATAAATACTATACAAATGTGTATTTCTATTATGGAAAGAATGATTGCTACTTTAAAAGTAAATGAAGAAAATATGAAAAAAGCTGTTAAGCATGGTTTTTTAAATGCTACAGAAGTTGCGGATTATTTAGTTAAAAAAGGAGTTGCATTTAGAGATGCTCATGGCATTGTTGGATGTATCGTTATTTATTGCGAGGACAATAACAAAGCTATCGAAGATTTAGAACTATATGAATTTTTAAAGTTTAGTAATGTATTTGAAAAAGATATCTATGATTTTATAGATTATGAAAATATATTAAACAAAGGAACTAAAAATAATTTATTATAAATAACCTGTATTTTTAAGACTTAAATTTTAAGAGTTACAACATGAAGATTTAATATATAATACACTATATAATTAAAGAAAATTAGACAAAGTATAAAGAGGTTGAAACATAATGAAAAATATTGTACATTTTGAAAATGTAGAAGGCTCGGAGTAAAGTCTATAATAAAAATTTGCTTGGAGCCGTATTTAATACAGAGACGGCTAATGTATCCATAATAGATCTTGCTCGACTATATACAAATAAAAAGTAGATAGGAGCAAACATTGTGAAATATGCAAATGCAAATGAGATACTACCATTAAATATAGTAGAGCTGTTACAAGAATATATTTATGGTAAATATTTATATATACCAAGAAAAAATAATAATAAAAAATCTTGCAGTATATAAGGATAATAAAAAATCAGTAGAGTTTTATATTAATAGAGGATTTGAAATAGTAAAAGAACAAGTAAAGGAAGAGTCAGTATATAATGAAAAAAACTTTTAAGTATATATATTGAATTTATTGTTTATTTTTATTTCTAATATAATATAAGTATAAAAAGAAATTACAACCTAGTACAATAGAGTGTAATTTCTATTGTATTTTAGTATAAATTAGATAAGTATCTCAATAAATATTCAATGGTGGGTATAATTCTTGTGAATCGTCTCCACCATTTAAATCCACGAAAAACACATTGGTAAATTATCAATGTGTTTTTTAATATTAAAGAAAAATTATAAGGGAGAATTATTAGAATGAGTATGAAGGAACAATATGTAAGAATCCTTAGCAAGTAGGAGAAACGTATAGAGTTGCAATTGAGTCAAAAACTATTCTAAAGCAGTGTCAATAGGAAAAATTAGAGACTTTTTATCTGTTCTATCAGATATAGGCGATATAAAAGGAATATTTTCATTAGGATGGACTATATATAATTTTAAATAATCCAAATAAGTATTATTTAAATAATATAAAATAAATTATTAACTGTGAGTGATATTAGGTATTATTGAAAATATAAAGTATAATGTTATAATGATAAAAAAATGAAGAAGAATTAGAAAGATTTCACATAAAAGTAATTTTAAAATTAAATTATTAACTTAACGTATTGATTTATTATAAAATATTTAATATACTTAAATTAATAAGATATATATACAGAAAATACCATGAAGGTAGAAATTTCTACATGAAGTAGAATAATATTTTTGTGGTATTTTTTGTTATGCAAAAATATATTAAGGGGGTATATCATGATAAGGGGTATTAGAAAGAAACTTAGTTTATTTTTAATAGTAAGCTTAATGACAGCGAGCATGATTGGATGCAGTTCATCAACTAGTGAGGGAGATAAAGAGGGCAAAAAAAATGATATGCTAGTAATAGCAACGGCTAATGACATTGGAGACTTAAATGCACATGGATATAGTCCTATGTATGGTCAAAATTTTTTGTATGAAGGCTTAACTACTTTTGAAGAAGGGGAAGTAAAGCCTGCATTAGCAGAAAAATGGGATATTTCAGAAGATGGTAAAGAATACACTTTCTATTTACGAAAAAATGTAAAATTTACTGATGGTTCACAACTTAATGCTAAAGTAGTTAAGAAGAATTTTGATGCATTTTTAAAAAATAAAGATGCGCATTCTTTCTTGGAGTCAGTTAATTTAATGGAATCTGTAGAGGTGGTAGAGGATCATACAGTAAAAATAAAGTATAAAGAGTCATATTATCCAGTTTTACAAGAACTTGCTTTATCTAGACCAGTTCGCATAATGGCTGAGGCATCATTTCCAGATGATGGAGATACATCTGAAAAAATAAAAAAGCCAATAGGTACAGGTATGTGGAAGCTAAAAGAATATAAAGCAGGAGAGTATGCTATTCTTGAGAGAAATGAAGATTATTGGGGAGAAAAAACAAAGTTTAAGGAAGTTAAAATGGTAGTTACTCCAGATGGTGACACTGCAGTAAATGCTCTAAAAGCTGGAGAAGTTAATATGATATTTGACGTTGAAAGTAGGCTATCACCAGATGCATTTAATGAGTTGAAATCAAGTGGGTTTAAAACTCAAGTTTCACAGCCTTTAAGTACAGTTTCTTTAATCGTAAATGCTACTAATGGAGCTACAAAAGATTTAAAAGTGAGAAAAGCATTACAACACGGAGTAGATAAAGAAGTTATTTCAAAGCATGTATTTTATGGATTGCAAGAACCGGCAGACACATTATTTGATAAAAATGTTCCTTATTGTGATATCAATTTAGTAAAATATGAATATGACCTAGAAAAAGCAGGAAAAATGCTTGATGAAGCTGGTTGGAAACTAGAAGAAGGTAAAGAGTATAGATCTAAAGATGGAAAAGAACTAGAATTAGGTTTTTATTATGATGGGGATAATGTCATATACAAATCTTTAGGAGAAGTACTACAAAGTGAATATAAAAAGATGGGTGTAAAGATAAACTTAGAATCTCAAGAAAGACAAGCTTTAATTGATAAGACTAAGAGTGGCGATTTTGACATAACTATAACTGAAACATGGGGGGATCCATATGATCCACATACATTAGTAGCTTCTATGAAAAATGAGGGGTATGCAGATTATCAAGCTCAAAAGGGACTTCCTATGAAGAAAGAATTAGATGAAAAAATAGGTAAAGTTATAGTTGAAAATGATGAAAATACTAGACAAGATATATATACTGATATACTAACAACATTACATAATCAAGCAGTATACTTACCAATTTCTAAGACTACAAGATTGGTTGCATGCGATAAAGATTTAACCGGAATAAAGTTTAATACACTTTACTACATACCAATTGAAGAAGTTACTAGAGAGTCTAAATAAGATAGATACATAGTTAGATTAAAGTATAAATAAACTTAAGCTCTAGTTATAGTAAATTAATACTAGAGTTTAAGTTTATTGTAATTATAAGACAGGGGGACTTATAATGAAGAAATATGTTTTAAAAAGGCTGATTACATTAGTACCCATACTGATTGGAATCTCAGTAGTAGCATTTCTTTTAGTTAGGATTATGCCAGGAGATGCAGCAACAGCATATTTAACTAATGCAAATATTCCTGTAACTGAAAAAAACATACAAATAGCAATAAAAAACCTAGGATTAGATAAACCAATAATAGTTCAATACTTTGATTGGATAAAAAACGTACTACAATTTAATTTAGGAACATCATATATATCTAAAAACTTAGTATCTCAAGAGTTATTATCAGGTCTAAAATATACTATGATGTTAGCAGTTACATCATTATTGTGGATATTTGTTATTAGTATTCCACTAGGTATGTACTCAGCAACTCACCCAGGTAAAAGAGTAGATAATCTAAGTCGTATATTTGCATTTATTGGTTCGTCCATGCCTGCATTTTGGCTAGGATTTTTATTGGTACAATTCTTTTCAATAAAATTAGGCATATTACCAGTGGCAGGAGCTGAGAAATTATCAAATATTATATTACCATCAATAACACTAGCTTTTGGATATGTTCCAACTTACTCAAGAATATTACGAAATAGCTTACTAGAAAATATGAAGTCACCATCAGTCACTTATGCTAGGGCAAGAGGAATAAGTGAAAGAAAGATATTATTTAATAATGTTTTAAGAAATTCTTTGATACCAATAATAACTTCTCTAGGAATGAATTTTGGAGGAATGTTATCAGGAAGTGTAATAGTTGAGAACGTTTTCTCATGGCCGGGTCTTGGACGTGTAATAGTCGGGTCAATTTCACAAAGAGATTATCCTATGATTCAAGGATACATAATACTTATGGCAGTAATATTTATTTTGAGTAATCTTTTAGCTGACTTAGCATGTGCAAGCATTGATTCAAGAATAAGATTGGAAGGATAGATTTATGAATATAAAAGAAATTACACAGAATCTATTAAAACACAAGTTAACACTATTATGTTTTGTTTTTATAATTATAGTAATAATAACAGGAATTTTTGCACCAATTATAGCACCACATGATCCTTTGGAAATGGAGCTTACAAAAAAATTTATGCCTATATCGATAGAATATCCTATGGGTACTGATAATATGGGTAGGTGTATATTTTCTAGAATAGTTCATGGTACTAGACCAACCATTGGATTTTCTTTAATTGCATGTGCAGTATCATCAACTTTTGGAATATTTATAGGAATGTTATCCGGATTTAAAGGTGGGAAAATAGATATGATAATTATGAGATTATGTGATGTATTATACTCTTTTCCGAGTTTAGTTTTAACCTTAGTAATAGTAAGTTTCTTAGGACCGGGTATAAAAAATATTATCATAGCTATGATTTCTGTACAATGGATTTGGTATGCAAGAGTATCAAGAAATTTGACAATAAGGGAGAGAGAGCTAAGTTATGTAGATTGTAGCAAATTAGTTGGATCATCAAACATAAAAATTTTAATTAAATCTATTTTGCCAAATATTTTTCCACAGGTGTTGGCTATAATAACAATTGATTTTGGGCACACAATATTAGCAGTATCAGGATTTTCTTTTTTAGGACTTGGAGTTAAGGCACCTCTGCCAGAGTGGGGGATGATGATAAATGATGGACGTTCATTTATGCATAGTAACCCAATGCTAATGTTTTGGCCAGGTATTATGATTTTACTTGTAGTTTTAAGTACAAATATAATAGGAGATAAATTAAGAGATACTTTAGAAGAGGTAGTTAGTTAGTAAATATTAATTTTATAGGGGGAATTTTAAACATGGGAGATAATTCAGTTTTAAAAATTGATAATTTAAAAATTGAATTAATTCATAAAAATCAAAAGCTAATAGCAGTGAAGGATGTAAGCTTTGACTTAGACCCGGGAAAGACGATAGGAATTATAGGAGAAAGTGGTAGTGGTAAGTCTATTACATGTTCTGCAATACTAGGACTTTTAGAAGATAAAAAATGGATTATAAATGGAGATATTTACTTTGGAGAAACACCAATTCCTTATAGAAGTAATAAAGATATGAATAAATTTAGGGGAAAGCATATTGCACTAATAACACAAAATCCAATGAGTGCATTTGATCCTATTAGAACTATAAGATATCATTTTATAGAAACACTTACTACTCATAAAAATATGTCTAAAAAAGATATTGAAAAAAAAGCCATATATATTCTTAATAAGATGAAAATTCAAAATCCTAAAAATGTATTAGATAGTTATTCTTTTGAGCTAAGTGGTGGTATGCTACAGCGTATAATGATAGCAATAGCAATTGCACTTGAGCCAGAAGTATTAATTGCTGATGAGCCAACTACAGCTCTTGATTTAACAGTTCAATACGAAATAATAAAAATACTTTCTAAAATGCAAAAGGATTTAGGTACTTCAATAATTCTAGTATCCCACGATTTAGGAGTAATATCAGAATTAGCAGATGAAGTACTAGTAATGTATGGCGGAAGTATAGTAGAAAAAGCACCCATAAATGAAATTATGACCAATCCAAAACATCCATACACAAAAGGATTAATATCATCTAGACCTAATTTTTCTAAAGAAAGATTAGCTATATTAGATGGAACACCACCAAACTTATTTGAAAGAAGAGGTGGATGTGAATTTTATAATAGATGTAATAGAAAAAATGAAAAATGTAAAAATAACATAATCTCTAATATTAAAGTAAATCAAAATCACGAGGTAAGATGTATTCATTTTGAGGAGGGGGCATATAGTTGTGGAACTGCTTAATATAAATGAAGTAAAAAAAGTATATAAACTAAAAAATAAAGAGAAATTATATGCAGTTGATGGAGTTAGTTTAAATATTAAAAAAGGTAATTGTGTAGGACTAGTAGGAGAAAGTGGATGTGGAAAGAGCACTTTAGGCAAAATGATATTAGGAATAGAAGATAGTACAGATGGAAGTATAGTTTTTAAAGGTAAAAAAGTACAGGATATTAAAAGAAGAGATTTACTTAGAAAAGAATTACAAATGGTTTTTCAAGATAGTCTAGCAGCAGTAAATAGAAGAAGTACAGTACTAGAAATTATAGGAGAACCACTAAGTAATTTTTACAAATTATCAAAAGAAGATACAAAAAAAAGAGTAGAAGAGCTTCTAGAAAAAGTTGGAATGAATAGAAGTGATAAAAATAAATTTCCACACCAATTTAGCGGAGGTCAGTTACAACGTATATGTATAGCAAGGGCATTGGCATCGAGTCCTAGTCTATTAGTTCTTGATGAACCTTTAAGCAGCCTAGATATTTCAATACAAGCACAAATTCTAAATTTATTATCAGATCTTAAGAAGGATTTAGATTTAACTTATATTTTGATATCTCATGATTTAGAAGCAGTGTATTATCTATCAGATTCAATAGTCGTTATGTATAAGGGAAAGATTATGGAGCATATAGAAGATATAAAAGATTTTTATGAAATGAAGCATCCTTATACTAGAAGGCTATTAGCATCATCATATCAATATAGAAGTAAAGTTGATGATGTTATGGAAGAAGTTAATAACTGTGAGAGTATAGATGGATGTCCTTATTTCAATAGGTGCATAAATTCTAGAGATATTTGCAAAGAAAATTCTCCAAAACTTGTTGAAGTATCTGAGGGGCACAAAATTGCGTGTCATTATGCATAATAATTAATTAAAAAACTTTGTGAAGAAATTTATATTATTGGAGATGGAAGTTTAAAGATTATTAGTGAAAAATAGATACAAAGAAAAGAAGATAGATGTAAGAGGGTGCTTTTTATATGACTTAATAAATCATTTATAAGCACTCTCTTTTAATTATCTAATTATTGTGTATGTCATATAGGATACATATATAGCAAGTAAAACGAAACCTTGCTTTTTAACAATAGATAAGTGTTTTTTATTTTAGCATATATGTAATTAGTACTTAGACCAATACAGACAGAGCTAAGAGACCCTACAATAAAATTCATAATTATTTCCATATAGATGACACCTCCTTCCTAATTAAGGTAGGAACTAGGGCTATATAAAACCACCACTCATAGACTGTAGTTTCTTCTGTTGTATTATATAATAGAGTAGTAAATACTTATAAAGATTTATTCAGTATTTAGAACTTACACATTAGTGAATTAATCGTGGATATTATTTCTGCGATTCATGAAAAATGTACTCACTAAATAGTCAATACATTTTTTAGAGAATTATTATACCATTTTACTTTAAATAATCTAAAACTAAGGAAAGGAATCAAATGAACAAAACAAACAACAATGTAAAATTTTATACATTCATAAAAATATTAAGCAAATATTCTGATGAAAATGTATCATTATCAACGAGTGATATTAACACTTTTATGAAGGAATATATTGGTGCAGAGATAGATAGAAGAACAATATACAGATACATAAATGATATGGATGAATTAGGATTCCATATAAGTAGATATGATAATGAAGATAAAGGGTACAAGCTTATTGGACATAGATTAGAAGAGTATGAAATTAAAATAATTGCAGATGCAATAGCATCAAGTAGATTTATAACAAAAAAGAAAACAGAAGAATTGATAGATAAGATATTAAAGTTTAGAGCAATATATAGTAAAAGAGATGTAGATAGGACTATATTTATTGATAGTAGATGTAAATCAATAAATGAAGAAATTTTTATAAATGTAGATAAAATTAATAGAGCAATAATAAATAAAAAGAAAATAACATTTAATTATTATGATTACAATTATAAGAAAAAACTTTTACCTCGGTTAGATAATGAAAGCAAAGTTAAATTATACAAAGTAAATCCTGTATCAATAATATTAAAAAATGAAAATTATTATCTTATTTTATTTGGGGATAAACACAGCAATTTATCAAATTATAGAATAGATAGAATGAAAAATATAAAAATTATTGATGAAGATTTAAAAAATATAGATTGTATAGATGAATGCAAATATGGATTCAACCCAGTTATATATTCTAAAAAAAGTTTTAAAATGTTCCCAGGGATAGAATCAGAAGTTACTATAAAGTTTAATAAAAAACTATTAAATTTTATGATAGATTCATTTGGGGAGGATATTATTATTAATATCAATGATGTTGATAGCTATAGTGGGCGATTTATGGCGAATATAGGTGAGGGCCTTGTTAGATGGGTATTACAGTTAGGTTCTGATGGTGTCGTAGTAAAACCAGAATACTTAATAAATTTAGTGAAAGAAGAGATAGTAAAATTAAATAATATATATTAGTTATAGACTATGTGTACTAATTTATGTACATATAGTCTATTTATTTTATGTTTATGCAGATATAAAATAGATGTAAAGTTTATGCATGGTAGGAGGCTTAAGAAGGAAATGATATTTGGAGTATTAGTAATAATTTTAGCTACAATAATATTTTTTTTAATAAATTCAATATTAGATATAACATACTTTGGATGTGGAGCTATAGGCACTATGTTGTTTGGATGTTTTATAGCATCATATGCTATTTTAGGGTGTTTAGGAGGGATAGTTTTAGGGTTGTTAAAATGGATAGTAATAGGCGGAGTTATTATCTTTATAATAGGGTTAATAGCTAGTAAAAATGATAAATTGTAGTTCTTAGCTACCGTATAAGTTACAGTATATTTTTGTAAATAATAATATGAAAAGGTGGTTAAATAAGAGTTTTTTTAGTTTAGAGGGTTTATATTACCAATAGTTGTATATCAAAATATTTGATAAAAATTCAAAATTCGACAAAAAAATAATGGTAGATATTGTAATATTAAAGAAAAGTAAGTATTTATGAAAAGAGGTATTTTATATGAGCAATGTATCAGTGGAAAGTAATAATCAATTTGATGTAATATTGTTAAATGCATTAAAAGTTCCGGGAGTTAAAGTTGATAGGGATAAGTTTCTTAATAACTTATTGAGTGATAGTATAAAAGATAAAGAAATAGTGAGGTTAGCTATAGATAAGAACACTATAGATGCAGGAATAGATGCACATACATTAAATAAAATAGCAAAATCACTGATAAGTAAAAGAACTACACAAACAACAACAGCATCTTTTGCAGCGGGGATACCTGGAGGTTTAGCTATGGCAGCTACTATACCAATGGACACGTTACAATTTTTTGGAACTGCACTTAGACTGGCACAAGAGCTAGCTTATTTATATGGATATGAAGATTTATGGAAAGGCAATGAAATAGATGATGAAAAGGTAAAGGGTGAATTAACATTATTCTTAGGTGTTATGTTTGGGGTAGGAGGATCAGCTTCTGCATTAAGATTAGTTTCAAGTAATTTATCAAAACAAGCATTAAAAAAATTACCACAGAAGGCTTTAACAAAGACATTTTATTATCCTATAATAAAGAAAACAGCATCTATAATAGGGATTAAAGTTACTAAAGATAGTTTCGCAAAGAGTGTATCAAAGGCAATTCCTATATTAGGAGGAGTTGTTTCAGGTGGAATAACATATGCATCTATGAAGCCTATGGGAAATAGATTAAATAAGGTTTTAAATGAGTCTATTACAAATTATACTGATAAAGACTTAGAGAGAGACTTGAGGGATATAGAAAATGAAATTGTTGATGTCGATTATAAAGAGGTTGATATAGAAGATATAGCGATAACTACAGAATATACACAAGAAAGTAGCAATTCATTTAGTGTTGCAGATGAACTTTTAAAATTTAAAGAACTTTTAGATGCAGGATTAATAACAAGAGAAGAGTTTGATATGAAAAAAGAAGAATTGATGAAATAATCAAATAATATATGGGGTATTATAAAGAGTACTTAAATGAAGTATTATATAAATTAAAAATAAGTATGCATGATAGTGGAATAAGGCCAATTTTATTTGCAGGTACAGGAATAAGTAGACGATATAAAGAAGGTATTTAAATACATAAAGAAGAATACATATATAAACTAGGTTAGCAAGTTATGCATTAATAGAGTGACGTTAGATAAATAATTTTAAAATCTAAGGGAGATTAAAAATAATGAAAACTTTAAAACTAGACAACGATCAAATAAGCTTAATAAAAAAATCAATAAATAAATACAGCAAGGAAATAGAAAATGAATACTTAAGATTAGTAAATACATCAATTACACCAGAACAAAGGAAAGAGCATACACAAGAGAGAGCATTAATTGATGGATTAGTTGCCAAACTAGATAAAAAATAATAGTGATAGTAACTTAGAAAAAAATTTATAAATCATTAAAATCTATGAAAGCATATTGATAATTAAAATTTATCAATGTGCTTTTTTATTTAAGTAAATAATGAAAACATAAAAATTATATTTGACATTGAAGCTACTTCACCCTATACAATTTTAGTTGTACTAGAAATTTCAATTAACATTATTTTGAATAGAAAGGAATATTTCAATGATAAATGTAATACCTAAAAAAATTAAACTTCTGTATAATTCTTTATCAGCTTTTAAAAGAGATAATCTTGCTAATAGTTTTCAAACAATGTATCAGATTCAACCATCTAAAAGAATTAATAAAGGGTCAGAGGTATTTTATTTTGAAAAAGAATTAGAATCATTACCTAAAAAATTTAAATTTAAAGAAGAAAAAATTAGTACCGACAAATTTATAGAGGAAACAAATACTACAGGTATAATAGTCATTTCTAATGACAAAATAAAGTATGAAAATTACTTTTTAGGAGCGAATGAAAATACATTATTGTCATCAAACTCAGTTTGTAAATCATTTGTATCTGCATTACTTGGAATAGCAATAAGTGAAGGATATATAAATAGCGTAAATGAACCTATAGGAAACTATGTACCAGAGTTAAAAAATACTGAACTAGAAAAAATATCTATAAAAGATTGTTTACAAATGTCATCAGGGATTGATTTTGATGAAGATACTGATATGAGTAAAATGTCGATCTCTATGTTACTTGGAAAACCAGCTATTAAATATATATCAAAATTAAAATTAGAAATTCAACCTGGAACATTAAGAAAATACTCAAGTATCAATACAGAAATAATAGGTGAAGTTATAACCAATGCTACTGGTTGTAGTTTAAGTGATTATCTAGAAAATAAAATATGGAAGCGCATAGGTGTAGAAAATGATGCGTATTGGACTTTAAGTAATAATAAAGAGCTTGCAATGGGAGGATTAAGTATATCGTTAAGGGATTATGCACGTTTCGCTAAGATATATCTAAATAATGGTAAGTTTAATAATGAGCAGATTATACCTTCTAAATGGATTGAAGAATCAATAGATATAAGAGAATATCATTTAAGACCAGGTGTAAATAATGATTCATATAATACTTTTGGATATGGTTACAAATGGTGGATACCAGAAGGGAATGAGAAAGAATTTATGGCTATAGGTATATATAGTCAGTGGATATATATCAATCTAAGTAAAAATGTTATTATTGTAAAAACAAGTGCACATCCTGGATTTATGGACAAAGATCATGAGCTAAAGACACTTGCTTTATTTAGATCTATTGTAGGTAACTTATAATTCAATTAAAATATAGGTATATCTCAAAATAGGGATATACCCATATATATAGTGTAAGATTTAATGTTTATCTACTAACATTTAAACTTATATTAACAAAATAGGTTACATCATCAGTTTTCTTAGGTAAATAAAATTCATATGTTACATAAGCACTATTATTTTTAGGACAATTAAAATATTTATTAAGAGATAATATATACTCATTTATTTCTTTAACAGTACCATAAAAATTAACAGAAACATATTTTCCATACATTCTTAATTTTAGAGAATCTAAATATTCCTTATTTAAATATTTTTCTAGTAAGTTAATATTTCTAGAGTTTTCTTTTATAAATAAAACATTTTCGTCTTCACGTACACTGTTATTTTCAACAATAGTATATAAATAAATATAAGTATCATTTATTTCTTCATTTAAATACGATAATTCTTTTTCTAATGAAAGTGTATCGATAGGAGAAATATTTGAACTTAATAATTTTTTTATATCTAGAGCATAAAGTGTATAGTTTTTATCCGATATTTCTAAATTATCAAAATTATACTCATTTTGAAAACTAGTTACAATATCTAAAACTTTTTTACTTTCATTCAGATTATATTCTAGATGCTCAAGTTCTTTCTTTTTTACTTGAAGAATTTCTTCTTGCTTTAAGACTAAGTCTTTGTACTTGTTTAAATCTTCACTTTCTATAGTGTCTTTGATATCTGCCAAAGATATACCTAAAAGCTTTATTCCCAGAATTAAACTTAATTTTTCTAAATGCTTAAACAAATAATATCTATATCCATTTTGAGAATTAACTTCAGGTTTTAAAATTCCTATTTTGTCATAGTATCTAAGTGTTTCTTTACTTATATTGAAAATTTTACTAACTTCGCCTATTGAAAGTTTCATATATATCACTCCCTCACAAAAACATTACAAGAGACATCGATATATAATAAATGATGGCTCCTGTAATATAATTACCTATAATTTATATTAATATTTTGTATTGGCATATTCTAAGTCTTTTATATTAGCATGGGTAGATGGTAATCTATATTTATTCATTAAATATAAAGATATAATGAAGGTTAATAGCTCAGCAAAAGGAACTGTAAGCCAAATTCCATGTATACCTATAAGCTTAGGTAAAATAATAATCCCGATTAGTATGAATATTAATCCTCTGTTTAAAGCTATTATTATAGACTCTTTAGCATAACCTATAGCTGTGAAATATGATGAATATATTATACTAAAACCATTAAAAATAAATGAAAATGCATATAATTTAGACCCAGTTTTAGCTAATTCACCTACAAATTCATCTGAACCAACAAACATATTGATTAAATTATCACTAAAAAAGAATAATACTATAAATGTAGCAAAGCAAACTACAGAAGACACATATAGTGATAATTTTACGATAGACTTAACTCGGCCAAACTCTTTTGCACCATAGTTATAGCTTATTATAGAGGTTATACCATCAGCAATTCCAAACACTGTTAACATTCCAAACTGAGCAATATAGTTAATACTTGTAAAAGCAGCAACGCCTGATTCGCCAGCAATTTTCATAAATGCATTATTAAATAAGTATGCAGATACAACAGTTGCAAGAGCAGACATAGCTTCAGATGAACCGTTATAAATAACAGGAAATATAGTACTTTTTTTAAATTTACCTATAAATAAATTTATAATATTTTCCTTTTTTAACATAGGTGGTAGAACTACTATAAACACAGACGAATAAGATAGTCCAGTAGCTAGAGCCGCACCAGCTATACCTAACTGTAGTTTTTTTATTAATATATAGTTTAGAGTAATATTTACTATTAAACTTACAATCATACCCTTAAAGTATAAATCTGGTTTTTCAACAAGTCTATTTGTAAAGCCAATCAAAAAACCTAAACACATTGGTAATATACATACTGAGATTGTTTTTATATATATTGAAACATCATGTATTAAAATATCATTAGAGCCTAGTGTTAAACCAATATTTTCACTAAATACAACACCTAAAAAAGAGAAAAATATAGCACCTAAGCTTAATAATATAAATGATGTTTTAAATATGTCCTGGGCTAGTTTTTCTTTGCCTTCGCCTAAGCTTCTTCCCATAAAACTTAAAGAACCAACACTTATAAGCATTGAAAATCCTATGACAAACTGTATATATGGACCACCTATACTAACGCTAGCCATAGCATTTGGACCTATAAGATTACCTAAAAATAAACCATCTATAACTGTTTGCATGCCTGCTACTACCATTGCTATAATAGCTGGCACGGAGAACTTTACAAATAGACTTGAGATTCTACCTTGTTTTAATATGTTTTCTTGCATACCAATACCTCCATAATCAAATTATAATTAGAAGTATAAAGGGTGAAGTAACTTCAAGGTCAATAGATAATTGAACAATAAAAAATACTATGAATAAGTTTACTAATAATATAGCTAATCCACTATATATAACTAATCATCAAGCTATAAGTTATATAATAATTTTATACATGGATACGAAGATGTGAAGCTACATGGCTAAATTTGATAGCATGATGAGTCTATTATGGATATTAAATTGAGATAAAAAAGTCACAGTATCAGGAGTTTATTCGATAGAATTTACATTTTAAGTATTATTGTTAAATAAAATAAATGCTACGTATACAATATATAAATTAAGTAAATATCCTATAAATACATTTGACAAAAAACTTTAATAAGATTAAAATTCTAACCTATACAATTAAAAAACAAGAGGTATTTATGACGGAAATTTGTAACACATCAAATAATAGAAAAAAACAAAGATTAAAAATTAATAATATAAATGATCTTAAAGATGCATTAAGAAAAGAAGGATACAAAGAAATTAATTTAGAAGATATCAACTTTAAAGAA
Source organism: Romboutsia lituseburensis (assembly GCF_024723825.1). NCBI lineage: Bacteria > Bacillati > Bacillota > Clostridia > Peptostreptococcales > Peptostreptococcaceae > Romboutsia > Romboutsia lituseburensis. The sequence goes on from NZ_JANQBQ010000001.1 coordinate 2,810,415, forward strand.
AATATAGCTAAAATTTTTAAAATAGATAATCCAGTAATAGACATTATGTATGAGTCTCTAAATAACAATGATATTACTTACAGAGCAGATAATGCTAATAATTTTATAGAGTATATGAAAAATATAAAATTATTTCAAAATGAGCACATTAAATTAAGTAAAAAGATAAATAAAATAAGAAAATTAAACATATCTAGAGTTGAGTATGAAAGAATTGTAAGTACCCAAGACAATGTTGATCATATGTTAAATGATATAGAAAAAATAAAAATTATCGTATCTAAAAAAATAAATCCAAAAGATATTTATAAACTAGAAAATTTAGAAAAACAATTAGACAAAGATTATATTTATGCAAAAGATATTGAACTTCTAAAAAAGATGATTGGTACTGGAAGAGGAAATAAAATAGAAGTGTATAATCACGACACTAAAACTAAAACAATATCAATAGAGATACCTGATGAGATGAATTATGAATATATTCCAGCTAAGCTAGGTAGTATAGAATATCATAATCATATAAAAAATAATATACCTAGAATGAAACGATTAAGAAGAAATATCCATAAATACATGGTAGTCAATGAAGAGGACAATCAAATATTTAATATAAATCAAACTAAAACTCTACAAGACACAATAAATATTGCAATAGCCATATATGATAATAAAGAATTCAAGGCAATAAGTGGGAGCAATGATGTAGCTGAATTTTGTACAGCACCAAAAGACAAGGATGCGAATTTTAAAAGTAGCAAGGTTAATAAGTTAGGAAAGTTAGGAATAGGATATAATCGAGTAAATGATAGTGAAAAAAAGATATTTGAAGAAATTCATAATCAAATAGAATCGGGAAAAATTAAAGATTATGGAAATCTTACATTGTATAGTAAGTGGGAGCCATGTCCAAGTTGTTATCATGTGATTAGCCAGTTTTGTGAAAAGCATAAAAATATAAATGTACAGGTTAAATATAGCAAAGAATATGGAGAATAAAAACTAAATACTTAAGTGGCAAATAATAAATATATCCTTATTTAAAAAAATATAGTGTATAATATAAAAGATAAGCACTTTTATGTTTAGAGATTAACTGGCATTAAAAGTGTTTATTTTTACGTATAAGGAAATTATGAGTATATTATAATTACGAATAAGTAGATTAAGCAAAGCTAAATTTTGAACAACGTACAAAGTCATTGCCAACATGAGCAAGGCGACTTTTTATTTTGTAAATAATTTAGATTAATATAAAAGGAAGCAAAAAGGAGAAATAAATGCAATTTACAGACTTAGATATAATTAGACCAATACAAAAGGCATTAAAAGAAGAGGGATATTCAAATCCTACACCAATACAAGCAAAATCAATAACACCATTATTAGAAGGTAGAGATTTATTAGGATGTGCACAGACAGGTACAGGTAAAACTGCATCATTTGCAATACCTATAATACAACAAATATATAATGATAAAAAATCATTAAAAGGCAAAAGAACTATAAAAGCAGTTATACTAGCGCCAACAAGAGAATTAGCAATACAAATACAAGAAAACTTTAACGCTTATGCAAGGCATACAAATATAAAAAGTTTAGTTATATTTGGAGGAGTATCTCAAAATCCTCAGACTAAAGCATTAAAAGAAGGAGTAGATATATTAATAGCAACTCCTGGTAGAATGCTTGATTTATATAATCAAAAATTCTTGAAATTAAATGATGTTAAACATTTTGTTTTAGATGAAGCAGATAGTATGTTAGATATGGGTATGATACATGATGTAAAAAGAATAATTAGTTATCTGCCAAAAGTTAGACAAAATATATTCTTCTCAGCTACTATGCCAAAAGAGATATCAAAACTAGCAGATTCAATATTTAAAAATCCAGTTAAGGTAGAGGTTGCACCAGTATCATCAACAACTGAGATGGTTGAACAAAATATTTATTTTGTAAGTAAAAAACAAAAAACTAACTTACTTATAGAATTATTAAAAAATAACCCAAAAGAATCTGTACTTGTATTTTCAAGAACAAAGCATGGGGCAAATAAAATAACTAGAGATTTAATGGAATCATCAATAAGTGCAGCTGCAATACATGGTAATAAATCTCAAAATGCGAGACAGTTAGCATTAAATAGTTTTAAAGAAGGTAAAATTAGAGTATTGGTAGCGACTGATATAGCAGCAAGAGGAATTGATATTGATGAATTACCATATGTAATAAATTATGATTTACCAGAAGTTGCGGAGACTTATGTTCATAGAATTGGTAGAACCGGAAGAGCTGGAAGAACTGGTAGAGCAACAGCATTTTGTTCAATGGAAGAAAGAGACCTTTATAAGGCTATAGAAAAACTTATAAATAAAAAAATTGAAGTTGTAGGAAAACATAGTTTTGTATCTAGTGCAGAGGATATAACTGTAGCACCTAAAAGAAACAATAGAGGGAATAGAAAACCTAACAGTAATAGATCTAATAACAAAAATACTACAAAGCCAAAAAGGAAGACAACATAAATGACAAAAACAAATTTTAAAGATTACAAGCTAAGCAATGAAATATTAAAATCTCTTGATATGCTAAACTATAAATCACCAACAAAAGTTCAACAAGAAGTAATACCAGTTGCATTAGAAAATAAAGATATACTAGTAAAATCACAAACGGGAAGTGGAAAAACAGCAACATTTGCAATACCACTATGTGAACTAGTTGATTGGGAAGAGAACAAACCACAAGCACTAATACTTACACCGACAAGAGAACTTGCAATACAAGTTAAGGAAGATGTATTTAATATAGGTAGATTTAAAAGAATAAAAGTACTAGCTTTATATGGTAAATCATCTTTTGAACTACAAGCAAAAGAGTTAAAACAAAAAACTCATATAGTAGTTGGAACACCTGGTAGGACAATAGACCATATTAAAGAAGGAAATTTTGTAACGGATAATATAAAATATCTTGTATTAGATGAAGCAGATGAAATGCTTAGTATGGGATTTTTAGAACAAGTAGAAGAGATAATATCAGCACTACCTGTTGAACGTGTGACTATGTTATTTTCAGCAACTATGCCAGAAGATATATATGCGTTATCACAAAAATACATGAAAGACCATGTTACAATAGAGATCAAAGCAAAAACTTTAACAGTAGATAGAATACAACAAGATGGATATAGAGTAGAAGAAACAGGTAAGTTAAATTTATTAAAAGATGTAACTACAGTAGAAAATCCAGATAGTTGTGTGATTTTCTGTAACACTCAAGCTAAAGTAGAATCTCTGTACAACGAGTTAACAAAACTTAAATATCCATGTGACAAAATACATGGTGGTATGGAACAAGATGAAAGAATTAAAGTAATGAATAGTTTTAAAAAAGGATACTTTAGATACTTAATAGCAACAGATGTAGCTGCTAGAGGTATAGATATAGACAACATCACTCATGTAATAAATTATGATGTACCTGTATTAAGAGAAAATTATGTTCATAGAATCGGAAGAACAGGTCGTGCAGGTAAAGAAGGTAGAGCGATTACTTTTGTTATGAGATCTGATGAAAGACGTATCTTTGAAATACATTCATACACAGGCAAAGAATTAACAATAAAAATGAAACCAAGCAAAAGACTTGTTATGAGCTTAAAGCCTGAATTTGATAAAAAGTTAGAGCAAAGACAAAAGCTTAAAGAAGATAAAGGTGCAAATTTAAGTCAAGAAATCATGAAGTTACACATAAATGCGGGTAAAAAAACTAAGATGAGACCTGTTGATATAGTTGGTACACTTTGTAGCATAGAAGGTATGACTGCACAGGACATTGGTGTTATAAGTGTACTTGATGTATCTACTTATGTTGAGGTTCTAAATAATAAAGGTGAAATGGTACTAAAAGAACTACAAACAAAAAATATAAAAGGTAGGCCACGAAAAGTAACTAAAGCAGAAATGTAATATAGAGGATAAATTAAGGATGTTTATTATTGTATTTTTTTGATATCATACTATAGATTTAAAACTATTAAACACATTGATGAATTTGAACTGCACCCTTCGTGTGGAACAATATAAAACAACCTATGCTCCCTTTTTCCTGTATTTTATAGGAGAAAGGGAGATTTATTTTTTATTCCTAGTTTATTCATAACTTCTTTTGTAGTGCTACCATTTAATTTCATATCTATAGCTTTCCGTTTTATTTCTGGTGAATAGTGTACTCTTGTGCTCATAATAAAATAACCTACTTTTGCATTAAAATAAAGTTCTTTTCATAACGCTTAAATGATTTGATTACCATCAAAATACCTCCTAAAAATATTTCTGTATCTTTGTGACTTTATTGTATAAATTTAACCTTAAACAAATCTTAAAAATAAAATAAACTTAGTTAAATTAAAAAATTTCTATAAATATAATATTTGTAATTACATAAATACTACCTTTTAGTGTGTGCCACACCGAAAAGTGCCTTCTTTTTTTTTGCATGTAAGCTATATATACTAATAAATGTAATCAACAACAAATTAAAAAAACAGGAGGAACAAATATGAATAGATTTACAATACCAAGAGACTTATACTTTGGAGATGATGCAATAGACTATCTAAAAAATGCAAAAGGTACTAAAGCAATGCTTGTTATAGGTTCAGAAAGATTAATAAAAGATGGAACAGTTCCTAAAATACAAGAAAACTTAAAAGAAGCTAATATTGAGACAATAGTTTTTACAGGAGTTGAAAATGACCCTTCAGTTGCTACTGTAAGAAAAGGTGTTGAAATGATGAATGAATTCAACCCAGATTTAATAATAGGAATCGGTGGAGGTTCTCCAATAGATGCAGCAAAAGCTATGTGGATATTCTATGAATACCCAGAGTTTACTTTTGAAGAAGCAGCAAAACCATTTAACTTGCCAGAACTTAGACAAAAAGCTCATTTCATAGCAATACCAACTACAAGTGGAACTGCGACAGAAGTAACTTCATTCTCAGTAATAACAGATAATGAAACAGGAGTAAAATACCCAATAGCGGATTATAATATAACACCAGATATAGCTATAGTAGATACTAACTTAGTTCAAACTATGCCTAAAACGTTAGTAGCAAATACTGGTATGGATGCTTTAACACATGCAATAGAAGCTTATGTATCTAATGCTAGAAATCCAATAACAGATGCTTTAGCTATGAAATCAATAGAAATGATTTATGACAACTTAGCTAATTCTTTCAACGGTGAAGACCAAGCAAGAAAAGATATGCACATAGCACAAAACTTAGCAGGTATGGCATTCTCAAATGCAATACTAGGTATAGTTCACTCTATGTCACATAAAACAGGTAAGATATTTGATATACCTCATGGCTTAGCAAATGCTATATACTTATCTGCTGCAATACAATTTAATGCTAAAACAGCAAAAGATGCATATGCAGATATAGCTAGAAGATTAGGATTATCTGGAAATACAGAAGATGAATTAGTTAACTCATTAGTAAATGTTGTAAAACAATTCAGAAAAGATATGGGAATGGCTAATTCATTAAAAGAATTTGGTTTATCAGAAGAAATATTTAATAAAAACTTACAATCTATATCAGAAACAGCAGTGGCTGATCCATGTACAGGTACAAATCCAAGAGAGATATCAGTAGAAGAAATGAAAGAATTATTTAAAGCAGTTTACTATGGAGAAGATGTAAACTTCTAATAAAGATATAACTATTAATTGAAATAAGCCACCTATGAAAATAGGGGGCTTTGTTTCAATTAAAAATAGAAAGGACAGGAACTATAGTGAATAGGATAGTAACAATAAAATCAAATGATATAGAGAAATCTATAAAAACTAAAAAAATTTTAAGTGAAAATTTAATAAAAAGAGGATTTAAAGTTATTGATTACCTTCATGAAAAAACAGAACTAATTATTTCTATAGGTGGAGATGGTTCTTTCCTAAAAATAGTTAATACACTTGAATTTACAGATAAATTATTTGTAGGAATAAACACAGGTCATCTTGGATTTTTTACTGATGTTACTGTAGAAGAAATAGATAAATTTATAGATTTATATATATCTAAAAGTTATATTGTACAAAGTTTACCTATTCTTAACACTAAAATAATTACAGAATATAGAGAAGTAAATATTTATACAATAAATGAAGTGGTTATAAAGTGTGATAAATCAAAAGTCATTCATGCAAATATAAATATAGATGGAAATAAGATTCAAAAAATAAGTGGAGATGGAATTATAATATCAACTCCAACAGGATCAACAGCTCACAACTACTCAGCTAGAGGGAGTATTGTAGATCCTAGTATGAACGTAATACAGTTAACTTCAATTAACCATTTAAACACCAATGTATATAGAAGTTTTAGTTCAAGTATATTATTTTCTTTTCAATCTGAGCTAGAAGTAGTACCTGAATATAGTTTTGAAAAATCGATGTTAATAGTAGTAGATGGAGTAGAGTATAAATTTGAAAGAGTAATAAAAATAAAAACACAGATGACTAATCAAAAAATAAATTTATTTAGAATGCCAAATTATAATTTTTGGAGTAGAGTTTCAAGTAAATTTTTATAAATTTTTCAACTAAGGTGGTGTAAAATGAAAGAACTAATAAACAAGGCAAATCAATGTTTACTATGTAAAAATCCAAGATGTAAACAAAATTGTCCTATAAATACGGATATTCCAACTATTATCAGTTTATATAAGGATGGAAAAATAAAAGAAGCAGGAGAAATTTTATTTGATAATAATCCATTATCTGCAATATGTGGCATAGTATGTCCTCATGAAAATCAATGCTTAGGTAATTGTGTAAAAGGAATAAAAGGAGAACCTGTAGAGTTTTATAAAATAGAAAAAGAAATATCAACTGAGTTTTTAAAAGGTGGAAAGTTAGTACAGACAAATAAAAATAATAAAAAAGTTGCTGTTGTAGGTTCAGGTCCAGCAGGGCTTACTATCTCTGTAGAACTTATAAAAAAAGGTTATGATGTGACCGTTTTTGAAAAAAACGAAAAACTAGGTGGAATTCTTAGATATGGTATCCCTGAATTTAGATTGGATAGAGATATAATAGATAATTTAATAAATTTATTAAAAAAAGCTGGAGTTAAATTTAAAGTAAATACTTCAATAGGTCAGGTTATAACTATAGATAAATTATTTGAAGATGGATATGATGCTGTATTTATAGGTACAGGAGTGTGGAACCCAAAGAGGTTAAATATAAAAGGAGAAACTCTAGGAAACTCTTATTATGCAATAAATTACTTAAAATCTCCAAAGAAGTATGATCTAGGTGAAAAGGTAGTTATAATAGGGGCAGGAAATGTTGCTATGGATGCAGCAAGAAGTGCAAAATATTATGGAGCAAAAGAAGTTCATGTAGTTTATAGAAGAGATTTTTCAGATATGGCTGCAACTAAGGTAGAAATAATGGATGCATTAGAAGAAGGTGTAGAGTTTTTAACATATAAAGCTCCAGTTGAAATATATGAAAATGGAATTGTGCTTGCAGATACAAAAAAGATTGCTAATGAAGATGGAAATAACTCTGTAATTAAGGTAGAAAATAGCGAAAGCTTATTTGAATGCGATTCTATATTAATTGCAGTTAGCCAGATACCGAGAAATACTATTATTTCAAATAATGAAAGTGTAAAAGCAAATGATAAAGGTCTTATTATAATAGACAGAGAAGGAAATACATCGAGAGAAGGAGTATTTTCTAGTGGAGATGTTACTCATGGACCTAAAACTGTTATAGAAGCAGTAGTTTCATCTAAAAAAGTTGCAAATTCTATAGATAATTATTTAAAATCAAAGAGAAATAATTAAAATAAATTTTTTATAAAATAGCAGTTAAGTTATTATAAATCAAATATTTTAAGACTTAGATTTATAAAATTTATAATATCTAATTTTTTTGATACAGTAGGAATTTTAAGGTCAGTTCTAATAGGGGGAAATTTTGACTATAATAGTATTTGGTCTGTATAATAAAAATAGAAGGTAGATCCTTCTATTTTTATTTAGAGAATTCATTAACAAATTCTTTACCCCAAATATCCATTTGATTTAATATAGGTAATAATTTTTCACCTAAATCAGTAAGTGAATATTCAACCATAGGGGGAACTTGATTATAGATTTTTCTATTTATAAGAAGATTTTTTTCTAAAAATCTTAGTTGTTGAGTTAACATCTTTTGGCTTATATCTGGTATTATGGTTCTAAATTCATTATATCGAATAACTTTGTGAATACCTAAGTTCCACAATATAAGGGATTTCCATTTACCACCTATAACTTCAAGTGTAACCTCAATTTCACATCTATAATGGCTACAACTAACCTTATTTGTTCTATCTACAGGCAAAAAATCACATCCTAACATTATATATATATTATTTTACCATGAATTATAAATAATAATCAAAATTTATATTATATATAAATTTAGAGAAAGAAGGTTAATATGAAAACTAAATTATTTAAACTTACTAAATTATTAATTGGATTTATACTTTGTGCAGCAGGAATAGTGTTAACTATAAATGCTAAACTAGGTTTATCTCCTTGGGATGTATTACACGAAGGAATATCTAAAACGGCAGGGATTACTATGGGAAATGCAAACATATTAGTCAGTACCATAGTACTAGCCTTAAATGTATTTTGGGGTGAAAATTTAGGATGGGGAACTATACTTAATATGATTATTATCGGAAGACTTATAGATATAATTATGTTAAATCGTTTAATACCTGTTGCAAATAATTTTATATCCGGAATTTTAATGTTAATTATAGGTATGCTTTTACTAAGTATAGGATGTTATTTATATATTGGAGTAGGATTAGGTAGTGGAGCTAGAGATGGTATGATGGTTGCACTTCAAAAAAAAAGTGGTAAACCAATTAGAATAGTGAGAGGTTTTTTAGAAATAGGAGTAGTTATTATCGGAGTTTTACTAGGAGGAACTATTGGAATAGGAACAATTATAACTAGCATAGGGTTAGGATACTGTATGCAGTTTATTTTTAAAGCATTTAATTTTAATGTAGTTGATGTGAATCATAGATATATAAAAGAAGATATAAAAAATTTAAATTCATTTTTTTATAAGAAGACTGATAAAATTAAAGTTTCTAAATAAAGTTTTTGATTTGCATATTAAAATAAATCATTGTATTTGATAATTATTTATTAAAAATATAGGGTGTATATTAGATTAAACAAAAAATTATGTTATTGATGCATGTATTTATATTATTAGAGTTAATGCTAATTATGATGTGGCTACTGTACTTAAGAATAATACTTTGATAAAATTTAAAATATCTATTAGTTTACTAAAATAAGTAGACTATAAATACAGTGCATTACAAGATAGAATTTAAATTGATATGAATTTATATAAAGAATAGAAGGGTTAGATAAATAATGATAAAAGAAATTGTAAAAGATGTATTATTTTTAGAACAAAAATCAGAATTAGCAACAAAGGATGATATAGAAGTTATCAATGATTTAATAGATACACTAGAGGCAAATTTAGAACATTGTGTAGGGCTAGCAGCTAATATGATAGGAGTAAAAAAGCGCATACTAGTATTTAGTGTAGGTAATATGATAGTTCCTATGGTAAATCCAGTTATACTAAAAAAAGAGAAACCTTACGAGGCTGAAGAGTGTTGTTTATCTTTAATTGGTTCTAGAAAAACAACAAGATATGAAACAATAGAAGTAGAATATTTAGATAAAAATTTCAATAAGCATAAACAAATATTTACAGGATTTACTGCACAGATTATACAGCATGAAGTAGATCATTTTGAAGGTATAATAATCTAATAAAAGTTTATCTAATGGGGATGAGGAATTAGTGATAAAAATAGCAATTTGTGAAGATGAAAAAGAGCAACAAGAATTATTAAAAAATTATATTGAAAAAATATTTGAAGGATTATCTATAAAATATAGCTTAGATATATTTAATTCCGGTGAAGAATTGCTTGAAAATTATTCAAAATATATTGATTTAATTTTGTTAGATATACAATTAGGTGAGATCAATGGAATGGATACAGCTAGAAAAATAAGGATTTTAGATAATAACGTAGAAATTATTTTTATTACATCTTTAATAGAATATGCACTAGAAGGTTATGAAGTAAGGGCTTATAGATATTTAGTAAAGCCAGTAAAATATGATGATATAAAAGAAAATATTATAAATTGCATAAAAGAAGTAGAAATAAAAAATAAGTATATTATTATAAAGAAGCAAGGGAATCAAATTAAATTAGACATAAATGAGATTACTTATATAGAAGTACAGAAAGAAACTATAACTATACATACTTTAAATGAAGTTTATAAAATAAGTGGAACTATGAGTAATATTGAAAAAGAAATAGATTGTAGTAGATTTTTTAGATGTCATAAGAGTTTTTTAGTGAATCTAGAACATATAAAAATTATAAAACAGTATGTAGCAATACTTGAAAATAACGAAGAAGTACCTATTAGTAGGTATAGATTTAAAGAAACAAAAGATAAATTTTTTGACTTAATAGAGTATAAGCTATGTTAGGTATTCATAGAGCTTTATGTATTGTAAATATGTTTATATTCATGTTTTGTTTTTTTATGCTAATGAATAAAAGAGGTTATATTTGCAAATGTAAATTGAAAAAAAATATTAAATCCATAGTAATTTTATTATTAATTATATGGTTAGCATTAAGGGGGATACCTTTTGGATTTGTAGTACTAGAAGTTTTTATCAACGCAGCATTAGTACTAACTTTAATCTGCAAATGCATTTATGAAATTGATATAAAAAAGTCTATAATTAATTCTTTAATATACAGTTTAGTATATATATTGATAGAGTGTAGCATTTATTGGTTTTTGTTTATGACGTTTACTTATATAGGTAATTATATATATGTATTTAATCTTGGAATAAATTTTTTAATTATTTTTCTAGGTATATATTTTCTTGAGAAGGTACAAAAAATATACAATGATAATAAATATTTAGTATATGTAAGTTTAACTATAGCAGTTAATATATTTATAATTGTAATTATAAACATCTCAACTTCACAATCTCATGATTTATATAGAATAGTAATAAACAATAACATTGAATATAATAATATTTTATATATGAGTAAGATATCTAGTTTTATAGAACATGTATTTCCTTATATTTTAGCTATAATAAATACAATATTAATATTTATTTTTGTGAATTCTATAAAATCAGAAAAAGAAAAAGCAAAATTGGAACTTGTAAATGAAAAATTAGATATGCAGTATAAATATTATTTAATGGTAAAAGAATCACAAGAAAAAATGAGACAAGTATATCATGATATGAATAATCATATGAATAATATAAAATCATTAAAAAATAGTAGTGAAGATGTAAATGCATATATTAATAATATAGAATATGAAGTAAAAAATAATAAAAATATTTATAATACAGGAAATGCACTGTTAGATATTATATTATATGAAAAGAGTAAATGCTGCATGGAAAATAATATAGATTTTAATGCAGGCATAGATTTTAGTAATTGTGAATTTATAGATATGATTGACATAAGTAGTATATTTTCAAATTTAATAGATAATGCAATAGAAGCATGCAATAAAATTGATGAAGATAATATAGATAAATATATAACTATAAAAAGTACTTTTATAAAGGGGTACTATGTAGTTAGATGTGAAAACAGCAAGACAAATGAGCTAATAATAAAAAATAATAAGATTTTTACTTCTAAAAAAGATAAGTTCCTTCATGGGATAGGTTTAGACAGTATAAAATCTTCAATAAAAAAATACAATGGAGAATTAAAAATTAAGGATAGTGAGTCTAAGTTTATAGCTACTATTCATATACCAGTTGAGTGAAATTTAATAGATATATTCGTTTAATATGATAGTTGTCGGTAAAAAAAGACCACTTGTCGGACTTATATTGAACCAAAATTTTAGAAATGTTACCTTTTATCCGAAGAAGGTAGCATTTTTTTGTGCTAGGATTAATACAAGAATGAGGGGGTAAAGTTTTGAGTACATTTAAATTAGCAATATCTTATATGAAAAAGCAAAAAGGAAAAACAATAGCATTATTATCAAGTATTGTACTTTCAGTAATGCTTATTTTTTCTATGACTGTAATTAGGGATTCAGGATATGATTCTCAAATAAAAGAGATGAAGGATTTACATGGTGACTATCATGTAGAGTTTAATTCACTTAGTAAAAATCAAATACAAAATTTAAAAAAGGAAAAAGATATATCAAAGTCGAGTATATCAAAAGAATTATGCAAAATAGTAGATAAAAAAAGTGGAGTTAATCTTGATTTAAATTCATTTGATAAAGGTTTTATAAGTTCTTTAGGATATAAGATATATGGAAGAGAACCGATAAAAGACGGAGAAATAGTCATAGAAAAAGAAGCTGCAAGTCAGATGGGGATATCTAACCCCTTAAATAAAAATATAGACTTAATGCTTTTGAACAACTATATGGATGATAATGAAATTAACTCTATAGACAGTGCAAATAAAACATTTAAAATCGTTGGTTTAGTAGAAAAATCAGATAAGTATTATGATATATCTAAGTATGATTGTACATTTAGAGCTTTTGTAAATAATGATTTTAAGATGCCAATAAAACCCAGAGATACGTATACTGGAACTATATATCTTAAATCAGAAAAAGATATACCTCAATTTGTAACGAAAATGATAAAAAAAATAGATACTAATATATTCAATTTGCATGAAAATGCTGAGGTTGATTTGGCAAAATCTCATAAATCGATTTCAAAATACAGCATAGAAAATAGTATAAACTCAATACTTTTAGTAGTTGTATCAACTATTGTAATATACAACATATTTAATATTATTTTTCAGAATATGACTAATCAAGTAGGTCTTATGAGATCTATTGGAATGCCAAAGAAGAAGGTAAAGAACTTATTTATTAGTATGAGCTTTATTTATATAATTTTAGGAACTTTAATAGGAATAATATTTGGAATTATTTTTTCATATGTTGGCTTAAGAGTAGTGTATGGATATAGCTCTATGCTAACAATACAAATGCCTAGCATAATATATTCTTTTGCAGTTTCAATTATATCAGTATCTCTTTCTAGTTTTATAGTAATTAGAAAAGCTATGAAGATGTCTATAATTGAGGCTACGAGGGTAAGCGACAAATATAGAAAAAAATCAAAGAGTAAAAATATAGATAAAAAAAATAAAAATGTACTTATAAATATAGCGACTAGAAATTTATGGAGAAATAAACCTAGAACTATATTGACAATACTCGCAATTACTTTTGTTGGAACAATGTTTATATTAAATTTAGGTGTTAAAAGCTTTATAAAATATAATATGGAAGAAGGAATAACTGGTGGTTCATGGTCCATGTCATATGGTAGTGTAGATAAAACTGTTGAGGGTAATAATCAAAATTCAGAATATCTATTTTATAAATTAGATAATGATTTAATACACAAAATTAATAATATGAAAAACGTAAGATATGTAGAACCACATTTTAATAATCCTTATGGTCAGATTATACTTTCTAAAGATAAGTTATCAAAGGCTTATCAAAATGAATTAAACAGAAAAAAGTCGCTTTATCAAGTTGAATATAACAATGAGTATCCACTTTTAATAAGAGGATATAGTGATGATATGTTAAAGAAAAGACAAGAATTTATTGAAAAAGGGGAAAATATTATAAAGCCTACATCAGGTGAGTACAAGAAAATAATCTTAGTTAACAATACAAATTCACAGGTTACAAACACTTTTGATGCAAAGATAATTGATAATGTGAAAATAGGAGACATTATAGAAATAAAACTCCCTGTATATAAAGATGACATTGAAAAATATGAAAATTTCAAAGTAGAGGTTGGAGCTATCATGAAAGAATCATATGCAGCAGGACAGGATGGTAACATGCAAGCTCAAGGGGCTCAAGTAATATTTAGAGAAGATGACTATAAAGAATTAACAGGTCAAAAAGAGTATAATAAGCTATTTGTAACAGTTGAAAAAGGAAAGTTATATTCTGTAGAACAAAAATTAAAAGAATTAACGAAAAATTATGGAGCTACAGAGATAAATGGAAAAGGAGAAGAGTTAAAATTTATTGGAGCTCAACAAAATTCTGAAGAAAAGCTTTCTATAATATATCAGATTTTGACTTTATTAATACTTTCAGTAAATATCATTTTTATTATGAGAAGTAATATTATTACAAGAAGAAAAGAATTGGCAACTTTAAGGGCAATTGGATTGAGTATAAAAAACATTAAAAAAATCTTAATTATTGAAAGTGAATTATATGGAATAGTCGCTTCTATAATAGGATCTGTGATTGCAACAATTTATCACAACTATGGTATAGCAAGGTCTAACAAAGGTCTTTTAGCAGGAGGATATACTAGGGTTGCAGAATATCAAATTCCTTGGACTCAGATAATTATACTATTTACTATTTTTATCATTATGGGGATTGTTGCAGTATATTTATCTAAAGACAAAATAGAAGGTAATTCAATAACAGAGGGTATTTCAGAAAATTTCTAATAACTTTTAATTAATAATTAAAGCAAACTTGGAGGAGTAAAATATGAAAAAATTAAAGATATCAAATCTAAAAAAGACATACGGAAAAGATGAAAATAAAGTACATGCCTTAGATGGAATAAATTTAGAGATAGAGCCGAATAAATTTACGGCTATAATAGGTCCAAGTGGTTCTGGAAAAAGTACATTGCTTCATTGTATGGCAGGGCTGGATAAACCAACTTCAGGAAATGTTTATCTTGATGATGTGGATATATATACTTTAAATGATGAAAAACTATCAAAGATAAGACGAGACGAATTTGGATTTATATTTCAAAGCTATAATCTAATATCCGTTATAAATGTATATGATAATATAACACTACCAGTTTCTATAGATGGAAAAAAAGAAGAGAAAGAATATATAAATACTTTAATTGAAAAGCTAGGCATATCAAATCAAATTAAAAAATTTCCAAATGAACTTTCAGGAGGACAACAGCAAAGGGTGGCAATAGCTAGAGCACTTGCAAATAAACCTTCTGTGATATTTGCAGATGAACCTACTGGAAATTTAGATTCAAAGACGACAGATGAAGTAATGGATATTTTAAAAGTCTGTGTTAAAGAATTTAATCAAACACTGGTCATGATAACTCATAATAGTGATATTGCAAAAATGGCAGACAAAGTTATAACTATAGCTGATGGGAAGATATTATAAATATATTTTAATAATTACTAAAATAGAAAAATTAAAAGTTATGTAAAGAGATAGTAATGTAACTATCTCTTTTTTATGTAAAATATATTAAAATATTCAATAAATTAGTAAATACGATTAAATAATACAAAATATGACAAAAAAGTAGATAATAAGTATATATTCTTTCGAAATCTTAAGAAATTCTTAACAATATATTAAGAATTTACTGTTACGATATACTGGTGATAAAAAATAAGTTAATGAAAGTAAAAATTTTTTCTATGAACTAGTTAAAATACAATCATTTACGCCTAAAATACGGACGTAAATTAATTATAAATATTTATAGGAGATTTAAATATGAAAAAATCAATTTATTTAATTATGCCATTAGTAGTAGGTGGTATATTTTTATTTGGATTAAATAAATTCCTTGACTCTAAAATTGACTATATGCTTAAAGAAAAAGACTTAATACCAATAATGAATGATGCTTTAAGTGATGTAAAGGATAAGGGAGTTATCGCTAATAACCATTTTTTAAGAAATAAAGATATTATGATGTTAGGATCATCAGAGTTAAGCCACTCAACAAAGCAACATCCAACTTACTATTTTAATACCAGTAGAAGTAAAAATGAGGTTATTACAATAGGTAGAGCATATACTCAAAGCTTACAAGATGCTACTATTTTAGGAAGTTTTGATTCAAGTGTAAAAGATAAGAAAGTTGTCTTATTAGTTTCAATGCAGTGGTTTATGGATAGAGAAGGGGTTACACCCCATCATTACCAAACTAGATTTTCACCAACTCAATTTTATGCCTTTTTAAATAACCCAAGTATTTCAAATGAAAATAAGATAAAGTTTGCTGATAGATCAAGTAAATTATTAGCTGATTCAGAAGATTATAAATCTGAATCTGTATATGCTAAGTTATATAGTTCAGATACATTTTTATCTAATACTGAGAAAGTGTTATTAAAACCTTATTTTGAATTTAGAAAATATATAGTAAGCCTTAAAGAGAAAGGTACAACATTTAAAAAATTACTAATTTTACAGGATAAAAAAGCTCCAGTCAAAAGTAAACCTATAGATTGGAAAAATGAAGAAGAAAAAGCTATAATGGATGCTAAAAAGAGAGTTGGAAATAACGAATTATGTATAGATAAGGGATATTACAGACATAATTTTGGGAAAAATTTACACAAATTAGAAGGTAAATATAAATATGTAAATCTTTTAGAATCAAAAGAGTTTTACGATTACCAATTAAATCTAGATATATGTAATGACTTAGGAATAAAACCTGTAGTTGTATTAATACCAGGTATGGATAAGTTCTATAATATGACAGGAATTTCAACAGAAGAACGACATGAATTTTATGATAAAGCAGGAAACATTGCAAAAGAGCATGGTTTTAAAGTTATAGATCTTAGAGAAAATGAAACTGAGAAATATTACTTGAGAGATGTAATGCACCTGGGGACGAAAGGTTGGGTAGATGTTTGTGAAAAGCTATTTAAAGAATTTAATCAGCAATAAATATTTAATTATGAGTATATGTATTACGATAATAATAATTATGGCTATATTAGTATTTACATTTACGCCATTTAAAGAATTACCATTTATATATAATGAGTTTTAATAAGGAGAAATAGATATGAAAATCATTGAAGGTATAAAAAAATATTCAAATACAGATAGAGTAGCACTAAAATGTAATGAAGAAACTCTTTCATATAAAAATTTAGATAAGTATTCAGAAGCAATTGCATTATATTTAAAAGATATATATGGGGATGAAAATACTCCTATAGTTATATACGGTAACAAAGAAAATATGATAATGGCATGTATGATAGGTGCTTTAAAATCTGGGAGAGCTTATGCTCCATTAGATATAAGTTTCCCAATAGATAGAGTATTTGAAGTTACTAAAGAAATTAAACCAAAAGTATTTTTCAACTTTAGTGAAGAAACTGAATTTGGAGATTTAAATGTTGTAAATGAAGAGAAGCTTAAAGAAATAATCAAAGAGTATGAAGGAAAGACGATATCTAAGGAAAACTGGGTAAAAGAGGATGAAAATGCATATATCCTATTTACATCAGGAAGTACGGGAAAACCAAAAGGAGTACAAATAAGTTCAAACAACTTAGATAGTTTTGTTGATTGGATGAGTCCATATTTAAAAATTGATGGAAGTGAGAAGGTAGTTATGAATCAAGCTGCATACTCATTTGACCTTTCAGTTACATCAATATATCCAGGTTTAGTACATGGAGCTACATTATTTTCTTTATCAAAGAAAGTTTTAGCAGATTATAAAGAATTATTTAATCAATTTGAAAAATCAGATATGACAGTTTGGGTTTCAACTCCATCATTTGCAGGGGTTTGTGTAACGGAAAATAGTTTTAATCAAGAAATGTTACCAAAGCTTGAATCAATGATATTTATAGGTGAAACTTTACCGAAGAGTTTATCTAAAACTTTATTAGAGAGATTTCCAAATACAAGAGTTGTAAATGGATATGGACCAACAGAGGCAACAGTTGGAGTCAGCGTAAATGATATATCACAAGAAATGATAGATGATGAAAAGAGCCTTCCAGTTGGATATCCTATGGAAAACTGTAAGATAAAGATATTAGATGAAAATGGAAAAGAACTTCCAGAAGGTGAAAAAGGTGAAATCATAATAATAGGACCTTCAGTATCTAAAGGATATTTCAATAATAAAGAAAAAACTGATGAAGTATTCTTCTATGATGAGATAGACGGAATTAAGCATAGAGCTTATAGAACTGGAGATAGTGGCTATATATTAGATGGAAATATATATTACTGTGGAAGAAGAGATTTCCAAATAAAATTAAATGGATTTAGAATAGAGATAGAAGACATAGAAAGCAACTTAAGAAAAGTTGAAAATGTAAAAAATGCAGTGGTTATACCTGTTTATAAAAATGAAAAAATTGCTTACTTAAAAGGAATTGTAGAGTTAAAAGAAAGTAGTTCATTAAGTGATATAAAAATTGGAATTGCAATAAAAAAAGAGTTAGGTAAATATATACCTTCATATATGATACCGAGAACTATAAAAACTATAGAGAAGTTCCCTACTAATATAAATGGGAAAATAGATAGAAAGAAACTTATGGAGGAAAATTAATGACTTTTTCACAATATGGAGATTATTTTTACCTTTATATATTACTATTAACTATGATTCCAGCGATAATCTTAGGGTTAAGAGAAAAAAGTATAAAATATTATGGAATGATAGCAACAATATTCATGATATTTTTAATCGTTGGTGTAAATGTTAGCCTTAAGTTCTTAATAGCATTTATAGTAATGGAAGTTGGAGTGATTAAAGGGTATGAGTATGTAAGAAAGAAAACAGATAGTAAACTTATATATAGATTATTTTTAATAGCTTCAATGTCTCCTATTATAATCAATAAAATTTCGCCACTTACATCATTTGGAACTATAGGGTTTATAGGAATTTCGTACTTGAATTTTAGAGCTATCCAAATGGTAATTGAAATTTATGATGGAGCAATAAAAGAAGTAAAAATTTCAACGATGCTTTACTTTATATTATTCTTCCCAACTTTAAGTTCTGGTCCGATTGATAGATCAAGAAGATTTGAAAAAGAGCTAGAAAAGAAAATACCTAGAGATGAATATATAAATGATTATTTAATTCCAGGATTTAAAAAGATATTTATGGGAATTGGATATAAATTTGTAATAGCATTTATGATAAACATATTTTTAATGTCAAGAATACCTTCAAAAGTAAGCTTTACGAGTGTAATTTGTTACATGTACACTTATAGCTTATACTTATTCTTTGACTTTGGAGGATACAGTTTATTTGCGGTAGGTACTAGTTATATATTTGGTATACAAGCACCAGATAACTTTAACAAACCATTTTTAAGTAAAGACATGAAAGAATTCTGGACAAGATGGCATATAAGTCTTTCTAGATGGTTCGGAGATTATATTTTCTCAAGATTTGTAATAGCATCTATGAGAAAGAAAAGATTTAAAAAAAGAGCTACCGCATCTCATGTTGCTCAAATGATTACAATGTTAGTAATGGGTGCATGGCATGGATTAACGTGGTATTATATAGTTTATGGGATATATCAAGGTGTAGTACTTGTACTTACTGATATATATCAAAAGAAATCAAAGTTTTATAAAAAACATAAAAAAGAGAAGTGGTTTGAGATTGTACAAATTGTAGTAACATTCCATATAGCATGTTTTGGATTGTTAATTTTCTCAGGACACTACGCTTAATTTGAGGAGGAGTTAAAATGCAAGAAGCAGTTATATCAATTTTTGAAGATGTTTTAGATTGTGATGAAATAAAAGAGGATTTAGATTTAGATTTATTTGAAGCAGAACTTTTAGACTCATTAGCAATAATAGAGGTTTTACTTGAGATAGAAGAAAGATTAGGAATAGTACTTCAACCTACAGATTTAGAAAGAAGCGACATGGCTACAGTAAATAATTTAACTAAGTTTTTAGAAAGTAGAAAAAAATAAATATTTTTATGTAATATATAATTTAGTTATAGATATGATTTTTAATAATCATATAAAACTATTTAAAATGAACATGACTTTAGAGTGAAATCTAACTTACTAGATCCTTTATATTTTCAAATTGATGTATGGATCATGAGTGAGTTAGATTTTTTTAATATAAGCTTGAATTTTATAAGTTTAAGAGGAGTTTAGATAATGAAGACTATAGCTGTAGTTACGGATGGAATATCAAGATTAGAATTATTTTTAAATAAGAACTTAGAAAACATTTTTAAAGATAAAGTAAAAATAAAAAACTATTATTTAAATACTATGTCTAAAGAGCAGTCAATTGAAGGTGATGTAGTTCTTGCAATGATAGATAATAGAGCTATAAAAATAAAGGAATATATAGATGATACAAAAAAGATAATAAGAATAAATAGAAGCATAAAACAAAAGGAAGTATATAAACTATTTGCATTGCCGGAAGGAATAGATGTGTTAGTTGTAAATGACAATGAACACACTATATTAGAAACTGTATCCAGCTTGTATGATATGGGTATAAATCACTTGAATTTTATACAATATGATCCAAGTAAAGAGTACAGACATATTAAAGTTGCGGTCACACCTGGAGAATCAAATTTAGTTCCTAGCTATATTGAAGAAGTAATTGATCTTGGACATAGATGTATTGATAGTTCAACTTTTCTTCAAATAATAGCGAAGTTAAATATAGATGATAAGCAAGTAACAGAAAGGTTAATAAAATATTCAGATGAAGTTATTAGTTCATACTCTGGTATAAATACAAAATATAAAGAACTAACTATAAAAAATGAAGAATTAAATTCTATAATAAATTTATCAAGTGTAGGTATGGCTATGGTATCAAATAAAGAAGAAATATTAATTTGTAACCAAAGTGTAAAGAGGATACTAGATATTGAAAGTGATATAGTTGGAAAAAAATTAAATGACATAGATAATAATGACATCAAGATCATTTTTAGTTTGGATAAAGCTAAGGATGAAGTTATAAAGTTTAAAAATAAATATATAAATGTAAATAAATATAATATAGAGAGTTTTGGTAAAGTTACAGGAGCATACTTCTGCATACAGGAAATAACGTATATAAGAAAATTAGAGCAAAATTTATCTAAAAAACTAAGAGATAAAGGACAAGTTGCTAGATATAATTTTGATGATATAAAAACTAACTCTTTAGAATTAGAAAAATCTAAGGAATTAGCAAAAAAGATAGCAAAATCAGATTATACAGTTTTAATAACTGGAGAAAGTGGAACAGGAAAAGAATTAATGGCTCAATCTATACATAACGGCTCATTAAGGTTCAATCAGCCGTTTATAGCTATAAACTGTGCAGCAATGCCTGAAAATTTATTAGAAAGCGAGCTATTTGGATATGAGGAAGGTGCATTTACTGGTGCACTAAAAGGTGGTAAAAGAGGTTTGTTTGAACAAGCTCATAATGGAACTATATTCTTAGATGAAATAGGGGATATGCCGATGTATTTACAAACCAAGCTTCTTAGGGTAATTCAGGAAAATCAAGTTATGAGAGTTGGAGGAGAAAGTGTAATAGACATTGATGTTAGAATTATTGCTGCTACGAATAAAAATTTACTTGATATGATAAAAAATGAAAAGTTCAGGGCTGATTTATACTATAGAATAAATGTACTTCCTATAAATATCCCTCCTTTGAGGGATCGAAAAGAAGATATAGCTGAGCTGCTAAAATATTTTATGAAAAATAAAATTGAAATAAGTAATAAGGTCAAAGAAATAATTAATAGTTATTCGTGGCCAGGAAATATTAGAGAATTAAGAAATACAGCTATGTATATAGATACAATGTGTATGGATAATAAAGTAAATATATGTGATTTACCATATAATATTATGAATCATAAAAAAGAGTATAGCTATGAAATAAATATATTGAAAGAGAAAACATCTATAGATAAAGTAAATAAGATTATGCAAGTTATAAATGCAGAAAATATATTAAATAAATCTATTGGAAGAAGTGGAATAGTTAATAAATTAAACGAATCTGGATATTTTATAACTGAAGGAGAAGTAAGAAAGATATTAAGTATATTTAAAGACTTAGATTTAGTTGCATCTGAAGTTGGAAGAAAAGGTAGTGAGCTAAGTGAAAAAGGCATTTACTTACTAAAATATATAAATAGGTAAATAAATAGGTAAAAACAGAAACCTAATAAACCTATTTAAAGTATAAATTGAATTTTTTAATAAAGAATTATGAATAAAAAAATATTATAAATAGAATGAAGAGGATAAGGATTTCTTACCTCTTTTTTTTATTTATAAAAATTTATATTAGATTAACATCTAATGAAAATATATGAAGCTAAGCTATATAAACAAATTCTAAAAATATAAAAACTATTTGTAGAATTTATAAAGCTGTTTAAATTAAAAAAATATAAAAAAAATACAAAAATATTTTTTTTGGCATGATAGTTGCTTTTAATAAAAAATGTAAAAATTTATTACTAGAACTTAGATAGAGGAGTGACATTAGGTATGAAAAACAAGAAATATCCTATAATTGGAATATCTGGGAGTTTAATAATTGATCAAGGTGGAATGTTTCCTGGATATGAAAGAGCTTATGTCAATAATGACTATATACAATCGGTAGCTATGTGTAAGGCGATACCATATATAGTTCCAATTATTAACGATGAAGAATTAATAAGAGATCAAGTAGCTAATATTGATGCTTTAATATTATCAGGTGGTCATGATATTAATCCTCTACTGTGGAAAGAAGAACCACATAATAAGTTAGGAGACATATTGCCTAAAAGAGATACTTTTGATATGAGATTATTAAAAATTGCACTAGAAATGAAAAAACCAATTCTAGGTATTTGTAGAGGTGAACAAGTAATAAATGTGGGTGAAGGTGGAAGTCTGTATCAAGATTTATCATTAATGGATGGAGCTTATATAAAGCATAATCAACAACACTTACCAAACGTTTCTACACATACAGCTTATATAAAAGAAGGGACAAAATTATATGAAATACTAGGAGAGGAAGAAATCCTAATAAATAGTTTCCACCACTTAGGTGTAAATAAATTAGCTCCAGGATATATAATATCTGCTACAGCAAAAGATGGAGTAGTTGAAGCGATAGAAAAAAAAGGAGATCATTTTGTAATAGGTATTCAATGGCATCCTGAGATGATGACAAAAGATTGTCCTAAAATGCAGAAGTTATTTATGGCATTAGTTAAAGAAGCATCTAAAGAAAAATAATTATTAAGGCATAAAACTTGGAGGGTTAAAAATGGAAAAAGGAACAAAATTAGGATTTTGGAGTATTGTATTATTAGGCATTAATGCAATTATAGGTTCTGGAATATTCGGGCTTCCTGGACAAGCGTATTCAAACATCGGTCCATCGAGTATATTAATTTTAGGATTTTGTATGATTTTAGCAGTATCTATAGCTTTATGTTTTGCTGAAGCTGGTAGTTGGTTTGAAGGAGATGGAGGTCCATATCTTTATGCAAAGGAAGCATTTGGAGATTTTATAGGATTTGAAGTTGGATTTATGAAGTGGGCTGTAAGTATGATAGCTTGGGCAACTATGGCTAACTTTTTTGCAGTTACATTATCTTCAGTTTGGCCACAGGCTGCAGAACCATTAACTAAAAATATAATAATAGGTATATTAGTAGTTGGTCTTGGACTTATAAATTTAATGGGTGTAAAGCAATCTAAAAACTTAAATAATATAATGACGGTAGGTAAATTAATTCCATTAATAGTATTTATAGCTGTAGGAATATTTTTTATAAAAGGTTCGAACTTTAAACCATTTGTGATAATACCAGAAGGTCAAACAACTTCTTCTGCTTTTGTTGCAGTATCTATATCTTTATTCTATGCGTTTACTGGATTTGAGTCTTTAGCAGTTGCAGCTAAGGATATGGAAAATCCGAAGAAAAATGTACCAAAAGCTTTAGTAACAGTAATGTTTATAGTATCTGTAGTATATGTCCTTGTACTTGCTATAAGTATAGGTGTTTTAGGTCCACAACTAAGTGGAGCTACTAACCCAGTTGCAGATGCTGCAACTAAAATAATGGGACCTATAGGGGGCTATATAATAACAATAGGAACAATAATATCTGTAGGTGGTATAAATATAGCATCATCTATATTTACACCAAGATCAGCTACAGCTTTAGTAGATCAAGGCCTACTTCCTAAGCCTATGAGCAAAACTAATAAAAATGGAGCACCATATGTAGCAATAACGGTATCTATTATAGGAACATTATTAATAGCTTGGTCAGGATCGTTTATAACATTATCTCAAATAAGTGTTGTATCTAGATTTATACAATATATACCTACTTGCCTAGCTGTACTAGTATTCAGAAAGAAATATGCAGGGAAAGAAGTAAATTTCAAGATACCAGGAGGTGCATTTGTACCAATATTTGCAGTAATAGTAAGTTTAATATTACTAGTAAAAGCGGGAATAGATGCTCCTATGAAGATAGTTTGGGGGCTTGGAGGATTAATATTAGTAGTACCAATATATTTATATATGACTAATGTTTATTCAAAACAACACAGCAATAATTAATAAAATTTATAGATTTAAACTTAATAATGGCAGGGTTAATTTTAAAATTAACCTGCCATTTTTTTGTGACTATTTAATTGGTAATGTTGATAAAAATAATTTAAAAGTGTTATCCTAGAGTTGTTAGGTACAGAAAATTTATAAATTTATTGGAGTATAATAAAGGGAGTATGAGAAGGAGACTTTATGATTAATATAGCAATTTGTGAAGATGAAGAAAAAATGCAATGTTTAATAGAAAGGTATATTAATAACATATTAAAAGATATAGAGATAGAATATAAAATACAAAAATATAGATCTGGAGAAGAATTGATCGAATGTGATTTAAAAGGAATAGATATACTACTTCTTGATATACAAATGGGAAAAATGAATGGAATGGATACTGCAAGAAAAATTAGAACGGTAGACAATAAAATGGAAATAATATTTATAACATCTTTAATTGACTATGTACAAGATGGATATGAAGTAAGAGCTTATAGATATTTGTTAAAGCCTATAGAATTAGAAGAATTAAAAAAACATGTATTAAATTGCATTAAAGAAATTGAAGTTAATAAAAAGAATTATATTGTAATAAAAAATAAATCTAACACATACAAAATTCATTCAAATGAAATAACGTATGTAGAAGTTCAAAAAAAGAATATGTTAATACATACAATAAATAAAAATTTTGATGTACGATATAGTTTAGAAAAAATAGAGAAAGATTTAAATCTAGATAACTTTATACGATGTCATAAAAGCTTTTTAATTAATTTGAACTATGTTGAAAATATAAAGCAAAATGTTGCTATATTAGAATGTGGACAAGAAGTGCCTATAAGTAGATATAGATATAAAGATGTAAAAGAAAAATTCTTGAAATTTCTTGGTGATAGAATATGCTAAATTATAAAGCAGATGCATTGTTGATATTATCAATATTTACACAAATGATTATATTAAAAAGTATATTAACTTATAATAAAGACACATGTAGTGGTAAAAAGTTTTCTTTTTTTATTTTATTAGCATTAAATTATTCTACAGTAAAAATGATTATATTGTTTAACAGAGATAAAACTTTTGACCATAATATTATTTATATCTTAACGTTTATTATGTGGGGAGTATATTATAATTATTTCTATAAAATAGGAATTATTAAATACATAGTTTCTTTTTTCTTATTTGATGTATATTATTCTTTGATAAGGGACGTTATATCTAGAAATTTATTTTTTGTAGTTACAGGTAATGTGATTTCATCAGAGAAAGCTCTATTGGTTTCTAGTTATGATAATGCTAAAGTTGAGACATATACATACTTAGTAATGATAGTTATCTACTTAATAGTCTACTTAACGTTTAGGTTTTTGAGTAACAAATTACAGTTATATAAAGATGATAAAATAAATTATATATATTTATCAATTGCTTTAATGGCAAATTTAATTACGATAATTATAATTTATATAAATAAGAAGATGGAGAGAGTTGGTGGATATTCAGAACTATATGTAGTGGGATATATTGTAACTCCAAAGTTAATACTAGTCAGTAGTCTAGTCATTATTGTATTATTTATAAAAATAATCCGAGAGAACAAAATACAATCTCAAAATGAAATAATAAAAAATAAACTAGATATGCAGTATTCTCATTATTTAAGCATTCAGGAATCTCATATAAAAGTTAAAAAGCTTTACCATGATATAAATAATCATATATGTTGCATAGAAAATCTTAAAAATAATAATGTAGAAATTAATGAATATGTAAGCAGCTTAAAAGATGAGATTAAAGAATTTAAATCAGTATATAATACGGGCAATATTATATTAGATATTATAGTAAATGAAAAAAGTGATATATGTACAAAAAAAGGAATTAAATTTATTTGTGACATAAATTTTTTGAAAGTTAACTTTATAAGACCTATAGATGTATCCAGTATATTTGCTAATGTCTTAGATAATGCAATAGAAGCTTGTGATAAAATACATGATGAAAAAGTTAATAGATATATTATAACAAAAGGAACTATTTCAAAATCCTACTTTGTAATCAAATGTGAAAATAGCAAAGTTAATATTCTGAAATTTAATAAAAATAAACTATTAACAGATAAAATGGATAAATTTATACATGGAATTGGAATTCAAAGCATTAAATCATCTTTAGAAAAATATAATGGGGAAATATTATTTGAAGATGATAAAGAAAAATTTACAGTAAATATATTTATACCATTGAATCAAAATAATGACAGTTGGGTCGATTAAAGTACTAGTTGGGTCATATATATTGATGTTAAAAAGTAAGGATGATATCTTTTAATTGCAAAAGATATCATCCTTATTTTTGTATAATAAGAATTTATAAATTTTATGATATTTATTAAAATGGGTTAGATACAGTGGAGGAAAGAAGTATATGAAAGTAAAAAAATCTATATTAGCTATGATGTTAGTTTCAAGTATAAGTGCAGGTTTAATTGTAGGATGTACACCTTTTGACAATTCATCAAAAGGTTCAATTGAAACTGAAGTAACTAAAGGAGGTGAATCTGTTAAGCTGTTTGAATACTACTCAAAAAAAATGAATACTCTAGATGGAGTGTATTATGTTAAACAAGATCTATCTAAAAAGTTCTCTAAAGCTATAACTGATAGTGGACTTATAGTTGCAGATTCAACTTCAGATGGTAGTTTTGTATTGTCCATAGGAGGATTCGAAAGCCCTCCTACAAAATCTATTCAAAGTCTAAATTATTCTATATCTGAAGATTATAAAAAGGGTAAGGCGACACTAAATATTTTGTGTGCTAAGGAATATCTTGGGGATATGGAATTATCTGAGAATGATAAATATATCAAAGCTATATATAACATATTTAAGTCATTAACAAATACTAAATTAACAGAGAAAGAGTTATTTGAAGCAGTAAAAAAAACATTTAATGGAGAAGGGGGTCTAGTAGAACTTCCTTATAAGAATTATATACAGATTCAAGTTGTCCAAGTTGAAAAAGACGGAAAATACATTAAAACCTTACAATTAATTTGTAACTATGATTTTGATATTGCGAAGTCTTAGATCATTAAAACATTTATATAGAGGCTAAAGCTCATTACAATGAATTTAAATATTGCAACTTTTATTAAAATAAGGAGATTTATATGAAAAAATATATAACTATTTTATTAGTATTAATTATAGGGTTTACGGGATTTTTTATATATAATAATTACTTTAAGCCATGGAATGAAGCTGAAAAATACATTAACAAATATATGGTAGAGCAAGGAGTTTTAAAAGATGATATAGATAATATAACAAAAGAAAAAGCAAGGAATGCAAGTTATGAAGGTATACTTTATAAGTTATCTTATAAAGACGAACCTAAATATGAATATCAATATTTTTATAGTGATGATTATTATGCTCAACGTGTAAATCATGTTTTACTACAAATATATGATTTAAATGATGGTCAAGAGGTAAGAGATATTAAGGAACTTAAAGCGCTAAAATATTCGCCAATTTATTTAGATAAATAATATAAGTAAAAATTAGTTAAAACCCCAATACCTATAAATTTTATAGGTATTGGGGTTTTAAAATATATGTTTATTGTATACATTAAGTTCCGGATTTAGTGTATAAAGTTTATGAAAAGTGTTATAATAGTCGAGTTAAAAAAATCAATAAATAAACAACCAACTATTGGAACTACAAAGTAAGGAGTAGGAGCGAATCCGTACCTATTTGTAAGCTCATCCATATTAGCTATAGCATTCGGAGTAGCACCCATTGCAAAACCACAAGTAGCAGATGCAAATACCGCTGCTTCATAATTACCTCCAAGCACTCTAAATGTTATAAAGTAAGCAAATAAACCTACTAGCATAACTTGAGCAATCAGCATAATTACAAGTGGTAATGCTAAATCAAATAGTTCCCAAAGCTTAAGCCCCATTAATGCCATAGTTAAAAAGAAAGATAAGCTTAATCCACCTAAAGTTTCGATTTCTTTTTCTAAAATTTTCTTATTCATAAGATCATAAATATTTCTTATGATAGCTGCTGTTAACATTGCACCTATATATGAAGGGAATGTTAATCCTAATTTTTGTATAAAATCAGAGATGATAGAACCAAGTCCCATAGCTACAAATAAAAGCCCAGCTGCAGTCATTAATGTTTTATGACATAATATATTGTGACTTTCCTCATTGTAATCTCCAACTTCATCTATAGGAGTACTTGAGTTTTCATCATGTACAGTTTTTAATTTGTGATTATTTATTAATGATCTTGCTACTAATCCACCGATTAAACTTCCCATAATTAATCCAAATGTTGCTGATGCAAATGATACTGTAGTCGCACCAGTGATACCCATATTTTCAATCATTGGTCCAAATGAACCCGCCGTCCCATGACCTCCAACCATAGGTATTGAGCCAGTACAAAGTCCAAGTAAAGGATTTAAATTAAATACTGATGCAAGACTTACACCAACTATATTTTGAAGTACTACTAAAAGTATAGCTAATCCGAGGAATGTTATTACTTTAATTCCACCTTGCTTTAATAATTTAAAACTAGCAGTAAATCCTATACTAGTAAAGAATGCTGTCATGAATAATTCTTGTAATGATGTATCTAAATTTATTGTGGCTATATTATTTAATTTAAGTATAAGTACTAATATCGCAAATATAAATCCACCTACCACTGATGGTGGAATACAATATTTTGATAGTACAGAAAATTTATTTCTTATATATTTACCTATATAAAATATGACTGAAACTAATGCCATAGTTTCATATATGTTTAAATTTAATTCCATAATGTTTAATCTCCTTTCTTTGTCGATTTGTCGATTTATGGTTCAATAATATATATAATAACTTAAAAATTTATTTTAGTAAAGGCGATAATGATGAAAAATAACGGAAATGAATCACTAAATGTTAATTGTCTGAAAATTAAAGAAAACTTTGAGACGGGATAAATACACATAGGAGCTGATTTAACTAGTGAAAATAATTGAGTGAATTTTTTTTTGAAAAAAATAAAAAAATATATGCAAAGTTATTATTTTTTTATGCAAGTGAAGATATATGATTAATAACGATAATTAGGAAAAGGTAAACATAAAAATAATAATAAGTATAAAAAAAGTATCACTTTTAAGGGATACTTTTTTATTTAAGAATGATAGCAATAATATAAATATTAAAAATATTAGTGTATCAATTATATAAAATTATTTTAAACCTAAATCTGATAGCATTTCAGATATTCCATATATATCATCATACTTAGAATAATACTCTTTGAACACATCCTCTATAGATGAATCTCTATGAACATCAAATTCAATTCCTTTAAATTCTCCTTTAATTAATGTTACATTAGTACTATCTAAATAATTTTTCAATTTTAATATATA
Source organism: Romboutsia lituseburensis (assembly GCF_024723825.1). Classification (NCBI taxonomy): domain Bacteria; kingdom Bacillati; phylum Bacillota; class Clostridia; order Peptostreptococcales; family Peptostreptococcaceae; genus Romboutsia; species Romboutsia lituseburensis. Next base: position 2,840,505 of record NZ_JANQBQ010000001.1, read on the forward strand.
ATCTTTTATCTCTTCATCAGGGCAAATTTTTAGTTCATCAATATTTTGAGCTACTAAATATGCAGACTCATTTATTTCTTTTAAAGTGATATTTTCATTTAGTCTTTCTTTTAGATTCTTTAGAGTTTCTTCATTAAATTCTAAATCATCTATATTGTTACAGTCTAAAATTTCTTGTACTTTATCTAAAATCATGGCACCATTCCAGGCATATTTACTAGAACTGCTATTATTAAAATTTTTATTCATTTTATAAATCTCCTAAGTTTAATTTAATATTATTATATCAAAATTATAGAGAATTATCATTAGAGACAAACTATAGTTAAAAAATGATAAAATTAAATAAAAACGGAAAGGCACCTATCAAAAGATAGGTGCCTTTATTTGGGCTAGCGTATACTTATACATATGTACAAGTTCCCACTAGATAATAGTATAATAGAAAATATACTTTATGTAAATAAAATTTATAAAAATAATTAAACTTAATGCTATTACTAACTAAGATTATTTAATTTTAAAAGGGGGAATATTTATGAAAAAAAGAGTTGCAGTAATGTGTGTTTCAAAAAAGTCTAATGAATTTTACTCAAATTATCTAGAAGATATATTTGCAAAAACTATAGAGTTTTTTTATTATAGCCTAGATGAAAATGGATTTGAAAATATGATAAAAGCAGACCTTTATTTAGTTTGTTCAACATCATCTAATGTTTTTGAATATTCAATGTCTTGTATACCAGAAAATAGCAATGTAGTAATATCAAGTATAACTTTTAAAAAAAATAGCATTAAAAAAGTAAGGAAAATACCACAAGATTCAAATGCTTTAATGGTTAATCTAAGTAAAAATATGGCTATGGAAGCTATATCAACATTAAATCGCATAGGTATTAATGATATAAATTTTATTCCATTAGGGCCAATTGATAATATGAAAGATATTAATGAATATAAAGATATAAAAATAGCTGTAACATGTGGTGAAAGTAGATATATTCCTGATTTCATAGAGGAGGTTATTGATTTAGGAGGAAGGGTTTTTACAGAAAGAGTTTTAGTTGAGATGATTTTGAAGCTTGATATATCGGAAATAATGAGTACTAAACCATTTAAATCTTATATACAAGATCTTGCTGAAAGAGATTATGGAATAGACGAATTAAGTAGAAAAGTATCAAATATAGAGCTTAAATTTGATTTAGTATTAGATTCAATTGATATTGGAGTAATTGGTATAGATGTTAATAATAGAATATTTGAGTTTAACAAAGCAGCAGAAAATATATTACATATGAAAAAAGATGATGCTCTAGGTAAGACTACAGATGAGTCGCTACCATTTATGCCTCTTAATGTGTATAAGGATAACTTACTAACAAATGATGTGAAGCTTATAACTATAAAAGGTGTTTTAGTTTCCCTAAGAACAACTTCAATTGTAGAAAATGAAAATTTTAAGGGATACTTCGCTATTATAGAAAGGTTTAAGGATGAAGAGGACAAGCAAAGAAAGCTAAGACTTCAATTATTAAATAGAGGTCATAAGGCAAAGTATGAATTTGATGATATAAAAGGTAATTGCCCTATATTAAAGAAGGTAAAACAAATTGCAGAAAAAATGTCTAAATCAAATGCATCTATATTAATATATGGAGAAAGTGGGACAGGGAAAGAATTATTTGCACATGCAATACATAATGCATCACCGAGAAGTGAAATGCCTTTTGTGGCTATAAACTGTGCAGCACTACCAGAAAATCTTTTGGAAAGTGAATTATTTGGATATGAAGAAGGTGCATTTACTGGTGCAAAGAAAGGTGGAAAAGCTGGTTTATTTGAATATGCTCATACAGGAACGTTGTTTCTAGATGAAATAGAAAATATGAGTCAAAGTTTACAGGTTAAGTTATTAAGGGTATTGCAAGAGAAAGAAGTTATAAGAATTGGGAGCGAAAAAATTATTAATATAGATGTTAAGATAATTGCAGCAAGTAATGAAAATATAAAAGATATGGTAGAGCAAGGGAAGTTTAGAAAAGATTTATATTATAGAATAAATGCTTTACCTATTAATATTCCACCGCTTAGAGATAGAAAAGATGATGTTTTATTAATTGCAGATGAAATAAAAAAAAGTATAGGAACTGAATTTAAGTTATCTGATGAGGTAAAAAATGTATTTATAAATTATGAATGGGAAGGAAACATAAGAGAATTAAGAAATGTAATAGAGTATTTAGCTTATGTAGACAAACCTTTGATAGATATCGAAGACTTACCATCTACATTCTTAGAGGAAAATAATTTTAATGAAATTTTTTATGCTAGAAATTTTGATAACACACTTTTAATGAAGATACTTCCAAATGAAAAATTAGAAAAGTATATATATGTCTTAAAAACACTTTATGATGCTAAAAAAGAAAATATTTCCTTAGGAAGAAAAAATATTTCTCAATCGTCACAAAATAGCCAGTGTCCTTTATCAGAACAAGAGGTTAGAACTATAATTTCATATTTAGCAAAGAAGCAGCTAGTTGAAGTTTCAAGGGGCAGAAAAGGAACTGAGTTAACTTTAAAAGGGGTAGAAATGGTTGATAAAATGGTTCAAATGGATGAGAAATAGGTTAGTTAGCAACCTATTTATTATATTACATCGATTAAGAGATAAAAATATATAAATAAGTGACTGTAAATAGCTGGATTTTATAGGTTTAATAAAAGAGAAATAAAAAAATATAAAGTTGGCATGACATTTGCTTATTTATATTAGTAAGTAATTAAAACTTATATTGTGCAAATTAAGTCTTAAAATTAATCAATATAGGTAAATTACAATCATTAGGATAACGATTTCAGAAGGGGGATTAAATATGAATGAAAAAAAGATAACAAAACAATACGGTGCAATTGCATTCTTACCACTTATTATATTTTTAGCATTATATATAGGTAGTGGACTTTACTTTACATTTACAGGAGCTGAAGATGCATTTAAACAATTTCCAAGACACGTAGCACTTATGATTGGTATAGGAATTGCTTTACTTATGAATAGAACAATGAAGTTAGATGAAAAAATAGAAGTTTTCTCTAAAAATGCTGGTAATTCAGGGGTTATGCTTATAGGATTGATATATTTACTAGCAGGAGGTTTTCAGGGTGCAGCACGTTCTATGGGTGGAGTTGATAGTGTTGTAAATATGGGACTTTCTTTCATACCTCCTGCACTACTTATTCCAGGTGTATTTGCAATGAGTAGTTTCATAGCTACATCTATAGGAACATCAATGGGGACTGTAGCAGCGATGGCACCCATAGCTATAGGTGTTGCCGCAAAAGCAGATTTAAATGTTGCAATAGCATGCGCTGCTGTAATAGGAGGAGCTTATTTTGGTGACAATTTATCCATTATATCAGATACAACTATTTCTGCAACAAAAGGTGTTGGTTGTGAAATGAAAGATAAGTTTAAGATGAACTTCTTTATAGCACTTCCAGCAGCATTAATTACAATGGGAATATACGCATTCATAGGTGGATCTGGTCAAATAGAGGGCGACTTATCATACAGCATAATTAAAATAGTACCATATATTGTAGTGCTTATAACTGCGATGATAGGATTCAATGTTGTGGGTGTATTGATTATAGGAATTATAATGAGTGGAGCTATAGGATTAGCAACTAACTCGATAAATTTTTTAGGATTTATTCAAGCAGTAGGAACTGGAATGGAAGAAATGATGAGTATTACTATACTTGCAATATTGGTTTCTGGATTGATAGGACTTGTTAAGCATTATGGTGGTATAGATTGGTTAATTGAAAAAATAACATCTAGCATAAAAGATAGAAAAGGGGCAGAGTATGGAATTGGTCTACTTGCTGGATTACTTTCAATGTCTCTTGTAAACAACACAATAGCGATAATAATATCTGCTCCAATAGCTAAAGAAATAGGTTTTAAATTTAATATTTCACCAAAGAGACTTGCTAGTTTATTAGACATATTTGCTTGTGCATTACTTTCAATTTGTCCACATGATGGAGCTATGTTAATAACAACTGGACTTGCAGGTATATCTCCAATTGAAGTATTACAATATGCATTTTATCCAATTCTTCTGCTACTATCAACAGTTATAACCATCCAATTTGGATTATTAAGAACAAAAGAAGAAAAAGAGTATATAAAAGCATCAAAAGTAAGTTAGAAAAGATTATATAGATATAAAAAATAGAGGCAATATAATTAAGGGGGAATTAAAATGAAATATAATTTTGATAAAATAGTAAATAGAATAAATAACAATTCTGCTAAGTGGAATGAGATGGAAAAGAACTTCGGTAAAAAGGACTTAATTCCAATGTGGATAGCTGATATGGATTTTGAAACAGCTCCAGAAATATTAGAAGAAATGAAAAATAAATTAGCTCAAAAAATATTTGGATATGTATCAAGACCAGATTCATATTATCAAAGTGCAATAGATTGGTCAAAAAAAAGATATAACTATGATATAGAACCTACATCAATAATACATTCACCTGGTGTAATTCCAACTATATCTATATTATTAAAGAATTTTGCTAAAAATACAGATAAAATAATGATACAAACGCCTGTATATCCACCTTTCGCAGGTACTGTTAAAAACAGTAACAAAACACTAATAGAAAATAAACTTATACAAGATGACAATGGAAATTGGAAAATTGACTTTGAAGATTTTGAGGATAAAGCTAAAGATGAAAACTTAAAGTGGTTTATATTATGTAATCCTCATAATCCAGTAGGAAGAGTATGGAAAAAAGAGGAACTACAAAAAATAGCAGATATATGCTTAAAGTATGACGTAAGAGTTATAGCAGATGAAATATGGAGAGACTTAGTTTATAGAGGACATGAGTTTACAGCATTTGCATCATTATCTAAAGAAGTAGAAAACATTACAATAACTTGTTTTTCAGCAACAAAAACATTTAACTTAGCAGGATTACAAGCGTCATTTGCAGTATTTCCAAGAAAAGACGAATTAGATTTATTTGATTCTAAACTGGGAGCGCTAGATATAAAAAGAAATAATCCATTTAGTTTAGTAGCTATGGAGGCTGCATTTAATAAAGGTGAAGAATGGTTAGATGAACTTGTAGAGTACTTAGAAGGAAATGTTGATTTTGTTATAGACTATGTAAAAAAAAATATACCAAAAGTAAAAATAATTAAGCCAGAAGGAACATATTTAGTATGGTTTGATTTTAGAGAATTAAATTTAAGCAACCAAGAAATATCAAAAGCTCTTATTGAGGAAGGAAAAGTTGCTTTAAATAATGGAACATCATTTGGAGATGTAGACTCTAAGTTCTTTAGAATGAATATAGCTTGCCCAAGATACATGGTACAAGATGCAATTGAAAGAGTGGATAAGGCTGTTAAACTACTTGAAAAAGACCCAGCTTTAATATAACTAAAGCTCATCAAATATAATATATACTATGATAGTATATACGTATGAAAAAGATCCTTAAATAAGGGTCTTTTTAATGTATATTTAGTAAATTCAATAAATGTATGTTAAAAAAATATAACATAAAAATCCCTTAACATATAAATAAAAAGGTCGATAATATAATCTAAGAATCTAAAAATGCTTTAAGATAAATTAATATAGAAGGAGGAACAAAAGATTATGTCTGGTTTAATTTTTTTAATACTAGGTTTTGTATTTTTAATAGTAGGTTTTTTAGGTGAAGGTGGACATGCAGCAGCACTTATATCATGGACTTCTTTTGTAATTGTTTTTGGAGGAACTTTTGGTTCTTTGGGAACATCTTTTACTCTGAAACAAATAAAAAATATAGGTAGAGTACTACGTGTAGCATTTACTAGAAAGTCAGCAGACTTAGTAGAGTTAATTGTTTATTTTAATCACGTGTTAGATAAAGCAAAAAAAGAAGGTTTCTTAAGTCTTGAATCTGAAATAGAAGAAAATGAAAATATGGATCCATTCATGAAAAAGGGACTTCAGTTAGTGGTGGATGGAGTACACCCTGATTATATCCGAAATATGTTAGAAATCGAATCAGAAATGAGTTTTAAGAGACATAAAACTTATGCATCTATGTTTGAATCAGCTGGAGGAACAGCACCTACTATGGGGATTGTAGGGACTGTATTAGGGCTGGTACATGTTCTTGGAGGATTAGCTAAAGCTGATATGAACGCATTAGGTGCTAGCATATCAGCTGCTTTCTTAGCTACACTTTATGGACTTGGTAGTGCAAACTTAATATTTCTTCCAATAGCAACTAGGCTTAAAAATTTAGCAAAGGATGAACAATTGCAAAAAGAAATAATAATAGAAGCTCTATCATTAGTACAAGAAAAGGTAAGCTCGACTAATTTAACAGATACACTTAAAAGTTTCTTAGATAGAAAAGATCAAGCGAAGTTGGACTCTAGATATCTTGAGAATTTAAATAAGGAGGGTGCTGACGTTGCATAAAAGGAAAAAACATGAGGAAGAAGAAGAGCATCAAAATCATGAACGTTGGTTACTTTCATATGCAGATTTTATAACATTATTAATGATTTTCTTTATAATAATGTATGCGATGAGTACTTTAGATCAAAAGAAATATGAGAAATTAACAACTGCTTTAAACCAAGCAATGGGCGATGGTACTGCTATTGCAGATACTGGTAGTAACATGGGCGGAGAAATAGGAAATGGATTATCTGAAGATGCTAAATTAAAAAAAGTAAAAGAAAACTTAGATAAATATTTAAAAGAAAATAATTTATCAGCAAGTGTTAGTACAACTATAGAAAAAAGAGGGTTAGTTGTTAGTTTTAAAGATTCTTTATTCTTTGATAGTGGTAAAGCTGAAGTAAGACCTGAACAAACTGATAAGTTAATTACAATAAGTAAAATTATAAATCAGTCTATAATAAGTGATAGTTATATAAGAATCGAAGGTCATACTGATTCTGTTCCTATGCACAATGAGATATTTAAATCGAACTGGGATTTATCAGTGATGAGAGCTAGTAATGTAGCTCAAATTTTAATTAATAAAGCAGGCGTAAAGCCGGAGCGATTATCTGCAACAGGATATGGAGAATATAGACCAAAGGTTGATAACAGCACGGCAGAAGGAAAGTCAACTAATAGAAGAGTAGATATAATAATTATGAACTCTCAATTTAATGAAGTTGAAAATAATAAAAAATAGAATAGATAGTATTAACTAAAGACCAAGTGGAATATAAATTCAACTTGGTTTTTTATAATAAAAAATAATTTATAGAAAAGGTTCTAAATTGAAAAAATATTCAACACTGCTATATAATATTAATAGTATATAAAATGGAGTGGCAAAATAATATTATATTGAAAGGAAGTATTATAAAGTTGGATACTAAAGGTGTAATGCAGAGATATAAGATAAAAGCACGTCTGAATAGTGTTACATCCGAATCCGTACATCTAGGGGTATTTCTTGCAATTGTTGGAGGATTTTTGGATGCATATACATTTGTAGGTAGAGGTGGAGTTTTTGCAAATGCTCAAACAGGGAATATTGTATTAGTGGGGGTAGAGATTTCCAAAGGTGATTTTGCACAAGCATTAATGTATGTACCACCTATTTTAGCTTTTATATTAGGCGTAATAGTTACTGAAATAATAAAGAAAAGGTCACCACTAATTTTAATAAGGGATTCAGCGCGTGTAATATTAATTATTGAAATCATATTACTTTTTATAATAGGTTTTTTACCTAAGACTGTTCCAGACAGTTTTGTTAATGTTGTAATTTCATTTGTATCTTCAGTACAAATATGTACATTTCGTAAGTTAGTTGACTCTCCATATAGCACAACAATGACTACAGGTAATTTAAGGACGGCTTCATATGAAGCTTATATTGCCATCACAAAAAAAAATCGTGAATCAGCTATAAGATCCATTCGATATTTTACAATTATTTTTTCATTTTTATTTGGAGCTTTTATAGGAGGTAGAGCGACTATATATATAGGAAATAAATCAATATGGATTGCAGCCTTTATATTAATTTTTTCTCTTATTTTATTTAGTATAGATGAGAGAATATGTAGTTCTATATAATTCTATTTTTAGAATGCAATTTAAAAAGTATATTACATAAATAAAGGGTATATATTTTTATTGATATGTACTCTTTATTTATGTACTTATTTATTTAAAAAATTTATTATTATAATGAAATTCTTATATTATTTATATCTATATGAATTTATTTTAAAATTTAATATTATTTTCCTTACAATTGTTAGTAATACATACTCTTAATACATTTGTTATATGAGTTTCTAATAAAAATTAGTTATTTTTATTAGAATTGGTATAATTATTATGTTTAAATTAGTTCAAAAAGTATATTAATTATAATAAGTAATAATTATATTTAAATAAAAATTAAAATTAATGATAAATAGGAAGGCATGTTATGGAAGAAGCAAAAATTATTCAAATGATAAAAAACAATCCTAATATTATATCGACAATAGATAATCCAACAGATGAGATGAAGATATTAGCTATAAATAAAAATGGACTTGTATTAGAATATATAGAAAATCCAACAGAAGAAATGAAAAATTTAGCTATAGAAAATAATGCTAGAGCTATTAAGTATATAAATAATCCAACAGAAGAAATGATGCTAAAGGCTATAAATGGTGGCTGGAGTATTTTAGAATATATTAAAAATCCAACGGATAAGGTAATAAAGTTAGCTCTAAATAAATCGGGATGGGCTATTCAATACGTAAAAAACCCAAACGAAGAGTTACAGCTATTAGCAGTAACAAATAACTATGATGCAATAAAATATATAAAAGAGCCATGTGAAAGTGTTCAACATCAAGCTGTAAAAATAAGTTATGATGCATTAAGATATATAAAATCACCTAAGTTTAGCACACAACTTAAAGCTGTAAAAGAGAATGAAGCGGCTATAAGCTTTATAAATGATTTAGATAAAGATAAAATAGTAGAATTTTTAAAGTCAAATATTTTAGTTATTAAATATGTTTCTAAAAAAATAACAAAAGAAGAAGTAGAAGATGCATTAAAACAAGTACTGTCAAAGGAAGATATTGAAGAAAAATATGTTAGAGATTACTTAAATTGTAGTACTATAGATAGAAAAAATGACACTATGACAATGGATAAAGTAATGTTTGTTTACAAGTATGGAAGTAAAAAAGCTAAAAAAATAGCTGTAGACGAAAAATTAAAGATGATATAGGAGATAATAATATGAATTTTATAGATACATTAAAGAGCGTTGACTTAGTATTATTAACAGGTGAAGTGCCTCTAGTAGTTGGACAGAGTGGAATCGGAAAAACAGCTTTAGCTAAAAAACTTGCTAAAGAAAATAAATGGAGTTTAATTGTTATTGATGGTAATTTACTTAAAGAAGGTGAAATAGGAGGTCTTCCAACTATAGAATCTTATGTAGGTGTTAACTCTAATGGTAGTCAAATCGAAAAGAAAACAACAGTTTATGCTGTTCATAATAAGTTAAAAGAAATCGATGAAGAAATATCTAAAGGAAATATAGTTTTATTATTTATAGATGAGATAAATCGTTGTGAACATACCGTGCAACAAGAACTTATGAACTTAATATTAAATAGAGAAATCAATGGATATAAGCTAAACGAAGATGTAAAAATATTAGCAGCAATGAATCCATCAAGCAAGTATGGATCAGACTTTGATTATCAAGTTGTTGATATGGATGCGGCTCAAGAAAATAGATTTGTATGGTTAAATATGGAGCCAGATTATACGCAATGGCTAAATTGGGCTATAAGTGTAGGAATTGAACAAAAAGTTGTAGAGTTTATATCAACTTTCCCGGAATACTTACACAAGATAAATGAAAGTGATGTATCTGCAACTCCAAGAAGTTATGAAAGAGTATCTAAAAGTTATAAAGTTTATAAAGAGCAAAAAGATTCAATACCAAGAGCTGTATTTTTAAATGTGCTAAAAGGTAATATTGGAAAAGTTATTGCAGAGGAATTTATTAGTTTTGTTGAATCAGAGGCTAGTCCATTAATATCTTATGAAGATGTATTTTTAGGTAAAACATTAAGTGATTCTACAATAGAAAAAGTAAAAAATGAAGGTCACACAAGACTTTATTTATCAGCAACAAATATTTTAAAGGCTTTAGAATCGAATATTAAAAATGATATTAATAACTCAAATTATTATATAAATAGATTTATTGAATTTTTAAAACTATATCCTGGAGATTTAATGGTAGGTATTATGAAAGATATTAAAAATAATTATATTCAAGTCTACAGATTAGCTATAGAGAATGAAGATTTTGTAGAAGCATATTTTCAAACTTATAGCTTAATAAGAGGATAATATTATGGAAAATTATTTTGAAAAACAAACAAAATATCTTTATGATAAAGCAAATGATGTTATAAATTCATATGATATGTTAAAAGCAAATCGAGCTGGCGAAAAACTTGAAATAGATGTACCACAAGATTTTAAAGATGAATTTTTTCACTTTGTAGATAAAGTTAATTTAAGCCTTATGGAAGAAAAAGATAATTTTTTTGGATATTTTTTATTTCAAATGGCAAGAGATATAAGATTTGATATAAGCAGCCCAACGGCTATAAGCTTTAAAGAAGCAAAGTATATTATATATTTTAATCCTATAATTTTTTTAAATCTTAATATCAGGCAAATGGAAAGTACAATTAAACATGAAATTTTACATGTAGTTTCGATGCATCTAGTAAGATCAAAAGAAATAAAAGGCAGATATAGTACCTTAGCAATTAATATGGCTATGGATATAGTAGTAAATAAATATTTAAATAATTTGCCACCATATGCAACTACATTAGAACAAGTAAATCTTGATTACTCTTTAAAGTTAGAGCCATATGAAACTTTTGAATATTATGTAGAAAAAATTCAAACAGAATTAGATTTAATGGAACCAGATGATGAAGGAGTAGAGGATGATAGTAATAACAATGGAGATATAGAGACGGAGTATAGCCCAGAAAAAACGCATGATATATGGGAAGATTACAATGAAATAGATGAGAGTACTCTTAAAGAATTTACAGAAAAATTTATTGATAGTGCCCACAAGGGGAGTATTCCATCTTATTTAGATAAATTAATATCACAACTTAAAAATAGTAAGGGAGAATTGCCTTGGAACTTGTATCTAAAAAGGCTAATGGGAACTATTGAAAGTAACAAAAAAAAGACTATAACAAGAAGAAATAGAAGACAGCCGAATAGACTAGATTTAAGAGGAGAACTTAGAGGTCATAAAGCACAAATAGCAGTTGCTATTGATATAAGTGGAAGTATTAGTGATGAAGAATTTAAACAAGCAATTAAGGAAGTACTTAGTATAGTTAAAAACTACAATCAAGAGATTACGATTATAGAATGTGATAATGAAATTAGACGCGTATATAAAGTAAGGTCAGTAAAAGATGTGAAAGATAGAATCAACATAAGAGGAGCAACTAAATTTGAACCTGTTTTTGAATATGCTAATAATAAAAAATTTAACTTATTGGTGTATTTTACAGATGGTAAAGGAGAGACAAATTTAAAAGTAAAGCCTAAAGGGTATAAAATTTTATGGGTGATTTCTGGAAGAGGAGATAAGCTTTCATTAAATGAGCCTTATGGAGCAGTTAAAAAACTTAGTAAAGTTGAAGTAAAAGAAGAAACAATAGACATGAGTGATGTTAGAGATGATGGATACTCAATGAACAATCAAGCCCCAATATTTTAATTATCTTTTATTAAAATACTAATCTGATTTATAGATACTATTAAAATAAAAAACACATTGATAACTTTATCAATGTGTTTTTTATTTTAAACAATGGTACTGTTAAATTATTTATTGTTTTGCATAATTTTTATAAATAACTTTGGGGAATATCCGGTTTCTTTCTTAAAGCTTGAATAAAAAGATGATACACTTCCAAACCCGCATTCAAATACACTTTCAATAATCTTTGAGCCTTCAAGTAACATAAGCTTGGATTTTTCAACTCTAACAAAACGTAAATATTGAGTTATTGTTTTTCCATAATAAATTAAGAAGAGCTTATTTAGATGATTTCTATTAATACCGAGGTCTTGTATTTCTCTTTCAAGCTCATCCGAATTTCTAAAATATATATCTATTAAATTTTTTGTTTTATATACTAAATCCTCAGATGGATTAAATTGCGAAAGATCAGGACGACATCTTTTACAAGGTCTATAACCGGCAGCTATAGCTTGATTTTTTGTATCAAAAAAGGTTACATTAACTCTTAATGGAGTTTTTGATTTGCATGATGGTCTACAGAAAATTTTTGTTGTTTTTACTGCATAAAAGAACTTACCATCACTATCTATATCATTTTCGATAATACGTTTCCATTTTTCTTCAGATGTCATGATATTAATGTGATTCAATATATTCTTGTAGCTGTTCATGCCATTGAACAGTGTCGTATATCTGAGGATCAGTTGATTCATTCATTAAAAGATCTATTAAATATCTAGGATTTTTACCGCCAATGTGCATTGACTTTATACAAGAAACACAATATACACAAACATCATCACAAGGCATAGAATTAGCTCTTTCATTCATTTTTTTATGGATGGTTTCTAATGGAAGTGCAGGATAAAGGCTATCTCCACAACATATTGAGTGTGATCCATAAAATTCAGTCTCAATAACTTCAATATTCATTTTTTTTAATAAACTACGTACAGCTTTGTGAACTCCTGATTTTTCTCTTATAGGACAAGCATCTTGAACAGAAACTTTTAGTCCTTTATAATCTGGATAATTAAATCCATCTAAACTATCGATTATCTCCCAGATAGATATTGTTGATATACCTTCATATAAGCTTCTAAAGCGTCTATCACATCCAGCACATACATTTATAATTAATGATTCTGGTTCAAGCTGAGGATCATGTTGACAGCAGATTTTATGAAGTTTAACTTCTCCATAGTTTTCATTTAAAAATTTTAAGATACGATTTTCCATATCAGGTTTGTAGATACTTAGAGCACAACCTGGATTAAAATATACTTTTTTCATAATGTGTTTTCTCCTATGCAAAATTAAATTTTATATGATTTATTTTTCCTATATTTCATTTTAACATTAGATAAATTTAAAAATCTTCTTGATTTTAAACTTTTAATTTCTTATTGTGAAATTTAGCTAAATTATATATTTTTAATTAAATATATCAATCTTACAAAAATGTAATGCTAGTGAAAGGCAAATCAATATAAATAAAAAATAAAAAATGATACCATTAGTAATATAAATTTATCTAGCAATGAAATAGAGTATGTACTCACATAAAATAAAAGGAGATTAATATATGGAGCTATTAAAAATAAATAACTTATCTAAAGTTTATACAGGTAAAGTATCACATACAGCTTTAAAAAATATAAATTTAACTATAAATAAAGGAGATTTTGTAGCAGTAATGGGACCCAGTGGTAGTGGTAAATCAACATTATTGAATGTAATATCTACAATAGATAAACCAACAAGTGGTGAAGTAATAATAAACTCTATAAATCCACATAAGTTAAAGGGCCAAGAGCTATCAAAATTTAGAAGAAATGAGTTAGGATTTGTATTTCAAAACTTTAATTTATTAGACACATTAACTATAAATGAAAATATAGTATTGCCGTTAACACTTGAAGGTGTATCTATAGATAAGATGAATAAAAAAGTAATAGAAGTTGCTAAGAATTTAGGTATAGAAAGCATACTAAATAAGAGAACTTTTGAAATATCAGGTGGTCAAGCTCAAAGGACAGCAGTTGCAAGAGGGATAATAAATACCCCTTCTATATTACTAGCTGATGAACCTACAGGAAATTTAGATTCAAAAGCTACTGATGATGTTATGGATATATTTACAAAATTAAATAATGAAAAGAATGTAACTACTCTTATGGTCACACATGAACCGTATACTGCAAGTTTTTGTAAAAAAGTAATATTTATAAAAGATGGAGAAGTTTATAAAGAACTAAATAAAAGTACAAATAAAGAAGAATTTTATGAACAGATACTATCTGTACTGTTTCATATTGGAGGTGGTAGATAGTGGATTTTAAGAAGTTTGCATACAATAGTGTGACAAGAAATTTTAAATATTATTTAGGATACTATTTTAGTTGTACAGTATCGGTAATGTTATTTTTTATGTTCGCTATGTCTGCCTTTCGTCCTGCTGTAGCAAATATGGGAATCGAATCAAATAGTGCTATGGGGATTGCACTTACATTCACAGAATCGATAATTACATGTTTTTCTTTGTTGTTTATTATTTATTCATTAGGAACCTTCGTTAAAAGTAGATATAGAGAATTAGGAACACTTATGATTCTAGGGATGTCTGACAAACAGTTTAAGAAGCTTCTTTTACTAGAAAATTTAATAATAGGATTAATATCTATAATATCAGGAATTGTATTAGGATTTTTACTTGCTAAGCCATTTTTAATGTTAATAAGTGACTTATTTGAAGTAAATGCAACTAGTTTATATATTCCTACGATTCCAATATTGTTAACTTCAATAGTATTTATTATTTTATTTACTATAACAAGCCCAGTAATTATAAAAGTTATAAAAAATAAAGATATAATTGAATTATTAAATGGAGATAAAAAACCTAAAAAAGAGCCTAATGCCTCAATTATATTAAGCATATTAAGTATTATATTAGTATTAGGTGGATATATAGCAATAATATTACAAGTAGAAGATGTTGAACTATTAATTTTTGCATCCCTAACAATAGGAACTTATATATTTTTCACTCAATTTAGTGTGTTATTCTTTAAGAAATTAAAAGAGAATAAAAAACTTTATTTAAACAAAACTAATGTGCTATGGATAAGTAATATGGTATATAAAGTTAAAGATAATTCAAGACTATTATTTTTAACTAGTATTTTATTATCAATAACACTAGTATCAATAAGTGCATTATCATCTTCTGTACAAAGTCAGCTAGAGCAATCAAAAGAGGGATTTCCATTTGCTGTTTTTTATATGAGTAGTGAAGATAATAAAATTAAAGATTTACAAGTTAGCTTAATTGAAAATACATTAAAAGAAAATAAATATAAATATGAAAAAACTAGTTATGATGTTTTATATTTTTCAGATAGAACTTATGTAATTAGCACATCTGAATTTAATAAAGTGGGGGATGTGTTAGGTTATGAGAAGCTAAACGTAAGTGAAAATGAAGCAATCAGAGTACCTAGAGGAAGATCTAAAACGTTAGAAACACATACATTTAATATAGTAAATAAAGACTTAGTTATAGCAGGTAATGCGTCTGGTCCATTACTTTCAGAAGGATACTATAATGACATGGTTGTTGTTAGTGATAATTTATATAATAAATTAAAAAATGATAATAGTTATAAAGTATGGACAGGATATGGGTATAATTATAATGGGTGGGAAGATAGTTTTAATACAATTAATAAATTAGATGAACAAAGAAAACTTAAGTCTGATAAAGTTTATGGTGAATATGAAAAATTTGATTATGAGATGTTTTCTAACTTACCAGATGTTTATAATATAGAACTAATATCTTCAAAAATTATGTTATTTATAGGAACATTTGTAGGTATTATATTCTTTATAGGAAGTTGTAGTTTCTTATATTTTAGATTCTATACAGATTTAATATTTGATAAGGAAAAATACAAAAATTTATTAAAATTAGGATTGTCTTATAACGAAATGAAGAGAGTTTTAAATATAGAAATAGGATCTATATTCTTTATTCCATATATTATAGCAACTTTAAATTCTATTTTTGCTTTAGGGATTATTAAATATGGATTTGATGTTCCAGTAGGGATAAAAGGTTTAATAGTACCAGTACTATTCTTTGTAATATACTTTATGTATTTTATAGTATTAAAAATGAAATATATAAAATCTATAGCTAAAGAAATACCAAGCTACTTAGATTAATCAAATTTTTCTTAATCAAAGCATATGATAATCTGTAGTTATAGCATCTTGAGAATAAATATATTATTAAAACTTGTAAAAATGCACATTGATAAATATCAATGTGCATTTTTAATTATTTCCAAGAAATTTGAGCATCTTTTCTAGGAGTAGTTCTTTGATATTTAACGCTAGGATATCCAATGACCATACAAGTTACAATTTTTTGATTTTCATCTAATCCTAAGAAGTTCATAATTTTTTTGTTGCCTTCAGCAGCTTTTGTGAAAAATCCACTAAAGAATGTACCAAGACCTAATGCATTAGTCATAAGTTCCATATTTGAAGAAGCTAAACTAGCATTTATAGGATTATCTGAAACTACAAGAATTATAGCTGGAGCATTAAAGAATAAACTATCTCTACCAGTTGGATTTGATTTAAATTCTTCATACATTCTTACCCACATTTGTGCATATCTTTTATATTTCATTGTTTCAGGTGTTAAATTGGCAAGCATATAATTACCCATATCACTTAATCTTTCTAAAGACATTTCTTTAAGCTTTTCTATATTGTCTTTAACAACTACATAAGATACATCTTGAGAATTTGTTGCTGTTTGAGTAAATCTGCCAGCCTCTATAATTTTAGTAAGCTTTTCTATTTCTACATCTTGAGTTTTAAAATGTCTTACACTTCTTCTAAATTTAATGAAGTTCAATAAATTATCGGGATCAATAGAGAAATCGTCATTATTATAGTTTTTTACTTCATCCATATTATAGTCATCAGTTGATACTGCATTTTTAGGACAAATAGCTATACAGTGACCACATTTAAAACAAGCGATATTATTAATGTTAGCTTTTCCATCTATAAGCTCTATATCTCTTACAATGCAATCCTTAACACACAAAGAACAACCTATACAAAGGTCTTTATTAACTTTCATCATAACTAATACTCCTTTTATTTTTATTTATATATTAGATTTTAATTTCTATTTCTGCAATTTAATAAATTTGATATACTAATAAGTAAAATTCATAATTAAATGTAAAAATATTTATTGTGAATGATAGTAATTATAGCATCTTTGTAAAAAAGATGTCTAATTGAAAAAAATCATATATCAATAACTTTTAGTTATAGGTTTATTTTATAAATAGGAGGATACAATGAATTTACAGCAACTAGAATATTTCAAAGTAATCGCTGAAACTGAAAATTTTACTACAGCATCTAAGTTATTATTAGTTACTCAGCCTGCATTAAGTAAATCCATATCAAAGCTAGAAGAAGAATTAAATGTTCCTTTATTTGAAAAAAGAGGAAGAAATGTAAAATTAACTAGATATGGAAAAATATTTTTGGTTCATGCAGAGAGAGCATTATTGGAAATTGGAAAAGGAATAAAAGAATTAGATGAGATGGCTAGTGAGAACATAGACAAAATATCCATATCATCTACATCTAGAGTGGGGGCTTACTTTATGAATTTTATAATTAGTGATTTTCTAAATGAGAATCCTAATACAAAATTTCAGTTTAATCAACAATCTATAACAGAGATAATAGATGATTTAAAAACTAGAAAAATTGATATCGGATTTTATGATAATCACACCGAACCAATTTTAGATAGTAGTATAGAATGTGTTCCAATAAAAAAAGAAAAATATGTGCTTATAGTTCCCAAAAATCATGAGCTATCAGCTAAAAAAGAAATATCACTAAAGGATTTAGAAGATGAGTCCTTTATTGCATTTTGTGAAAGTAGTAAAGATAAGATACTTTCATATACAGATATGTTAGGTTATACACCTAAAATATCAATTGAGCCTAAAGGAGCAAATATAGGAAGTGTAGTTGAGGGATTAGTTTCTGCAGGAGCAGGCATATCTATAGTTCCAAATTCTCCGACCATCAATACAAATTTATTATCAAAAATAAATATAAAGGAACCTATCAAAGAAAGAATAATCTATATGAGTTACTTAAAAAGTGAATATGTATCTACTATAATAAAATCATTTAGAGATTATATATTAAAACATATTGAAAATAATTAGATGATGATAATTTATAAAATACAAATATAAAAATAATAAGGAGTGAAAGTAAAATTCTTACTCCTTATCATTTTTAGTAGAGGGGTTAATGTAAAGATAATATTAGCCTGCTACAATAGATGCTATAAATAGAGCCAATCCCATACCTAAAATAAACCAAAGCTGAGTAAATGAAAATCCTAATATTCCTAAGAATAAACCTATGAATCCAACTATAAACTTACTATAATTAACAGGACCATTCTTCAATATAAACACTCTCCTTTATAGGATAAAAACAGTTTTTAATGTATTTAATTAATTTTATATAAAACTAACTATTATTATATATGCATAAGATAGACTGAAATGTTCTATAGGGATAGTTTTTATAAGTGGTTACAAAAAAGTACCTAATTGAGGGGCTGATTTATGTTTGTTATATTAGTTATATAATCAATTAGAAAGGATTTGAGATAAATATGAATAACAAATTAACTTATAAAATAAAGGATGTAATAAATAAAAATGAATATACTGATGTAATAATAAAACATAAAATCGAGGGTAACGATGTAAAGATAAGTAACGCAAATGTTAGATTTAGATATGAAGCAAAAGCTAATAAGGCATATTTAAGTTTTGGAAATTCTGATGAATATACAGTGTGTGAGGTTGAAGATTCAAGCATAAACGAAGTAATTATAAATGATGATTCATTAAGTATAGAAACAAATGAAAAAAGTTATTATTGCTATATAAATAAAGATAAACTATATGTATAAAAAGGGAGATTAAGATTATGTCAAAAATAATAAAAACTAATGAATTTATTGATAGTGTAGAAAACAAAAAAGGAACAGTTGTAGTAGATTTCTTTGCAACTTGGTGTGGACCATGTAAAATGTTGTCTCCAGTGTATAATTCATTAGGAGATGAAATGAAGGAAAGTGCAGAATTTTTAAAAGTTGATATAGACCAAAGTATGGAACTTGCCCAAAGATTTATAGTAACAACTGTTCCAACAGTGGTTATTTTTAAAGATGGAAAGGAAATGGATAGATTAGTAGGTTTTATACCTAAAGATAGTTTGAAAGAAAAAGTTGAAGAATATTTATAATTTTATATTTATATAAAAAGCGTAGAGAAATCTACGCTTTTAATTATATAAATAATATGTTATATTTTATAACTGATTAATTATAATAAATATAATTATTGATTATAAATAAGTACTCGATATAAAGGAGATGTAAGTATGTATAATATAGATGAGATTATATACGATTGTCC
Organism: Romboutsia lituseburensis; assembly: GCF_024723825.1. Lineage (NCBI taxonomy): Bacteria > Bacillati > Bacillota > Clostridia > Peptostreptococcales > Peptostreptococcaceae > Romboutsia > Romboutsia lituseburensis. The sequence goes on from NZ_JANQBQ010000001.1 coordinate 2,859,950, forward strand.
TGTAGAAGCTTTATCAAACATACTAGGGAAAAAATGGGTTGCTGCAATAATATGGGAGCTTCAAGATAATAAAATGAGATTTGGAGAGTTACAAAGAGCTGTAGAAGGCTGTACAAAAAAGATGTTGACTCAGCAACTAGACTTATTAATAAGTAATGATATAGTAATAAATGATAAAAAGATTTTAAATAATACAGTAGAATCTACCTATTATTTAAGTGAGGCTGGATTAAAATTGCTTCCTATCATGGAAACAATGATATATTGGAGTAATAAAAATCTTGTCTGTGATAATTAAATATGTAGGTTACAAAAAAGTACCTAATTGAGGTACTTTTTTTTTATTGATATATTTTATACATAAAGAAGCAAATAATTTAAGAAAAAAATATATATTATTAAATATAATAATAAAGAGGAGAACTATTATGAGGAAGAGTATAAAAACGATAGCAGGATTAACGATTATGAGTGCAGCTATATCAATATCTAATACGTATGCAGATAATCCACAAGGAGTAATAACTGCTACTACTTTAAATATAAGATCGGGGCCAAGCGCTTCTTATAAGATAATATCTAATGCGAAAAGAAATACTAATGTTCAAATAATAGAGAGAGGTAGCAGCTGGTATAAAATAAAACTATCAAACGGAAAAATTGGATGGGGAAGTGCTAAGTATATAAATTCAAATAAATATAGTTCAAGCTCTAATAGCTCAAATCAAAATAATTCTCAAACGACTAATTCAGTTGATTAATCTAGTAAAGTTCAAGCAATAGTAAAAAAGGCTCATGAACAGCTAGGTAAGCCATATGTTTGGGGGGCAGAAGGTTCGAATAGCTTTGATTGCTCTGGACTCGTACACTATGTATTTGGTCAAAATGGAATAAAAACTCCAAGAGTATCAAGAGATCAATATAAAGTAGGTAAATCAGTGAGCAAATCTAACTTACAATCTGGAGATTTGATATTTTCAAGCTCAGACTCAAGCGGTCGTGTAACTCATGTAGGGATATATGTAGGGGATGGAAAAATGATACATGCACCAAATTCAAAAGGAGTAGTAAAAAAAGTGGATGTAAACACTAGCTATTGGAAAAATACTTATGTTGGAGCAAAAAGAATTTTATAAATGTAATTAAAAAGCTGTAACACTAAGATTTAGTGTTACAGCTTTTTGGTTGTTGTACAAAATTACCAGGTTACTAAAAAGTACCTAATTTTCATTATCTTATATTGATTATATAGTATATATATAAGATGAAAAGAAAGGTGCTGTTAATATGATAAATAAATTTAATGCAATAATAATAGGATTCGGAAAAGGTGGAAAAACATTAGCTACAGATTTAGCTAACAGAGGTCAAAAGGTAGCGTTAATAGAGAAATCAAAAGAAATGTACGGTGGTACATGTATAAACCAAGCATGTATACCTACTAAAATATTAGAAAATCAAGCAAGTGAAATAAGAAGAGAAAGTTTAAATAAGTTTAGTGAAAAAGAATTAAGATATGAAGAATCAATAAATAAGAAAGAAGACTTAATAACAAAACTAAGAAGTGCAAATTATAATAAATTAAATAGTAATGAAAATATTACTATATTTGTAGGCGAGGGTTCATTTATAAATGGAAAAACTATAGAAGTAAAAACTATAGAAGTAAAAACTATAGAGGGAAAAAATGTTTTATTAGAGGGTGAAAAGATATTTATAAATACAGGATCAAAGCCAAATATACCAAGTATAAAAGGGATAGAAAACTCTAATATAGTTTATACAAATGAAACTTTAATGAAACTGAAAAAACTGCCTAAGAATATAACAATAATAGGAGCTGGATATATAGGACTTGAATTTGCTGGAATTTATGCTTCATTTGGAAGTAAAGTAACTGTAGTTAACACTCATAGTACAATACTTCCAAATGAAGATAGTGATGACTCAGAAGAAGTAATAAATATATTACAAAAAAGGAATGTAAATTTCTTAAATAATGTATCAATAGTTGAAATAAAAGAGGAAAATAAATTAGCTAAGTTAATATATATAAAAAATGAAGATAATCAATATAGAGAACTGGACAGTGATGTAGTATTAATAGCTACAGGTAGAAAAGCAAATATAGAAGGATTAAATTTAGAAAGAGCAAATATAGAATTAAATGAAAGAGGATTTATAAAAGTTAATAAAGTATTAGAAACTACAGTTAAAAATATTTGGGCGATAGGTGATGTAAATGGAGGACCTCAATTTACTTATATTTCATTAGATGATTACCGAATAATAAGAAATAACTTGTTTGAAGATAAGACTAGAAAAACAACATATAGGAAAAATATTCCAAATGTGTTATTTTTAGATCCTGCATTTTCTAGAGTTGGATTAAATATAAAACAAGCAAAAGAAAAAGGGTATAATATATTAGTTGCAAAAATGGCAGTAGAATCTATACCTAGAGCTAAACAAATAGGAAAAACTGATGGATTTATAAAAATAGTTATAGATAAAGAAAGTGAAAAAATTCTAGGAGCAACTATGATATGTGAAGAATCTAGTGAGCTTATACATCTAATACAATTAGCTATAGATATGGAGGTCAAATATACTTATTTAAGAGATAGAATTTATGCACATCCAACTATGACAGAAGCTCTCAATGATATATTATCACCATCAATGATAAAAGAAGTATAGAAAAAATAGTTAGGAGAGTTCAATGGAAAAAATAAACTTAATGGTTGTATTTGTAGAGGGTTTATTGTCATTTTTATCACCATGCATATTACCTATACTACCTATATATTTAAGTATGTTATCTAATAGTAGTGTAGAAAACTTGAATAAAGGGAGTTTTGCTAAAAGTGCTTTATTTAAAAATACAATATTCTTTACATTAGGTATTTCGATAACATTTTTTATACTAGGGTCATCATTAAATGCTTTAGGAACATTTTTTAATGCAAATAAAGATATAATAATGATATTAGGTGGAATAATTATTATATTTATGGGATTATTCTGCTTAGATATTATAAAATCAAATTTATTAAATACAGAAAAAAGACTTCAATTAAAATCAAAAGAAATGAATCCAATAACAGCTTTTTTACTTGGATTTACATTTAGTTTTGGGTGGACTCCGTGTATAGGACCTATGCTAGCATCTGTATTAATAATGTCATCAACGGCAGATAATTCATCTACAGCATATTTATTAATAGGGATATATACCATAGGATTTATATTACCATTTATATTAGTTGCTCTATTTTATAATAAGTTAATTAATAGAGTACAAAAAATCAAATCTTATATGACAGAAATTAAAAAAATTAGTGGAATTATCCTTGTTATATCAGGACTGATAATGATAATAAATGGAATTAACAATAAAGTTGATTTTTCTAAAATTCAAAATGAAAATAAAATAGAAAACAACCAAAGTATATCTGATTCAGAAGGAAAAGAGGAAGCTAAGGAAGAAAAAATAAAAGCATTAGATTTTAATTTATATGATCAATATGGTAAAGAGCATAAGTTAAGTGATTACAAGGGAAAAACTATATTCTTAAACTTTTGGGCTACTTGGTGTCCTCCATGTAGAGAAGAAATGCCTTATATAGAAGATTTATATAAAGAATATAATAAAAATAATGATGAGGTAGTGATACTTGGGGTTGCATCACCTAATCTAGGCAGAGAAGGAAATCAAGAGCATATAAAAAAGTTTTTAGAAAAAGAGAATCATACTTTTCCTATATTATTTGATGAAGGTGGAAGCCTAGTTTATCAATATGGAATTAATGCATTTCCATCGACATTTATAATAGATAAAGAAGGATATATAACTCAATATGTTCCAGGTGGAATGAATAAGGAGACTATGAAACATCTTATAGAGAATTCAAAATAAAAACAAGTGAATTATAAATTCACTTGTTTTTATTTTGTAGAAAATATTTCAGCTGACTTTACTATATTTTCGGGATATTCACAAATGTGTCCTTTTAATTCCATGTCATAATTACATAAAGGATTTTTACAAACAACATAAGATAAAAATTCATATTGATTTTCTAAATCAGAAGAAGTTTTATTAAGACTTAACTCTTTAAGTTCATCTAATCTTAAATCATATAAATATTTATGTTCACACTTGGGGCAGATAATATTAAAACTACGATTTATAGGTGTTTTTAAACTCATAAATATATACCTCCAAAGGATTAATTATACTTAATGTTTAAAAGTATTTTTCCCTACTTTATTTATAAAATGCATGAATTTAATTTAGCAAAAGGGTACTTTAAATAAAAATTTTCATATTATATATAACAGATATTACATATTAGCATCTTGTACTATATAAAATAAATAATTTAGGGAGGAAAATAAAATATGAAAGTTGATTTACAAAAAATGGTCTCTAGTTTTTCCTGCCCAGAAGAACTAGAAGCTTTAAGGTATTTTAAACAGTTTAATGTTTACGAAACGGTTAACCTTAATATTGATGCATATAAAAAAGGAAATGATAGGAATAATTTATATAGAAATTCATACTACAATAATCAAGAAATAAGGATATCTAAAATAGAATCTACTATTCCAAGCTTAAATATAGTATCAACAAAAATAATAAATACAATGGAAGGAACATCGTTAGAAGGTCAACACTTAACTGGAAAAAAATTAGTAGTTTTAGGTGAAATAAGTTTGAGCTTATTAGTAACCTACTATATCAATTGTAATAAATGTAATAACATTGTAAAAGAAGTTAAAATCCCTTTTAGCACATTTATAGTAATACCTAAGGATACATGTAATGAAGAAATAGTAAACTTAAGATATTTAATTGAAGATATAAGTACGGCTCCTCTGGACAACAGCAAGGCTATAGTTAGCATTACTTTATTGATTCAATATTTAGAAGAACATTAGATAGAGTATATAAAAATATTAAATGGTGATTTTATGAAAGTAATAAATGAATGCAGGATAAATTATAAATACAGATTATCATCGCAAGCACCTATAATCAGCAAGACTATGTTTAGTAATACTGTGTCTACACAGATTATAAAAGACACATTGGAGATTAGTAAATCTGTAAATAAAAAGCAGACATACCCATTTGACGTACTAATATATACAATTATTATCAGCAATATAGGAAAAGTAACTACAAATAATTTATTCTTTCAAGATAACATTCCAATGGGTACCGACTTTATTGAAAATTCCATAACAGTGAATGAAGTTAAAAAAAGATGTTTAAATCCAGAAAATGGCTTTCGTTTGGGAAGTTTAAAATCACAAGAAAAAATAAAAATAACTTTTAAAGTATTGGTATTGCCGATATACTTTTGTAAGCCGATAATTAACTACTCTACTGTAGGGTATGATTATATATATAATGTAGAGAAACCTCCATATAGAGATATAAAAAAAAGTAATTATGTTAAAACAATATGTGAAGATAAGTTATTTAAACAAGTATTATTAGAAAATACTCTAGAAATAAATATAGATGAAATAATAAATGATAGGTATAAATTGCAAATAATTGAAATTAAGCTTATAAATAGTCCACATTTAAATTTATTTACTCTCTTAATAATAGGAAAAATAGAATATGAAATATGTTATAGGTATAAATGTAATAATAGATTTATAAAAGGTGTATTTGGGTTCTCTACAGATATGTTGGTACCTATTGGCATAACTTTTACTAATAAAGAAGATATAAAAGGAACGATTGAGTATGCATCATCTAATTTAATAAATAACAATAAAATATTTATGAATATAAGTTTGTTATTATATTATTAAAAAACATCGATTATCTTAGATTAATCGATGTTTTTTATTTATTTAAAATGGATTAGGATCTATATTTAAAACAGTTTGACTTGGATAAGGACTAGTTTTAGATATGGCAGTAACAATAAAATTATATCCTATACCTAATGGTTGATCTGCAGGAATTGCAGCAGTAATCTTTATTATAGCAGTTTCATTAGGTGCTAAATTTGCTATTTGAGGCAAGTCTTCTTGATAGAGTGTATTTGATGGAATATCTGCTATCTTAATATCATTTATATATAGGCTATAATTAATATTAACTTTTTGTATTTCTAAAGTAAAGCTATCATATCCACCACCAGTATTTTTAAAATAATTCAAAATTATAGCTGTATTTCCAGGAGGTGTGACATAGAATGATGTTGAGTCATTTATCTTGTATAAAGGATCAGGCAATAAGGAAACACCTGGTTGCAATAAACAGCTTAATACATTACTTTGTTCTCCAGAATAGACTTTAGTAGGAGATATATCGTTATAATATGAAATAGCTGTTGCTTGGGTGTTTATAGTAGTTCCTGAATTCAATGTTGATAGAGGTATAACAGTGAAAGCAATATAACCTGAAACTGATGGATTTAAGCTAGGAACAGTTATAATAATTGTTTTTGAAGAGATATTATATGTCGCACTACATAGTACTGTCGTATCTATTGAATAAAATAAAAAGTTGCTATTTATAGGAATTTGTATAGTTCCGTTTGATAAATTAATTAAACTGTTATTTTGAAAATTTAATTTAAATTGTACTATAGAGTTAGTATTTATAGTGGCTGTTTTAGTATATAAAGTAGATGTTGTTTTATCTATTGCGCTTAGTGTCATTAATAAATTCGGATGATTTATTGTTACAGTTAGGCTCTTACTTATAGTACTAAAGCTTCCACTTTGGATTTGCTGATATAAGCATTGGAACGTATTTGTTTGTGTTGATGTTGTAGTATTGATACTTTTATTAGCATTATTTATTTTAGCTGTAATTATATATGATATTGTTTGAACAGATAATCTAGCATCAACAGTTCCCTCAGTTGGTAAAGTGATAGTATTTGAAGAAACTGTAGGTGTAATAAGAATACCATTTTTATACGAAGGCCCTAAATATAATTGCCCTCCACTTGGTAAAATATCTTTTCCATATAGTCCATAAGCTATAGTCCCTTGAGGAACTGTAATTGTAAGAGTATAAGTTATAGGAGAACCAACTTTGAAAGTATTAGGAAAGTTAGTTTTTGTAATATCTATAGCTGATGATGATAAAGTAACTGAAACACTTTTATTTAGATTACTATATTGAAAGTTAGTTGAACTTGCATTATAAATCTGTGAATAGGGATTAGTATTTGTAGCGGTAGTAGTAATATTAACTCCAGGAGCTAAAATAGAGCTTATATTTACTTGATATGTTAATGTTATAAATTGGCCTGGGGATAATTTATTTATATATACAACGATGTTGTTACTTTGAATGATTGGAGAATTATAACTTCCTGTTCCAGTCACATTTATACTGTTAGGATTAAGTGCGGACCAAGAAGATGATAAAGTATCATTTAGGGTAAAATCAAAGGCATCTGTTTCACTACCAAGATTATTTGAATTACTTATAGTAACGGTGTAAGTGTAAATTTCATTTGCTTGAATAGCACTTTTATTAGGACCTGATACGGATTTTGTTAAACTTAAGTTTGGACTTCCTATATTAATATTTACTTGAGATCGGTTACTATAAGCATATCCATAAGTATTTATCCCTTTTAATTTCATTAAATTAGCATTTCGAGCTGATGATCCAAGAGATGCTATAGGAATTTTAAAATCAATAGTACATGTTGATAATCCTGACAAATCTCCATAATAGAAATCTACTCCATGAGGGCTAATCAATTGTGGCGGCTTTATAGGGGTAATATTAGTGTATACATAGTTAAGACTATCAATCGGATCTGCAGATAGTGGGAAAAAATCATCTATATAAATTCCTTTTTGCGTTGCTTGTAATGTAGATGCATTATAAGTTAGAAGATATTCTGCAAAATCACCTGGAGCTAACGTATTTATAGTTTTAGGAGTTCCATCTTTATAATACCCTTTTATAAATTGTTTTGTTATAGTTCCTACTCCTATGTTGGAACTAACACTAGAGCTATCGCTAACTTGAGTAAATGGGCCAACAAGAGTTCCTAAAATATTAGCTGTAGCTAAAAATGGATCATAAGCTACTACAGGTAAATTTAAAGATTGGATATCTAATTTATATCTATAGTAGCTATCTATTTTAGCGTAAATAGCAACAGTTTTAGTAGAATTTTGAGTTGCCAAAGAAAAATTATACGTTAAATAATAACCTTGCAAGGTAGGATTATTTACAGCTGAAGTTGGAGATGGAGCACTAGACAAATAAAGTATACCATCTGGGATGAAATAATTAACTATAATGTTTTGAATATTATAGTATTGGCCAACCTTAAAAACATAGGTGTAAGTGAAGCTTGTTTGGACATCTACCGTAGGCCTATTTGTGGAAGTTGTTATTATTAAATCCATAGCAGCAAAACTAGTACTACTATTTGAAGAGGAAGTAATGAGAGGATCAGCAGATGTCATGTTAATTAACATATTTAGCATAGTTCCATGTACTATAAAGCTTCCTTGATTGTTATTATACTGGTTCCACACTGCGTAGCTAAATGTTAATGTAGTATTACTATTTATAGATAGATTAACATTTCCATAATAAAGCTGAGTATATATAGTGCCATTAATATTAACTGTACTTATAGTAGGACTAGAAAATTTAGAGGCATCAGTACCATATATGGTAATATTTCCAATATATCTTATACCATCCTGTAATAGTATTGATATATTTACTAAAGAAGTTGAGATTGAGTTATTTAAAACTTTACATGTAGCAGTAGTTACTTGAGTATAATCATTTAAAGAAGCTGAAGTTCCAGCACCCTTTAAAACTTTTTCAGAAGTTGTTATAGTACTAGCAAATCTAACAGTTACGTAAGTCATGGATATTTGTTGAGTAATCACTTCATTTCCTATATCATAGGCTCCCCTAGGCATGGTGTCCACTTGGCATTCTACATTTATTCCAGAAAAATTATATCCAAAAGGAATAGTAGATCCATTTTTAAATTTAGTATTACATTTTACTGTTATACTAAAGCTAAAATTTATTTCCATAGGAGCAAGGTCCTTAATATTTATCCAGGAATACGTGACGCTGTTGTCTACATTTGTAATGCTAGAAGTTTGAGGAATAGTAGATGATGAAAGAACCATACCATCAGGTAATGTTAGAGAAATACCTAAATTATATAATCTTTGGCTAGAACTAAGATTTTGGATACTTACATTAAAAGAAGAAGTGTTTCCTATTATAATTGGAACATTTTGAGTTTCAACAATACTCATACTTAGTATACTAGAGGGCATAGTATCGCTCCTTAAAATTTACTTTCTACATTATATTAAAAATTTTATATTGTGTTACGTCAAAATTAGACAAATTTTAAATATTAATTTAAAAATAGTAACCAAAAAATAGAAATTTAGTATTATATACTAAGGTCTTTTTATAGGAAGACTTAGGCTTATTAAATTTAGTAAATAGGAGGAAATAAAGTGGCACTAACACAACATTTCTCAGCAATTGATAAGGCAATATTAGTATCTACTGGAAATAGTTTAGTAGTATGTGGAAGTACAACTGCTCCAGATGTAAATACTTCTGACCTTATAAAAACAGATGGTACAACAACTAGAGATTGGAGTCAATCAGGAAGTACAGCTAATTTAAATATACTATCTAATAGTACAATTCTTTATGCAGAACTTGTATGGTATTCTACTGTATATAGCAATGTATCAGGTTCTTTAGATCTTAGAAGTATACAAGATAATCCAATAACATTTGCCACTTCAAAAGGAAGTTATCAAATAACACCTCAATATACAGATAGTTATACTGGTACGTCTGGAACCATAGATAGATATAGAGCAGCTGATGTAACAACTTATGTACAATCTGCACTGTCAGGTAGTTACACTGTAGCTAGTGTTCCTATAAGTGTTCCTCGTACAGGATTAAGTAATTCAAGAGCTGGATGGTCATTAACAGTAATATATAGAAATGATTCATTTAAGCCACAGCAAATTATTTATGAATCAGGTATATCCGTAGCAACTCCAAGTACACCTTTACAAACAACAATATCAGGATTTACAACCCCTTCAACTCCATCAAATTTAAAAGGAAATGTTTTCATAGCTGCGGCAAATGGAGAACCTTTAAGTGGGATAGAGAGTGTATCACTAGGTCCATCTTTTGCACAATTAAGTAATATTGGTAATACTGTAAATAGTCCGAATATAAACCCAGGAACCGCTCCAAACAACCCAGGAAATAACTTTTTTGCAGGGATAATAAATGTAGCCGACCAAACTAACTCTAGTAATGGACTTTTAAATATAAATGGTACTAACGGGACTAATAATAACGATGGTTTTGCTCCTATTCAAACATTAGGAGGAAGAAATAAATGGGATATAACAGATGTAGATATATCTAGCACGCTGATTCCGAATCAAACATTATTAGCAGGACAAATAACTGAAGGTACCGTGGGCGATGGAGTTCAATTAGTAGCATTAGGTGCTCAAGTACTTGCTCAAGCTCCTGACCTAACAGCTTCTTTGATGTTATATGATATAGATGGTGATGGTCAATATAATGTTGAAGTTGGAGAGCAGATGGTATATGGAATTCAGATTACTAATAATGGATCTGTAGCAGCTAATAATGTTATGTTATCTACGGTATTAGATCAAAGTTGTACATTTGTTACTAACTCTGTTGTAGTTAATGGAACTGTTATGAATGGTGCGGATATAACTAAGAGTGTTAATATAGGAAGTGTTCCTACACATGGTATAGTAGATGTAACGTTTACTGTCATAGTGAATAAATTACCATCAGGGCCAATAGAGTATAATGGAGTATTATTATATGAAACAGTGAACTATAGCTATCAATTTACATCAGGCCAAAATACTATTACAAACTATGATTCAACTAATACAGTTCAAGTAATAGTACAAGAAGGATTATTAAGCATTACAAAGTCAGCTTCTACAACATCTCTTAGTGTAGGAGATACTGTTACTTACACAATAAATATAAACAATATAGGTTCAATATCAGCAACAAATATATTGTTCCAAGATAAAGTTAATCAATATTGTTCATTTGTAGATGGAAGTTTATATATAAATGGAACAAATTACCCAGATGATGATCCTACAGTAGGAGTTACTTTACCTGATATGAATGTTGGAGCAAGTACCCAGATAGTATTTGAGTCTAAAGTAAATTCGCTATCTCCATCAACAAAAGTAAATAACTTATCTTGTGTATCATTTGGATATATATATAATCAATATGGATATCTAAGAGAGCAAACTATATTTAGTAATAGTACGTCTATACAAGTTAATTATGTAGATGTTATAGGAGAAAGATGTAATAGTAATAATTATCCTAATATAGGAGATACAGTGACTTATACATTAAGCTTATCAAATATAGGAAATGAGTCTGCAACTAATGTTCAAGTACAAGAGCCACCAATACCAGGAGTATCATTTGTTACAGGTAGTGTTAAAATAAATGGAACATCACAATCAGACTTAAATCCGTTCACTGGATTTACGCTAACAAATCCTATCAACCCTCAGCAGACTACAACTGTAACTTATCAAGTTTTAGTTAATCAACTTAATCCTGCAAATACAATAGAAAATATTGCTCAAGTTCCATTCAAATATCAAATATCACAAGGCAGTAGTATTATAAGTTCAGAAAAAGATTCTAATAAAGTTGATACTATAGCAAATTATGTATGTATGAATATATCTAAAAGTGTAGATAAGGCTTATGCAAGTATAGGCGATACTTTATACTATACAATTAATGTAAGTAATAGCGGTAATATAAATGCTACTAATACAATGTTTTTAGATAGCTTACAATCCCAGATATCACTTGTATCAGGATCAGTATATATAAATGGAGTATCCTATCCAAATTATGATCCAACGCAAGGATTTACTATAGGAACTATATGTCCAAGTGAAATAGTAGAAATAACTTTTAAAGTTACAGTTAATTCTGTTCCTAATCCAAATATAGTATATAACCATGCAAGTTTATTATACAATTATCAGCCAGACCCTAATGCTAGTACATTAATTAATACAGTCTATAGTAATACTGTTCAAACTACTATAAATCAAGCCTTATATACTATAACAAAAAGTGTAAATAAAACTTATGCACAATTGGGTGATATACTTGTTTATACAACAACTATACAGAATACAGGTACAGTACATTTAACAAATATTATATTTGCAGACTATATTGGTGCTTGGATGAATTTATATCCAGGAACTGTATATGTAAATGGTGTTAATTATCCAAGCTATGATCCAAGTCAATCATTCTCTATAGAGGATTTACATCCTGGAGAGATAGCGACCATAGTTTTTGCAACTACGATAGTCAAAACACCACCAGTTGGATATATACCAAATATGTCAGAAGCGAATATAACATATCAAGTTAATCCAACTTCTCCTGTAGTAACTAAAACTATATTTTCTAATACTGTTGTAACGTATGACCCTCTAGGGACAATAGATTTAGTTAAAAGTGTAGATAAATCATACTCAGTAGTAGGAGACACTTTAACTTACTCATTTACAGCTACAAATACAGGAAATACTACTGTAATTAACACTCTATTTAATGATACACTTCAAGCAGAAGCAACATTTGCAACAGGATCTGTTATGGTAAATGGAATAAGCCAACCTTCATATGATCCAAATAAAGGTTTTACATTAGGAACAATATATATGGGTCAAGTTGTAACTGTCAGTTTCCAAGCGACTATAAATAAGTTACCAAACCCTAATGTTATTAAAAATAGTGCTACAACAGCATTTAGCTATTATGTAGATCCATCTCAACAACCTGTAACTAAAACTGCAACAAGTAATACTGTCACAACAACAATAAATAGTTATTCAGCAACATTAACTAAGAGTGTAGATAAATTATATGCAACGATAGGAGATACTTTAAATTATACTGTCACAGTTAATAATACTGGTACAGTATCTTTAACGAATGTTAACTTTATAGATATTATTGCTAATGGTGCAACGTTTGTGCCGGGTTCAGTATATGTAAATGGCGTAAACAACCCAAGTGCTAATCCGAATACAGGTTTCTCTATAGGTAATATTAGTGCAGGAGGTAGTGAAGTTATAACATTCCAAGCAACTGTAACAACTGTTCCAACACCTCCAACAATAAACAACACAGCTAATATGACATTTGTATATCAATTAACTCCAACATCACCTTATGTAAATGGTAGCTTGACAAGTAACATAGTTACTACAAATATAAGTATGATGTCAGTAACCAATACTAAGAGTGTAGACAAAGCATATGCAACGGTTGGGGATACTTTGACTTATACTTCAGTAATAGCTAACAATGGTAATATAAATATAACAAATACTAATTTTATAGATAATATACCGAGTAATACGACATTTGTAAAAGAATCGGTAAAAATAAACGGAACACCTTATTCGAGTTATGATCCAACTGTTGGATTTACTTTAGAAACTATAACTCCAGGATCATCAGCAACAATAGTATTTGAAGTAACAGTAGCAAGTGTTCCAAGTAATGGATATGTAACAAATACCTCTAATATTAGTTACCAATATCAATTAAATCCAAATTTACCACCTATATCAGCAAATGTAGCTAGTAACTCTGTAACAACTTATATAAATATGGGTAATTTGACAATAACTAAAGCTGCAGATAGAAGCATAGTTAAATTAAATAATGTTATAACTTATAATTTTGTGGTAACTAATACAGGTAACACAAATCTTACTAATTTATCTTTCAAGGATACAATCCAGGGAGAATCTTCATTTAATACAGGATCAGTATATATAAATGGAGTTAATCAACCAAGCTTAAATCTTAACAATGGATTTAGTTTAAGTGATATACCTGTAGGACAGCAAACTACAATTAGTTTTACAGTAACAGCTAATTCAATACCATTAAATAATGAGTTATTAAATACTGGTAGTGTAACTTACTCATATCATATAGATCCTAAAGGAAGCCCTACAACAAAGACAGCAACATCTAACCAAACGACAGTTTATGTTTATGATACTATAATGTCTGCTAATAAATCAGTAGACAAATCAATAGCTAAAATTGGAGATACTTTAAACTTTACAATTAATGTAAGTAATGAAGGCAATGTGTCAGCTAAACAAGTATTATTTGAAGATATATTAGATTTAAATATATCATTTGTTACTGATTCAGTATATATAAATGGAAATCAAGAAAAAGGGTATGATCCTAATAAAGGATTCTCATTACAAGATATAGAGGCAGGTTCAACTACAACAGTAACTTTCGAGGCTACAGTAAAAACCAGACCGGCTAACAATATAGTTTACAACTATGCTGTAATTAATTATGAATATACTGTAGGTCAACAAACTACACAAGCAGCTATAAATACTAATACTACTCAAACTTATGTTGCAGTTGGAGAGTTAACAATTGCTAAATCAGTAGATAAGATATATGCTACAGTTGGAGATAACTTATCATACAGCGTAACTATAACAAATACAGGTTCAGTAAATGCAACTAAGTTAGCATTCCAAGATTTAATACCAAATGGAGCTACTTTTAACACAAGTTCAGTAGTTATAGATGGTATATCTCAATCAACATTTAATCCGAATACAGGATTTAATTTAAGTGACTTGATACCAAATCAATCTCATACAGTGGTATTTAGTGTTAATGTTAGCTCATTACCAGCAAGTGGAGAAATAGATAATACTGCTGATGTAACGTTCACTTATCAGTTAACTCCATCAGATAGTCCTGTTACAACGACAACTCCTTCTAATACTGTTAAAACATATATAGAAGTGTGTATGTTAAATCTTGCAAAAGTAGTAGATAAGTCATATGCAACGATAGGGGATACTTTAAACTATAGTATAACTATAAATAATACAGGAAATGCTAATGCTACTAATATAGTATTCAAAGATATGATTCAATCAAATGCTACATTTGTTAGTGGATCTGTAAAAATAAATGGAACAACTCAATCAACTTATGATCCAAATAAAGGATTTATTTTATCTGATATACCTGGATATGGAACTACTACGGTAACATTTGCAGTAACAGTTCAGACTTTACCAACAAGCTACATTATTTACAATGCAGCTACAACATCTTATAGTTACTATATAAATCCAAATAACCCTATTATAACAACACAATCAACAAGTAATACAGTAACGACAATGATAAATATAGGATTACTTACAGCTACTAAATCAGTTAGTAAAGCATACGCAACAGTAGGAGATATATTGACTTATACAGTAAATATAGTAAATACAGGTAATGTAGTGGCTAGTTCTATAAACTTTAGAGATGTTATACCAACTGGATTAACTTTTGTAACAGGGTCAGTGACTATAAATGGAACATTTTATACAACGTATGATCCTTATGCAAGTTTCACATTAGGTAATATATCACCTGGTGCTACTGTAGTTGTTACATTTAATGCCGCTGTAGCATCTTTACCAACTCCATCATTAGTAAGCAATACAGCAAATATAACTTTCTCATATTATGTAAATCCAAGTGGATCTATTATAGTAGCGCAAGTTAACTCTAATACAGTAACTACTCAAATAAATGTTGGAACAATAACACTTACAAAGAGCGTAGACAAATCATATTCTACTATGGGTAATATATTGACTTATACAGTTGTAATAAATAATACTGGTAACGTAGATGCAAGTAATGTGATATTTACAGATAACTTACAAATGGATGTTACATTTAATGAGGGATCTGTAATAGTTAATGGTAAGTCTGAGCCGACTTATGATCCAACTAAAGGATTTATCATAGGAACAATATCAACATTAGGCTATGCTACTGTATCATTTACAGTTACTGTTATACCTGCACCAACTCAGAGCACAGTACTAAACTTTGTAGTAGGAACATTCTCTTATAAGGTAGATCCTAATGGTCAATATTATAGCAACTCAGTTCAATCTAATACAGTATCAACTATTATAGTAATACCTAGCTTAACTGCAACTAAGGTAGTAGATAAAGCGTATGCAACTATAGGAGATACTCTAAACTATAATGTATCAGTTCAAAACACAGGGAATACAACTATATCACAATTATTCTTTACAGATTTCTTATCTAATGGTGCAGTATTTAAATCAGGAACTTTAGTAATAGATGGAGTAAGTTATCAAAATTATGATCCTACTGTTGGATTTAATTTGCCAAATAGCCTTATAGCTGGAAATACATCTTTGGTTCAATTCCAAGCAACAGTAACAGCACTTCCATCACCACCACAAGTAACGAATTATGCATTAGTTAATGGAGTATATTATGTAAATCCTCAAGGATCAACTTATCCGATAAGTGCAACATCAAATACAGTAACTACTAATATAAACTTAGGTAGTTTATCTAATACAAAAACTGTAGATAAGATGTATGCTAGCGTTAATGATACAGTAACTTACACTTCAACGATAACTAATACAGGTAACATAAATGCTACCAGTATACAATTTATAGATTCATTACAATCAGCATTGACTTATGTATCAGGGACTGTAACTATAAATGGAGTAGTATATCCATCATTAGACCCAACAGTTGGATTCTCATTGTCAGACTTAGCTCCAGGTCAAACAGTAACGGTAGTATTCAGTGCTAAGATAAATTCGCTACCAACACCACCATATGTAACAAATACTTCTAGTGCTCAATTTAGTTATTATATAAACCCTAATACAGCTATAATAACTAAGACTCAAAACAGTAATACTGTAACAACTAACGTTGTTTTAGGTAAGATAAATACTACAAAAGCTGTAGATAAACCAATAGCTACACTAGGAGATATTTTAACTTATACAGTAACATTGACTAATGTAGGGAATGTTATAGATAATAATGTATTATTCCAAGATACACCATCTACCGGAGTAACATTTAATAAAGGAAGTGTAACTGTAAATGGAACTAGCCAGCCAACATATGATCCAACAGCTGGATTTAGCCTTGGTAATATAGGAATAGGTAATGTCGTAACTGTAATATTTACTGTAACTGTGAAGTCAGTACCTTCAAGTAATCAAGTAACAAACCAAGCTATTATTCCTTTCCAATATGTAGTTGATCCAAAACAAAATCCGTACAGTAGCACAAGTTATTCAAATACTGTAACAACAAATATTGCATATGGTAATTTAAGCGTAAATAAATCAGTAAACAAACAATTTGCTACGATAGGAGATACGATAACTTATACAGTTGTAGTTACTAATGTAGGTAATATAAATGCAACTAATGTTGTATTCTTAGACCCAACTCCTCAAAACTCTATATTTGTATTAAGATCAGTAACTATAAATGGTGTAGCATACCCAGATTACAATCCATCTGCTGGATTTAACTTAAATACAATGACGCCAGGTCAAATTATAACAGTAGTATATCAAGTTCAAGTTATAGATTTATGTTAAACTAAAAATAGCTTATTAGAGAAAGAGATCCCTTAATATTTTAAGGGATCTTTTATATATATTTGAAGATATATAAATTGAATTATACTCAAGAAACGTTTATAAAGATAATTTTATAGGATATATTAAAAAAGTAATGTCACTGATATGATATAATGAACAAAATGGTATAGAGTATAAACTAATTTATTTTGGAGGATAGATATGGATAAAAAATTTTTTGCTTATTATGATTCACCTGTGGGTATTTTAGAAATATGTACAACAGAAAATGAATTGATTTCAGTGTTATACGTAGAGGATGCAAACGAATCTTCAGAATGTCCAGAGATTTTACAAGAGGTTATAAAACAATTAGATGAATATTTCAATGGAGATAGAAAAGATTTTGATATAAAATTCAAATTAAAAGGAACTGAATTTCAAAAAAAGGTATGGACTGCATTAACGGACATACCATATGGTGAGACTGTTTCATACAAAAATATTGCTACGAAAATAGGTAATGAAAAAGCAGTAAGGGCAGTAGGTAGTACTAATGGTAAAAATATTATAAATATAATAGTTCCTTGTCATAGAGTAATTGGAGCAAATAAAAGTTTAACTGGATATGGTGGAGGACTTCACAGAAAATCATGGCTTTTAAAACATGAAGGCAGTATTGAATAATTAACTAAATTAGGAGAAGTTCAAAGTATGAGTTTAACTATAAAAAATATTAATGAAAAAAATAGAGAAGACATCTTAGGGCTAAAAGTATTGAAATCACAGGAGAATTTTATAGAAACTATAGAAGAATGTTTAGATGAAGCAAGTGAAGATTCAAAATGGAGAACGGTTGGAATATATGATGAAGATATAGCAGTAGGTTTTGCTATGTATGCTTTATTTTTAGATGAGGGTAAAAATGGAAGGGTATGGCTAGATAGATTTTTAATCTCACAAGAACATCAAGGCAAAGGATATGGTGAGAATGGCATTAAACTTTTAATAAAACAATTATATCGTGAATATGGATATAAAAAAATATACCTAAGCGTATATGATATAAACAAAAATGCTATAGGTTTATATAAAAAAATAGGCTTTGATTTTAATGGAGACGTTGATTTAAAAGGCGAAAAAGTAATGGTAATAAATTTAGATAATATGGAGAATTTGAATGATTAAAGCAAATATTTTTGAAGATAAATCAATATCTAATTTAATCATTTTATTTTCATTTCCAGCTATATGCTCTTTAGTTCTTGAATCACTATCTTCTATGATAGATACTGCATTTGCAGGTCATTTAGGTAATATGAGTCATGAAGCTTTGTCAGCCATGGGAATATTAAGTCCAGTACTATTACTTCTAATTGCTGCGCAATTAATATTTGGAGTATCTACAAGTATAGTCATATCAAAAAAATTAGGTGAGAATAACAAAGAAAAGATAAATAATACATTTAAAGTGGGACTGTATGCAAGTTTTATATCAAGCACTATGATATCTATAATAATATTTTTATTTCAAGATATTATATTAAAGGTACTTGGGGCAAATGGGCTAGTAATGGAGCTTGCAAAAGATTATTTAAATATAGCTATAATATTTAATATTTTTAGTTCAGTTGGATATATGCTAGTTAATAACATTAGAGCTTTTGGATATCCTAAAGTTGAAATTATAGTAGGTGTTTCATCAACGGCAATTAATATAATATTTAATGTATTATTTACTTTTATTTTTAATATGGGAATAAAGGGTATTGCATTATCTACATTAGTTAGTGAAATATTTTATTTTACATTTGCTATGATATTTTTAATAAATAAAGGACTATGGATACAAAAAAGTAATTTAAAGCTGATAGAAGGAAAAGAAATATTATTATGTTTAGTTAAGATAGGATTTGTTCAGTTTTTGATGCAATCATTAAATAGTGTTAGTGGATTTATTATTAATAAGGTTTTGATAAGATATGGGAGTATGTCATATGTAGGTGCGTGGTCTATTTGTAGCAATATAAATATGGTTATTTTATTACCGCTAATAGGAATAACCCAAGGAGTTCAGGCATTAATAGCATATTTTATTGGGAAAAATGATATAGAAAAAGAGCATATAGTAAAGTCTAAAATAGTAAAATATAGTTTGATTTACTCTATAACCTTAACTGTTTTAGTATATTTATTTACTTATAACATAGCAAAAATATTTACAGATAATACTGAATTAGCTAATATATCAGTACCTATAATGAAAATAATAGTAACGGGATTTCCATTTTTAGGTATAATATATACTTTAATTACATTCATGCAAGTATCTGGAGATGAGAATAGTGCGAGTAGATTAGAGCTAGTAAGACAACTATTATTCCTTATACCTTTAGTTATACTTCTTCCTGAATTGTTTTATAGATACGATATTATGAATTTAACACCGCAGATTGCTATATTTTTTTCAATACCAATATCAAATATATTACTAGTATGTATATATATTAAAAAATTAAAATTTTTATATAAGAAAGATTAATAAAAATACATGTATTTATATATGTATTTTTTTTGATTATATTATTAGTCAATTCAGTGGAATAAATATGTTTTAAATCGTATTTCATGATATAATAAGTGAAATTGTAAGATATTGAATTAATATGAGGTGATCTAATGAATATAGAGAAATTTGAAAGTTATCAAGAACAAATACAAAGAACGAGAAGTTTTAATGAAACGGAGCTTGCTAATTACACATTAGGATTGGTTTGTGAAGCTGGAGAATTTGGAGATTTGATAAAAAAGCACCTATTCCATGGTCATGAATTAGATGAAGAAAAAGTAAAATCAGAATTAGGAGATGTACTTTGGTACCTAGGGAATATATGCAATATATTAGATATAAAGTTAGAAGATATTGC
This sequence comes from Romboutsia lituseburensis, assembly GCF_024723825.1. Taxonomy (NCBI): domain Bacteria; kingdom Bacillati; phylum Bacillota; class Clostridia; order Peptostreptococcales; family Peptostreptococcaceae; genus Romboutsia; species Romboutsia lituseburensis. Next base: position 2,880,463 of record NZ_JANQBQ010000001.1, read on the forward strand.
ATTTGGAAATATTCAAAAACTAAAAAATAGATATCCAAATGGATTTTCTCAGCAAGACAGTATAAATAGAGAAGAGTAATGAAAATAAATATTAATTTTATTTTTCATATTAAAAAATTATTGTATTATACGTAAAATTTAAAAAGAGATTTAAAATTATTTATTATAATTAAAATCTTGTCTGAGGTTTTTTATACTTAGAAAATATGTATTAAAAATCGTATCATAAGAAAGGAGTATGTTTTATGCAATAATGTTATTTAGACTATTGTATAAAATAAGTTTGTATGATAAAGATTGCAATATGTGATGATGAAGAAATATATTTAAACAATTATTATGATATGATGATTAGAATAAAAAAAATATACGGTTATGATATAGACGTATTAAAATTCTATTCTGGAGATGAATTAATAAATACTTTGAGTAAAAAATATATTAATGTAGATATTATATTTTTAGATATTATCATGAAAGGCATGAATGGAATAGAAACAGCTAAAAAAATAAGAGAGCTAAATATAACATCAGAAATAATATTTTTGACTAATAGCAAAGAATATGCTTTAGAAGGATATGATGTAAAGGCATTTAATTATATAATTAAAAACTCTGATAATATGGAAGATAAAATTAAGGAAGCAATAAAATATTCATATGAAAAATTAGAGGAATATTTTATTATAAGTAATCAATCTGGAATTGAAAAAATAAGATTAAGTCAAATTGTATATATAGAGTCGAATAAAAGAAAGATCATTATTAATACTTTAAGTGGAAAATATGAAACGTATGAGAAGCTAAAGGATTCATATCAAACACTAAAATATAAAGGCTTTTTAAAATGCCATAGAAGTTATATTGTAAATCAAGATTTTATAAAAAAAATAGAATCAAAAGACATAGTAACATCTACAGGAGAAAGAGTACCTATTAGTCGAAGTAAGATTGAAGAGATAAAATATAGTTTCATGGATTATTTGTCAGGATAAAAATTAATCTATATTAAGAAAAAAGAACAAAGAGATAAAATATATCTCTTTGTTCTTTTTTAAGTGAAAAGTTATAATCTAATGATTAAAAATTTAATATATAATAAAAAGATTATATAATGTATTAGCAAAGAGATATTTTAATTGAGAAATTACAGGTTTTAAGAAAGGATATAATGTGAAAATAAATATAAAAAAAATTATATTGTTAATTATAATTTATATAGCAACTATTTTGATTATAAATACGGACACTAAACATGAATTTATAAGATATAAAGAGTACATAGGTATTTTAGAAGAGAAATATAATAAAGATATAAATCAAATATTAAAAAAACTAGAACAGGAAATAAATGAAACTAGATTATGTAAATATGATTATGGTAGAAACTTATTATTATATCAGCATTATAATTATGCTAATAAAAATTATCAGGAAGTGATTGAAAACTATGATAGTTTAGAGCGTTATTTTTTAAAATATGGGATGAAAGAAGAATTATTATATTTATATTCTATGCTAGCAGGCATATATGTAACCTATGAAAAATATACAGAGTCATACATATTCATATATAAAGGTGAAAAGTTAGCAAAAGAACTTTATGAAAAATATAAAAATGAAAATATGTTATCTGAACTTATAGCCATAAGATACCTAAAGGTTACTATAGCACATGAAATAGGTATGGAGGATGAAGCTGATAAAGTATTCAAAGAAGCAGAAATTTTAAGGAGTAAATACAAAGGTAAGGAAAAAATTGATATATATTACAATATTTTACTTTACTATAAAAACAAAGAAAATGCTGACTTAATGATAAAATATGCAAATAAAATATTAAAATTAACTAAAGATAGTGTAATTCAATATAATACGTATATATCTACTAATATTATACTTGCTAAAGCCTATTTAAAATTAGGTAGTATTGATAAATGCATACAAATTGCAAATGGGATAAAAAGTGAAGATGATAAACTTCCTAAACATCATAGGTGTAATTTATATACATTATATGCAATGATATATGAACACTATGGCCAAACCGAAAGTCAAATAAAGTATTTAGAAATGGCATATAATGAAATAAAAGATACCACGATGAATAGAAAGCAACTTGTGGTACTAAATGACATACTTAAAGTTTATACTAAAGAAAATAATAAAGATGAAATTATTAAATGGTTTAAAGTTTATAGAGACAAAGTAAATGATTTAGAAGATTATAAAAATACTCAGTATTTAATGAGTGAAATAATAGACACAGATTTGCAAGTTGCAAATTCTAATATTGAGATATTAAAGCTCCAAAAATATAATTCTAATTATATAGTTATTATTTTAGGCATGATGACCACGATAGTTATACTATTTGCCATAAGTATAAACAAAAGAAAAAAACATTTAGAAGAAAATATGAAAATTTTAAATCATCAATTAGAGTATCAATATAATTATTATGAAAATATAAAAAAATGTCAGGAAAAAACTAGACGTATATGGCATGATATGAAAAATCATATAAGCATACTTTATGAATTGATAGATAAGAAAGAATATAAAGATGTAAAAAGTTATATAAATGAACTAGATATTCAAATAACAAATGCGCAAACTAGAGTGATTACTAATAATAAGATTATTGATGCGATATTAACATCTAAGCTTGAAGTTTGCAAATTAAAAAGTATTAAAGTTGATTTAGATATAAAAATTCCATCAAAGATAAATATAAGTGATTTTGATATATCTGTTATACTTGGAAATTTATTAGATAATGCCATAGAAGCATGTGAAAATATACAATATGAAGATTTAAGATATATTAAAATTAAAAGTGGTATAAAAGGGCAGTATTTATTTATAAACATAAAAAACAGTTTAATGAAAGAAGTAATAAAAAGTGGAAATAAATTTATAACAATAAAAAAAGATAAAGAGAACCATGGTATAGGTATAGATAGTGTAATAAATAGTATAGAAAATTATAATGGAGATATAAGAGTAGACTATAATGATGAAGAATTTAATGTATTTATATTATTAGATGTAAATTAAATATAAAAATTATAGCTAAAAACTAAAGATGCGAATAACAATTGGTTACAAAAAATATGCAGTTCATTACAAATATGATTCGGCGTATTTTTTTTTGAGTAAAATATATTTTGATATTAAATATTAGGGTATAGATTATAAAAATTAGTTTAATAAGCTATATTGAATTTTATTATTTAAACTATTTGGAGGTCGCATATGAAAAATTTAAACATAGGTAAAAAACTAGGAGTAACTTTTTTTATTCTAGTTATTTTTGCAGCAGTTGCAAACTTTAATGCAATATATAATTTAAAAAAATCACAAGAATTAAGTACGGAATTATTTGAAGGGCCATACATAGTAACTAACCAATCTATGGGGCTTAGGAAAGATATAATTTCAATTTCTAGGAATATGAATAATGGATTTCTTGAAAAAAATTTAGAAAAATATAGGTCTGTAATTTTAGAAGATTTTGATAGTGCTTTTAAAAGGGTAGAGATACTTAAGCGTAGATTCTTAGGAAATCAAAAATTAATTAATGATGTTTACAATAAAGTAAATATATTAAAACAAGAATATGAAAAAATATACAACATTGTAGAGAAAGAGAACTTTAACGCAACAGTAGCAGATATAGATGCTGTAGCATACTCAGAAGCATTTAATAAGTGTATACAGGATGCGATAAATATAAATGAACAATCAGAAAAAAATGGACTTAAATTTTATGAGGAATTACAAAATTCTGTATCTAAGTCTATAATTACATCAACATCATTAGGTGTATTTGCTACTATTATAGGAATAATTATATTTATGTATATTACAAAAACATTAAGAGAGCCAATTAAAGAAATAGAGATAGTTGCTAATCAAATGTCAGAAGGTAATTTCGATATTGAAATAAAATACGAATCAAAAGATGAATTAGGTAATCTAGCAAATAGTATGCGAAAAATGAGTGAAAATATAAAAGCAGTTATAAATGATACTGTTTATACTTTAGATGAAGTATCATCAGGAAATTTTGATATAAATCCTAATGCCGAGTATATAGGTATATTTAAATATATTGAGGAATCAATGATAAAAATTACAAATGATTTAAGTGAAACTATGAATCAAATAAATGTATCATCCCAAGAAGTAAAAGCCGCATCAGAGCAAGTATCAAGTGGATCTCAAATGTTAGCACAAGGTGCAACAGAACAAGCAAGTGCTATTGAAGAATTATCTGCAACCATAATAGATATATCTAAAAAAATAAAAGATACAGCCAAGCATTCTCATGAAGCAAATATACTATCAATAAATGCTTCTAATGAAGTTAAAGATGGGAATGAAAAAATGAATAAAATGATAGAGGCAATGAAAGATATTTCTGATACTTCTAGCGAGATAAGTAAAATTATAAAAACTATAGATGATATAGCATTTCAAACAAACATATTAGCGTTAAATGCAGCAGTAGAAGCAGCAAGGGCGGGTTCTGCTGGTAAGGGGTTTGCAGTAGTAGCGGAGGAAGTAAGAAATCTTGCAGTAAAATCAGCACAAGCAGCTCAAAATACAGCTGTACTTATTGAAAATTCAATTCAAGCTGTCGATAATGGGTTAAACATCGTAGACAGTACAGCACAATCTCTTAGTAGAATAATTGATGAAACTAATAAAACTACTTTATTAATAGATGCGATAGCAAAAGCATCTGAAGAAGAATCAAATGCAATAGTTCAAGTTACCGTAGGATTAGAACAAATTTCAGATGTAGTTCAGACTAATTCAGCAACAGCTGAAGAAAGTGCTGCAGCAAGTGAAGAGTTAAGTGGACAATCACAAATACTAAAATCTCTTATAGAGAATTTTAAAATAAAGCCAAACCTAGATTCATATAAAATCATAAACTTTTAGAAAAAATGGAAGCAAATAAGCTTCCATTTTTTTATTTTATACATCTTAATCAATTACAAAATATTTTGTGTATATTGTATTTAATTAATTTTAATTTATAAATTATACAAATTTTAAAATAAAACATTTATAATCTTTATAGTGAATAAATATATATAAGTAAATTATTTAATAATGGGGGATTTTATTTATGAAAGTAACTTTACCACAAGCAGCTGTTGAAGTATTAAAAGAAATACTAAGTGAAAATGAAGATAAGGCCAAAACTATAAGAGTTTATTTTGCAGGATTTGGATGTAGTGGAGCATTTTTCGCAGTAGCATTAGATGAAAAAAAGGAATCAGACTTATCTCATGAAACAGAAGGATTGACTTTTATAATGGATAAAGAGGAATATGAAAAATACGGAGATGTGACTATAACTGATACAGGTCATGGTTTCTTAATTAGTGTAGAAAATATGCCTAAAGGTGGCTGTAGCTGTGATGGTGGATGCACAGGATGTGATAATTAAAAAAATATAATATATTTGTTAAGAATACTAAATTTTATACTAGTATTCTTTTGTTTTATGTAAAATAACTACACAACTCTACGGTAAGTTTATTGAATACTTTTACTAATTAGTTTAAATTAATATAAAGAGGTGATAACAATGGACTGTAATAAAATTGGTAAATTAATATTGGAACTTAGAAAAGAAAAAGATATGACACAAAAACAAATCGCAGATTTATTAAATATTAGTGATAAAACCATAAGTAAATGGGAAAGAGGTTTAGGATGCCCAGATATTTCTTTACTTCCAGAATTATCACAAGTGTTAGGTGTGAGTATAGATGGAATTTTATCAGGTGAAATAAATTTAAACGAATTAGTAGGAGGAAATATGAATAAATTAAAATTTTATGTATGTCCACAGTGTAATAATTTAGTTACATCTACAGGAGATGTTGGAATTACATGTTGTGGTAAAAAAATAGATGATTTAGTAGCTAAAAAATCAGATGAAAAGCATATACTTAATATTGAGCCAGTAGAGGATGAACTATATGTAACATCTGAACATGAAATGAAAAAGAAACATTATATTTCATTTGCTGCGTATATCAAAGGAGATAGAGCATTTATAATAAAGCAATATCCAGAATGGAACTTACAATTTAGATTTAAAAAGCAAGGACATGGTAAACTGTATTATTATTGTACAGAGCATGGTTTATTTTATACTATAATATAATAAAAAACACTATAAATGTATACATTTATAGTGTTTTTTTGTTTTTTTATATCTAAATTTAAAATATATATTTTAATATTAAAAAATTTAATTATATCTATATACAAGTATTAAAATGGAGTTTAAAATATACTTATTGGAAAAATTGAGATTTTAAATTACTGATATTTATAAAAGAGTCATAAAATCAACTTTAAAGTGTTAGGTGATTATAATGAATAAGAAAAAAATAGCAATTTTTACTACAATTATTTATGTAATTGTTTTGGGGAGTGGATTATATTTATACAGTTGGTTTGTTGGAAACAAAGTGAATGAAGTTGAAAAATTGTTAGTATCTCTAATATCACAAATTATAGCTGTAGCATGTGTAGTATATATAATTAATAAGTATTATGGATGGAAAAACATAGGATTTAGAAAAATAAAATTAAAAAGTATAATATGGTTCTTTCCATATATAGTAATAATAGTGCCAATGATTTATGAATTTATAATACATATTTGTAAAAATATTACGTCATTTAGTGTTTCTACATGGGCAGTATTATTTATTACATTTATAGGAGCTTCATCAGTAGGTTTTTCAGAAGAAGCGATATTTAGAGGTATATATTTAGAGAGTTTTAAATCAGAAAAAACCGTTATTAGACCAATGATAATAAGTTATTTAGGATTTTCTATTTTTCATATTGTAAATTTATTTGTAGGGAATTCATTTGCACAAGTATTTATAACAATTATAGTTTCAAGTCTATTGGGATTCTCATTTATTGCATTAGCTATTAAATTAGAAAGCATATGGTTAAATATAATTTTTCATACAACTTGGAATTTTATTTTGATTTCATCTCAGACATTAAACTTTTCAGTTTCTAAAACTTCAGGATTCATAAGCGAGGTAAATATCTTAGTGGGAAGTATTCTATGGCTTATGATAATAAAAAAAGATAAAATAGAAAGAAAAAAATCATTTATAACTAATGAAAATAAAAAAACTACAGTGTAAGGGGGACTGTAGTTTTTTTATTGGGGGAGATAGGTTTACTTTTTTCCGTTCATATTTTAAGTATGACCTAATTATATATAGTTTATACATAAATTATAAAATAATTACTTTGATTAAATATTAATTTATATAAAAATTTTAGTTAAATATTAATTTAATTGGGTATTTATTAAAATAGTGTAGTACTTTAGCTCAAATGGTTAGCTAAGCATAAGATTTGATTTTATAATTTGGGTTGGATGAGTATATTGATTTTAAATATATATCATTCAACCACTTTTTTATTTTTATAATATTTTTTAATAATAATTTTATTTAGTTAAGAAAATGTAATAAAATTAACTATAAAAATAAAATTTAAAATTGATTATTGCTTTATGCATGAAAAATAAGATAAACATATAATAAAAAAATTTTATAAAAAAAATAATTTATAATATGGATTATTTTGTAGAAATATAATATATTTAAATAGTCATCGATAGGAACGGACACAGACAGTTATATATAGACAGCAAGTATCGACAAACAAACAGACGGAATTGATAGTCATAAAAAAGAGGAGATATTAAAACTCCTCTTCCCTAAACAACAACAAATAATAAGGATATATTATCTACTCCCTTGCAGATAATATTAAATTCCAACCCCAATTAAAAAGACTGTTGCGGAAGCAGTCTTTATTTTTTTTTATTAAATTAAAAATTTGGTGGTGTAACTGAAAATATAATTTTAGCACATTTCTCAGATACATTAACCCATCTATGGTTCATATTAGGTAATATTCTAATGCTATCTCCACTTTGTAAATTAATAACTTCAGAATTTAAATGTAAATCAACGCATCCATCTAAGATTATAGCAACTTCCTCACCTTCATGGTTCATAAGTTCATTAGAAGTAGAAGCCTTTATTGGGAGTTCTAAAAGCATACTTTGAATAACACCATTAGAACTAGGTGATAAAAGCTCATATGATAAATTATTATTCTCAGGAAATGTAAGTTTAACTCTATTTTCTTTTCTTACAACTAAATTATCGCTACACTTATCTTCTTTAAAAAAATTATATAAAGGTATATCAAGACCTTTAGAAATCATTTTTAAAGTATTTATAGATGGATTAGATAAACCACGCTCTATCTGACTAAGTAGAGACGATGTAACTCCTACTATTTCAGACAATTCTTTTATAGATAAATTTTTTTTATTTCTATACTCATAAATTTTTTCACCAATATTTATGTCATGCATTAATATACCTCCGGATATAATAAGTATTGTTTAATATTTACATTATAGCAATACTAAGATAAATTTCAAGGTAATAAACAAGTCTAAATTAATAAAAAATTAACTGTATTTAATAAAATGAATAAAAATTAAATATTTATTAATGAAAATATTGACTTAGTAAATTTAAAATGTTATAAATTAAGTATAAGTTAATAAAAAATAAATAAATTAAATTGTATTGAAAAAATGATAAATAAAACAATAATTAAAAGTAGAAAGGAAGAATAGATATGAAATTAAATGAATTATCTACACCTAACTTTATATTAAATTTAGATGCTTTAGAAAATAACCTTAAGGTAGTACAAGATTTATGTAATAAAAATAATAAGCAACTTTGGCCGATGACAAAAACTCATAAGTCTACTAAATTAGCTAAAATGCAGATAGAATATGGGGCAAAAGGATTATTAGTTGGAACAATAGATGAAGCGGAGGCTTTTGTTAATGGAGGGGTAGAGGGTATAACTTTTCCATATCCAATATCAAATATAGTTAATATAAAAAGAGCAATAGAACTTACAAAAAAGGCTAGAATCATACTTAGTTTTGATAGCGTAGATGCAGCTAAAACTTGGAATGGTGAATTAAGTAAACAAAATATTACATTAGAATATTTTATATTAATAAATTCAGGTCTTAATAGATTAGGCGTTAAGCCTGAAGAAGTAGCTTCTTTAGCTAAAGAATTAAAACAATTTAATAATTTAAAATTAATAGGAATAAGTACTCATCCAGGTCATGTATATGGTGTTATGTCAGCAGAGGAAGTATCACCTATATCTAAACAAGAAATAGAAGTTATGTCAAAAGCAAAGAAACTATTAATAGAAAATGGATTTGATGTAGCGTTTGTTGCCGCTGGAAGTACACCAACATTTTTTGATGTAGTAGATAATGAAGTATTTGATATATTAAGACCAGGAAACTATCCATTCTATGATAATATACAACTATCTTTAGATATATGTAAAGAAGAAGACTGTTCTTTAACAGCTCTTGGAACGATAATATCTAGACCTAATAAAAATTTATTTATAGTTGATGTTGGGAGTAAGTGCTTAGGGTTAGATAAAGGAGCTCATGGTAGTGCTTTAATAACTGGATTTGGAAAAGTTAAAGGACATGAAAATTTAAATGTAATCGGACTTTCTGAAGAAGTTGGAAAGATAGAGATAGTCGGAGATACAGATCTAAAAGTTGGAGATAAAATAGAAATAATACCAAACCATTCTTGCTCTTGTGCAAATATGACTAGTTATGTTGTAGGATACAGAGGAGATGAAGTAGTAGAAATAATAGATATAGATGTTAGAGGTAATTCAAAAAAGCCAGTGCTATAATTTTTAGTTCATCCTTAAAGACACATAGGCTTATATAAAGATTAAGGCTAGTTTATAAATTATAAACTAGCCTTTTTATGTAATCAAATTTTATTGTTTTACGCTAATCAATCCTCTAACTTTATTTAAAAACTTATCCCACACAAGTGTTATTGATATAAATTGAACAGGTATCATAACTAAACTTTTTATTATACGAGTTGGCAATAACGCCATATATCCTTTACCCATTAATATAGAAAGCCATAATGTATCTAGAACTAGATTAAGTAATAGACATACAATTAAAGTTGAACTAAGTATTCTTAATGGAGATTTAGATTTATTATATAAAATTGCCCCATAATTGAATCCTGTAAGGAATGCTGTTAATGTAAATCCAGGGAAGTAAGTTCCGCTAGGGAATAAAACAAATCCTAATAAATCAGATATAGTAGCGCCAATTCCACCAATCCAAGGTCCAAATAAAATCCCCATAATTGCTACAGGTAAAAAACCAAATCCTATTCTAACTATAGGTGTTTGGATAGATAAAAATCTTGTAAGAATTACTTGTAAAGCGATTAGCAGACCTAGTTGTGTAAGCATTTTTGCATTTAAATTTTTACTTTTTTCTTTACTCATAAAAACCACCCTATCATTAGAATTTATCACATATAGGCATTTTTCATGATATATACATAGTTGTAAATTACAAGCATATATGTAAGTTATTTATACAAAAATTATAGCATAATAGCTAGTAATTTTCATAAATTTATCAAATGATTGAATCTTCTGATAAGTATTCTTTAGAAATAATGTTTATTTATATACAATAGCAAAATAAATATTAAATTAGCTAAAATAGATCTGTTTATTTATAATATATGCTTAAATAAAGCGAGAAGAATAAAAACATAACGAGTATGATAATTATTATCATTTACAAAAAAGATTTTTGTGTTATAATTAAATTAATCCAAAATAAAAGTGGTGTTAGTGGATATTTAAACCATTGCACTCTTAATTTACTAAATATAATTATACTTCTTAAATTGAAGACCACGATATATATCGTGGTTTTTAATTTTAAATAAGATGATAATGAAATTCATTTACAATGATTTGAAAATATGATATATTAAAAATAGGCTTAAAATTATCGCGGCAAATTTTCTGATATTATAGGAGATGATAATTATGGCAAAAATGATGGGACCAAGATTTAAACAATGTAGGAGACTAGGACTAAATGTATGTGGACATCCTAAAGCAATGGAGAGGTCTGTAAAAGGCACATCTAGAGCTGACAAAAAACTTTCACCTTATGGAGTACAGTTATTAGAGAAGCAAAGGTTAAAAGCTTACTATGGTGTATTAGAAAAGCAATTTGCTAACTATGTTAAAAAAGCAATGAAATCTAAAAATTCTACAGGAGAAGTGTTAGTTCAAATGTTAGAATGTAGGTTAGATAATTTAGTTTATAGACTAGGGTTAGCTAGTTCAACTAGACAAGCTCGTCAAATGGTTGTACATGGACATATATTAGTTAATGGTAAAAAAGTTGATAGACCTTCTTATGAGGTAACAATAGAAGATGTTATTTCATTAAGAGAAAAATCACAAAAAAATACAATGTTTAAGAAAGGTTTTCAACTAAATGCTATTAGCCAATACCCTTATTTAAATAAGGATGTAGAGAATTTTTCTGGGACTCTTTTAAGAAAACCTGAAAGGAACGAAGTACCAATAGAGATTAATGATATCTTAGTGGTTGAATACTATTCAAAATAATCTAATTAAAAATAACCATATGCCAATAAGTATATGGTTATTTTGTATGTATAAGTAAAAATAAAATAAATGTTTATTTTTATTGAGATAATTTGATGATGTGAACAATAAAAAGTTTAAAACTACTATATAGTAGGATATAATATATAATTGTAAATAAAAAATAAGATGTGATAAGGTGTGTTATAAATGGATGAATTAATAAAAGCGATTGATACAATAACAAATGATGAAGTTATAAAATTAGTTATAAGCAATAAAAAAAATAAAGATATAGAATATAATAAAATAAATTTTATTTTAAAAGAAAAAAATAAAAAACAGTATTATCAAATAGAAAAATATACTGATAAACAAGTGTTTCATGAAAATATAGATAAAGATTTAATAAAGGAAAATATAACTGAGTATATGAAAGATGATTATAAACAGTTGTCAGCTTGGTCAAATCAAAATACGTTTGATTTAAAGATATCTAAAAAAGGAAAGGTGTTTTTAGGCAAGAAAAAATCAGACAATAAAAAGCTTGCCAATAAAAGTCATAATAAAGAAAAGAATTATATACTTAAAGAGGGTACTATAATCCAACCTCTTATAGATTTAGGTGTATTTACAAAAGAAGGAAAAGTTGTTAACTCAAAATATGATAAATATAAACAGATAAACAGATTTATTGAAATAATAGATGATGAAATTAGAAAAAATAATCAAGAAGAACTTACTATATTAGACTTCGGGTGCGGAAAATCATACCTTACATTTGTACTTTACTATTATTTTGTAGAAATAAAAAAAATAAATGTAAAAATGATAGGATTAGATTTAAAACCAGATGTAATTAAAAAATGTAATGATATAGCTAAAAGATACAACTATGAAAATTTAAGATTTGAATTAGGTGATATAAATGGATATAAATTTACAGATAAAGTAGATATGGTAATAACATTGCATGCTTGCGATACAGCAACAGATTATGCATTATATAATGCCATTAAATGGAATACAAAAATGATATTTTCTGTACCGTGCTGCCAACATGAATTTAATAGTCAGATGAAATCGGAGCATTTATCTTTATTGACTAAGTATGGTATAGTCCAAGAAAGAGTTGCAGCTCTTATGACGGATGCGGTAAGAGCAAGTTTATTAGAATCTTTGGGATATAAAACTCAACTTTTAGAATTTATAGATATATCTCATTCTCCTAAAAATATTTTAATAAGAGCTTCGAAGTCTGGAGTATCGAAAGAGAAGAGAGAAAAATCATTAAATGAAGTTTATAATTTAATTAAAGAATTTAATTTAGAACCTACTTTATTAAATCTATTAAAAAGTGATAATTTAATATAATTTATATAAAAAAATATTCTATTTTTAGAATATTTTTTTTGTTTATTTTAAAGAAAATAATAAAATTTAGTTGGTAATGTACGGAAAATAAACTTATACGGATTTATAAAAATAAGTTGAACTATGAAACAACTTTTAAAAACATTTTAGGTTAGAGGGTGATGTTATTTCTAGACAAATAGAAAATCCAAAAGAAATTATATTTAAGGTGTCGAAAGAAATTGCTTATAGTGAAGGAATTTCTGGTATAAATATGAGAAAAATAGCTTCTCAGTGTGAACTATCGCTAGGAACCATATATAATTATTACACTACTAAGGTCGATATAATATTTGATATAATTGAAGATCTTTGGAACGAATGCTTTAGTGAAATCGATAAAATTTATAATTCAAAAGAAGGTTTTTTTAAACAAACAGAATTTTTATACTTTCATACACTACAATATTTAAAACAATTTGAAAATAATTGGATAAAAGATTTGATTGTTTTAACTTCAAATGATAAAGAAAAAGCAAAAGAAAGAGAAGATGAATTAATAGAGAAGTTCACAAAAATTTTGAAGCATTTAATAGAAATCAATAAAAATGATTTAAATAAAGACGTTTTTAATAAGTTTAGTGAAGATAAAATTTTAGAATTCATTTCATATGAACTTTTTATTATGTTAAAAAGATTAGATAATGACTATAGCTTTTTTGATTATACATTAAAAAAAATATTATTATAATCAAGAAGAAACAAGCAATATAAAATGAATTATATTGCTTGTTTTTTAATTACATAAAGATGAATTATTTTTATCTAAATTTAATTTTTCTTTGAAGTAAGGTAATTTTTTTAAATGAGACAATAAGTAATTGGCTGATAAACCAATAAATATTCCTGTTACAATTCCTATTGTAGATAATACAGGTAAATATAAAAACATATTTATATTTTCAAGTATAATAGATGCAGCCAGTAGTTGTCCTATATTATGAAATACAGCTGCTGATGAACTAACACCTATAATAGATACATTTTTACCTCCTACTTCTTTAACTAAAATACTAGTTATAAAACTAAATATTCCTCCAGTAGCGCTATAAAGTAAAGTAGATATATTTCCGCCTAATAGAGCAGATAGAAATATTCTTAATAAGAGTACTATAAAAGCATCTTTACAACTATCTAGAGTATAAATTGATATTATTATTATTAAATTTGCTAGACCTAACTTTGCTCCAGGTGTTATAAATGGGACAGGCATCATACGTTCGATTAAAGATAGTATTAAAGCCATAGAAACTAATAGTGCCATATAAATCATTTTAGATGTTTTATTTAATTTCATAACTTAATGAGATAGTATCATATCAGAAGAACTATCTTTCTCATCTCCTTTTATTTCTATAATTAACTTATGGGGTAGACAGATAATGTTTTCTCCTACCTTAGAAATTTCTCCTTGCTTAATACAAAGATCATCTTTACAGTCAGCAGATATAACTTTGATAGTATTGTCCTTTATTAATATGGAATTGTTTCCACCTGAACTTTTTATATTAAATTTTTTTTCGCCGTTATTAGTAGATAAAGGTATATTATCGTATAATTTACCATCAACTTTTATACTAGCATATACTAATTTGTTTGAGTTAAATCTGGACTTAGAAAAAATAATATTGGGTGTAAATGATAAAACAAAAAGTAAAACAATTATTATAAAATCTAATTTTTTAAAAGATTTCATTGCGATATCTCCTCTAAAATACTTTTGAATAAAAAAAATATGTATAATTAAATTTTAGTTTATATGTAATATAAATAGCAATAAAAATAAATAATTAACTAAAACTAAACAAGAAATTTTTATAAACTAGGTGTATAATTTAAATAGAATAATTGATATGAATAAATGTTAGTTTAATGAGTGGGTAAAGTTAAAAAGGAGATATAATGTGTATGGGGAAAAAAATAATAGGATTTTTACTTATAATAGGGCTAATGATTGGAATTGTAGGATGTACAAGTGTATCAGATAAAGAACCATTAACTAGGACCGATATAGTTATGGGAACACCTGTAACTATATCTATTTATGAAGGCGGAAGTGAAGATATATTACAAAAATCATTTGATAAAATATCAGAAATAGAGTCTTTACTAAGTATAAATAAATCTGGAACAGAGTTAGATAAATTAAATGAAAATGCAGGAATTAAAAAAATAAAATTAAGTGATACTAGTTATAAAATAATAAAGAGAGCAGTTAAATATTCACATTTATCTGATGGAGGATATGATATATCGGTAGGTCCGATTGTGAAGCTTTGGAGTATAGGACTCCCGGAAGCGAAGGTTCCAACTCAAAAAGAAATAGATTATGTTATTAAACTTGTAGATTATAATAATATAGAGTTAAATGATTCAACTAAAGAAGTTTATTTAAAGAAAAAGGGTATGATATTAGACCTTGGAAGTATAGCAAAAGGCTATGCAGCAGATGAGGTAGCTCGCCTTTTGAGTAAGGAAGGTGTGACTAGAGCTATAGTGAATTTAGGTGGAAATATCTATGCTTTAGGTAGTAAAAATGATAATGAAGACTGGAATGTTGGAATACAAAATCCATTTAGTGATAGAGGCGATGTAGTAGGTACTATACATATATCAAATAAATCTATAGTTACAAGTGGAATATATGAGAGGTTTATAGAAAAGGATGGTAAAAAATATCATCATATATTAAATCCTAAAACAGGATATCCATTTGAGACAGAAATAGCAGGAGTTTCTATAATATCTAAAGAGTCTATAGATTGTGATGCATTATCAACATTAGTATTTACTAAAGGATTAGATGAAGGATTAAAATTTGTAGAGGGAATAAGTGATGTAGATGCAGTATTTATTACGAAAGATAAAAAGGTTTATATAACAAGTGGGATAAACGGTAACTTTAAAATAACAAATAAAGAATTTACTTTGTGTAATTAATATTATATAGATAGTAAAATTTAAAAGTGGAACTTAATTAATGTTCCACTTTTTACATTTATATTTAAATTTGTATTTATAAAAATTATCAATAGTTATTAAATTAGATATGAGTTAGAGACATATCCATAACTAGTATTAAATTTTATTCTAGTCCACCCGGAATTTAAATGATAAATAACTTCTACTTTTTCACCTTTTTTTAGTTTTCCTATAATTTTTTCTGATTTAGATGGTTCACTTCTAATATTCAATACATCTGTATTACATTTCATGAATGTTGAATTTGAAGGAGTAGATACAGAGTTAGAAATATAATTTGTATTTACATAGGCATATCCGCCATTAAAATTAATTTTAGACCATCCATTGTTTAAATTCATTACAACATTTACTTTATCTTTATATTTCAAGCTACCTAAGACAGGCTCAGTTGAAGATGGACCTTTTCTTATATTTAAAGAATTTACATTACATTGCATAGTTAAATTAACCGTAACATCTTCTTTTATATTAGTTAAAAATTTAGAGCTAACATATCCATATCCGTTTGCATATTTTATTCTAGTCCATCCATTATATGTATGGTATGAAACATAGACTCTATCTGTCTTATCTAACTTTCCTATTATGGAATCAGAAGTAGAAGGACCTTTTCTTATATTTAGGTTACCGATAGTACATTCCATAAGTTTTAAAGAATCATTAGATAAATCTTCACTTGGAGAAGAATTATTGTTAATCGATGCATTTTTTAAATAATTAGAAGCTACATATCCAGTTGAGTTATTATACTTTACTAAAGTCCAGTGATTAGACGTCTCAAGTACTTCAACGATAGTTCCTTTTTTTAATGTTAATAGTATTGAATAACTTGTACTAGGGCCCGTTCTTAAATTAAGATTTTGTAAAGTCTGCGCTTGAACTGATTGAGCATTTACAGGCGCTATACTGGATAAAGTAAGTGCAAGTGCACCTAGTGATCCTATTGATAATTTTTTTTTCGTTTTCATTATAAATCCCCCATATTAAATTTTAGTCATTTGTATTTATTTGCTATTACTTTCTATTTAATAATTTCTATTATTATATTTGTCATCATGGCCATAGTGGTTTCCGTTATTATATTTATCATGACCATAGTGATTTCCATTATTGTTATTAGGCCTATTGTGATGATTATCATTATAGTTAGGTTTGTTATGTCCAGGGGCATTTTCACTATTGCCTGGTCTACTATTATTAGAAGAATCATCGTTGCCACTAGTACTAGGCTTGTTACTAGAAAAATCACCATTGTTATTATTAGAGTTATTACTACTAGAAGAATTATTACTGTTGCTTACGCTAGAGGTATCATTAACAGTGGTATTATCTTTAAGCCTTGATAAAGTGTTAGAATTTACATTTTTTATAGAACTATCAGTTGTTTTATTAGATTTTTTAATCTTATCTTTAAATTCTAAAATTTTAGTGTCTATATCTAATACTGATTTGTTTTTATAGTCATCAACATCTATGGTTTTGTCAAAGGAGATTAAGTCCTCAATTAAGTTCATTTTACCAACACTTAGCCCTATTTTTTTAGCAGCATCTCTTTTAGAAATATCTTCATCGTAAGAATAAATAGCTCCCTCTATAGAATTTTTAGAAAAATGACTGTTTACAGAGTTCTTTAAATCATTCTCTAATTCATTTCTGATTTCATAATCATTTGAAATAGATGCAATTGCTATAGCTGTCGATTTATTCTTAGATATATATTTTTCCTTTATAGCGTTATCAATAATTTCATTTATAATACTAAACACGTTTTTGTGTTCAGATTTTATATCATTCAATAAAACTTGACCATCTTTATTTAATGCAGAAGCAGATACAACATTATTGAATCTGTTTATACTAAGTTCTACACTAGGGTTTATATCTACTGACACGTAAGCCACAGGTAATTTTATATATGTATAGCTCCCAATACCTAAAAATAATATAGATAAACTACATGCAAATGCTAACCTATTTCGCACTAGATTTGACTTTATATTATCTTTTATTTTATTAAAGTAGTTTTTCTTAGAGGGAGTTGGATTAAATCCGGCCTTTTCTTTTACAGAAAATTTAATGCGATTTTGAATATTTTTATCTATTGGCATAGAAAAATCTTGATCTAATAGTAGTGAAACTTCTTCAAGATCTAAATCATCAAGTATTTTAAGTATATTGTCTTCCAATTATAAAACCCCCCTTAAGATTTTTTTTAGTTTATCCATACATCTTGAAGACTTTTTATCTATGGTATTAGCTTTAATACCTAATACTTTGGAAATATCTTTAGAGCTTTCCCTAAAGAAAAATTTCCTTATTATTATTTCACTATCAGGTTCCCCCAAAGACTTAATAGCATCAATTAATAATTTATTTCTTTCGTTATTAGAAACTGAATCAGATACTGAGTCAAATTCGTCGAAAGTATTTTCCTCAATAGATTCGAGTGGCATTTTCAAATCTATAGTTTTTTTATTTTTTCTATATAAATCAATAGATTTTCTTTTAGCTATGACAGCTAAAAGTGCTTTAATTGATCCTTTTTGTAAATCTATATTATCTTTATAATTAAAAACGTACAAAAATACATCACTAACGCATTCCTCTATATCCTCATTTGAAAGTACGTTAGATAATTGGTTATATATTATTTTATATACAAGGCCCATATAATTTTCCATCATAGCTTCTAAGCCATCATTTGGGTTATTATGTAATAGCATTAATAAATTAGAATCTGAAACCAAGTTGCACCTTCTTTCTTAACGTATATATTGGTTACAATATATACGTTCGTTTTTAAAATACAAAAAATGACAAAAAATATGGGGAAAACAAGAAAATATTAAAAAATATTTGAAAGTAATAGACAATACTAATTTAGATGAAAATGTTTATAAAAAAAACCGGTAATATATGTAAACTAAAATTTCGAATAAAAAAAGAGGATTTATTAATCCTCTCTTTTTATTCAAGTAAATAAGTATTTTAATCTCTATAATTATAAGAATTTATTAAATTATCTAATTTAAACTTAGGATATATTGGTTTAGACTTCCAAACCGATTTAGTTAAAATATAATATTTATATTCATCAGTACCCTCTTTAAAATACTTATTTATTGATAGTTCTAGCATATCTTCTTTATTACTGAAATTCATATAATTTAGATATGAATCTTTTAAATTTGGATGTTCAATAGTTAAATTATAAAACTTTCTTTCAACTATTTTTAATTCATCAATTAATTTTTGTGTTCTTAAGTCAATTTCTTCATTTATATAATTATAATCTCTAGAGCTATTAGTTAAGTCTGACATAATTTCATATTGTGTGTTTTTTATAAGTCTGTTAAGCATAAAAGATAAGCAAAATAATTCTCCAAGCTCTTTTTCCTTTTCAAACTCACCATTTAATAGTAACCTTATAGATGATAAGTCTTTAGGTGAAAAAATTTTAAGCTGAGTACCTTTGCCAAAAACGATATGTAATGGGAATTTTAATTCATTAGATGTGACAGTTTTAGTTAATACTCCATCTTCAACAATAAAAAATTCACTGTTTTGATAAATAGCAAAGTTTTTACCATAGTTATAGTAAAGTGTTTTTGTAGGTACTTCATTTCTAAAATCAAATTCTTTTAAATTTTTATTACATTTTACAACTTCACCTTGTTCATTTATCGTTGGATAATAAAAACATTCAAATTTCATAATTAGCCCCCTATACCTATTTGAAATTTATTCCATTACAATAATTATAGCTCTAAAAAACTCCTTTGTGACAATAAAATATAATATAAAAAAATAAGTAATTCATACGGAACTAAAGATAATGGTAATGTTATAATATTATTAAAATAATTTAAGGAGGTATTATGAAAATTTTAATAGATGCAGATGGATGTCCTGTAGTAGATATAACGATAGATGTAGCAAAAATGTTTAATATAGACGTACTAATAATGTGTGATACATCACATGTATTTAATAAGCCAGGAATAGAAACAATTGTCTTATCTAAAGGGGCGGATTCGGTGGATTTCGCATTAGTAAATAAAGTCGTTAAAGGTGATATTATAGTAACACAGGATTATGGATTAGCAGCAATGGTTCTTTCGAAAGGAGGACATCCAATTAGCCAAAATGGAAAAATATACACTAATGAAAATATAGATCAATTATTATTTAACAGACATATATCTAAAAAAATAAGAAAATCTGGAGGTAAAATGAGAGGTCCTAAAAAAAGACAAAAAGAAGATGATATATTATTTGAAAAAAATTTAATACAATTATGTGAAAAACTTATAATTAATTAATTTAGACGGTTTGAATCTTTTATGTTTCATGTGTTACATATTATGAGAAACATTTAAAGGAAAAAGATTATATTTTAAGCAATGAATGATGTAGCTCTTCAAATGAAACTTAACCATAATGCAGTGGATTAAGAGAATGGATTTTTATAACTTAACTAGAAGTTAAAAAACTTGAATTTAGGTTAACTATTGCTCCATTGTTAAATGAGTATCTCTAAATTATACTAGAGTTATAATCTATAAAGGAGGTATTGCAATGGATAAACTAGAAGTAGGAAAAGTAATAAAGGTACTTAGAAGGGGAAATGAAATAACACAGGAACAGCTAGCAAATTTTATAGGGGTATCAGTTGCAGCAGTTTCAAAATGGGAAAGTGGAACAACTTATCCAGATATAACAATATTACCAGTACTCGCAAGTTTTTTTGATGTTACCATAGATACATTAATGAACTATAGAATAGATTTGACAGATGAAGAGATAAATCAAATTGGGCAAGAATGTGAAATGCTTATAGTAGAAAATAAAATGGATGAAGGATTAGAATTGACTGAGAAATATTTAAAGAGATATCCTAATAATTGGAAACTAAAATACAGATTATCTAATATATATACACTAGTAATGGTAAAGATTCCAAAAAAAGAAAAACAGAATGAAATGATTAATAGGTACATAAACATTCTTGAAGAAATATCAAATAACACTACAAATATAGAATTGAAAGAATTATCATTAGTAAGTCTTAGTTCTGGCTATATGATGAATAATCAAGCAAATAAAGCAGAAGAGGTAATAAAAAAAATATATAAACCATCTTGTGATCCAGATGTAATCTTGCCGCTTATATATATGCAGCAAGATAAAGTAGAAGAAGCTAAAAAGTTAATGCAAGAAAACTTATATAAGTCATTAAAAGAAGCACTAGTATCTTCTATGAGTTTAAGTTCTATAAATTATAATTATAAAGACGGTATGGATGAAAAGTATGTAGATTTTGAAAAGGCTGAAAGATATATAAAATTGAGTGATAGTATAAGAAAATTATTACCAGATCAAAGAAGTAATCATGATACATATATATATTTATATGATTTAGAGAGCAAACGTGGTCGATTAGATAAAGCATTGGATTATTTAGAAGAGATGATAGACTCTATACGAGATATAAATTTAAACAAACATAATTTTATAAATGAACATTGGTGTTATGACAAAATTGAAGATAAAAGTATAGATATAAAATTAGATATATATGGTATGTTAATTACTGCTTTAAAAGAAAGAGAAAATTTATTTAAAGATAACAAAAGATTTGAAAACATAATCAAAGAACTAGAAATATTAAAAGAAAAAAATCAAATTTAAATAGAGCTAACATACAATTTAAATTTGATAAGGGAGTAAAAGATGAAAGATATAATAATGTTTTTATTAGGGGTTGCAGTTATTTTCTTGATAGCATTATCAGTAGCTATTTATGATAATATAAATAAATTAAAATATATTAAAAAGAAAATAATAGAAGATTACGGTAAAGAAATTGATTTAAAAGAAGTTAATATAAAAATGAATAGTGTATCAAGCTATTTTAGAAATAAAAATGAAAAGAATATAATAGATGATATAACTTGGAATGACCTTAATATGGACGATATTTTTAAAAAAATTAATAATACACAAAGTACTGCTGGATTAGAAATTTTATATAATATGCTTAGAAATCCTTTATATAATCAACAAGATTTAGATAAGAGAAATAATGTTATAGAGTATTTTAGAAAAAATGAAGCTAAAAGAAAAGAAGTACAATATATACTTGGAAAATTAGGAATTAGTGATGATTTATATACAACAAATTGCCTATATAATGAAATTGATATTAGTGGCAATAAGTTACTTAAATATAGATTATTAGCTATAGCACCTATAATAAGTTTATGTTTAATATTTATTAGTGGATACTTTATAATTTTATTTGCATTATCTATAATTTTCAATATATATATTAGTCAAAATAATAAAAAATATCATTATAATACAGAAGGATTTACATATGTAGTATCAGTAGTAAAAGCAGCTAATAAAATAAAAAGCCTAAAAATAGATGAGATTGAAAAAAATTTATATAACATAGATAGTGATTTAGAAGAAGTTAAAAACATACGAAAGAAATATATAAAACAAGATGCTAATAGTGCAATAGCTGATGTAAATGTGTTTAGTGAATATACAAAAATGATATTTCTTACAGATTTAATAACTTATGAAAAAGTAAAAAATACTATAGTTAGAAAAAGTAAAAATTTAAAATTAGTATATGAGTTTGTAGGTATTATAGATGCATTAATTGGAGTGGCGTCATTTAGAGATAGCTTAAAATATTATTCATTACCACAACTTATAAAAAGTAATAAAAAAGAAGATAATTTATTAGAATTTACAGAAATATATCATCCGTTAATTTTAAATCCAGTAACTAATAGTGGAAGTTTTTATAATAGTATTTTATTGACAGGATCAAATGCATCAGGAAAATCTACATTTATAAAAGCAGTAGCAATAAATGCTATATTAGCTCAAACAATATATACATGTTGTGCAAAAGATTATAAATCCTTATATTTTAATGTATGCACTTCAATGGCTTTAAAAGATGATATATTTAGTAATGAAAGTTATTATATAGTTGAAATAAAATCATTAAAACGAATAATAGATAATATAAATGATAATACACCTTGTTTATGTTTTGTAGATGAAATTTTAAGAGGAACAAACACTGTAGAAAGAGTGGCATCTTCTTGTGAAGTATTAAAATATTTAGGTGACAGAAATTGTATATGCTTTGCAGCAACTCATGACATAGAGCTTACACATTTATTAAATGAAAATTTTGAAAACTATCACTTTGAAGAAATTATAACTGATAAAGATATAAAATTTGATTATAAACTTTATAAAGGTAGAGCTCAAACGAGAAATGCTATAAAGTTACTTGAATTTATGAAATATGATGATTCAATAGTTTTAAATGCAGATAAAAGAGCTAAGTTATTTTTAGAAACAGGAAAATGGGCATAAATATAATTTTAAAAATAAAAAACTATATGAAATTAAATTTTCCTATAGTTTTTTTATGTTTAAATACTATTTAACTTGTCAAAACTTATAATAAGAAAGAATTAAATAGGGGGGCAAGTATGATAGTTTTAAGTAGAGAAAGTATAATAGAAGGTTTAATAGAATTAAGAGAAAAACAAGATATTGAAAATAAACTAATTATTAATAATATAAAAGATATAATAAATAATCCAGAAATTAATGATTTAGATAAATTAAAACTTATAAACAATGAAATGGGAAAAGTTGTTTTAGGTTAAAAAAGATATTAACATAATACAAATAAAAACTAATAAAATTTTCTGAAAAATGTTAATAAGTAGATATATATGTTAACAATTCTGAAAATAATTTTATTGAGATAATAATGATTATAGAGCATGAATAACATAAAAATATAATAAATAAAATATTAAAAATAATAAAATTAATTATAAAAATTAAAAAATAATAAGTAGTGTAGAATATGGTTAAAAAATTAAAGCTATATTCTTTTTTTATTGATAACTATAGTCCAAAGGGGTTAGAGAATAAAAAAAATGATGAAAAATGTTTTCCACTATAGTTATGTTGACTTGTGGATATAAAAGCAAATATTCTAGAAGTTTAAAATAAAAAATACTAATAGTTATCCACAAATAAAAATAAAATAGCATAAATAAAGAGGAATATAAATAATAGTATAGAATTAAGATAGAATTAAATTATAAAAGTATATGTAAATGGGGGAGAGTATGGAGACATGTAAAATAAATAAAAATCAAATTTATGTAATGCTGACTATGTGTATAGCACCAATAGTAATATGTGCACTTTCAAATATATCCTTAGTATATGCTTTTTTATTAAGTGTTTTATTTGCAGTGATTATATCATTAAAAAATGGATTTACAATAAAAGAATTAAAACAAATGATATTAAAGGAAATTAATGAGTGTAAAAGCTTATATGTAGTAATTTTATTAATAGGAGCCACTGTTTCTGTTTGGCTATCATCAGGTGTTGTTCCATCTATGATATTTTATGGTTTGAAATATATGGATGGTATGAACATATTATTTTCAAGTTTTTTATTAATAGCTATAAGCTCAGTTTTTATGGGAACTGCAGTTGGGACAATTAGTACAATTGGAATTGCTATATTAGGAATAGGTAAAGGATTTGAAATTCCAACAGGATTACTAGTTGGAGTAATAGTTTCTGGTGCATTTTTAGCTGATAAAATATCACCTATATCAGGTTTATTAAACCTAACATTAGCAACTACAGAAACCAGCTATAAAGAAATGGTTAAATCATCTTTAAAAACTATTATTCCTACTATAATAGTCTGTGCATTAATATACTATTTAATTGGTAACCAGTATAGTAATGTTAGCGGATCTAAAAGTTCAATAGAATTAATGAAAGCTATGAAAAAGGAATTTTTCATATCACCATATTTTATATTAGTACCAGTACTAATAGTTATACTATCTATAATAGGAATAAAATCAATATATTGTATGATGTCTGGTGTTATCATCGGAAGTATAATAAGCATCGTATTTCAAAATTTAAAATTATTAGATTTAATTAAGTATATATTTTTAGGGTTTAGTACTAATTCAAGTTCTAATATTATTAATGAAACCTTAAATAGTGGTGGGATTGTATCAATGGTATCTGTAGTTATTATAGTTATGGGAGCAATTGCTTTAGCATCAATAATGCAAGGTACGGGTATTATAAATTATTTAACTAAAGATTTAATTTATAAAATAAAAAGTAAAAAAGATTTAATTTTAAAAACAGGTATTATAAGTGGTATTCTTACAGTTATTACTTGTGACCAAACTATAGGTATTGTAGTGCCATCAAGATTATTAAAAAATAAATATGAAGAAATTGGAGTAGATAAAAGTATCTTAGCTAGAACTATATCTGATACAGGGACTATGATAGCTCCTCTTATGCCATGGAATGTAAATGGATTGATAGTAAGCTTAGTTACAGGTGTTTCATGTTTATCTTATGCACCTTTTGCAATATTATGTTTTATAACTCCTTTAATGACGGTAATAGTCTCAAATATAAATAAAAAAAAATAAAAATATTTCTCTCATTTTTATTTTAAATGAGAGAAATATTTACTAGACCAATCTTCTAAAGATTCGAGTACTATAGCTAGGTATTTACCCATATCAGTTAAGAAATATTCAACTCTAGGAGGCACTTCAGGATAAATGACTTTAGTTATTAATTTATCCTCCTCAAGTTCTTTTAGCTTTTCTGTAAGAGCTTTTTGATTTACACCATATGTTATTCTTTGAAGCCCCAAAAATCTTTTCTCACCTTTATTTAAATGATAGATAATTACAGCTTTCAATTTACCTCTTATCATCTCCATAGCTAAATCAAGTAAACAAACGTAATTTTTTTCTTTATAAGATATCATAATATTATCCTTTATTTATATTTTAAAAATAGTTTTTACTCTAAGCAACTATTATACTATAATAATTTTTAAATTATTAAGTTAATTAATAAATATTATAAATATGCATTTAATAAAATATAAATAATATTTAAAGTAAAGAGATTAAAGGTCACCTAGAGGTAAGTAACAGACCTAAAAGTATGTATTGTATATATATGTAAATAAAATATATACTTATCATATATAAATATAATAAAATAAGGAGTGTAATGTCTTAAAAAATCTTTTTGATAATACCAAAATTTTAAATATAAAGTTAAAAAATAGATTTTTTAGAAGTGCTGTGTGGGAAAACTTAGCAGATGACAAAGGACACTTGACAGATAGACTAAAGTTAGTTTATGAAGAATTAGCTAATGGTGGCGTAGGAACTATAATAACTGGATATGCTTTTATTACAGAGGAAGAACAACCAAATCCAGGTATGATGGGAATTTATGAAGATTCTTTTATAGAAGAATATAAAAGCTTAACTGAAAAAATTCATGGACTGGGAAGCAATATAGTAATGCAAATTGTATATGGTGGATTTATGACTAATTTTAATATAAATGATAGAGTTATATTTGGACCATCAAACATGGTTTGTGAAACTACAGGAGCTAAGGCTAAAGAGATGACAAAAAAAGAAATCAATTATATTGTTGAATCTTTTACAGATGCAGCATTAAGAGTTAAAGAATCAGGGTTTGATGGAGTTCAAATCCACGCAGCTCATGGATATTTGCTAAGCCAATTTTTATCTCCATATTATAACAAAAGAACTGACGAATATGGTGGTTGTATTGAAAATAGAGGAAGAATAATTTTTGAAGTGTATAAGGCAATAAGAAATAAGGTTGGAGAAGAATTTCCTATATTTATTAAGTTAAATTCAGAAGATGGGCTAGAAAATGATGGACTTACAAGAGAAGATAGCTTATATATAGCTAAAAAGTTATCAGAGTTGGGAATAAATGCTATAGAGGTTAGTGGTGGAAATAGTGCAATAAAGGAAGTAGCTCAAAATAATTTAGGAGCTGGTAGAAAAAAAATACTAGGAAACAAAGAAAAAGAGTCTTATTTTAAAGAATATGCAAAAAAATTAGCCTCACAAATAGATATACCTGTGATATTAGTTGGAGGAAATCGAAGTTTAGATGTAATGAATGAATTACTGAATGAACATGATATAGAATACTTTAGCCTAGCAAGACCTTTAATATGTGAACCTGATTTAATAAATCAGTGGAATCAAGGGAATAGAAAATATCCTAAGTGTATTTCTTGTGGAAACTGTTATAAAGAAGAAAAATCTTGTATATTAAGTTAATGTAGGTAATAATATTAATTAAATATAAATCAATTATAATCTGAAGTTATTTTTAATTAAGTCATTAATTTAAAGATTTTATTGAAGTATATTTATTGAAATAAAAATTAATTATAATAAAGTTGGAGGAGAAAAAATGAAATTTAAATTTTGTCACAATAATTTTAATGTATTAAATCTTGAAAAAAGTATAGAATTTTATGAAAAGGCGTTAGGTCTAAAAGAAACTAAAAGATCAGTAGCAGAAGACGGAAGCTTTATATTAGTATATTTAGGTGATGAGGAGACAAATCACAAGTTAGAATTAACTTGGCTAAGAGATTGGGATAGACCATATAACTTAGGAGATAATGAGTTCCA
The DNA here is from genome assembly GCF_024723825.1 of Romboutsia lituseburensis. Lineage (NCBI taxonomy): Bacteria > Bacillati > Bacillota > Clostridia > Peptostreptococcales > Peptostreptococcaceae > Romboutsia > Romboutsia lituseburensis. The sequence goes on from NZ_JANQBQ010000001.1 coordinate 2,908,053, forward strand.
CTTAGCTTTAAGAGTTGATGACTTTGAAGCAGCACATAAATTACACAAAGATATGGGATGTATATGCTATGAAAATGAAGCTATGGGGATATACTTTATAGCAGATCCTGATAATTATTGGATAGAAATACTTCCACCTCAAAGATAATATTAGTTAAAAGTGTACCTTGACGTAGATGACCGTAACAGTTAATAATATAATAAATAGAACAATAAAGAGAGGTACATAATTATGAATAAAAATATAGTAGCAATATGTGAAAATGAAGCAAGTGCTAAGTCGTTACAACAAGCAGCTTTAGAATTAGGATTTAATGTTAAGTATGAGGTTCAAGCAAAATCAGCTATAAAAAATGAATTATCAGAAAAGGATATAAATGAAGCTGCAATAGTACTTTTTGTAATAAGCTACGATGTAGAAGATATAGAAAAAATAGAAAGATTTATAGATCGTGAATATTATGAAGTTGAGCCACAATTTGTTATTAATGATGCAAAAGCAGTTCTTAATGAAATATCATCAGAGTTAAATTAATAAAAAGCTAGAATTCTAAGAAGTGTTAGAATTCTAGCTTTTTTTATTGATTAGAACTAAAAATATAATATAGCATAATATTATTTTAGTACTTAAGATTATATAATATCGTTTTTCATGAAACATTATCAATTAAAGATCCTTGTGACGTAAAAATGGATAACTCATCTTATAAACTGTCTAAGAAATGTGGATTTAAAGAATATGGAACTTGCTAATGGTTTGGAATAATTGTATAATCAATATTACAAAAGTCTAAGGGTATTAATATATCTTTAGACTTTTTTTGTAACTGAAATGGCAAGAAAATAGTTTAAGATATTTTTATAGACTCAAATAAAGAAAGGTAAGACATAATGAAGATCATAAATAAAATATTAAAAATAGTATTAGTATTTATAGTTTCTATATTAATATTATCAGTCGCTATGTTCGGGTATTCAAAGTATATAGAACCAAAGTTGTTAACAGTTAAGAATTATGAAATAAATGAAAATAAAGATAAAAGTACTCAAACTATCAAGGTAGTTCAATTTACAGATAGTCAGCTAGGAGATTTTTATGAATTATCTCAGTTAGAAGACGTAGTTGAAAAAATAAATAAGCAAAATCCAGATATAGTTGTTTTTACTGGGGATTTGATTGATAAGATGAGTAAATATGAAGAAAAGGAAAATGTTTCTAATGTACTTTCAAAAATAAATGCGGATTTAGGAAAATTTGCGATATGGGGTAATCATGATTATGGGGGAGGAGGTCATAAGTATTACGATAACATAATGGAAAAGGCTGGATTTAAAGTTTTGGTTAATGAAACAATAGAAATAGTATTAAATAATAATAAAAGTTTATCAATTTATGGGCTAGATGAAGCCATGTTTGGAAGTCCAGATTCTAAGTCATTAATTAAAAATATGAAAAAAAGTAATTTTAATTTACTATTATTGCACGAACCTGATTTAATAGATGGATTTAAAAATTCAAATGTTAATTTAGCTTTAGCTGGCCATAGTCATGGTGGTCAAGTAGCAGTACCTTTTATGGGAGCGATAATTACACCACCTATAGCTAAAAAATATACAAAAGGATTTTACGATATAGAAAAAGATATAAAATTATATGTAAATACAGGGCTTGGAAACACGAAAATGCCATATCGATTTATGAATATACCGCAAATATCAGTATTTAATATAAGTATTTAAATAATATCACAATATTAATTCACCTGAATATATTAGTTGTAAGAGGTGAATGAGATGAATTCTAAAATAGATAAAGATGGATTTTTGTTCAATATATTTGGAAGTGTTAGAAAAATAATTGCACTTTTATTGACTATAGTTTTTTGTTATTTAAGTATAGAAGGAAAAGTTACTCAAGAACAATTTATACCTGTATTTAGTATGGTCCTTGGTTATTATTTTGGTCGTTCTACAGCTTTAGATATACCAGGAAAACATAAAAATCAAATTGAAAACTCTACAGATATTATTCCAGAAATTGATCCACAAGATCAAGAACAAAAATAATTATGTTTAGAAATAAGTGCCTATTACAAAAGTTACTAGGCACTATTTTTGTGCAAATAAGTATATCTATAACAAACTAATGTAAAATATATATAACACACAAAAAATATAAAAGGCATATAATCTACACATCGATAAATTGTCCTGTTGGAATTAAAAAATGATATACATTAAAATGATAATATTATCAGAAAGGGATGATCATATGGACAAAAAAACAATTTTATCAAAAACCATGTTATTTATTTTTATAGTAGCATTTGTAATTTTTTTCAAAACTATATTTGGAGATGAAAATACACTTGTAGGTGTTACAACTATTACAGCAACATTAATGCTTTTACATCGAGACTTAACATTATCACCTCTAAAAAATACAGCTAGATTGATAGTATTGAATTTATTTATAGGTATATCATCAGTTTTAGCAGCTTCAAATATGTGGCTAGGAATACCTGTAAATTTTATAACTTTATTTACTATAAGTTACTTACTTTGCTATAGTTTGAGAAATTCAATGTACTTACCGTTTTCATTACAGTATTTATTTTTATTAGCAAATCCAATACCACAAAATTTAATATCTATTAGGTTAGCATCGTTAGTATTTGGAGCATTAGTTATAATGTTTGCTCAGATAATTGCTAATAAGAATAAAATTAAAAAAAGTGGAGACAAAATTTTAATTAGTATATGTAATAGTATATTATATAAAATTGAATTATTAAAAACTAATGGTGATATTAGTACTTTAAAAGAGGATATAAATTTACAATTAAATTCTTTTAGAAGTATGATATATGATAAAAGGGAATCGGATTTTTATTTAACGGAAGAAGCAAGAATAAAATTAAATCTATCAGTTTCTTTAGAATCAATAAATATGTTATTAGATAAAATAAATGATTTGTCAGAAGTAGCTTTTATTATAAATAATTTAGAATTATTTTTAGAAGAAGTTAAAGCTGTATTACAAGATAATGATTACGAAAAATTGTCAAAAAAGATGAAGCATTTATTAGTTGAATGTGAAGACGAAGGTATAGATGATTTATATTCACTACAAATGCTAGACAGTATAATTTTATTATGTGATAGTATTGGAGAACTAAGAAACTTAGATAAATCTAATTTTAATAAGATACATAGAATAGGAAAAAAACCAGAAAATTTCAAGCATAGTATATTTAAAATAGCTTTTTCAAAAACTAAATCTATAAGATTTTGTTATGCTATTAGAGTGGCTACAGGTATAACTCTTGGTGCATTTATAATGGATTATTTTAAATTCACAGAAGGTCGTTGGATAGTATTTACATTATTGTCGTTAATAAATCCTATTTATGAGGTATCTAAATCAAAGACAAAAGATAGAATTGTAGCAACATTAATAGGAGCTGTGATTATATTAGTGTTATTTGGAATATTTAAAGATTCTACAAGTAGATTAGTTATAATCATGTTGACTGGATATATATCTAATTACACTGTCAAATATAAATATAGTATGATATGTACGACGGTATCTGCTATAGGATCAGCCGCTTTGGTAGGAAATGTACAGGAATTAACAATAGATAGAATTTTATTTGTTTTAATTGGCATGGCTTTAGCTATATTAATAAATGCGTTTGTACTACCTTATAGATTAGAGGATTCTATAAACGAATTAAAAGAAATGTATGATAGTGTAATTAAAGAAATGATATCAGAAATATACAATATAGCTAATGGTAATAAACAGATAAATACTATCAAAAACTTATTTATAATAACTTCATTTATAGAAAATAAAGCTATGCTGAATAGTCAGATATCAAAAAATGAAATAAGTGCAAAAATAATAAAAGAACAAAGACTTTTAGTTACAAATGTATATGAGTTATATACTTGGATAGCTAAAGAAAAGATAAACCCTAAATATGCAAATAAAATTTTATCATCTGTAAATCAATTGATAATAAACCAAGGAGAGTCTTTAGAAAATAAATTTGAAACAATACAAAAATATATAAGTGAAATTAAAGATTTAAAAACAAAAATAACACTAAGTAGTGTATTAATAATATTGCAAGAAATAAAAGAAATAAAAAATTTAAATTTAAAAGCTCAGATTTAATCTTCTGAGCTTATTTCTGTTAATACTTCTTTTAAATTTTCTAAAGAAATAAGTAGCTTATCTTTTTGACCATCTGGTAAAGGTGATAATCTTTCTTTTAAAGTTAATTTAACGTTTTCAAACTTTGCATCTAGATAAGTATGTCCTTTTTCTGTCAAATCAATATTTATAATTCTTCTATCTTTCTGATCAGGAAATCTCTCTATCATGTCTTCATCTATAAGTTTATTTAAAAGTTTGGTCATATTAGGTGTTGAAATTAATAATTTTTTTGCTACCTCAGATATGGGTTGCTTACCAGTATCTTTTAAAACTGCCATTATTTGAAATTGAGAATGATTAAATGTATCATGTGCAAATCCACAATTTCTTCTTATTAATTTTTTCTGAAACAGTGGCATAATAGTTATGAAATTTTGAACTATTAATTCTAATTTTGTATCATTCATTAATAAATACCTCCATTGTATTATTCTTATTATAATACATTAAATTATACTTAAGTTACATCTTAATAAACTAAATATATAACGTACCTACTATAGGCTTTATAATTAAATATAATTTTTAACAATGACTCTATAAATTAATTAAAGTAATTTGTTATGAATTAAAATTTTAACATTAAAATCATTGTTATGTAAATGTATTTGCATAAATTTTAACTGTATAATAATTAAATATAAGTCTTTAAAAATATGTAAACGTTACATTAAATTTAGCTACAAAAATTTAATATAAAATTCATATTTAAATCATTGACTTTTTTGTAAACTTATATATACTTAAAAAGTATAATAGTTAAAATGTATAACTATTAATTAATATAACTAATAATATTATATACTAAAATTATTTTTAATGGATAAAAAATATAATTTTTTTAGTTTATATTTAAATTTAAGTAATATGGAGGCAGAGAACGAGGAATGTTTAAGATTTTTAGGTACTTAAAACCATTTATAGTTTCGATTGTGGCAGTAGTTATGCTACTAGTAGTTCAAGCGGTATGTGATCTTTCATTGCCAGACTATACATCAAATATTGTAAATGTTGGAATTCAGCAAAGTGGTATAGAAAATGCAGTTCCTAAAGTGATTCGTGAAAGTGAATTAAATAAAAATACACTGTTCATGAACAATAGTGACAAAGAAAAAATAGAAAAAAGCTACACATTATTAGATAAAAATAAATTGAGTAAAGAAGAGTATGATAAAGAAGTAAAGCAATATCCAGCTCTTAAAAATCAACCAATTTATAAATTAAACACTAAAGATGAAGCAACTATTGATGAACTTAACAAAATAATGAGTAAATCAATGATGAGAGTAGCTGGTGTTGAAATGGCAAGTGAAAAAGGCGCAATTCCAAATATTCCTCAAAATATGAATATATGGACAGTTCTTGAGCAAATGCCTATAGACCAGTTAGATCAAATGACTAAAGAAATAGATAAAAACATAAATAAATTAGATGATAGCATGTTAACTCAAGCATCAATAAATTCTGTTAAATCAGAATATGAAAAAGTTGGTTTAGATATAGAAAAATTACAAACAAATTATATATTTAAATCAGGAGGAATAATGCTGCTAGTAGCTCTTATAAGTATGGCTGCAACAGTAACAGTTGGGTTCTTAGCAGCAAAAATAGCTGCTGGAATGGGTAAAAACCTTCGTAAAGATGTATTTAGAAAAGTTGTAGGATTTTCGAATGTAGAATTTGATAAGTTTTCGACAGCATCGTTAATAACTCGTAGTACTAATGATATACAACAAATACAAACTTTAATGGTAATGCTAGTTAGAATGGTATTTTACGCTCCTATATTAGGTATAGGTGGAGTAATAAAAGTTTTAGATACTGATACATCAATGGCATGGATAATAGGGGTTGCAGTAGTTGCAATATTATCTCTTGTATCAGTTTTATTTGGTTTAGCAATACCAAGATTTAAGAAAGTTCAAAAATTAGTCGATAAATTAAACTTAGTAACACGTGAATCTTTAACAGGAATGTTAGTTATAAGAGCTTTTGGTACACAAAAAATAGAAGAAGAAAGATTTGATGAAACAAATGGACTTCTTAGAAAAACAAATACATTTGTTAATCGTATAATGTCAATGATGATGCCAATGATGATGTTAATAATGAACATTATAACTATATTAATAGTATGGGTAGGTGCACATAATGTTGATGCTGGATCTATGCAAGTTGGGGATATGATGGCATTTATACAATATGCTATGCAAATAATAATGTCATTCTTAATGATATCAATGTTATCTGTAATATTACCAAGAGCATCTGTATCAGCTACTCGTATAAGTGAAGTTTTAAATACAGATATAAGTATAAAGGATGCTAATGATACTAAAAAACTTGATAAGTCAAAAGATGGATATATAGAATTTAAAAATGTATCATTTAAATATCCAGATGCAGAAGATGATGTAATAAGTGATATAAGCTTTACAGCTAAACCAGGTGAGACTACTGCATTTATAGGAAGTACAGGTAGTGGTAAGTCTACACTTATAAACTTAATACCTCGTTTCTTTGATGTAACTTCAGGGGAAGTATTAGTAAATGGAGTTAATATAAAAGAAGTAAGTCAACATGAACTTAGAGGGAAAATAGGATATGTCCCTCAAAAGGGAATTTTATTCTCAGGAACTATAGATAGCAATATAAGATATGGTGTACAAGATGCGACTAAAGAAGAAATAGAAAAAGCATCAACAATAGCTCAAGCAATGGAGTTTATACAAGATAAACCGGATAAATTTGAAACTGAAATAGCTCAAGGTGGTACTAATGTGTCAGGTGGTCAGAAGCAAAGACTTTCAATAGCTCGTGCTTTAGCTAAAAATCCAAATATATTTATATTTGATGATAGTTTCTCTGCTTTAGATTTAAAAACTGATGCAAAACTTAGAAGAGAGCTAAAGCCTGAAACTAAGGACTCAACAGTATTAATAGTAGCTCAGAGAATAAGTACTATAATGAATGCAGACCAAATTATAGTTCTTGATGAAGGTAAGATGGTAGGTAAAGGTAAACATGAGGAACTTCTACAAGATTGTGAAGTATACAAACAAATAGCACTATCTCAGCTTTCAAAGGAGGAGTTAGCACATGAGTAATCCAAGAAGGAAAAGAGCAGGAGGTCCAATGGGTGGCCCTATGGGTCATGGCATGGGTGGAACTGAAAAAGCAAAAGACTTTAAAGGAACAATGAAAAAATTACTACAGCATTTAAAGCCATATAAAATAGCTATGATATTTGTTGTAATATTTGCAATAGGAAGTGCGGCCTTTAATATAGTAGGACCTAAAATATTAGGTAACGCAACAACAGAGATATTTGAAGGATTAGTTGCTAAGGTTAGTGGAACTGGAAATGGTATAGATTTTGATTCGATTTTAAAAACATTAACTATGCTATCTGTATTGTATGTTATAAGTGCAGTATTTTCATTTATACAAACTTTTGTAACATCAGATATATCTCAAAAAGTATCTTATAACTTAAGAAAAGAAATATCTGAAAAAATAAATAGATTACCTCTTAATTACTTTGATAAAAAGACTCATGGAGAAGTTTTATCAAGAGTAACTAATGATGTAGATGCAATAAGTCAAAACTTAAATCAAATATTATCTCAGATGATAACATCAATAACAACTATTATAGGGGTACTTATAATGATGTTATCAATAAGTGTAAGTATGACATTAGTAAGTTTAGTGATAATACCTATGTCTTTAATATTTATAATGATAGTAGTAAAAAAATCACAAAAACACTTTAAATCACAACAAGAATACTTAGGTCATACAAATGGTCACGTAGAAGAAATTTATAGTGGTCATACTATAATGAAGGCATTTAATGGTGAGGAAAAAGCTATAGCTGAATTTGATGAGTTAAATGATACTTTATATAACTCAGCTTGGAAGTCTCAATTCTTATCAGGAATGATGATGCCAATAATGACATTTATAGGTAACTTAGGATATGTAATGGTAGCCATAATGGGTGGATACTTAACAATAAAGAAAACTATACAAGTTGGTGATATATTATCATTTATACAATATACTAAGTCATTCACTCAACCTATAGCTCAAAGTGCTCAGATAGCCAATGTAATGCAAGCAACAGCAGCTGCGGCTGAAAGAGTATTTGAGTTTTTAGGAGAAGGCGAGGAAGAAGCTGATACAACAAATCCTGCTTCAACTGAGAATATAAAAGGTGAAGTTAAATTTAAAAATGTTCATTTTGGATATAACGAAGATCATACAATAATAAATGATTTTTCTGTTAATATAAAACCAGGTCAAAAGGTTGCTATAGTAGGTCCAACAGGGGCTGGTAAAACAACTATAGTAAAATTACTTATGAGATTCTATGAATTAAATAGTGGGAATATATTAATAGATGGTCATGATTTAAAAGATTTTACTCGTGATGATTTAAGAAGTATGTTTGGTATGGTACTGCAAGATACTTGGTTATTTAATGGTAGTATCATGGAAAATATAAGATATGGAAAATTAGAAGCTAGTAATGATGATGTAGTAAAAGCTGCTAAGTTAGCTCATGCACATCATTTTATAAAAACATTAGCTGATGGATATAATATGGAAATAAATGAAGAAGCTAACAATATATCTCAAGGTCAAAAACAGTTATTAACAATAGCTAGAGCAATACTTGCGGATCCTAAGATATTAATACTTGATGAAGCAACAAGTTCTGTAGATACACGTACAGAAGTACTAATACAACAAGCAATGGAAAATCTTATGGCAGATAGAACAAGCTTTATAATAGCTCATAGGCTATCAACAATAAGAAATGCAGACTTAATATTAGTGATGAAGGATGGAGATATAGTAGAACAAGGAAGCCATGATGAATTATTAAATACAAATGGGTTCTATTCAGAACTTTATAATAGCCAGTTTGAAGAAACTGAAGCTTGCTAAAAATAAATAATTTTAATTAAACACCTATTTAGCTTAAGTAGTCTAATATAAGAATACTTTTAGTTAAATAGGTGTTTTTTTGCTTAAGGAAATTATGATACTTCAGAGTCTTTGGATAATTACTGTAATTGAGTAATACCAGATATTGTGACTAGCGTAAAAATACATTTTTGAGAAACAGACGAAGTCGTTGAGGACTTGATCTAATCTAGTAAAAATTTATTCAAATTATGGTTGTATAAAAAGTAAATTTAACATATAGATACTTATAAAGAGAGCCATTTAGTTAAATACAAAAAGACAAATACAAAAGACAAAATTACAAATACATAAAAGATAAAGGATACTACAATTAAATTATAAAAAGGAACGATTTCCTAAAATTGTAGAACGAGTAATCATATTTAATTTATAAGGGGTGGAGATTATGCCAAATATAGTACTAACAAGAATTGATAACAGATTAATACATGGTCAAGTAGCCACAATGTGGTCATCAAGTGTTGGAGCTAACTTGCTATTAGTTGCTAATGATGAAGTTGCAACTAATGAATTTAGACAGGGACTTATGGATATGGCAGCGCCGAGTTTTGCTCAAACAAGATATTTTAGTATAGAAAAAACTATAAATATAATACACAAAGCAAGTGATGCTCAGCATATAGCAATAATATGTGAAAATCCTCAAGATGTACTTAAATTAGCAGAGGGAGGAGTACCTATAAAGAAAGTCAATATAGGAAATATGCATATGGCAGAAGGTAAAAGACAAGTGTCTAAGGCTGTGTGTGTAGATGATAAAGACGTCGAAGCCTTTAAGAAACTTAAGGAGTTAGGGGTAGAGCTAGAAATCAGGAGAGTTCCTAGTGAGTCTGCTGAGAATATAGATGAATTATTTAAATAAGGGGGTAAATGTTTATGGAATTAAGTTTTATCCAGATTGGTCTTATTCTAATAGTAACAATGATAGCTGCAGTGGATCAATTCAATTTCTTGGAGTCTTTATATAGACCTATAGTAATTGGACCGATAGTAGGGGCTATAATGGGGGATTTACAAACAGGACTTATAGTTGGTGGTTCTTATGAACTTATGATGATAGGAGCGATGCCTGTTGGAGGGGCTCAACCACCAAATGCTGTTATAGGTGGAATAATGGCTACAGTATTTGCTATTCAATCAGGGCTAGATACTGCAGCAGCATTACCTTTAGCAATACCATTTGCATTACTAGGTCAATATGCTGTTACAGCGTTATTTACAGTAATGTCACCTTTAATGGGATTATGTGACAAGGCAGCAGCAGAAGGGAACCCAGCTGGTATAGATAAAGTTAACTATATGGCTATGGGAATATTAGCATTATTGTTTGCATTAATAGTTTTAGCTGGATTATTAGCAGGTCAGACGATAGGCGAAACTTTAACTAAAGTATTACCTATACAAGTTTGGAATGGATTAACTGCAGCTGGAAAAATGATGCCTGCATTAGGATTTGCAATGTTACTTAAAGTTATGTTAAGCAAAGAATATGCAATATTTATGATATTAGGATTTGTATTAGTAGCATATGGAAAATTACCACTTTTAGCTATAGCTATGGTAGGTATAGCAGCAGCAGTTTATGACTTCCACATAAGTATGAAAACTAAAAATACAGGAGGAGGTATGACAGATGGCATCTAATACTGAAACTATGATGAGAGGACAGAAAGAATATATAGACAAAACTGAAGGTGAAAATCTTGATAATAAAACGTTAAACCAAATGGCTTGGAGATCTATGTTTTTACAAGCATCATTTAATTATGAAAGAATGCAAGCTGGAGGTTGGTTATATTCAATACTTCCAGGATTAAAGAAAATACACAAAAATAAGGAAGATTTATCAACATCAATGAAACACAATTTAGAGTTTTTTAACTGCCATCCATTTTTAATAACTTTCGTTATGGGGATAGTATTATCTCTTGAGCAAAAAAAATCAGATGTTCAAACTATACGTGCTTTAAGAGTTGCGGCAATGGGTCCTCTAGGCGGAATAGGAGATGCAATATTCTGGTTTACTCTATTACCAATATCAGCTGGTATAGGAGCTAATCTTTCCCTTCAAGGTAGTATTTTAGGACCTATTATATTCTTTATATTATTCAATATTGTTCATTTAGGATTGAGATTTGGATTGATGCACTGGTCATATAAAGTAGGTGTTGAAGGGATAGCTAAGCTTACTAAAAATGCTAAGGAATTTACAAGAGCAGCTACAGTACTTGGTATGATAGTTGTAGGCGCTTTAATAGCTTCATATGTAAGTGTAACATTAGTTACTCCAGAATACTTAAGTATGTCAGGTACTATAGATTTACAAAAAATATTAGATTCTATAATGCCATGTCTACTACCTCTTGCTGTAACATTTGGTATGTATGGATTAGTTAAGAGAAATGTATCTCCATTAATAAATATATTAGTATTAGTTGTAATAGGTATAGCAGGTGCATTTATAGGTATATTCTAGGGGGATAAAAATGATTATAATAACTGGTCATGGAAAGTTTGCATCAGGATTAAAAACTAGCTTAGATTTAATAGTAGGAAATTATGATTTTGTAAAACCTATAGATTTTACGGAAGAAAAATTTCCAGAAAGTTTAAAATCTGAAATAAAAACATTTGTAGAACATATAGAAGGTAAAGTATATATTTTTACAGATTTAGTAGGTGGAACTCCATTTAAAGTAAGTAGCGAGTTAACTTTAGAACATTCAAATATAGAAGTTCTTTGTGGAACTAATTTACCAATGCTTGTAGAAGCTGCAATGATGGTATCTTTAGGCTTTGATTTGGATAGTGAATCTATAAAAGATGCCGGTATTAATAGTATAAGGCCACAAGTAAAAAAAGTAGTATTTTCAGAAGATGGAATATAATTCATATTAAAAAAAAGAGATACCTTAGGTATCTCTTTTGTTTTTTGGGAAAAATGATATACTGAATATAAAAATATTTAGGAGGAAAATTATGAAAAAAATATTATCGATAATGATGGCAATTATTTTAGTTGTATTTAGTGTAGTTGGGTGTTCGAAAAAAACTAATGAAGTTGACAAACAAGACGTTTTAAGTAAAACTCAAGATGAAATTATTGAGTCGGCAAAAGGAAGTACTGTTAGTTTTTATGGTTATGGTGGCGATGAGGTGATGAACAAATGGTTTGATCAAAATGTAATACCTCAAATGAAAGAAAAGTATGATATTACAGTTAAAAGGGTTGGAATGGATATTGATAACATACTCAATCAATTAATAACTGAAAAACAGGTTGAAAATGCTAATGGGACCATAGATGTAGTATGGATAAACGGAGAAAACTTTAAAAATGCAAAAGAAAATGATTTATTATTAGGATCATTTACTAAAAAACTTGAAAATTTTGAAAAATACGTAGATACAAAATCAGATGATATTAATGTTGATTTTGGTACAAATACTTCTGAGATGGAAGCTCCTTGGGGTAAATCTCAGTTTGCTATATTAAAAAATAATAAGAATGTAAATGAAAGTATAAAGAGTGCAGAGGAACTTAAAAACATAATAAAAAAATATCCAGGTAAATTTACATATCCAGCATTACCTGATTTTACAGGAAGTGCATTTGTAAGAAATATAATTTATGATGTTGTGGGATATGAAAATGTAAAAAATCTGCCAGAGGATGAAGCTAAAGTTAAAGAAGCTATAAAGCCAGCAATAGATTATTTAAATGAAATAAAGCCATATTTATGGAATAAAGGTGCGACATATCCATCTACATTATCACAATTAGATAATATGTACTCAGACAATGAAGTTTATTTTACAATGACATATGCGCCATCAAGCGTATTTAAGAGAATAGAAAGTGGTGAATTTGATAAAGAAACAAAAAAAGTTAAATTTGATAAAGGAAGCTTAGGCAATACTCATTTTTTAACTGTTCCCAAAACAAGTCCAAATCCTGAAGGGGCAATAGTTTTAATTAACTACTTATTAGGATTAGAAGCACAATCTTCAAAATCAAATATAAATAATTGGGGAGATGCATCGATTATAGATATCAATAAGTTAAATAATGATGAGAAGAAGATGTTTGACAACTCTATAGTAATAGAAAATTCAGTTCCAGAGCTAAAGGCTGGACTAGTACCAATAATAGAAAAAATATGGACTGAAGAGGTTCTAGAAAGTGCTAAATAAAATAAAACCATATATATATATAACTCCTGTAACAATGCTACTAGCTTTTGTTATGGGAGTTGGAATATTCACTTGCGTAGGACAAAGTTTAGGATATTTTCCTCAAATTGGATTAAATGAGTTAACATTTAAATATTATGAGGAGATATTTAGAGATAAAAATTTTATTAAATCTTTTTTATTTACATTAAAAATAGCTTTGATATCATCCCTTATATCTGTTCTTATAGGAGTTTTAGTTTCATATTTTCTATCTAAAAGTAAACAAACTAAATTAAGGAAGGGCATATTTAAACTGCCTATAATAGTTCCACACATTGTAGCTGTAGTAATTGTAATTATTATATTTTCACAAAGTGGAATAATATCGAGGATATTATATAATTTAGGAATAATAAATGATTCATCTCAATTTATGCAACTAGTACTAGATCAACATGGATTAGGTATAATTATGACATATATATGGAAAGGAATTCCATATGTGATAATAACGGTATATGGTATCTTAAAATCTAAAAGTGAAGAAATGGAATTAGTGGCTAAAAATTTGGGAGCGAGCGAAATACAAGTATTTAAACGTATAGTTCTACCGACAGCTATGCCTAGTATAATTTCATCTTTTTTAATATTATTTTCATTTTCATTTGGATCATTTGAAGTACCATTTTTAATTGGACCATCATCTTTACAAACACTTCCTGTATATGCATACTTGATATATTCCAGTTCGGATTTATATCAAAGACCGCTTTCGATGGGGATAAATGTAATGATATCGTTATCAAGTGTTATTTTATTAATTTTATATAATAAAGTATTTAATAAACTATATAAATTTAAATTATAGGAGTTTTTATGAATAATAAATTAAGAAAATTAGTTATATATTTGGCTATGTTAAGTATATTTATACCGATTATAATACTTACAATATGGGGATTTACTAGTTCTTGGGTTTATCCGAGGCTAATACCAGGTGAGTATTCACTAAGAGGAGTAGAATATATCTTAAATAAAGAAAATTTAATAATTTTGATAGATAGTTTGATTATATCTATTATAGTATCATTAATTACAATTTTAATTAGTATACCTGCAGCTCATTCTTTAATTATATATAATTTTAAAGGAAAAAAATTAATAGAATTATTAATATTATCACCTATAATAATTCCATTAATTTCAGTTGCTATGGGAATACATATAACTTTTCTAAAATTAAATATAGCGAACACACTACTAGGTGTAATTATTATAAATATTATACCTTGTATTCCTTATGCAGTAAGAATACTTAGTGATACTTATCAAATTGTAGGAAATAAGTTTGAAATACAGGCAAAAACTTTAGGTGCAAATAAAAAATATGTTTTTATGAAAATTACATTACCACTTTTAGCTCCAGGAATTATGAGTGCATTTAGCATGTGCTTTATAATTTCATTTAGTCAGTATTTCTTAACGATGCTTATAGGAGGAGGACGAATTATAACTTATCCTATGGTTATGTTTCCATATGTACAAAGCGGAGATAGGCTTTTGTCATCATTGTACAGTGTAGTATTTATAGCTATAAGTTTAATAGTGTTATTTATAATGCAGAGTATAGTTAATAAATTTTTTAAGTCTAAAATCAAGTTAATAGATTAAATTAGAGAGGAAATAGAATGTCTGAAGTTAAAATTTTAAGTGTGAGTAAATCTTTTGACAAAAGAAAAGTACTAAATAATATAAATATAAATATAAAAGATGGAGAATTAATATCTTTGTTAGGTCCATCGGGGTGTGGTAAAAGTACTACATTGAAATTAATAGCAGGGCTATTAAATCCGGAGGAAGGGGATATATTATTTGATAATAAATCAGTTTTAAAATTAAAAACAGAAAAAAGAGATGCCGTAATTGTTTTTCAAGAATATCTTTTATTTCCTCATATGAATATATATGAAAATATAGCATTTGGATTAAAAGCAAAGAAAATGCCTAAAAAAGATATTGATTCTAGAGTATCAAAACTATTAGAGATAATAAAATTATCAAGTGAAAAATATAAATATCCATTAGAATTATCAGGAGGACAGAAACAAAGGATAGCTATAGCTAGAGCATTAGCTATAAATCCGAAGATATTATTATTAGATGAACCTTTCTCAAGTTTAGATATAAATTTGAGAAATGAGATGAGAGAGTTTGTTTTAGAAATTCAAAAAAAATATAATATAACTACAGTATTAGTAACTCATGATAAAGAAGAAGCGTTAATTATGAGTGATAGAATAGCCGTAATGTTAGACGGAGAAATAAAGCAATTTGATACACCATATAATTTATATAAAAATCCAAAAACAAAAGAAGTCGCAAATATATTTGGAGAAAGAAATTATATAAAAGGTAAACTAGTTAATGGAATATTTAAGGCTGATAATATAAATATAGATTTAAATAACAATGAGAGCTATGAAGAGATAGAAATAATGATATCGAAAGAAGATATAATTTTAGATTTAGTAAAAGAAAATGATACTAATATGTTTACTATTACAAAAAAAAGGTATGCTGGAGATAAGACTTACTATGAAGTTAACTGTGATGAGCAAAAATTAAAGTTATCCAGTAATAATGACTCTTTAGAAATTGGAGAAAATGTGAGGTTAAAATTTAATTCAAATAACATAAAATATTTTCATGAAAAATAGTTATAGATTTAGTGAATACAAAAACATATATTATAGAAAAAAACAATAATAATTATTATTTTGACTTTGGTATAATAAAAATCGAGTATATATATTAGGAGGTCAAGATGAGAATATCTAAAAAAATGAAATCATTATTGATTGGAGCGGTAATGGTTTTAACATTAAGTAACATAGTAGGCTGTTCTTCTCAAGAGAAGGCAAACTATACAAATGTAGATGGAAAGCAAACAGAAGAAATGATAAGTAGTAAAGATGATTTACTATTAATAGATGTTAGACCAGCTGAAGAGTATAAAACTGGATATATCGAAAATAGCATAAATATACCATATGATGAAATAGAAAAGAGAATGGATGAAATTTCTGATTATAAAGATAAAACTATAATTTTATATTGTAATACAGGAAACAAAAGTGAAAAAAATGCAAAAGTATTATCAAATAATGGCTTTAAACATGTTTATAATGCTACTGACGGTGTAAAGGAATATGATTATAAATTAATAAAATAGATAAAAGCTGCCTTGAAAATTTTCAAGGCAGCTTTTTTATAAATAAGCACACAACCTTAATTATATCCATGCACTTGTCGTAAGCAAAAATTAATGACCAAAAAGTAACTTACAGCTAAATGAAATTTTCATTTAAGTAAATAGAACATAATAATGTATAATTAAGTATGATATAAAATATAAGTTTAGTGGAGGAAATATGAAAATAGTAGATTCTATATATGGTGAATTTAAGATTGAACCTATAATACAAGATTTAATAAATACTAAAGAAGTACAACGTTTGAAAAAAATTCATCAAGGTGGTGCAAACTATTTAACAAATTCAACTTGGAATGTTACTAGATATGAACACTCTATTGGGACTATGTTACTTGTTAAAATATTAGGTGGATCAGTAGAGGAACAAATAGCAGCTTTACTGCATGATGTATCTCATACTGCATTTTCACATTTAGTAGATTTAGTGCTAGAGAATGAAGATGAAGATTATCATGAAAAAATTTATAAAAAAATGATAAATGAATCACAAATACCTGAAATCTTAATTAAATATAATTATAATCCAAATGAAATTTTATTTGATGAAAAAAGATGGACAATATTAGAAAAATCATCGCCAGATTTATGTGCGGATAGAATTGATTATACATTAAGGGATATGTTTCAGTATAAAGGTATAACTAAAATAGAGATTAATAAATTTATTGAAAGCTTAATAATCTATAATGGAGAAATTGTTTTAAATAATATAGAAATAGCTGAATGGTTTACTGAGACATACTATAAAGAGGTAATAGATTTCTTTATGAATCCATTAAATGTATATTCGAATCAAATACTATCAAAAGCAATACAAAAAGCTTTGAGTAGTGGTGAAATAAATAAAAATGACTTAGAAACTGATGATGAAATTTTACTTAATAAGTTGAAAAAGACTCAGAATAAAGAAATATTAGAGTTAATATCTAAAATACATGAAGGTATACATGTAGAATATAATGAATTAAATTATGATATACATCAAACTCAGAAAATAAGATTAATAGATCCTATGGTACTTATAGATGGCAAGGCAGTGAGAGCTTCTAGTATTTCTAAAAAAATCCAAAAAAAAATAAAATAGCACTAGAGCGTTGTAAAAAAGGAGCTTTTATAAAAATAATTAAATGCTAAGTAAATAAATTTATATTTAATTCGAAGCCTCTATCATATAGATAGGTAGAGCCTTTTGGATTTATAGTTCATATAATTGAAATTAAAAATAAATATAAAAAGTGTTGACATAAAAAAATAAAGGTGATATAGTTATAACTGTCCTTAAAAGCAGGACAAAATAAGAACTTTGAAAATTAAACAGTAGGTTAATTTATAGAAACAAAATAATTCTTTATAGAATTAAACACAAACAACCAAGCCAGATATTCAGATAATGATTAGCTGAGCAATGGACAACTTTTATTTGAGAGTTTGATCCTGGCTCAGGATGAACGCTGGCGGCGTGCCTAACACATGCAAGTCGAGCGATCTTCTTCGGAAGAGAGCGGCGGACGGGTGAGTAACGCGTGGGTAACCTGCCCTGTACACACGGATAACATACCGAAAGGTATGCTAATACGGGATAACATACTTTTATCGCATGGTAGAAGTATCAAAGCTCCGGCGGTACAGGATGGACCCGCGTCTGATTAGCTAGTTGGTAAGGTAACGGCTTACCAAGGCGACGATCAGTAGCCGACCTGAGAGGGTGATCGGCCACATTGGAACTGAGACACGGTCCAAACTCCTACGGGAGGCAGCAGTGGGGAATATTGCACAATGGGCGAAAGCCTGATGCAGCAACGCCGCGTGAGCGATGAAGGCCTTCGGGTCGTAAAGCTCTGTCCTCAAGGAAGATAATGACGGTACTTGAGGAGGAAGCCCCGGCTAACTACGTGCCAGCAGCCGCGGTAATACGTAGGGGGCTAGCGTTATCCGGAATTACTGGGCGTAAAGGGTGCGTAGGTGGTTTCTTAAGTCAGAAGTGAAAGGCTACGGCTCAACCGTAGTAAGCTTTTGAAACTAAGAGACTTGAGTGCAGGAGAGGAGAGTAGAATTCCTAGTGTAGCGGTGAAATGCGTAGATATTAGGAGGAATACCAGTTGCGAAGGCGGCTCTCTGGACTGTAACTGACACTGAGGCACGAAAGCGTGGGGAGCAAACAGGATTAGATACCCTGGTAGTCCACGCCGTAAACGATGAGTACTAGCTGTCGGGGGTTACCCCCCTCGGTGGCGCAGCTAACGCATTAAGTACTCCGCCTGGGAAGTACGCTCGCAAGAGTGAAACTCAAAGGAATTGACGGGGACCCGCACAAGTAGCGGAGCATGTGGTTTAATTCGAAGCAACGCGAAGAACCTTACCTAAGCTTGACATCCTTTTGACCTCTCCCTAATCGGAGATTTCCCTTCGGGGACAGAAGTGACAGGTGGTGCATGGTTGTCGTCAGCTCGTGTCGTGAGATGTTGGGTTAAGTCCCGCAACGAGCGCAACCCTTGCCTTTAGTTGCCAGCATTAAGTTGGGCACTCTAGAGGGACTGCCAGGGATAACCTGGAGGAAGGTGGGGATGACGTCAAATCATCATGCCCCTTATGCTTAGGGCTACACACGTGCTACAATGGGTGGTACAGAGGGCGGCCAAGTCGTGAGGCGGAGCTAATCCCTTAAAGCCATTCTCAGTTCGGATTGTAGGCTGAAACTCGCCTACATGAAGCTGGAGTTACTAGTAATCGCAGATCAGAATGCTGCGGTGAATGCGTTCCCGGGTCTTGTACACACCGCCCGTCACACCACGGGAGTTGGAGGCGCCCGAAGCCGGATAGCTAACCTTTTGGAAGCGTCCGTCGAAGGTGAAGCCAATAACTGGGGTGAAGTCGTAACAAGGTAGCCGTATCGGAAGGTGCGGCTGGATCACCTCCTTTCTAAGGAGAATTACCTACTGTTTAATTTTGAGAGTTTTTATAAAACTCTATAATGTGGGGGTGTAGCTCAGCTGGGAGAGCACTTGCCTTGCACGCAAGGGGTCAGGAGTTCGATCCTCCTCATCTCCACCATTAGTACTTTGAAAACTGTATAACATTTAGTGATATGACATCATTTTATATATGAAGAAGATAACTTCTAAAAATATCATCGACAAGAAAAGTCTTTAAAATTACAAACTTTAAGCACTGGAATAAACTGAGTGAATACGAAGTTTGTTCAGTAGCGATAACTTTTAATAACTGGTCAAGTTATTAAGGGTGCAGGGCGGATGCCTTGGCACTAGGAGCCGATGAAGGACGCGATAAGCTGCGATAAGCTTCGGGGAGTTGCACGTAAACTTTGATCCGAAGATTTCCGAATGAGGAAACTCACTTAGAGTAATGTCTAAGTATTGTTAAGTGAATACATAGCTTAATGAGGGGAACCCGGGGAACTGAAACATCTAAGTACCTGGAGGAAAAGAAAGAAATTCGATTCCGTAAGTAGCGGCGAGCGAACGCGGATAAGGCCAAACCAATGAAGTTTTCTTCGTTGGGGTTGCGGACATGCAACATGGATGCACTATCGTAAATGAAGAGAGTTGGAAAGCTCCGCCATAGAAGGTAATAGCCCTGTAATTGAAACGAGAAAGCTACTAGCATGATCCAGAGTACCACGGGACACGTGAAACCCTGTGGGAAGCAGGAGGGACCATCCTCCAAGCCTAAATACTACCTAGTGACCGATAGCGCATAGTACCGTGAGGGAAAGGTGAAAAGAACCCCGGGAGGGGAGTGAAATAGAACCTGAAACCCTGCACTTACAAGCTGTGGGAGCACATTTCTTGTGTGACCGCGTACTTTTTGTAGAACGGGCCAACGAGTTACGTTAAGTAGCAAGGTTAAGCACTTCAGGTGTGGAGCCGTAGCGAAAGCGAGTCTTAAATGGGCGACCTAAGTTACTTGACGTAGACCCGAAACCGGGCGACCTATCCATGAGCAGGTTGAAGCGAAAGTAAAATTTCGTGGAGGACCGAACCCACGAGCGTTGAAAAGCTCGGGGATGACTTGTGGATAGCGGTGAAATTCCAATCGAGCCCGGAGATAGCTGGTTCTCCCCGAAATAGCTTTAGGGCTAGCCTCAAGCGTAGAGAAACGGAGGTAGAGCACTGAATGTCCTAGGGGGTATTGCACTTACCGAAGACTATCAAACTCCGAATGCCGTTTTCTTTTACTTGGGAGTCAGACTGTGGGTGATAAGATTCATAGTCAAGAGGGCAACAGCCCAGATCGTCAGCTAAGGTCCCTAAATGTACGTTAAGTGGTAAAGGATGTGGGATTGCACAGACAACCAGGATGTTGGCTTAGAAGCAGCCACTCATTTAAAGAGTGCGTAATAGCTCACTGGTCGAGTGATCCTGCGCCGAAAATTTCCGGGGCTAAAACGTACTACCGAAGCTACGGCATCATTATGATGGGTAGGGGAGCTTCGTATGCAGGCTGAAGCATGACCGTAAGGACATGTGGACAGTATACGAGTGAGAATGTTGGCATGAGTAGCGAGACGTGGGTGAGAATCCCACGGGCCGTAAACCCAAGGTTTCCAGGGGAAGGTTCGTCCGCCCTGGGTTAGTCGGGACCTAAGCCGAGGCCGAAAGGCGTAGGTGATGGACAACAGGTTGATATTCCTGTACCGCCAATAAGCGTTTGAGAAATGGGATGACACAGTAGGATAAGCTAACCACACTGTTGGTTATGTGTGGCTAAGTACTGAGGCAGTCTAGATAGGCAAATCCGTCTAGATAATGCTGGGGTACGATGGGGAGCGAAATTTAGTAGCGAAGTAGCTGATTTCACACTGTCGAGAAAAGTCTCTATCGAGTTTAAAGGCGCCCGTACCGTAAACCGACACAGGTGGGTGAGGAGAGTATCCTAAGGCCAGCGAGAGAACTATTGTTAAGGAACTCGGCAAAATGACCCCGTAACTTAGGGAGAAGGGGTGCCATCCTTTGGATGGCCGCAGAGAATAGGCCCAAGCGACTGTTTACCAAAAACACAGGTTTCTGCTAAGTCGCAAGACGATGTATAGGAGCTGACGCCTGCCCGGTGCTGGAAGGTTAAGGGGATCTGTCAGGAGCAATCCGAAGCAGTGAACTTAAGCCCCAGTAAACGGCGGCCGTAACTATAACGGTCCTAAGGTAGCGAAATTCCTTGTCGGGTAAGTTCCGACCCGCACGAAAGGCGTAACGATTTGGGCACTGTCTCAACAATAGACTCGGTGAAATTGTAATCCCGGTGAAGATGCCGGGTACCTGCGACAGGACGGAAAGACCCCATGGAGCTTTACTGTAGCTTGACGTTGGGTCTTGGTACTACATGTACAGGATAGGTGGGAGACTATGAAGCATGAACGCCAGTTTGTGTGGAGTCATCCTTGGGATACCACCCTTGTAGTACTGGGATCCTAACCATAGGCCTTGAATCAGGTCTTGGGACACCGTCAGGTGGGCAGTTTGACTGGGGCGGTCGCCTCCTAAAAAGTAACGGAGGCGCTCAAAGGTTTCCTCAGCACGGTCGGAAATCGTGCGAAGAGTGCAAAGGCAAAAGGAAGCTTGATTGCAAGACATACAGGTCGAGCAAGGACGAAAGTCGGACTTAGTGATCCGGTGGTACCGCATGGAAGGGCCATCGCTCAACGGATAAAAGCTACCCTGGGGATAACAGGCTTATCTCCCCCAAGAGTCCACATCGACGGGGAGGTTTGGCACCTCGATGTCGGCTCATCACATCCTGGGGCTGTAGTAGGTCCCAAGGGTTGGGCTGTTCGCCCATTAAAGTGGTACGCGAGCTGGGTTCAGAACGTCGTGAGACAGTTCGGTCCCTATCCGTCGCAGGCGTAGGAAATTTGAGGAGACCTGTCCTTAGTACGAGAGGACCGGGATGGACGTACCTCTGGTGTACCAGTTGTTCTGCCAAGGGCATGGCTGGGTAGCTATGTACGGAATGGATAAGCGCTGAAAGCATCTAAGCGCGAAGCCAACTTCAAGATAAGATTTCCCACCGTAAGGGTAAGACCCCAGGAAGACTACCTGGTTGATAGGTCGAAGGTGTAAGTGCAGTAATGTATTTAGCTTATCGATACTAATAGGTCGAGGACTTGACCAAAATAAACCTAAAGGTTTATATCGCCAACCAAATCATTATTATATATTTAATAAGGTAGATTTCGGTTGCTAAAATAAATGATTCAATCTAAATGGTATACAGTTTTCAGAGTATTAACTCTAAAAATAAAGATTATGTGGTTATTATAGCAAAGAGGATACACCTGTTCCCATTCCGAACACAGAAGTTAAGCTCTTTAGCGCTGATGGTACTTGGGGGGCGACCCCCTGGGAGAGTAAGACGTAGCCACGTAATCTTTTTTATTTTATTAATTTACTTAAAAATAACTAGATAATTTCTAGTTATTTTTTTTGCAAACAATTAATGTGATAAGAATAAATTTAATATTATATAGAATAAAGTGTTCATCTTTTTTTATTTATATTATTATATTTGAATAAAAAATAAATTTTATAAAGTATGAGTATTAAATGACCTTTATGGAAAAAATGATAAGTAGGTAAACTTATATTATTTACATAGAAGGAGAAGCATTATGGCAAAAATAATTAAAACTATTGATGGAAATACTGCAGCAGCTCATGTTGCATATGCATTCACTGATGTTGCAGCAATATTCCCAATAACACCATCATCAAATATGGCAGAATCAGTTGATGAATGGGCAGCTCAAGGTCTAAAAAATATTTTTAATCAAAAGGTAAATGTAGTAGAAATGCAATCTGAGGCAGGTGCAGCAGGTGCATTTCATGGGTCACTTCAAGCAGGTGCTTTGACGACAACATTTACTGCATCACAAGGTTTATTATTAATGATCCCTAATATGTATAAGGTAGCAGGAGAATTACTTCCTGGAGTATTCCATGTAAGTGCACGTGCATTAGCAGCACAAGCCTTATCTATATTCGGAGATCATCAAGATGTTATGGCTGCACGCCAAACAGGATGTGTAATGTTAGCATCAGGATCTGTACAAGAAGTAGCAGATTTAGCTCCAGTAGCTCATCTAGCAGCTATAAAAGGAAGACTTCCGTTTATACATTTTTTTGATGGATTTAGAACATCACATGAAATACAAAAAATAGAAGTTCTTGAATATAAAGATTATGCAAAATTAATAGATTACGAAGCATTAAAAGAATTTAGAAACAGAGCTTTATCACCAGAACACCCTGTTACTCGTGGTACTGCTCAAAATCCAGATATATACTTCCAAACAAGAGAAGCAAGTAATAAATACTATGATGCAATAATACCAATAGTTGAAGATTATATGAAACAAATGAGTAATCTTACTGGTAGAAACTATGGATTATTTAATTATTATGGACCGGAAGATGCTAAAGAAATACTAGTAGCGATAGGATCTGTAACAGAAACAATCGAAGAGACAATAGATGAATTAAACTCAAAAGGTGCTAAATATGGTTTGGTAAAGGTACATTTATATAGACCATTCTCTATGAAACATTTTTTAGATGTAGTACCAAATAGTGTAGAAAAAATATGTGTACTAGATAGAACTAAAGAACCTGGAGCACCAGGTGAACCGTTATATCTAGATGTGCGTTCAGTTTATTACAATAAAGAAAAGAAACCATTAATAATTGGTGGTAGATATGGACTTGGATCTAAAGATGTTACACCATCTGATATAAAGACAATACTTGATAATTTATCAAGTTCAAATCCTAAAGATCAATTTACGGTAGGTATAGTTGATGATGTTACAAATACTTCATTAGAACCTAAAAATGATTTAAAATTAGATCATAAAGGAACTGTAAACTGTAAGTTCTGGGGATTAGGTTCAGATGGTACAGTTGGAGCTAATAAACAGGCTATAAAAATAATAGGTGAAAACACTAAGAAATATGCTCAAGCATATTTTGCATATGATTCAAAAAAATCTGGTGGGATTACAATGTCTCACTTAAGATTTGGAGATGCACCTATTAGATCAACATATTTAATAGATAACGCTGACTATATAGCATGTCATAACCAATCATATGTAAATCAATATGATTTATTGAAAGGTCTTAAAAATGGTGGTACATTTGTATTAAATACAATTTGGAATGATAAAGAGTTAGAGGAACATTTACCGGCTAAAATGAAAAACTTTATAGCTAAAAACAATATAAACTTCTATACAGTTAATGCTACTAAAATAGCTCAAGAAATAGGTCTTGGGAATAGAATTAATATGATAATGCAATCTGCATTCTTTAAATTAGCTAATATAATACCAAAAGAAGAAGCGACAGAATATTTAAAAGCATCTATAAGTAAGGCTTATGGTAAAAAAGGTGAAAAAGTTGTTAATATGAACTATGAAGCTGTAGAGCAAGGTAAAAATGCGCTAGTTAAGATAAGTGTACCAGATTCATGGGGGAATACATCTGATAATTCTTTAGTTGATGATAAAGAACCAGAATTTATAAAAAATATATTAAGACCAATAAATGCTCAAGATGGAGATAGCTTACCAGTTAGTGCATTTAATGGAATAGAAGATGGAACATTCCCAGCTGGTACAGCAGCTTATGAAAAGCGTGGTATAGCAATAAACGTTCCTGAGTGGATTGTAGACAATTGTATTCAATGTAATCAATGTGCATATATATGCCCTCATGCATGTATAAGACCATTTTTATTAACAGAAGAAGAGCAAAATAATGCACCTGAAGGATTTAATACTAAGAATGCAATAGGTAAAGGGTTCGATGGATTACAATACAGAATGCAAGTTGATACTATGGACTGTACAGGATGCGGAAACTGTGCAGATATATGTCCTGCTAAGAAAAAAGCATTAGTTATGGAACCTTTAGAAACTCAAATTGATGTTGAAATACCAAACTGGGAATATGCTGTTTCTAAAGTATCGTATAAAGGCGATTTAGTAGTAGGAAAAACAGTTAAAGATTCACAATTTAAAACGCCATTAATAGAGTTCTCAGGAGCTTGTGCAGGTTGTGGAGAAACTGCATATATTAAATTAGTAACACAATTATTTGGAGAAAGAATGATGATAGCTAATGCTACAGGATGCTCTTCTATTTGGGGTGGATCAGCACCTACGACTCCATATACTATAAATCATGAAGGAAAAGGTCCGTCATGGGCAAACTCATTATTTGAAGATAACGCAGAATTTGGATATGGTATGTATTTAGGAGTTAAACAAATAAGAGCTAAGCTAAGAGATTCAATCAATGAATTAATATCAACAACTGATTGTTCAGAATCTAAAGAGGCACTTGAAAACTGGGTAAGTAATATGGAAGATGGAGAGGCATCTAAGGATGCGACTAAGAAAGTATTAGACATTATAGAAAATAAATCATTTACAGGTAGAGCTCAAGAACTTATTAATGAGATAAAAGAAAGAAAAGATTATTTAATTAAGAGATCTCAATGGATACTAGGTGGAGATGGTTGGGCTTATGATATAGGATATGGAGGTCTTGACCATGTAATTGCCTCAGGTGAAGATGTGAATATATTGGTATTTGATACAGAAATATATTCAAATACAGGAGGGCAAGCATCAAAATCTACTCCAATAGCTGCTATGGCTAAATTCGCAGCAGCTGGTAAGAGATCTAAGAAAAAAGACTTAGGTATGATGGCAATGAGCTATGGAAATGTATATGTAGCACAGGTTTCTATGGGTGCAGATAAAAATCAATTATTAAAAGCAGTAATAGAAGCTGAAAACTATCCTGGTCCTTCTTTAATAATAGCATATGCTCCTTGTATAAGTCATGGATTAAAAGAAGGTATGGGAAGAAGTGTTGCAAATGAAGCCCAAGCCGTGGCCTGCGGATACTGGCATTTATATAGATTTAATCCTATGTTAAAAGAAGATGGTAAAAATCCATTTAGTTTAGATTCTAAAGAACCAACAGCAAGCTTTAGAGATTTTATAATGGGACAAGTTAGATATGCAGCAATAGCTAAACAATTCCCAGAAGTAGCAGAAGAGCTATTTAATATTACAGAAGAAAATGCAAAAGACAGATATAAATCATATCAAAGACTTGCTGAAAATAAAATAGACTAAAATTTAATATTTACAATGAAAAGAGTACATACAAAATATTCGGATGTACTCTTTTTATTGTAAATATTATAAATTATTTGATATAGAATAACAATGTAATTAAAAATATCACTTTCAAACAATCAAATTTAAAAATTTTCATTATAGAATTTCATATAGATAAATATATTACAATTGCTCTAAAATGTTAAAAATTTTTATTATGCATAGAAAATAGTGTTGATATTAGTTATAATACTTTAATTAGGAGATTATTAAAATAATTTATAAAGGACAGAATATATAATATAGAAACTAGAATCGAGGATACATTATGTCTAAAACAACGAAAAAAACAGCCTTTAACCTTATGATAATAATACTAACATCGAAAGTAACCGGTTTTTTAAGGGATATAGTTCTAGGACAAATATTTGGAGCTGGAAATGTAACTGATGCGTATCTTACTGCATTAAATATACCTGTTGTATTATTTGATGGAATAAGTGCATCATTAGGTACAACATTTATACCTATGTATTTCAGTATTAAAGAGAAAAAAGGCCAAGAAGAAGTAAATAAATTTACTAGTAATATATTAAATATAATTACAGGATTAAGTATTATATTTATAATTATCGGTATGATGTTTACGCCATACATAGTTAAAATTTTTGCGATGGGATTCAAAGGAGAAGTATTGAATCTTACTATCTCTTACTCTAGAATATTATTATTTTCAATGATTTTTATTGCAACTAATGGTTTGATATCGTCATATTTAATAGCATCAGGCGATGCTTATATAGCTGGATTAGTTACTATTCCATTTAATATATTTGCTATATTAGCAATATTTTTAGGTTCAATAACTAATTCTTATGTAATGGTATATGGAACATTATTCGCTTATGTAGCTCAATTACTGTTTCAACTTCCATTCTTGAAAAAGAAAGCATACAAGCATAAGTTTATAATAGATTTTAAAGATGAAAATATAAAAAAGATATTATATTTAATAATTCCTGTATTTTTAGGTTCTTATGTTAATCAAATAAATACAGTTGTTAATAGAACTCTAGCATCAACATTAGAGTCAGGTACTATAACTGCCTTAAACTATGCAAATAAATTAAACATGTTTGCAGTAGGTATACTTGTTATATCATTATCTACAGTTTTATACCCTGTATTATCAAAGCTTGCAAGTGAAAATAAATTTAAAGCTTTTAAATATAATCTTTCAAAATCTTTAAATATTATAATTATAACTATGGTTCCTGTTATGATAATCACAATGACACTATCGACCCCTATTATAAAAGTATTATTTGAAAAAGGCTCTTTTGATTCAAGAGCGACTTATTTAACATCAACAGCATTATTTTACTATTCTATAGGGATAGTAGCTTATGGATTAAGAGATATTTTATCAAAAGCATTTTATTCATTACAGGATACGAAAACACCTGTGAGAAATGCAAGCATATCAGTAATAGTTAACGTGATTTTATCTATTGTACTAGTTAAATACATGCAAATAGGGGGTCTTGCCTTAGCTGGGTCTTTATCTGCAGTCATAGCTACACTATTAATGCTTGTATCTCTTAGAAAAAAAATTGGAAAATTAGGATTAAAGAATACTATTATAACTTTTGTTAAAGTAACCATATCATCATTAATAATGGGATATATAATTCATATCTCATATGGATATTTTATGAGGGTAGGAATAAACATAATAGATGAAACGAGAGAACTAATAGCTATCAGTTGTGCAATAAGTGCTATTCTTGGAATGGCAGTTTATATTGCACTCACAGTTATTTTTAATATAAAAGAAGCTAAAGAGATTATCATTTTATCTAAAAATAAAGCTATAAGTTTAGTACGTAGATAAACTAAATTCAAAATATATTCTATAATTAAATTTTAAAAATTCATTTTAAAAACTTACTAGTAACTAATCCACCTACTAATGCTGGCAATAGAGAATAAGTTAAACATAGCTTTATATTAACCAGATTTAAATCTCCTTTAAAATTTAAACTATATAAACTGACAAAGAGTATATATATAAACAAGTATGAAAAAAAACGAAATTTTCGTACCATATAGCTACCCCCTTTAGTGTTAAGTTAATAACTTTTTCTTTGTATACAATACAATTATAACTAAAGTAAGGTATAATGTAAACAAATTACCAAAAAAGTAATAATATTTAAAAAATTTAATGAAGAGGCATATTTAGAAGGAAAATAAATAAATTTGTAGAATTATTTAATAAATATATAGAGTTTATAACAGGGGGAACTAGTATGAAAGAAGAAGTAGCAAAAGTATTAGAAAGAATAAGACCTATATTGCAAAAAGACGGTGGAGATGTTGAGTTAGTAGATGTTAATGAAAAGGGAGTAGTAGTAGTTAGATTACAAGGGGCTTGTAGTGGGTGTCCTGGTGCATCAACGACATTAAAGATGGTAATAGAAAACCTATTAGTAAAAGAAGTAGAAGGAGTTACACAGGTAGTTGGAATATAGTAGAGAGCGCTTGTATAAGCGCTTTTTAATTCCCCTTAATATAGAAAAATGCTATATAGTATAGTATAATCTTAGTTAACTATATAAATTTATTGTTTAAATTAAGGGGAAAAGAATGAAAAAAGTAAAAATACTGAGATTTTTAAGCGTGGTTGTTATATTAATTGGAATATTAAATAAAAATATAATTAGCTCAAATGCTTCAGAAATAAATTTTAGAAATATAAGAAATGAAGATGGGTTATCCCAGTCAACTGTTGAAACTATAATTCAAGATAAAAAAGGATACATTTGGATAGGAACTAATGATGGGTTAAATAAGTATGATGGATATGACTTTAAAGTATATAGACATGATGATAAATTGGGAAAAAGTATAGCTAATAACTATATAGTTGATTTACAAGAAGATCAAAATGGGAACATATGGGTAGGAACAGCCAATGGATTAAGTAAAATAAACATAAAGAACGAAGAAATAAAAAATTACTTTTCAGATGAAAAAAGAGGTAATCTATCGCATAATAATATCGGAGATATATTAATTACAAAAGACAATGATGTAATTATAGGAACATCTAATGGGCTAGATATATATGATAAAGAGCAAGATACATTTAAAAAAATATTTTCAAAAGATGGCGATTTAACGAATCAATACATACGTACTTTAGCACAAGATAAAGATGGGAATATATGGGCAGCTACAAAAAATGGTTTAAACAAAATAAATTTAAAAAATAATAAAGTGGAAAAATTTTATAGTAAATCGGGAGAAGAAAATACTTTAAGTGAAAATAACTTATATGGTCTTTATTGTGACGATGAGGGTTATGTATGGGTAGGAACGTATAATCAAGGTTTAAATAAAATCAATATAAAGACCAAAGAAATATCTATATATAAAAATAACCCTAATGATGAAAATTCTATACCAGGTAATTATATAAGAGATATATTTAAAGATAATAATAACGACATATGGATAGCTACTGACAAGGGTTTAGCTAAACTAGAAAAGGGAAAAGATACATTTAAGAGTTATGATAGTAAAATTTATGATAAAAATAGTTTAATAGGGGATGACGTATTTACTATAATTCAAGATAAAAGTGGTCTTATATGGGTAGGAACATATTCAGGAATTAGTATATTTGATCCAGACAATAATATAAAACACTATAAAAATAATCCTTTAGATCCTAATTCATTAAGTGAAAATGCAGTTCATGGTATATATGAAGATAAAGATGGTTTTGTATGGGTAGGTACAAACTCAAATGGAGTAAATATTATAAATAGAAAGAATGATAATATTTTACATATAAACAAGAAAAGCACAAATAATGTCTTTAGCGATGATTGTATAAATGATATAACTGGAAAAAATAATGTAATTTATATAGCAACAAATAATGGTGTAAATAAAGTGGATAAAGATAAAAAAACTATTACTATATATAATAAAGAAAATGGTATAGGTGAAGATAATATAAGATCATTATTATTAGATAGCAAAGGATACTTGTGGATAGGAACAAACGATGGTGTTAGTATACTAAATACTGAGACTGATGAAATTCATGACATAACAGATGATTTAAAAGAATTTGGAATAGACAAACTACACGCAAAGGTTATATATGAAGATAAAGATGGAGTGTATTGGATAGGATGTTTTGTTAATGGAGGATTAATAAAAATAGATCCACATAATAATATAATCAAAAAATATAAAAGTAAAGAAAATGATAAAAGAACTATAAGTTCAGATACTGTTAGAAGTATAGCTGAAGATGAATCAGGAAATTTATGGATAGGCACTAGTTATGGTTTAAACAAATTAGATAAAAATACCGAAATATTTACTAGATATACAACTTATAATGGGTTACCAAACAATATAATATATGGAATACTACCTGATGAAAAAAACAATCTGTGGATTAGTACTAATAAAGGTATATCAAAATTTGATTATAAAAATAAAAAATTTAAAAACTTTGGAATAACAGAAGGATTTCAAGGAAATGAGTTTAATGGAAATGCAGCGCTGAGAAATAAAAATGGAGAAATGTTTTTTGGAGGCATAAATGGATTAAATATTTTTAAGCCATCACAAATACAAGAAAAAGAATATACTCCAAATGTCCAATTTAATGATTTTGAGGTGAGTGGAAATCATTATAATAATATAGATGGAATGGAGTTTAAATACTATGAAAATTTCCTCAATGTAGATGTATTCTTACCTGATTATAGCAATGTAGAAAATGTTCAATACTATTATTTATTAGAAGGAGCAAATGATGAATGGAGAAAAATAGATTCAAATGATATAAACTATAATAATTTAGCTCCTGGCAAATATACTTTAAAAATAAAGGCTAGAAGTCATAATGGTAATGAAACAAAAGAAAACTCGATATCATTTACTATAAAGCCGCCTTTTTACAAAAGTGGTATAGCTTTCGTATTATACTTATTAATAATTATTATAATTATTTATTCTTATATAAATAGAATGAAGTATTTAGATATGTTAGTTTCTAAAAAAACAGAAGAATTAAGTCAAGAGATGGAAATAAGCAATGAATTATTACAAAAAGTTATAGAATTAGAAAGAAATAAAAATAATTATTTTATAAATTTATCTCATGAGTTAAGAACACCTTTAAATGTGATTTATACTACTGAACAGTTAATAACAGAGTTTAATAAATCTGGAAATGGAATAGAGCAAGAAAAGTTATCTCAATATATGGCAGTCATGAGAAGAAATACAAAAAGATTACTAACCTTAATAAATAATTTAATTGATACTACGAAGATTGATCATGGAAAGTATAAAATAAATTTAGTAGAAAATGATATTGTATATATTGTAGAAGAAGCTACATTATCTTTGAAAGATTATATAGAAAGTAAAGGAATTGAGTTAATTATTGATCCAGAGATAGAAGAAAAAATGATTAAGTGTGATGCTTATGAAATAGAAAGATGCATAGTTAACTTAGTTAGTAATGCCGCGAAGTTTACGCCAAGTGGAGGGAAAATAGAGGTAAACATAAAAGAAGTAAATGATAAAGTCATGATATCTGTTTCAGACACAGGCGTTGGAATTGACCCTAAGTATCATGATTTAATATTTGATAGATTCAATCAAATAGTTGATGCACACGCCGAAGTAAAAGGTGGAAGTGGATTAGGATTGACAATAACAAAACATATAATAGATCTTCATAATGGAGAAATATATGTTGAAAGTGAACTAGATAAAGGATGTAAATTTATCATTATATTATAAATAAAAAATAGTGTATTTAAAAACTTAAATACACTATTTTTTTATCCCATCATGCCTATAAACATACCTATAAAGTATGGTATAAGCCATATAGCCCAAACTACTATACTAAATTTATGGAAGAATCTCTTTTTATCTTCATTTCCTTTTAATAATACATATGTTGCCCATACAGCATGGAATAGCATTAATACTATTGCTAAAACTCCAGTAATACCATGTAAATCCTGAGTAAAGCTAGAAGTCACAATGGAAGAAGAGCTAGCTATTTTACCCATAGTTATAGTACCAAGTGTATCACATAGCAAACCACACCAGAATATAATAACGTGTGTTTTATTTAAAGTGTTAGCCTTTCTTTCACTAAATACACCTACTGTATAAAGTATAAGAGCCGCTGTTATAAATACTATTGCTATTATTAATTTTGAATCCATAAATATCACTCCTTAATTTTTGATAAAATATTTCTCAAATTTTTCGTTAAATTATTAAGCTCATCTTCACTACAATCCTTGAAGATATCATCGAAACTATGCTGTATCTTCTCTCTAAAATTAATTGCAAAATCAAATCCTTTTTTAGTGAATTTTAGATAAGTATTTCTTTTATCATTTTCTTTTTTAAATTTCTCTACAAATCCATTTTGTTCTAGCCTAGTTACTATACCTGATACAGTACCTTTAGCTAAACTCATTTGATCGCATAAGTCTGAGATAGTCATTTCCTTGTTATGAGCAATTAACTTAATAACTATAACTTGTTGATGAGTTAATCCATTTTCCTTAAAATTATCTTCAATAGAGTACATTGTTTTAGAATAAAGCTCTTTTAACAACATAGCAATTCTAAATGAATCACAATTTAAATTCACAATATCATCTCCTAAAATAGTTTCTATGCGAACTACTATAATATAAAGTATATTAAAAGTCAATAGTTTTCGTGCAAACTATTTATTTTTTTATATATATTAATTTTTATTAAATAAGATGTGTTTATTTATTTAATTTTAAAACATACAAATGTAATATTAAGAGAGGTTATTTTATAAATGTAAAAATTTAGATAATGAAATGAGTATTTAGAAAAAATAAAAGAGATATTTAAATTAAACAATTAAAGTCAAATTTAGATAAAAAATTTGTTTACTTTTAAAAAAAGTAGTGCTAAAATTATCATGTAAATAAATGTTAAATAATTCTGAAATTAAAGCCATGAAGGTTTTACACTATAGGTGTATGCTTTTGTGGCTTTTTTTATAAGAAGGGGTGTTGATTTGGGAGGGAATGTACTAAAAAAGCTAATTCAACTAGTAGGTGTAATGTTTTTACTATCTATAGTTGTATTTTATATGTCAAGATTAGCTCCTGGTGATCCATTAAAATCATATTACGGAGAAACTGTTGAAAGAATGAGTATACATGAAAGAGAAAATGCATTAGATAAGTTAGGCTTAAATGAACCTATATACATTCAATATGGTAAATGGGTATCTAACTGTTCCAAAGGTGATTTTGGAATTTCATTTAAATATAAGCAACCAGTAATAACAGTAATAAAGGATGCATATATAAATACATTGATTTTAGGTGGCCTAGGATATATCTTCACTTTTGTGTTAGCATTGATTTTAGGTATATTTTGCGCATTACACGAGGATAAGATAATAGATAGATTTATATGTAAGCTTGGAACTATAACTAATTGTATACCATCATTTTGGGTATCACTAGTATTAATATTAATTTTTAGTATTAATTTAGGAATACTACCAACTAGTGGAGCGTATTCAATGGGTAAAGAAAACGATATATATAATAGAATAACACATTTAATTTTGCCTATAACTGTTTTGATATTAAGTCATCTTTGGTATTACACATATATGATAAGAAATAAATTATTGGATGAAGTTAGAGAAGATTATGTCTTGCTTTGCAAAGCTAAAGGATTACATGAGAAATCAATAATATATAAACACTGTCTAAGGAATATAATGCCTACATACATAAGTATAATGGCAATTTCAGTACCTCATATATTAGGAGGTACATATATTGTAGAACAAGTATTTTCATATCCTGGACTAGGGTCACTTTGTTTTGAAAGTGCAAAGTACCATGATTATAATATGCTTTTAATATTAAGTTTAATAACAGGTATTTTAGTAGTAGTTTCAAATATGGTGGCTCAGATTATAAATAATAAAATCGATCCTAGAATGAAACATAATAGGGGTGAAAATAGTGAAATTGCAATGTAGTGATTTTGAAGTAGTAGGTACAAACTATATTAACCAAGAAAATGTTAAAAAAAATATTAAAAAAAATAAGAATATCCCATATATATCTATTGGAATTCTAACTTTAATAGTTTTATGTTGTTTTTTTAATAAACAGATAATGAATCATGATCCAAAGTATATGGACTTAATAAATTCAAACTTATCTCCAAATAAAGAATTTTACTTTGGAACAGATTCTATGGGAAGAGATATATTTTCAATGATATGGTATGGAGGAAAGATATCTTTATTTATAGGGATACTATCAACTATGATTTCAACATTTATAGGGATTTCATATGGAAGTATAAGTGGTATCTCATCAGAATTGATAGATGATATTATGATGAGATTTACAGAAATTATTTTAAGTATACCATCTATATTAGTAATAATATTTGTTCAAGCTATACTTGGTAGATCTACACCTATATCTATTTCAATAGTAATAGGAATTACTAGTTGGATGAACATAGCTAAGGTAGTAAGAAGTGAAGTAAGACAGATTAGAAATAGTGAATATATATTGGCAGCCAAAACTATGGGTGGTAGATATACTTATATAATCTATCAACATCTAGTTCCAAACTTTATATCATCAATAATGTTTATGGTAGTAACAAATATAGGAACAGCTATAGGAACTGAATCTACACTTAGTTTTTTTGGAATAGGACTTCCAATAGAAATTATATCATGGGGCAGCATGTTATCGTTAGCAGAACAATCATTATTGACCAATCAATGGTGGGTAATATTAATACCTGGAATATTTTTAGTAACAACATTGGTTTGTATAACAAATATAGGAAATTACATAAGAAAAATAAATAATAAAAAATTAAGTAATCTATAGAAAATAGAACAAATACTAAAATTAGTATTTGAAATAAATTATTATGACTATAAACGAGGGGGATAATTATGAAACTGAAGAAGTTGAAAATTATGAGTTTAGTAATGATTTTGAGTTTAATGGCAGGATGTTCAGCATCTAAAGATGATTCAACAAAACAATCTGACGATAAATCAAAATCATCAGATAAAAATGTTTTAGTTTACGGAAGTGGTGATTATACAAGTATAAACCCAGCATTATATGAACATGGAGAAATAAACTCATTAATATTTAATGGCCTTACTGCCCATGATAAAAATAATAAAGTAGTTCCATGCTTAGCAGAAAGTTGGGAATTTGATAAAAGTACTAATACATATACTTTTAAATTAAGAAATGATGTAAAATGGCACGATGGAAAAAATTTCACAGCAGAAGATGTTAAATTTACATTGGAAACAATAATGAATCCTAAAAATGCTTCTGAAATAGCATCAAATTATGAAGATATAACTAAGATAGAAGTTGCAGATGAGTCAACTGTAAAGATAACTTTAAAAGCACCGAATGTAGCGATGCTTGATTATCTAACAATTGGAATGTTACCAAAACATGTACTAGAAGGTAAGGATATAACAACAGATCCATACAATCAAAGTCCTATAGGAACAGGTCCTTTTAAATTAGATAAATGGGATAAGGGTCAAAGTATAACATTAGTTAAAAATGAAAATTATTTTGAAAAAGAGCCTGGACTAGATAAAGTAGTATTTAAGATTGTAGTAGATGCAAAAGCTAAGGCAATGCAGCTTAAATCTGGAGAATTAGACTTGGCACAAGTTACACCTAAAGACATGGCTATATTTGAGGGAAATAAAGATTTTAATGTAAATATCATGAAAACTTCAGATTATAGAGGTATAATGTATAATTTTAATGCTCCTTTATTTAAAGAAAATAGAGAATTACCAAATGCATTAAGCTATGCAATAGATAGAAAAGCAATATTAGATAGTGTATTACTTGGACATGGTCAGATTGCATATTCTCCATTACAAGCTGGACCATATAATAATCCAGATATAGAAAAATTTGATTATAATCCAGATAAAACGAAACAAGAGTTAGAGAAAAATGGATGGAAGCTAGATTCAAAAGGTATATATGAGAAAAATGGGACAAAATTATCTTTTGAGATAGTGTGTAGCGAAGGCGATCAAGTAAGGATAGACATGGCTAATATTTGTTCACAACAATTAAAGCAAGTAGGTGTTGACGCTAAGGTATCAGTTAAGTCTGAAATTGATTGGGAAAATCAAGACAGTTATTTAATTGGATGGGGTAGCCCATTTGATCCGGATGATCATACATATAAAGTATTTGGAACAGACAAAGGTTCTAATTTTAATATGTACTCTAATAAGAATATTGATGAATTACTTCAAAAAGCAAGAGAAACAGATGATAATAATGAAAGAATGAAATACTATAAGGAATTCCAAGAAGAAATGGTTAAAGATATGCCGTATACATTTATATCATATATAGATGCTATATATGTTGGAAAAAGCAATGTAAAAGGTATAACTCATGAAACTACTTTAGGACATCATGGTGTAGGAATATTCTGGAACATAGCTGACTGGACAATAGAATAGTTATTTTAAATAGCTTAAGGAGCTATAGGCTCCTTAAGCTTTAAATAGTATAGGGGTAGATTATTATGAATAATATATTGGAAATAAAAAACTTAGAAGTTAGTTTTAATACAGAAGATGGAGAAGTTGAAGCTGTAAGGAATATAGAGTTAAAACTTAAAAGAGGAGAAACATTGGCAATAGTAGGTGAATCAGGATGTGGAAAATCAGTTTTATGTAAAACTATAATGAGAATATTACCTAAAAATGGTTTTATAAAAAAAGGAAAAATATCTTTAAATAATTATAATATAGTTGATAAAAGTCAAAAAGAAATGAATAGTATTAGAGGCAAAGAAGTAAGTATGATATTTCAAGATCCTATGACATCGCTTAATCCAACAATTTCTGTAGGAAAACAAATTCAGGAGTCAGTACTAGTACATAATAAAATAAGTAAATTAGAAGCGAAGAAAAAAGCAATAGAGTTAATTGAATTAGTTGGTATAGATAATGCTAAGAGTAGATACAAGCAATATCCCCATCATTTTTCAGGAGGAATGAGACAAAGGATAGTAATAGCAATAGCCCTAGCATGTAATCCAAAGATACTTATAGCTGATGAACCAACAACTGCATTAGATGTTACTATTCAATCACAAATAATTGAGTTAATTAAAAGCTTACAGGATAAAACAGGTATTTCTATCATATTTATAACACATGATTTAGGAGTAGTAGCTGAAATTGCAGATAGAGTAGCTGTTATGTATGCAGGAAAGATAGTTGAAGTAGGAACGGCGGAAGATATATTTTATAATGCGAAACATCCTTATACAAGAGGACTTTTAAACTCATTACCTGATATTAAAAATGACGTGGATTTTTTATACAGCATACCTGGTATGCCTCCAGATTTGATAAATCCTCCTAAAGGAGATGCATTTGCTTGTAGAAATGAGAATGCTTTAAAAATTGATTATTTTGAAGAGCCACCTATGTTTAAAATAAGTGAAAAACATAGTGCTGCAACTTGGTTACTTCACGAAAAAGCACCTGAATTTAATAAAAGTAGATTTAATAAATCAGAAAAGAGGGTTAGCAATGAATAAGGAGAAAATCTTACAGATAAAAAATTTAAAACAATATTTTAAGCTGGATAAAAAAAATATGATAAGGGCTGTAGATGATATATCATTTGATATTTATAAAGGTGAAATTTTTGGATTGGTAGGGGAATCAGGATCAGGAAAATCTACTATAGGAAGGTGTATAATGAATATTTATAAACCAACTAACGGCAAGATAATATATAGAGATAAATGTATTACTGACAGAAAAGTATATAAAAAAGAAAAAAAAATTATAAATAAAAATATGCAAATAATATTTCAAGATTCTTCATCAGCTTTAAATCCAAGAATGAAAGTTGGTGATATAATAGCAGAGCCATTAAAAATACAAAAAATTTATAAAAATAAAGAACAAAGACATGAAAAAGTAAAACAGGTTTTACAATTAGTAGGATTAGATGAAAGTAGTATAAATAAATATCCAAGTGAATTTTCAGGTGGTCAGCGACAAAGAATACAAATAGCTAGAGCAATTTGTATAGATCCAGAATTTATAATAGCAGATGAACCAATTGCATCTCTTGATGTTTCTATTCAAGCTCAGATAGTAAATTTATTTAAAAAATTAAAAAAAGAAACAAGTTCAACTTGCCTATTCATAGCTCATGATTTATCCATGATTAAACATATAAGTGACAGAATCGGTGTAATGTATAATGGCAAATTAGTAGAGTTAGCTACAGCAAATGAGTTATATAGTAATCCTATACACCCATATACAAAGTCGTTATTATCATCAATACCAATACCAGACCCTAGAAAAACAAAGTCTAGACAAAAGATTAAGTATAGTCAATCAATACATGATTACTCTAAAGAAGAGCCAGAATGGATAGAAGTATATAAAGATCATTATGTATATTTATCACAAAGTGAAATTCGATTATTTAATAATAGGTTAAATATAGTATAAAAAATAGTGATTATAATATACATGTTAATTATAATCACTATTTTTTTTATTTAAATTAAAAAGATATTTATTTACATATTTAAAGATAATATAAAAAGAATTTATAAAATTATGTATAAATATGGCTATATATGCATATTTACAATATAATTATACTTAAGTAATTAAATTACTATATGGATAATATTAAAAAAGGAAGATGGATGAAATTTCCACACAGTGCCGCTACTGTAATTAGGAAGCTGAAACTATAAAATCCACTGGATATATATTCTGGGAAGGTAAGTTGAAGTGATGATCTATAAGTCAGGATACTTTTATAATATTAAAAATATCGATACTCTTCGGTATAAAGGGTGATATTACATGATATTTAATAAAAAATATATGAAAAACTTTGCGGAGTATCCTTATACTAATCTATATGTAATGCGATAATTTAGTGACTAGGAGATTAGAAATGGAGAAAGAGATACATATACAATGTGAGAAGAAAAGCATAATACAATCAATGCCGATTTATATTATTACATCATTAGTACTAATAGCAATTCTACTTTTATCTATAGGGGTATCTGTTACTATAGGATCTGTAGATATAAGTATAAAAGAAGTCTATGAGATTATATTTAATAAATTATTTAATCTAAATATAGTTATAGATCCAGCGGTAAATGATGTTGTATGGTTGATTAGATTACCAAGAATTATTTTATCTATAGGGGTAGGAATCGGACTATCAGTTGTAGGAATAGTAATGCAAGCTATAGTTAAAAACCCATTGGCAGACCCTTATATATTAGGTGTATCATCAGGCGCATCTTTAGGTGCGACAGTTGCAGTTATGTTTGGAGTCGGTAGTATATTTGGAACAAATGCAATAGGTGTTTGTGGATTTATAGGTGCATTTATTATATCTATGCTTGTATTATTAATATCTAATATAGGTGGAAGGTCAAATTCAATAAAACTTCTTTTGGCTGGAATGGCATTGAGCTCTGTTTGTAGTGCATTTTCTAGTTTTATTGTATATTTTGCAAATAATGCTGAGGGAATGCAAAGCATAACGTTTTGGCTAATGGGAAGCTTAGCAGGAGCTGATTGGAACGAAATACAATTCATATTACCTACTATTTTATTAGGAACCGTATTTTTCATAACACAATATAGAACTTTAAATTTAATGTTACTAGGAGATGAAGTCTCAATAACATTAGGTACAGATTTACATAAATATAGACATTTATATTTAATAGTAACCTCTTTAATGATAGGTACATTAGTATATGCATCAGGTATGATTGGATTTGTTGGTTTAGTAATACCACACATGGTAAGAATGATTTTTGGAACAGATCATAAAAAGATAATACCAATAGGAGCTATATTAGGAGCTATATTTTTAATATGGGCAGACGTACTATCTAGAACTATTATAAAAGGAACGGAGATACCTATAGGAATATTAATATCAATGATAGGGGCACCATGTTTTATTTGGTTAATGGTTAAAAAGACGTATGGATTTGGAGGCAAAAACTAATGAATATAAAAACTGAAAATATTTATGTAAAAATTGGTAATAAGCATATATTAAAGGGTATAGATATAGATGTAAATAAAAAAGAATTTATTGGAATAATAGGGCCTAATGGAAGCGGAAAATCAACTTTTCTAAAATGTATATATAGGAACTTAAAGCCTACAAGTGGAGTTATTAATTTAGATAAAATTGATATAAATAAATTAACTGTAAAAGAAACTGCTAAAAAAATTAGCGTAGTATCACAACATAATCATTATAACTTTGATTTTAGTGTTGAGGATATTGTACTTATGGGAAGAGCACCTCATAAAAAAATGATGGAGAGAGATAGCTTAAAGGATTATGAAATTGTAGACAAAGCTTTGGAAAAAGTTAATATGGAAGATTTTAAAAAAAGAAGTTTTACAACTCTATCAGGAGGAGAACAACAAAGGATTATATTAGCTAGAGCTTTAGCTCAACAAACGGAATGTTTAATATTAGATGAACCAACTAATCATTTAGACATAAAGTATCAGCTACAATTAATGAATATAGTAAAGCAGTTAAATATAGAGGTAATAGCGGCAATACATGACTTAAACATAGCAGCAATGTATTGTGATAAAATTTATGTATTAAAAGATGGCGAAATTGTAGCGTATGGAAAACCAAATGAAATATTAACAAAAGAGTTAATAAAAAATGTTTATGAAGTAGATGCTACTATAACAAAAAATAATGAAAATAACACCATAAATATAGCATATAGCCCATATATTTAAATATATATAAATAAATTGTTTACAAATTTTTCTAGTGTAATATATAATGAATTGACATAAAATTTAACAACGAGGTGATACATATGAAAAAAGTAAGTGTAGTTTTAGAAAATTTAAAGGATGAACTAGCTGGTTTATTAAATGTAATGCTAGTATCAGAAAGAATGAATAGTCAAAGATGTATAGCAAAAGATGTAGATACAACTAAAACTATAATTGATCACAAAAATGAAAGTGAAGAGTTTAGCCAAGACGATTTAAATAAAATTGGAATGGAAATAGGTAAATTAACTCAAGACTTAAAAGGAATGGCTAACGAAATGTTAGTATCAGAAAGAATAAATAGTCAAAGATGCATAGCAAAAGATGTAGATACAACTAAGACTATAGTAGATCATAAGGAAAACAAAACAGAGTTTACTAAAGAAGAAATAAATAAATTAGCAGAAGAAGCTAAGCAACTAGTTAATACAATGTTAGTATCAGAAAGAATAAATAGTCAAAGATGTATAGCAAAAGATATAGATACAACTAAGACTATAATAGATCATGACAATAAAAAAGAAGAAGTAAATAAAACAGATATAAATACATTGATAAAAGAGCTAAAAGGTATAGTAGCAGAGATGTTAGTATCAGAAAGAATAAATAGCCAAAGATGTATAGCAAAAGATGTAGATACAACTAAAACTATAATAGATCATAAAAACAAATAATTATTAAAAGCACTTATTGATATTAAGTGCTTTTTTTATGCTTAAATTCTATGTTATTAATAAATTTTATATATTTGATTAATAATAATAAATGTAACCAATTCATAAAATGTTAATAATTATATAAATATAAACAATCTTTTTAAATCCAAAAAATATTAAATCTTTAAATAAGGAAGTGGACATCTATGATAAAAAAAAATAAATTAATCTATGGTATTGTTTTTTTATTGATAGTACTTGGATTGATGGATACAGTAGTTAAAAAATCAACTAAAGAAGATTTAATTAAAGGTGAGAATCAAAGAAGTTTTAAAGAACATGTTGTATTTTATCCACAACATCAAGATGATGAAGTTTTATGGGGTGGTAGTGCAATAGTTGAAGCCATTAAACAGTGTGGAAAAGATAATGTCTATGTGGTATTAGTATCAGATGGGTCTGGTGTAAATGTTTTTAATAACCATAAGTATAAAGATTTAACTAGAAAAGAAAAAGAAGCATTAAGAAACGTAGAATTCAAAGCAGCATTAAAACATCTAGGTATAAAAGAAAAAAATATAATAATACTAGCGGATATTGATAATCATGAAGGTACTCATTTTGACCTTATGGAAAAAGTAGCTTTAAATTTTGAAAAGAAATTTGTAAGCGTGACACATGTATCGCATTGCTATAAATTAGATAACCATCCTATGCATAGGCAAAATGGAAAAGTCATACATAAACTATATGAAGAAGGTAAGTTAAAGGATGTAATGTACTTTTTAAAACCTAAATATGCTGAAAAAGTGGATCCGAATAAAAAAACTACGTATGTAGTAATTAATGATAAAGAATATAATAAAATAAAAAATGCATGTAAAGAATATCAATTAAAAAATAATAAAGATCATCGATATGGCATAGGTTATACTTCTGCACATAGCTATTTTGATGAATTATTACTAAATCCAAAGTTAACATCAACATTGTACGAAGAGAATAAGTAACTAAAAAACTACTTTAATAAATTTATTTTATTTAGATTTATTAAAGTAGTTTTTTTAATAGTTACAAAAATATGTCTTTATAGTAACAAATGTTTACAAAAATACTAATATAAAAAACCTTATAGTATAATGAAAATAAGCAATAATTGGAAAGGGGGATTTATATGAAGCTATTATGGCTAATAGTAGCTATTATATTTGCAATAGCAGAAGCTATGACACCGAGTTTGACGTTGATTTGGTTTAGTATAGGTGCCTTGATATTAATATTCTTAAGTACTTTTATTAAAAGTATTTTAATCCAAGTAATATTATTTGGAATAATATCAGTAACATTACTTATAGTAGCAACAAAAATTATAGTAAAGAAAGATGAAAATCATCAATATGATACTAATTTACAAGCTATAGTAAAGAAAAGCGGTGTTGTAAGAAAAGACATTCTTCCGAATGAAACTGGAATAGTTGTAGTTGAAAATGAAGAATGGAGTGCTATATCTGTAAATAATGAAGCAATATTAGAAAATACAGAAGTAGAAATATTAAAAATAGAAGGTGTAAAATTAATAGTAAGTAAAAAATAAAAATTAGGGGGAGAAAATATGGAATTATCATCAATCGTAGGATTAGCACTGCCAATAGTAATTATAATAGTAGCAGTGATAATAGGATTATCTTGTGTAAAAGTAATCAAACAATCTAGAGTAGGTATAATAATGAGACTTGGAAAGTTTAGAAAGGTAGCTGATACTGGAGTTCATTTTTTAGTACCATTTATTGATCAAATGAGTTATGTTATAGACTTGAGAGAAAATGTAGTTGATTTTCCACCTCAACCAGTTATAACTAAAGATAACGTAACTATGCAAATAGATACAGTTGTTTACTATAGA
Organism: Romboutsia lituseburensis; assembly: GCF_024723825.1. Taxonomy (NCBI): domain Bacteria; kingdom Bacillati; phylum Bacillota; class Clostridia; order Peptostreptococcales; family Peptostreptococcaceae; genus Romboutsia; species Romboutsia lituseburensis. The sequence continues at coordinate 2,952,433 of NZ_JANQBQ010000001.1, forward strand.
GTAACTGATCCTGTAAGATACGTATTTGAAATAGCAGATCCTATTACAGCTATAGAAAATTTAACAGCAACAACATTAAGAAACTTAATTGGAGAACTTGATTTAGATGAAACATTAACATCTAGAGATGTAATAAATACTAAGATGAGATCAATATTAGATGAAGCTACAGATAAATGGGGTATAAAGGTAAACAGAGTTGAGTTAAAGAATATAATGCCTCCTCATGATATTCAAGTAGCTATGGAAAAACAAATGAGAGCTGAAAGGGAAAGAAGAGAATCTATACTTCAAGCAGAAGGTAATAAATCATCATCTATATTACAAGCAGAAGGTGAGAAACAATCTGCAATATTAAGAGCCGAGGCAAAAAAAGAAGCTATGATTCGTGAAGCTGAAGGACAAAAAGAATCTTCTATACTTAAATCACAAGGTGAGGCCGAAGCTATAAGACAGATAGCAATAGCTAAAGCAGAAGGGGAAGCAGAAGTTATATTAAGAGTTCAGCAAGCTACAGCTAAAGGTCTTAGAGAAGTATTCTTAGCTATGAAAGAATCAGAAGTTGATGAAAATATGTTAGCTTTAAAATCAATGGAAGCCTTAGAAAAAGTTGCTCAAGGAAATGCGACTAAATTAGTTTTACCATCAGAAGCTGTAAATTTATTAGGAACTTTCAAAGGAATAAAAGAAGTATTAAGCGATGATAAATAAATATTAATAAAAAGACTATTTATAAAAAATTATAATTTTTATAAGTAGTCTTTTTTCATTTTAGGTAAAGAAAATACTACAAACAAAAGTTAAAAAAATAACAATTAGAAAGTGAAATAACATGGAACATAAGCTTCAGAAGGGGTAACGTTTTCAAAACTTAATTGTCTTTATAAGGAGAATTTTAGTTAATACAAAATTTCATAGCTTATTTTATATAAATTTGTATTAAAATATACAAATATGGTGAAAAAAGATGTGAATTGACTGAATTTTGCTAAAAATTGATTGTGAATAATAACACATATTGATATATAATTAAATACTATACAGGGGATTATTGAGAGGGGGAGAGCAATTTATAGTATGAATCAGAAGAAGATGACTTATTATGATTCTCTAGTAAAAAGTATCGAAAAATTTAAATCTGGAGAATCATATGATAGCTATAAATTTATGGGGTGTCATACATTAAAAGAAAAAAATATGTTTTCTTTTAATGTATGGGCACCTAATGCGAAAGAAGTATATTTAGTAGGAGATTTTAATAATTGGAATAATAACTCTCACCCTATGACTAATATAGGAAATAGTGGTGTATGGAATATATCATTAAGTGAAGTAAAAGAAGGAGATTCTTATAAATACAATGTAGTCGGATGTGATAACGTAAGTCGTTTAAAATCCGATCCATATGCATTTTTTTCGGAATTAAGGCCAAATACAGCATCTATAGTATATAATCTAGAAAGTTACAAGTGGAAAGATAAAAATTGGCAGTTAAAAAAACAAAAATCAAATCCTAATCAGATGCCATTAAATATATATGAAGCTCATTTAGGTTCATGGAAAAGAAAGTGGGATGGAGGTTTTTTTTCATACGAAGAATTGTATGAAATGATTGATTATGTTAAAGAAATAGGATATACGCACATAGAAGTTTTACCGATAACCGAACATCCACTTGATGAATCTTGGGGGTATCAGACAGTAGGCTATTATAGCAGTACAAGTAGACATGGTAAACCAAATGAATTTAAAGTATTTGTAGATAAGTGTCATGAAAATAATATTGGTGTAATAGTAGATTTTGCATATAGTCACTTCTGTAAAGATAACCATGGCTTATACAAGTTTGATGGTTCACCTCAATTTGAATATAAAGATCCATTAAAATCAGAAAATATAGGGTGGGGAACTTCCCACTTTGATTTAGGAAAACCAGAAGTAAATAGTTTTTTAATTTCTAATGCTATTTATTGGTTTAATGAATTTCATATCGATGGTATAAGAGTTGATGCAGTATCGAGTATGCTATATCTTGATTATGATATAGGTGAGTGGAAACCTAATAAATATGGTGGTAGAGAAAATCTAGAAGCTATAGAATTTATTAAAAAGTTCAATGAGGTAATTTATGATAATGTAAAAAATCCATTAATAATAGCAGAGGAATCAACTGCATGGCCAATGGTTACTGGGCCAACATATACAGGGGCTTTAGGATTTACATATAAATGGAATATGGGATGGATGAATGATACTTTAAAATATATGGAGATGGATCCTATATATAAAAAATATCATCATGAACTTATAACATTTTCTTTTATGTATGCATTCTCAGAAAATTATATTTTGCCATTATCTCATGATGAAGTTGTACATGGTAAAAAATCGTTACTAGATAAAATGCCAGGTGATCCTTGGCAAAAATTTGCTAATCTAAGAACTTTATATGCTTATTACATGGTACATCCAGGTAAAAAATTATTGTTTATGGGTAGCGAGTTTGGACAAGGATTAGAGTGGAGATATGCATATGGACTAGAATGGGAGCTATTAGAAAGAGAGCCTCATATGGCTATAAAAAATTATGTAAAAGATCTTAATTGTTTATATAAAAATGAAAAAGCATTATATGAAATTGATAATAGTTATGAAGGTTTTGACTTTATAGATCCTCACAACAATGAGCAAAGTGTAATAGTTTTAATGAGGAAAGGAAAGAAAACAGAAGATTTTATAATAGCAGTTATAAACTTTACACCATTAGTACACTATGATTATAAAATAGGAGTTCCTTATCCTGGAGTATATGAAGAAGTATTTAACACTGATGATAAAAATTATGGTGGTTCGGATCAAACCATGAGAAATGCAGAGTTAGTTGCTCAAAAAGAAAAGTGGCACAATAAGGAGTATCATATAAAGATAAAAGTACCTCCATTAGGAGCTACGTTTATAAAAGGTAAATACAATTTAGAAAAAATAAATAAAATTGAAATTCAGAAAACAGAGAAGATATTAATTGGTGGAAACAATGAAATTGTAGCTAGTATAAGTAATAAGAAAAATAAAGCTAAGAAAAGTAAAAATATAAATAAAGAAAAATTATAAAAATATAAATTAACTAAGATTTAAGGGGGATATCTAGTGAAAAAGGAAATGTTATCAATGATTTTGGCAGGGGGCCAAGGTTCAAGATTAGGGGTTTTTACAAAGAGAATAGCTAAACCAGCAGTATCATTTGGTGGTAAATATAGAATAATAGATTTTGTATTGAGCAATTGTTCAAATTCAGGGGTAGACACAGTAGGTGTGCTAACGCAATACAGACCATTAATACTAAATTCTCATATAGGTATGGGGAGCCATTGGGATTTAGATAGAATAAATGGAGGAGTGTATATATTACAACCTTATATGAATGAAAAAGAAGGTAACTGGTATAAGGGTACAGCACATGCTATAAATCAAAATATGAACTTTATAGATAGTTACAATCCTAAATATGTACTTATATTATCAGGTGACCATATATATAAAATGGACTACAGTAAAATGCTAGAATATCATAAAGAAAAAAATGCTAAAGCAACAATTGCTGTAATAGAAGTTCCATGGGATGAGGCATCTAGATTTGGAATAATGAATACTAATACAGATGGAAGTATATATGAATTTGATGAAAAACCAAAAAGTCCTAAAAGCAACTTAGCGTCTATGGGTGTTTATATATTCGATTGGGAAATGTTAAAAAGCTACTTTTTAGAATCTCAAAAAGAAAATTTAAATTATGATGATTTTGGTAAAGATTTAATACCTAAAATGCTAGAAGACAATGTGGGGATGTATGCATACCCATTCAAAGGATATTGGAGAGATGTAGGTACTATACAGAGCTTATGGGAATCAAATATGGATCTTATAAAATCAAGAGATATTTTAGATTTACAAGATCCTAAATGGAAGATATATACAAATACTATGGCTATGCCGCCTCAATATGTTGGTAAAGATGCCAAAACTACTAATTCATTAGTTGCAGATGGCTGCATAATACTAGGTAAAGTTGAAAATTCTGTACTATCTCATGGTGTAGAGGTCGGAGCGTGTAGTGAAATAAAAGATTCGGTTATAATGCCTAATGTAAAGATAGGAAAAAATGTAATTATACAAAAAGCAATGATAGGTGAAGGTGCAGTAATAGAGGATAATGCAATTATAAAGAACGATAATGATGAAATAAATGTAGTATCAGAATATGAAATTGTAAAAGCTGAGTTAGTATTACAAGGGGGGATGTAATAATGAGAAATGAGTGTATGGGACTTATAAACTTAACTAAAAAGGGTAATCCAAACATAAGCAAATTAAATTATGGAAGACCGATAGCATCTACTCCTATAGGAGGAAGATATAGGGTTATAGATTTTGCTCTTTCAAATATGGTTAACTCTGGTATAACAAATGTTGGTATATTTGCTAAAGAAAAATATAGATCTTTAACTGATCATATAGAGAGTGGAAAAGATTGGGATTTGAGTAGGAAAAAAGGTGGATTATCAATATTTAGTCCAGAAAATACTGAATCTCAAAATATATATCCTTATAGAAAAGGTGATATATACAATATATTATGCAACATAGACTATATAAAGAAAAGTGAAGAAGAATATATATTAGTATCTCCTAGCTATATGGTATGCAATATGGATTATACAGAAGCATTAAAGTATCATAAAAAATCAAACAACTATATAACTATGATATACAAGAATATAGATAATGCAAATAATGACTTTAAAGGTAATTTAACATTAAATTTAGATGAAGATAGTAAAGTTATAAATATGGGTAGCAATATAGGTGCATTCAACAACGCAAATATATATATGGAAATGTATATAATGAAAAGAACTGATTTTATAGAGGCTATATATAATTTAACAAACACAGGAGATTATCAATACTTAGAAGACTTTTTGATTGAAGCTGTTAAATATAAACAAGTAGGAGTATATAAGTATGATGGATACTTAAAATGTATAAAGTCTATTCAATCTTACTTTGAAATAAGTAAAGAATTATTAGATATTAATGTTGCTAGAGAATTACTTTATTCAGAAAGAAAAATACTTACTAAAGAAAAAAATGAGTCTCCAACTATATATACGGAAGATGCAAACGTAGAAAATTCGTTTATAGCAAGTGGATGTGTTATAGAAGGCAATGTTAAAAATAGTATTATATTTAGGAAAGTTCATATTAAGAAAGGTACTAATATTGAAAACTGTATAATTATGCAGAATTCATTTATAGGGGAAGAGTGTAATTTAGAAAATGTAATATTTGATAAAAATATAAACTTAGCAAAAGGAAAAGAATTAAGAGGAGATGAAAACTATCCTATAGTTGTAGAAAAAAATATAAGTATTTAATTAGAGGGGGAAATTTTTAGTGAAAGTACTTTATGTAACATCAGAGTGTTGGCCATTTGCTAAGACTGGAGGATTAGGAGATGTAGCCTATGCATTACCTAAAGAATTAAAAAAAGAAGGTGTTGATGTTAGGGTTATATTGCCTAAATACTCGACTATGCCAAATTACTTAAAAGAAAAGTTAAGAGAAGTAGCAGTATTTAATGTAAAAGTTGGATGGAGAAATCAATATTGTGGACTATTAGAAATGGAATTAGATGGAGTTAAATTTTATTTTATAGACAATGAGTATTATTTTAAAAGAGAAGGTGAAATCGCATATCTATATGGATATGGAGATGATGTTGAAAGATATACATTCTTTAGTAATGCGGTATTAGAAGCTTTAGCTATACTTGATTTTTATCCAGAGATAATTAACATGAATGATTGGCATACGGGAATGATACCATTGATATTAAAGGAAAAATATAGAGGATTAGAAAAATATAAAAATATAAAAACTATTTATACTATCCATAATTTACAGTACCAAGGAGTATTTTCTAATAATGTATTAGGCGATATTTTAGATCTACCATATAAATACTTAGAAAATGGTGATGTAGAGTATTACGGTGGTGTAAGCTTCATGAAGTCAGGAATAGTATATAGTGACAAAGTTACGACAGTCAGTCCTACCTATACAAATGAAATACAAACTGAATTTTATGGTGAAAGTTTAGATGGATTATTAAGAGCTAATTCATATAAGCTAAAAGGAATTTTAAATGGAATTGATTATGATTTAAATAATCCTAAAACAGATAAGGATATATTTATAAATTATGACATAGCAACTGTAGACAAAAAAATAGAAAATAAACTTCATCTTCAAAAGATGTTAGGCTTAGAAGTAAATCCAGATATACCACTAGTTGGGATTGTATCAAGATTAGTATCACAAAAAGGGCTTGATTTAATATCTTATATTATGCCTGAAATAATGAGAGAAGATATCCAAATGGTTATATTAGGGACAGGAGACCATCAATATCAATCTATGTTTAATTATTATGCATCTATTTATCCTAACAAAGTTTCTGCAAATATTACCTTTGATAGTGCTCTTGCACAACAAATATATGCAAGTAGTGATATGTTTTTAATGCCGTCTTTATTTGAACCATGTGGTATAGGTCAAATGTTAGCCATGAGATATGGAACTCTTCCTATTGTTAGAGAAACTGGTGGGCTTAAAGATACAGTTAATCCTTATAATAAATTTACCGGAGGAGGGAATGGATTTAGTTTCAAAAATTATAATGCTCATGAGATGCTTTACTGCATTCAAAGAGCAATGGAACTTTACAAAGATAAAGGTAAATGGAGACATTTAGTTATAAGTGCTATGAATACAGATAGTAGTTGGAAAAAATCAGCTAGGGAGTATATAAAGACGTATCATGAAATGCTAAGTTAAAGGAGCGATTTAATGATCACAATAAGTAAAAAAAAGTTCAAACAATGCTTTGAAAGTAAAATGTATAGTCTATATGCACAATCTATAGAAGGAGCTACTAATGAACAGTTATTAAATGTTTTATGTAGTGTAATTAAAGATATTATATCTAAGAGGTGGATTGGAACCAGATTAGGTTGTGAAAAAGAAATTTATTATTTTAGTATAGAATTCTTAATGGGAAGACAATTAAAGTCAAACCTATTAAATCTAGATATACAAGATACAATAAGAGATGGATTGAAAGAAATGGGAATAAAGTTAGAAAACTTAATGGAAGAGGAATGTGATCCTGCTTTAGGTAATGGAGGATTAGGTAGGTTAGCTGCGTGTTTTCTAGATTCTATGGCATCTCTTAATATAAGTGGTCATGGGTATGGTCTTAGATATAAATATGGTTTATTTGAGCAAAAGTTTGTAAATGGTTATCAGGTAGAAGTACCTGATAACTGGCTTACTCAAGGTTCATATATATGGGAAACTGTTAGACCAAATAAAGCAACTGTAGTTAAATTTGAAGGTGATGTTTATTTAGTTAATGATAACAATAGACTTAAAGTGATACACAAAAACTATATTCCTGTTATGGCTATGCCATATGATATACCTATAATCGGATACAAAAACAATTATATAAACACATTAAGATTATTTAAAAGTGAAATTGTAAATAGAGACTTTGGTCCTATAACAGCAAATGCAAAAAATCATTCAGGAAGCTATGAAGATGCACTAAAATATAAATACTACACTGAAGAAATATCCCAAGTTTTATATCCTAATGATTCAAATTATGCAGGGAGATTATTAAGATTAAAACAAGAATATTTTTTAGTAAGTGCAGGAATACAAGACATAATTAGAAAGTATAAGAAGAACAAACTTAAAATAATTGACTTACCAAAAAATGTAGCGATTCATATAAATGACACACATCCAACATTATGTATACCAGAGCTTATGAGAATCCTATTAGATGAAGAAGGATTATCTTGGGAAGAAGCTTGGCAAATTACAAAAAATACAATATCTTATACAAATCACACAATAATGGCAGAAGCTATGGAAAAATGGCCGATAGATATGATGAAGAAACTATTACCTAGAATATATATGATAATAGAAGAAATAAATAGAAGATATCTAAAGGATCTAACAGATAAATATAGTGATTATGAGAGAATAAAAAGAATGAGTATTATTAATGAAAATAATATTAGTATGGCTAATTTATCTATAGTGGGGAGTCATAGTGTAAATGGAGTAGCATATCTTCATACTGAAATATTGAAAAATGAAGTTCTAAATGATTTTTATTTAGATGAACCTAAAAAGTTTAATAACAAAACTAATGGAATTGCACATAGAAGATGGCTTATTAGTTGTAATGAAGAGCTTAGCGATTATATCACAGAACTAATAGGTGAAGAGTGGAAGAAAGACACTAGTCATCTAAAAAATCTAGAAATATATAAAGAAAATAAAGAAGTACTAGAAAAATTAGCAGAAATAAAATTAGATAATAAGAAAAATTTTGCTGATTTTATAAAAAAAGAATATGGAATAGATATTAATCCAAATTCTATATATGATGTTCAAATTAAGAGGTTACATGCATATAAAAGGCAACTATTGAATGTACTTCACATACTTCACTTATATCATGAATTATTGGAAAATCCTAATTTTAATATGGAACCAAGAACATTTATATTTGGTGCGAAAGCAGCTCCAGGATATTATCTAGCTAAATGTATAATAAAATTGATTAATTCTGTAGCTACTAAAATTAATAATGATGAAAGAATAAAAAACAAAATAAAAGTCGTATTTGTAGAAAATTATGGAGTTTCTCTAGCTGAAAAGATAATACCTGCAACTGAAGTAAGTGAGCAGATATCGACAACAACTAAAGAAGCATCAGGAACTGGTAATATGAAGTTTATGATGAATGGAGCTATAACTATAGCTACTTTAGATGGAGCAAATGTAGAAATACACGAGCAAGTTGGAGATGATAATATTGTAATATTTGGATTGAAAGCACATCAAGTACTACATTATAACAAATATGGTGGATATTCTGCATTAGATTTATATAATTCTAATCGATATATAAAAAGAGTAGTAGATGATCTTATTAATGGATTTATTCCTAATATGGACAATGAAGGTAGAGCTATATATGATTCACTAATAACCTATAATGATGAGTACTTTGTACTTAGAGATTTAGAAAATTACACTGAAGCTCAATGGAAAATTAATAAGCTATATAAAAATAAAGAACAATGGAATAAAATATCCTTAATTAATATAGCGAATTCAGGGATATTTTCATCAGATAGAACAATATCTGATTATGCAAGAGATATTTGGTTTAAAGGGTGTGAGATTAATGGGGAACGTAATAAACTATAACTCTTGGGAAGATAAGGCTCCTTTTGGAGCCTTATCATTAAACCAAGATATGAGGATATCAGTTAGGGTAAGTGAAGATTATAAAATAAGTAATATTTCCTGGGTAATTATGAAGGAAAATGTAGAAATAGTAAAAACAAGTTTGATAAGAGAAAATAAAAAGTATTATCAAGGCGAATTTAATGGATTCAATGAAGTGGGTGTTTATTTTTATTACTTTGAGGTAGAGATTGAGTTAGATGGAGTAGTTCAAAAAAAATATTATGGTAAGAATATAGAAAGTGGAGAGGCATGTGAATATTCATATGAAGATCTAAATAAATATCAAATAACAGTTTATAAAGACTATGAAGTGCCAAAATGGTATAAGGAAGGTATTCTATATCATATATTTGTAGATCGATTCAATAATGGTAATAGAACTAAAAAAGTAAATAATCCTAAAAAAAATAGCTTCATATATGCTAACTGGGATGATGATCCTATGTATATAAAGGATAATGAAGGCAATATAGTTAGATGGGATTTTTACGGAGGAAATTTAAAAGGAATAATCGATAAACTAGGTTATTTAAAAAAATTAGGTGTTAGCATAATATATCTAAGTCCTATATTTGAAGCATCAAGCAATCATAAATATGATACAGGAGACTATAAAAAAATTGATGCCATGTTTGGTGATGAAGAAATATTTAAGGAGTTGTTAGATAAAGCTAGAAAAAAAGGTATACATATAATTCTTGATGGTGTATTTAGTCATACAGGATCTGATAGCATATACTTTAATAAATACAATAGATATAGTGAATTAGGTGCATATCAATCAGTAGAATCAAAATATAATTCATGGTACAAATTTAATAATTATCCAGATGATTATGATTGCTGGTGGGGAGTTAAATCTTTACCAAATGTAAATGAATTAGATCCAACTTATATGGATTATATAATTAAAGATGATGATAGTGTCTTAAAAAAATGGACGTCAATGGGAGTTAAAGGTTGGAGATTAGATGTAGCAGATGAATTACCTGAAAAATTCATAAAAGATTTCAAAAAAGAACTTAAAGATGTAGCCGATGATACTATTTTAATAGGTGAAGTATGGGAAGATGCATCTAATAAAATAAGTTATGACCAAAGAAGAGAATATCTTTTAGGAGAGCAATTAGATTCTGTTATGGGATATCCATTCAGATCTAATATAGTGTATTTCTTAAAAAATGATATTAAATCAATTGACCTATTGAATAGATTTATGCAAATAAAAGAAAATTATCCAAGTGAAGCTTTTAAATCTAATTTAAATTTAATAGGAAGCCATGATGTAAAAAGAATAAAAACAGAATTAAATGAAGATAAAGAATTAGTTAAATTAGCAGTAGGAATTCAGATGACTTTTGAGGGCATACCATACATATATTATGGCGATGAGGCAGGTGTTTGTGGTAATACAGACCCTGATAATAGAAGAACATATCCGTGGAAAAAAGAAGATGAAGATATGATTGAATATTACAGGAATTTAACTACAATAAGAAAGAAGTACAAGGCATTAATATATGGAGAAACTTCATTTATAGACACGAAAAATGCGGATGTATTTGCTTTTATAAGAAAGACAGAAGATGAAAAAATGATGATTATAGTAAATAGAAGTGAAATAGAGCATGATATAAAATTAGATTTAGATGAGAATACTATTGAAGAAATAGATATAGAAAGTAACTTAAAAAAATACATAGAAGATATATTTGCAAATTATAGAAGTTTCGAAGTTAATATAAGTGCAAAATCTTTAAAATTATTTAATTTAAAGAACTTAATTGGATAGAACATTTTTATAGACATAGAAATTTTTTCTATGTCTATTTTTTACGATTAAGGAATTTATAATACTTCAAAAACTATGTATAAGTTATAAAGTATAGTCATGTCAATATATTTGTGAAAGTAAAAAATGATATTTTGAGTAATGGAAGAAGTCTTTGGCGAAAGGAGCAAAGCGACTTTTTTACGTATAAGTAAATAATAATTGATAGTAAAATATGTATAAAGTGACATTTAACTGGAAATGATATAGAAAAGCTTAATATTATATTGGAGGATATTCACATGAATAATGTTATTTTAGTTGGAAGACTAACTAGAGAGCCTGAAATACAATATATAGGTAATGAATCAACAGCACTGACTAAATTTAATCTTGCAGTAGATCGAAATTGTACAAATGCAGATAAAGAAAAAAAAGCAGATTTTATAGAGATAGAAGTATGGGGTAGACAAGCTGAAACTTGCTCAAGATATTTAAATAAAGGTAGCATGGCTTGTATAAAAGGGCAAATAAGGGTAGACCGATATCAAAATTCTAATGGAGAGAATAGATACTCCACTAAAGTTAGAGCAGATATGGTAAAGTTTTTAAGCTTTTCAAAAAATACATCAACTGAATCTAATCAAGACCAATATTATGATGCTACATCTATATTCAATAAAACTAAAGTTAGCGCAAAACTTGCAGAAGATGAATTACCATTTTAAATTAATATATTTAAATTATAAATATAGCAATAATTTGTGAAAATGTTTACAAAATATTGCTATATTTTTTTATTGATTATACATATATGTAGTATTTACTTATATAAGTGTAACCAATGAGATAGATACCTAAATTTATTAAGTTATAAATGGAATTTGATTTAAAATAATTAGAAAATGTATAGTAAAAACACCTAACTATGTAAATTAATGAATTTTTATAAAAACGAATTAAATAAATTGGGTCACAACTAAATATACTTATTTATTTAAGTTTTGAAATGTAAAAACTTAAATAAATAAAATTTAAAGTAATGCATGAGTTAAAAAACTTTATTTTTTAATGCGCAAATTGAAAAAATAGTGTATAATTAAAATATAAATAACAAAAACGTTCGAAAGGAAGAGAATGATCATGAAGAAAAAAATGACATTAACTAACAAAATCTTACTAGGTTTATTGTTAGGATTTATAGTAGGATTAATATTAAAACAAATACCATCAGGGTATATGAAAGATACAGTAATATTAGGCGGAATATTTAAAGTATTGGGAACTGGATTTACTAGTGCAATAAAGATGATGGTAGTTCCACTAGTATTTGTTTCTTTAATTTGCGGTTCAGCATCTATGGGAGATGTAAAAAAGCTAGGTAGAATTGGTGGAAAAACTATGGCATTTTATCTATCAACTACTGCATTAGCAATAATAATATCTCTTATATTAGGTAACGTATTAAAGCCAGGGATAGGTTTAGATATGAGTCATATGATGTCTGGAGACGTAGCAATAGGTGAATCGAAATCAATAGTTGAAATAATTTTAAATATAATACCAAGTAATCCGATTCAGTCACTTGCAAATGGAGAAATGTTACAAGTTATATTCTTTGCAATGCTTATAGGAATAGCTATAAATGTTGTTGGAGAGAAAGCAGAGCCTTTAAAAGTTTTATTTGAAAGTGCTAATGAAGTATGTATGAAAATGGTAAATATAATAATGCTTTTTGCACCATATGGAGTATTTGCATTAGTTGCAGATACTTTTGCAACAGTTGGAACAGATGCTATATTTGCACTATTAAAATATGTTGCGGTAGTGCTTATAGGTTTATTGATACATGTATGTGTTGTATATGGAGGAGCATTTAAATTATTTACAAAACAAAATGTAAAACCATTCTTAAAGAAGTTCACACAAGTAGCTGCTGTTACATTTTCAACTGCATCAAGTAATGCATCTGTACCAGTTAGTTTAGAAATAATGGAAGAATTAGGCGTAGGTAAATCAACTAGATCATTTACAATACCTATGGGAGCAACTATAAACATGGATGGAACCGCTATAATGCAAGGTGTAGCTGCACTTTTTATAGCACAAATATATGGAATAGATTTAGGTATGAATGATATGATGACTATAGTTCTAACAGCGACTCTAGCATCTATAGGTACAGCTGGCGTTCCAGGAGTTGGAATGATAATGCTATCTATGGTATTACAATCAGTAGGATTACCATTAGAAGGTATAGGACTAATAATGGGTGTAGAAAGAATTATAGATATGTTCAGAACTACTGTAAATGTAATGGGAGACAATGTTTGTACATTAGTTGTAGCAAATAGTGAGAAAGATTTAAATTTAGAAGCATATAACAGTGTTTTTGATAAAAAAGTAGCTTAAAAAATATTGCTATACACGGAGGTATTTTTATGAAGTTAAAATTATTTAAAGAAAATTATGCAGTATGTAATTTAAGTAATAACATAAGTTCACCGATATGTATAGACACAAATAGTTTCTATTATATAACTAAGTTTAAAGAGGATTTAAGTATAATATGCTTAAAAAAAAGTATTCCAAAAGACGCAAGTACCGATGGGGATTGGAGACTATTAGAGATATTAAAACCAATAAATTTATATTTAGTTGGAATAGCATCTAAAATTAGTAAAATGCTTAAGGATTGTAATATAAGTATATTTGAAATAGAAGTAGAAGATAAGAATTATTTTTTAATAAAAGAATCTGATGTAGACAATGCATGTGAAATTTTGGAGTACAATGGATTTAGATTTATTTAGGTTCAATATATATATATTAAATAAAAAAGAGTATCTTTAATTAAAGATACTCTTTTTTTAGTTGTTTAGAGGATTAAATAAATCAAAAATTGCAGATGAGATGAAAAATTTGATTTAAAGAATTAGGAGAGGATTGATAAAATAGGAAAAATTAAATTTTTTATGATGAAATAAATTATAAATAAAATAAAACAGGCATATACATAGTAAGGGCTTGAACAAGAAAGGAGGAATATTATGGGTAAGGGTAGTAATTTAAAAGAAATTATGAAGTTTGCAGGTACATATATATCAGTATGTATTGGATCTGGATTTGCAACTGGTCAAGAAATAATGCAGTTTTTTTCAGCTCATGGAATGATTAGCGTTGTGTCTAATTTAATTTGTATGATTGTATTAGCGTACTGTGGTGCAGCATTGCTTGAAACAGGAAAAACAGTAAGGCTAAAATCTAGTAATGACATATTTACATATTTATGTGGAAACTATATTGGAAAATTTTTCGAATTTTTTATGCCAATATTTTTTCTTTGTAGTTTTATAGTTATGGTATCAGGGGCAGGTGCTTCAATGAATCAATACTATGGAATAAATAAAGATTTAGGATCGCTTATATTAGCTATACTTGCCTTAGTTTCTATACTACTTGGCATAAATAAGGTAATAGATATACTTGGAAATATAGGTCCTATGATAGCTATTGTTTCAGTGGGAGTTGGAATTGTAACTATAGCTAGAAATTATGAGACATTTTTTAATATAAATCAAATCATATCTACTGTAAATGTAACAAAAGCTATTGATAGTTGGTGGCTAACTGGAATCATATATAGTGGACTGAATTTAGTAATAGCAACTCCATTTTTAGTTGGTGTTGGAGCAACAGCTAAGAATAAAAATAATTGTATATGGGGTGGCGTAATAGGTGGCGTAACATTTATGATGGCTGCTATGGCACTTAATTTAGGGATAATGTCAGATATACAAAATATATATATTACAGAAATTCCAACTTTATATATGGCAGATAAAATTGGACCTATAGTTGGAATGATGTTTTCTGTTATGTTAATAGCCGGAATTTATACAACAGCAGTTCCTTTATTATGGAGCGTTTGTAGTAGCTTTGCACCTGAAAAATCATTTAAATTTATAAAAATAGCAGTTTTATGTACAGTAATCGGTATTGTATGTGGAAGGTTACCATTTGCAATGTTAGTAAAAGTTATATATCCATTATCAGGACTGTTTGGAGCTATAATAATATTATCAATATTTATCAAGCGAATAAAAATAAATATAACTAATAGTATTAATGTCATAATGAAACGTATATAATATGGATATGCATATATATTTATAGACTAAAATTATTTACATAATTAACTAAGGAGAACAGTATGAAGAAACAATTAGAATTAGATTATTCATTTGGATATGTATTTGACAAAAGTAAGTTGATAGTTATGTATCCAGTTGGAAGTAATATAATAAATGAAGATGAATATGAAATGGAAGTAGAAGTAGCATTTTTAGAAGATGGAATAGAAAAGGCATTTGAAGAAAATGATGTAAAAGAAGCTAATGAAGTAATCAAACCTTTAGAACTGTTTTTAATGAAACCAAGTAAAGTAATACCATTTGTAACTGATATAAAAGATGCTAGCACTAAAGAAAGATTACCTAAATTAATAGAAGAATTTGATGAAGAATATAAAATAAAAGAATCTTACATTAAAAAAGGTTATGAAATAAAAGATGTTTATAATGTTTTTGAAAATGTAGTAAACTACATACCTAAAGAAAACTTAGATACATTAAATATATTAAAAATAGAATCTGATAAATTTGATATGGAAAGTTTTATAAAAGCTACTAAGGAAAATTTAGATGAGGCAATTGATGAAAGTTTAGTACCTATAAAAATAACAAAAAGTAGTTTGACTGATAGGCTTTTTATAAAATCAGATGACAAAGATACTGGGGCTAAGTATGTAGTTTTTGCAACAGATATGAGCTCATATTCACAAGGAATATTATGTGCAAATAAGAAAACGATAGATGATTTAGATATAGATATGGGAGATTTAGATATATCTAAATCGATAGATATAGGATATTTAATAGAAGATATAGATGGTATTTTAACTTTTAAAATAGCCAACTTTAATAGCCATACTGAAAATAATAATCAGGTAGCCCAAATAGTAGATTATAGTGGTATATTTAAAACTATGATGATTGAATTTATAAATCAATTTTTAAAATAATAACAAATAAAAATAAAGTATTCTTTTATGGATACTTTATTTTTATTGAAATTAATATTTATAATTATTAATATAATTGTAAATATTTTGACAAAAAACGAGGATTTTTTCTTGGAAGTATAGTAAAATATTAGTGACAAGAAAATGTTTACCTGGAGGCGGTAATATGAAAAAAGTAATTAGCATAAATGAATTTAGAAAGATTAAAGATAGTAAGGAACTATTAATGAAGAGAAGAGTTGCTATGATAGTAGCAGCTTCTGTGTTAATTGCAGGAACTTTTTCATATAGATATGAGGTAATCCAAGAGAAATATAATGAGTTTAAAGTTGCAAATGATATAAATTTAAAATAATAATATAAATAAAAAAGGACAGTATATACTGTCCTTTTTAAATATAATAAATTTTATCTATTATCATGAACTAACAGTAAATATGCACCGCCAGATGCTAAAGGATCGTTAGCATTAACTTTACCTATTAGAGAGCCATCTTTCTCTATAAAGCCATTTTCTAAAACTTTGCCGATAGAGGTATCGTTAAATTTGTGTGAATATACTGTACCATTTTTATCAACTCTTCCAATAGGCTCATTATTAATATTATAAATTATATTATTTTCATCAACTTTTCCAATAGGACAATTGTGATATAGGTGATTATGGACTACATTATTAGAATCTAATCTAGCAACAGCTCTGTCGTTATACGGAAATTTAATCATTTCAAACATACTTAACACCCACCTTTTTTAATATATAAACAAATATAAATCTTACTTAATTATATGATTCTATTATCATATAATAGAATCCTTTCAGAAAATTCAAAAATACATAATACATCAATACTGCAATTAAGAGTTGTAATATAAAAACATATACAGCATAAATATTTAACACAGTACTATATAAGATTAAAAGTTTAATAGTATATAAAGGGGTTAAGTGAATGAATAAAGAAAATATACTTAGAAATTGTGAAGATATAAAAATGTGGCTTTTTAATGTAAGAAGAGATTTTCACAAAACGCCAGAATTGTCATTAAAAGAGTACAAAACTAAAGAAAAAATTTTAAAATACCTAGATGAAATAGGAATTGAATATAAAGTATTTAAGAATCATACAGGAGTCATGGCTTATATAATAAATCCTATGAATAATATAACTATAGGAATACGTGCAGATATGGATGCTTTACCTATCCAAGAAGAATCAGATAATTCATATAAATCTATAAATAATGGAGTAATGCATGCATGTGGGCATGATGCGCATATAACTATGTTGTTAGGAGCAATTAAGATTTTATATGAAGATAGAAAAAATTTAAATGTAAATATAAAATTTTTATTTCAACCAGCAGAGGAAACATTAGGTGGGGCAAGGTTTTTAGTAAGAGATAAGTGTTTAGAAAATCCTAAGGTAGATTATATGTTTGGATTGCATGTTATGCCTCATCTAGATGTTGGATATATAGAAACTAAGTATGGTGCTTTAAATGCTAATACAGATTCATTAAAAATAAGTATAAAAGGAAAAAAAGCTCATGGAGCATATCCTGAAAATGGAATAGATGCATTATTAGCCTCATCTAATATAATTACTGCTCTACAGAGTGTTATTAGTAGAAACATCTCACCTTTTAATAGTGCAGTTTTAACTATAGGAAAAATACAAGGTGGAGAAGCTCAAAATATAATTTGTGACACTATAACAATGAGAGGAATATTAAGAACATTAGATAAAAAAACTAGAGATTTCTTAATAATAAGAATAAGAAATTTAATAGAAAAAATTTCAGAAGCTTTTGGATGCAAAGGCGAACTTAGTATAGAACCTGATGGATTTCCAGCAGTTATAAATGATAAAGATATGGTTGATATAATAATTGAAAATACATCAAAAATACTAGGAAAAGATAAATTTATTATGAAGGAACATCCATCACTAGGCGGTGAAGATTTTTCTTTTTATACAGAAAATTGTAAAGGTGTATTTTTTCATATAGGATGCAGAAATGAAGATAAAAATATAATATATCCACTTCATACACCAAATTTTAATATAGATGAAGATTGCTTGATAATAGGAACAGCCATGCATATTGCCAATGTTTATTATTTTAATAGTAAGAATAATTTACATTAAAAAAAGATTTGATATTGACAAAATTGTATAAAAATGTAATAATAAATAAAAATTAAATAAATTTAAACAGAATCGGCTTTAATTTAGTCCAGAGAGACTAAAAAGATATATTTATGGTTAAATTAATATAAGAATAACTATCCTTTTATCATGCTGATAAAAGGATTTTTTTTAAGAATTTTTAGTAATTATACATGGAGGTTTTAATATGAAGTTCAAAAAATTAATAGCATTAGCTACAACAACAGTTTTATCCGCATCTTTATTAGTAGGATGTTCAAGTAAAAAAACAGAAACAGAAGGTGCTAAGACAGACGAGCCAATGACAATAGCTATGATAACAGATGTAGCTGGTGTTAATGACCAATCATTTAACCAATCAGCATGGGAAGGTCTTCAAAAAGCTGAAAAAGAATTAGGTGTAAAAGTTAAGTACTTAGAATCAAAGCAAGATTCAGATTATGCAGCTAATATAGAAACATTAGTAGATGAAGGTGTAGATTTAATATTAGGAGTTGGTATGAAATTAGCTCCATCAATACAAGAAGGAGCAGATTTATATCCAGAGCAAAAATTTGCTTTAATAGATGAAACATATGACAAAATACCTGAAAATGTAAAAACAGTACAATTCAACTCTCAAGAGTCAGCATACTTAGCTGGATTAGTAGCTGGTAAAATGACTAAAACTAACAATATAGGATTTATAGGTGGGATGGAATTGCCTGTTATAGAAGCATTCCAATACGGATATATGGCAGGAGCTAAAGCTGTAAACCCTAAAATGGATATACAAGTTCAATATGCAAACTCATTTACAGATCAAGCTAAAGGTAAGGCTATAGCTAATCAGATGTACTCAAAAGGAGCAGATGTAATATTTACAGCTGGTGGAGATGTTGGTACAGGTGCAATAGAAGCAGCTAAAGAAAATGGAAAATATGCAATAGGGGTTGATAGAGATCAAAGTGATTTAGCTCCAAAAAATGTTTTAACATCAGCGATAAAAAGAGTAGATGTTGGTGTGTTTGATATAGTTAAAGAATTAGTAGATGGTAAATTAGAATTAGGAACAAATGTTATATACGGTCTACAAGAAGGTGCTGTAGGAATACCTGAAACAACTAAAAATTTAGTTTCTCAAGAAATATTAGATTATGTAAATGGAGAAGCTAAGAAATTTGAAAAAGGAGAGTTAAAAGCTCCTAAGACTGAAAAAGAATACAAAGAAATGGTAAAATAATATAAAATCAAAAGCTAGTTAGGTGAAAACTCATCTAACTAGCTTTTTTTTATATATAAATAAAAGTTTTTTAGAAACATGAATTTAATATATGAATTAGAGAGAAAATAATAAATAAAAGTTAAATTAGTTAACAATTATATTTTATATAAAGAAAAGAATATAAAAGGAGTAAATTCAATGGAGAGAGAAAGTTTAAAGGTAATTCCCCTAGGAGGTCTTGGGGAAATTGGTAAAAATATAACTGCAATAGAATACAAAGATGAAATAATAGTAATAGATGGTGGAATTTCATTCCCTGATGAAGATATGTATGGTGTAGATTTAGTTATACCAGATATTAGGTATTTATTAGAAAATAAAAATAAAATAAAAGGAATGTTTTTAACTCATGGTCATGAGGATCATATAGGAGCTATTCCGTATATATTAAAGCAAATTAACATGCCTGTATATGGAACTAGACTGACATTAGGTCTAGTAGAGAATAAGTTAAAAGAGCATAATATACTTAGAGAATCTAAATTAAAGCCTGTTAGGACAGGACAAACTATTAAATTAGAAAATTTAAAAATAGAATTTATAGGAGTTACTCATAGTATTGCAGATTCATGTGCATTAGCGATATATACACCTATGGGTATAATTCTTCATACTGGAGATTTTAAAATAGATTACACTCCAATAGATGGGAGAATGACAAATCTTAATAGAATAGCTGCATTAGGTAAAAAGGGTGTATTACTTTTAATGGCTGATAGTACCAATGTAGAAAGACATGGTCATTCTATATCAGAAAAAACTATAGGAGAGACATTAAAACGAATTTTTTCTGGAGCAAAAGGAAGAATTATAGTCGCTACTTTTGCATCTAATATTCACAGAATGCAGCAGATTGCAGATGCATCTATTGCTTACAATAGAAAAATAGCTTTCAGTGGTAGAAGTATGGAGAATATATCTGAAGTTGCTATGAACTTAGGATATTTACATGTACCGGATGATTATATCATTGATATAAAGGAAGTGAATAAGTATCCTAGTGAAGAAGTGACTATAATAACTACAGGAAGTCAAGGAGAACCAATGGCAGGTTTATCAAGAATTGCATATGGTTCACATCGTTTGATTTCTATAGAGCCAGGTGATTTATTTATAATTTCAGCATCTCCGATACCTGGAAATGATAAGTTAGTATCTAGGGTTATAAATCAGTTATTTAGAAAAGGTGTAGACGTTATTTATGAAGACTTAGAAGAAATTCATGTATCAGGACATGCATATCAAGAAGAACTAAAGCTTATACATAGTTTAGTAAAACCAAAGTATTTTATGCCTGTGCATGGAGAGTATAGACATCTAAAACACCATAGAGATTTAGCTATAAAACTAGGCATGATGCCTGAAAATGTATTTACATTAGAAACGGGACAAGTATTAGAAATATCTGAAGATAGAGTAAATACATCAAAAACTGTTCATACGGGGGTTTTATTTGTAGATGGAATTGGAGTAGGAGATGTAGGAAATATAGTTTTAAGGGATAGAAGAGATTTAGCAAAAGATGGAATGGTAACTATAGTAGTAGCTATAAATAAAGAAAACTATAGTATCGTAGCAGGCCCTGATGTAATAACTAGGGGATTTATATACGCTAGAGAAGCTGAAGATATAATCAATAAAGTTAAGGAAATATCCAAAGAAGAAGTTGAAAAATGCTTAGAAAAAGAAATTTTAGAATGGCAAGTATTAAAAAATAGTGTAAGAAGATCAGTAGAGCACTTTTTGTATCATAAAACAAAAAGAAATCCTAGTGTATTTCCTATAATAATGGAAGTATAAAAAAAACTCATATATAAATTCAATTGAATTTATATATGAGTTTTTTATATTTAAATTTGAGAACCTATTGCTTTAGAATACCATTCAATTGATTTATAGTAATCTTGATTAACACCTAATCCATCTTTGTACATATTAGCAATTTTTATCTGAGCATTTATATTACCAGATTCAGCGAGTTCTTTATAAATATCAAATGCTTTTACATAATCTATATCAACATTAGTTCCATTAAAATAACTATCTCCTAAAGTCATTTTTTCAAGGTCAGAATCAACTTCTTGTGGAGAAATTTGATTAATAGTACAAGTCTTATTTTTAGATATAGGT
Organism: Romboutsia lituseburensis; assembly: GCF_024723825.1. NCBI lineage: Bacteria > Bacillati > Bacillota > Clostridia > Peptostreptococcales > Peptostreptococcaceae > Romboutsia > Romboutsia lituseburensis. The sequence continues at coordinate 2,974,254 of NZ_JANQBQ010000001.1, forward strand.
AGCTCTTCGAAGTTATCGATAGTTCCAATTGTATATTCTAAATTATTAAAACTAGCTGTAGAATTTATATTATTGTTTGTGACTAATTCTTCATACTTTAAATCAGGAGAATTAAAAGTGTTATTAGTTTCATTAGATGTGTTACTGATATCTTGACTTTCAATGGATTTATTCCAATAACTTAAAGCCTTGTCATAGCTTTTTTCATCTGCAAGACCTTCAAAATACATATAACCAAGTACATCATTAGCTAAAATGTATCCTAAATCAGCTAATTTTATAAGATATTCATAAGCTTTTTTATAATCTTTTTTATTTTCATCTGATAAATATATCATAGCTAAGTTGAACATAGAGGTAGTATTACCTTGACTTGATGCTTTTTCAAAGTATTTTATGCCATTTTCTGTATTTGGAGATATACCTTCTCCATTAAAGTTCATAATACCAACCATATTTTGAGCTTCACATACACCTAATGATGCAGACTTTAAATACAAATTATAAGCTTTAATTATATCTTTATCGACGTTAATCCCATAGTAGTATGAATTAGCTAAATTGAAAAACTTTAAGCCGTCATTTAAAAAAAAGTTTTTTACATTTATAAAATCCAAAGCTATCTCCTCCAATATAATATATACAAATATCCAAACCTTATCACCAATTATATTATGATTAAAAAATATAATTGGTGAATCTTGATAAGAAAATATAGCAATAGAGAGATTTATAGTATTATTCGCATAAGTCTAGACAATAGATATGGTATAATAATTAAAAATATTCTAAATTTAATGGAGGAATAGTAGTTGTGCATAAATATATAGAATTTAATGATGTAAAAAAGATTTACAAAATGGGTGATATTGAAATATCGGCTTTAAGTGGAGTTGATTTTTCTATACATAAAGGCGAATTTGTGGTAGTGGCAGGAGCAAGCGGCGCAGGAAAAAGTACAATACTTAATATTTTAGGTGGTATGGACAGCCCTACAAGTGGAACTGTTATTGTTGATAATAAAAAAATAAATAATTATTTAAATAAAGAATTAATAACATATAGACGATTTGATATTGGATTTGTATTTCAATTTTATAATCTAGTACAGAATCTTACAGCTAGGGAAAACGTTGAATTGGCCACTCAAATATGCAAAGATCCATTGGATATAGATGAAATTATGGCTGCTGTAGGTTTAGAAAATAGAAAAAATAACTTTCCAGCACAGCTATCTGGTGGAGAGCAACAAAGAGTTGCAATAGCGAGAGCACTTGCTAAAAATCCAAAATTGTTATTATGTGATGAGCCTACAGGAGCCTTAGATTATAATACAGGAAAGTCTATACTTAAATTACTCCAAGATACATGCAGAAAGATGGGTATGACCGTTATTATAATAACTCATAATTTAGCTTTAACACCAATGGGAGATAAAGTTATAAAGGTTAAAAATGGAAAAATAGAAAGTGTTACTATAAATGAAAAGCCAGTTCCAGTGGAAAGGATAGAGTGGTAGCAATGAAGAGTGTTTTAAATAAAGACATCATAAGAGATATACGTAAATCAAGAGGTAGGTTTTTATCTATTTTATGTATAGTTGCATTAGGTGTAGCTTTTTTTTCTGGGATCAAAGTTTCACCTATAGTTATGAAAAAAACTTCAGATGATTATTATGATAAATATAATTTTATGGATATCAAAATCATATCTACTTTAGGTCTTATTGATGAAGATGTAAATGAAGTAAAAAAAATACCAGAAGTTGATGGTATTTTTCCTACGTATTCAACGGATGTATTAACAGATTATAAATCAGAACAGCATGTTTTAAAAATTCATGCATTACCTATAAATGAGATAGCCCAAAATAGTAAAAATTATATAAATAAAGTTAATGTTGTAGATGGTAGGCTTCCACAAAATTCAGGTGAGTGCGTAGTTGAACAAAATAAAGTTGGTAAATTTGATGTACCAATTGGAACAAAAATTAAATTAGAGTCAGGAACTGATGATAAACTTGACAACACATTAAAGAAAACTGAATATACAGTTGTAGGGAAAATAGAAACTCCATATTATTTATCTTATGAAAAAGGAAGTAGTTCTATAGGTAATGGAACTATAAGTTCTGTAATAATGATTCCGCAGGATGATTTTAAGATAGATTCATATACAGAGATGTTTGTCACCTTAAAAGGGGCTAAAGAAAAAAATTCTTATGATGATAAATATTTTGAGGATATAAAAGTCGTAACAAATAAAATAGACGATATATCTAAAGGTAGAATAGATGCTAGATACAATGAAGTCATAAATACCGCAAATGATGAGTTGGATAAAGGAAAATTAGAATATTATAATAAAAAGAAGGAAGTAAGTGAAAAACTAGAAAACGCGGAGATAAATATATTAAATTCAGAAAAACAATTAAAAAAAGGTGAGGAAGAGCTAAAAAGAAACCAACAAACAATTAAAAAACAAATAGAAGATGGAAAGCTTAAAATAAATCAAGGTGAAAATTCATTAAATAATGGATATTTACAATATGAAAAAGGATTAAAACTATTTAATGATAATAAATCAAAAGCTGAGATTGGATTTAAAGATGCACAGCAAAAGCTAGATGATCTTAATAGTAAAATCGATAATCTTTATAGTTATAATAAAACAATAGAAAGTAAGCTAAATGATGATAGTTTAAGTTTAGATGAGATTGAGTATTTAAAAAGTGAATTAGATAAAAATAATAAAATTATAAATGATTTAAATATATCTTATGAGCAAGGCATAAAAAACTTAAATTTAAAAAAGCAAGAATTAATAAATGCAGAACAAAAGTTAACCAATACAAAAGAAACATTAGATAAAAATAAACAAAAGTTAGAATTAGAAAAAAGAAATTTAGTATTAATAGAAAAAAAATCAGAAAAAGAATTTAAAAAATCTGAAGAAAGAATTAAAGATGGTAAAATAAAGTTAGAATCTGGAAAATTAAGTTTAAAAGAATCTAAAGAAAAAGCTGAAGATGAGTTAGATAAAGCTAATAAAAAAATAAAAGACTCTGAAGATGAAATTAAAAAGATAGAAAAACCTGAGTGGTATATATTAGATAGAAATAGTCATTATTCATATGCCGAATACGCTAGCTGTGCAAGTAGTATAGATGCACTTTCTAAAATATTCCCAGTATTCTTTTTTTCTGTAGCAGCGCTAGTTTGTTTAACAACTATGACAAGAATGGTTGATGAGCAACGAGTTAATATTGGAACACTAAAAGCTTTAGGATATACGAAAGGAAAAATAGCAAAAAAATATATACTATATGCACTAATTGCTAGTTTGATAGGTAGTATTATAGGTATATTGATTGGATTTACTGTATTTCCAATAGTTGTATTTAATGCTTATAAGATGATGTACGTATTGCCAAAAGTTCAATTATCATTTAATTTTCCACTAGCAATGGGCGTTACATTTACTGCTATTTCTATAACTACAATAGCAGCATATAGCGCATGTTATAAAGAATTAAGAGAAAATCCATCTGTATTAATGAGGCCAAAGGCACCTAAAAACGGGAAAAGAATATGGTTAGAAAAAATTCCTTTTATATGGGACAAGGTAGGATTTATAGGTAAAGTAACTATAAGAAATATATTTAGATATAAAAAAAGATTTTTAATGACTATACTTGGAATATCTGGATGTACAGCACTTATATTAACCGGATTAGGTATAAAGGATTCAATACAAATGATAGTTGATGTACAGTATGGAAGGATATTTAAATATGATATGACTATAACTATAGATAATAGTGCCAAATTAAGTGAAATAAAAAAAATTCATAATCGAATAGATAGTACTGAATCTATAGCTAGCTATTTGTTTATGAATAATCAAAATGGAAAATTAATATCAGATGAAAAAGAAAAACAAATAACTATAGTTATCCCTAAAGATAAAATAAAAATGGAAGAATTTATAGGACTGCAAGATAGAGCTAGTCAAAAAAATATTAAGATAATTGAAGATGGTATAGTTCTTAGTGAGAAAACAGCTAGAGATTTAGAATTAAAAGTTGGAGATACTGTTGAAATTTTAAACAGCAAAGATCAAATAGCAAAAGCTAAAATAATAGGAATAACAGAAAATTACGTATCTCATTATGTATATATGTCAAAAGAATATTATAAAAAATTATATAAAAGAGATATAAATTATAATAGAGTAGTGGGAACCATAAGTGATAAATCTATTAATGGTGAAAATACTTTGTCTAAAGATTTAGTTGGATATTCAAAGATAAATGGAATATCATTCAATACTGGAGTAAAAGAAAACTTTGAAAATACAGTGAAAAGTCTAAATTATGTTGTTCTTATAATGACTATATCTGCAGGAGCATTAGCATTTGTAGTTTTATATAATTTAACTAATGTAAATATTTCAGAAAGAATAAGAGAAATTGCTACTATAAAAGTGCTAGGTTTCTATGATAATGAAGTGTCTGCATATATTTATAGAGAAAATATAATTTTAACTATTATAGGAACATTTGTAGGTCTAGGAATAGGAAAACTACTACATCAATTTATAATGATAACTGTAGAAATAGAAAGTATGATGTTTGGAAGAGTTATAGGAAGTAAGAGCTATATAATAGCAGCAATACTAACTATAGTACTTGGATTAATAGTTAATTTTACAATGTATTACAAATTAAAAAATGTAAAAATGGTAGAATCGTTAAAATCTGTAGATTAATAGAAAATTATGACCAAATAAATTACTGTCAAAAATAAATAATATCTCATAGTATATGTTAGGAGTGAATACTCCACAAATTTTATATATCAACAGGGGGTAATAAAATGTTAGACAGATTATTTGGTGAAGGTGGATTCGGAGGAATCTGGATAGTAGTATTATTTTTTATATTCTTAGCTTTTTCTGAGTGTTGGGTAGATATAGACATATGTGCTTGGATACCTTTCTTAATACTATTATTAATAGTTTGTGGAGCAGGAGATATATTTGATGGAGGATGTGGATGCTAATTATTTTAGTCAAACATCTTTAATTATCTAAAGTTATAAAAAGAACTATCTTTAATACGATAGTTCTTTTTTATTTTATATGAAAAATACATGTTATTAACTTATATAAAATTTAACAAAAGAACAAACTAAGTATAATTTAAACCTTCAAAAATAATCTTGAAATATTTATATTTGGAATGTATAATATAAACTTAAAGTGAAAAAATGAAAAAACATCGATAGAATGTTAATCAATTTCACTTTATATAAATATAAAATAAATATAAATATACGGTTATCAAAAATTAAATAATTAGTGAGGTGGCAATATGAAAATAGGATTCGATCACAAGAAATATTTAGAGGAGCAATCAAAGTATATATTAGAAAGAGTCAATAACTTTGATAAGCTTTATTTAGAATTCGGTGGTAAGTTAATGGGAGACTTACATGCAAAAAGAGTATTACCAGGATTTGATGAAAATGCAAAAATAAAAGTACTTCAAAACATAAAGGAAAAAGTTGAAGTAGTTATATGTGTTTATGCAGGAGACATTGAAAGAAACAAAATCAGAGGCGATTTTGGTATAACTTATGATATGGAAGTTTTAAGACTTATCGATGACTTAAGAAAGTACGAACTAGATGTAAACAGTGTTGTTATAACAAGATTTGAAGGACAACCTGCAACTACAGTATTCATAAATAAATTAGAGCGTAGAGGTATAAAAGTATACAAGCACGCACCAACAAAGGGATATCCTACTGATGTAGATACAATCGTTAGTGATGAAGGATACGGAGCAAATCCATATATAGAAACTACTAAGCCAATAGTTGTTGTAACAGCACCAGGACCAAACAGTGGTAAATTAGGAACTTGTTTAAGCCAATTATACCATGAAAATAAAAGAGGAAATGTTGTTGGATACTCAAAATTCGAAACATTCCCAGTATGGAATGTACCATTAAAACATCCTTTAAATATAGCGTATGAAGCTGCGACAGTAGATTTAAAAGATGTAAATATGATAGATTCATTCCACCTTGAAAAATATGGTGAAATGTCAGTTAACTACAATAGAGATTTAGAATTATTCCCAGTTCTTAAAAAGATAATAGAAAAAATAACAGGAAAAGAATCTATATATCAATCACCTACAGATATGGGTGTTAATAGAGTTGGATATGGTATAATAGATGATGAAGTTGTAGCAGAAGCATCAAGACAAGAAATAATAAGAAGATACTTTAAAACTGCTTGTGAATACAAAAAAGGACAAGTAGACAAAGGTGCTTATGAAAGAATAAAAGTAATAATGGAAGGTCTTAACTTAAAGCCTGAAGATAGAACAGTGGTTATGCCTGCTAGAAATTATAGCAATAAACTAAAAGAAACTGCTCAAAAGAACGATGTATGTCCAGTTGTTGCTATTGAATTAACTGATGGAACGATACTTACAGGTAAAGGGTCTGATTTAATGAATGCAACTGCAGCAGCTACATTAAATGCGATAAAATATTTAGCTAAAATAGATGATGAATTACATTTAATAGCTCCATCTATATTAGAACCAATTGTAAATTTAAAAACTAAAACATTAGGAAGTAGAAGTCCTGAATTGAGTTGTGAAGAGGTGTTAACTGCATTAAGTATATGTGCTGTTACAAATCCAACTGCACAAGCTGTACTTGATAAATTACCTTTATTAAAAGGAGCTCAAGCACATTCAACAACAATATTAAGTAAAAATGATGAACAAACATTTAGGGAGCTTGGAATAGATGTAACTAGTGATCCTGAATATCCATCACAAAATCTTTACTATGCAAACTAAAAAATAATTTAATTATTAATAAAGAAAATATAAGACCATATTACCCTTTAGGTAGTATGGTCTTTATTATATAAAATTGAACAATCTAAAATAAATATAAATATACGGTCATCAAGTTACTAAAATAAGTTAGTTCCTTGGAATAACTATTTTAAAGGTTTTTTTACAAATTTGCAAGTTATTTTTTAAAAAAGAATAAAATAAACTTATAAACTTATAAGAAATAGAGTTATAATTATATATTTAAAGATAAAAGTACTAAAAATTAAGTTATTATAGGTGATTATATTGGATGATAATAGAAAAATAATACATATAGATATGGATGCATTTTATGCATCTGTAGAACAAAGGGATAATCCTAGTTTAAAGGGAAAGCCAGTGATAGTTGGAGGCAATCCAGACGGTAGAGGTGTTGTAGCTACATGCTCGTATGAAGCTAGAAAATACGGAATACACTCAGCGATGCCATCAAAAGTAGCATATAAAAGATGTCCATATGCTGTTTTTGTAAGACCAAGGTTTGATATATATCATAAAGTATCTAATCAGATAAGAGAAGTTTTTCATAGATATACTGATTTAGTAGAACCGCTATCATTGGATGAAGCATATTTAGATGTAACTATTAATAAGATGAATATTAAATATGCTACAGATATTGCAAAAAGAATAAAAGAAGAAATATATGAAGAGGTTGGATTAACAGCATCTGCTGGAGTTTCATATAATAAGTTTTTAGCCAAATTAGCATCAGATTATCAGAAACCCAGTGGGTTGACTGTCATAACAAAAAAAAATAAGCAACAATTTTTAGATAGCTTGCCGATAAATAAATTTTTTGGCGTAGGTAAAGTCACAGAAAGACAATTAAGAAACTTAGGTATAAATAATGGATATGATTTAAGGATGTTAGAATTACGACAATTAGAGAAAATTTTTAAAAATAGAGGATATACATTTTATCAATTTGCAAGGGGAATAGACTATAGACCAGTACAACCCCACAGAGAAAGAAAATCTGTAGGATCAGAAAGTACATTAAGTATAAATTTAAATATTGAAGATGAAGAGGTTGTAGATATTCTAGATGAGATATGCCAAGATGTAGCTAATAGACTTAGATATTCAGGAAAAGCTGGTAAAACAGTAACATTAAAAATAAAATATGATGATTTTACTCAGATAACAAGAAGTGTAAGTTTAGAACATGAAATATCATTACATGAAGATATTAGAACTAATATATATAATTTAGTAAAGAATATAAAAAGTAATGATAAGCAGATTAGATTATTAGGAGTAACAGTTTCAAATTTAAATGATATAAAAGAAGTATGCACAAACATAACTATTTTTGAATATATAGAGAATATAGAGAATAAAACAAGCAATTAAAAATATTAGAAATTTATTATAAAAATAAATAGCATAAAAATCCATGAAATATATTTCATGGATTTTTTAATTAGAAGATTAATGAAAGTCATTATTAAAATTAAAAGAGTTTCAAGTATAAGTATATATCAATACTTGGATAATTAATTTAGGGGGATTTATATGCAAGATAATAATTTTAGAAAAATAAAACAAGTACTATGGATAATATTATTTGCAAATTTTTTTGTTGCAATACTAAAAATTTTAGTTGGTACGACAATAAAAAGTGCAAGTATGACTGCTGATGGGTTTCATTCTCTATCAGATGGAGCATCAAACATAGTTGGTATTGTTGGAATTGGTATTGCATCAAAACCGAAAGATAAGGAACATCCCTACGGACATACAAAATATGAAGTTATTGCAAGTATGTTTATTGGGGGCATGCTACTTATAATAGCTGGGAAAATAATATTAACATCTATATCAAGATTTTCAAATTCGATTCATCCTACAATAACTACGGAAAGTTTAATAGCATTAATTATAACGTTATGTATAAATATATTTGTAACTACTTATGAAAATAGAATAGGAAAAAAATTAAATAGCTATATATTAATATCGGATTCAATGCACACAAGAAGTGATATATTTGTATCTATAGGGGTATTATGTACTTTAATAGGAGTAAAATTAGGATTACCATCTATTATTGATCCAATAGCATCATTAATAGTTTCTGGGTTTATAATATACTCAGCTTATGAAATATTTAAGTCATCAACGGCTGTATTAGTAGATCAAGCTATAATAGATGAAAATGAGATAGAAAATATAGTTAAAACTTTCGAAGAAGTAAAAGGAGTTCATAAGATTAGAAATAGAGGATGTGGAAATGATATACACATTGATATGCACTTATTAATAGATCCTTATATTAGTATAGAGCACTCTCATTATTTAACACATGAAATCGAAGATAGAATAAAAAACACTTTAAATAAAAATGTTCAAGTTATTGTACATTTAGAGCCATTTTATGAAAATAGAAGTAAGTAAAATAGAATATAAAATTAGGCCTATTTATAGTATTATATATATTAATTACAAAAGAACATAATAGGGGGGACATATGCTAGAAATTATAGGAATGACAGTTGAAGATGCTAAAATGATAGAGGATTGTGGGGCAGACAGAATAGAACTGGTAAGTGCACTTACAGAAGGGGGTCTTACTCCTAGTTTTGGCCTTATAGAAAAAGTAGTAAATAGTGTTAAGATACCTGTAAATGTTATGATTAGACATCATGCAAATAGCTTTGTGTATAGCGAAGAAGATATTAATATAATGTTAAAGGATATAGAAATTGTTAATAGTATAGGTGCAAATGGTATTGTGTTAGGTTTATTGGATGATAAAGATAAAATAGATAAAGTTAATTTAAATAGATTGATAGAAAATACTAATTCATTAGACATAACTTTTCATAAGGCAATAGATGAAACTAATCCTGTAGAAAGTATAAAACTATTAAATAGTTATAGTAAAATAACAAATGTTCTTACATCTGGAGGAAAGGGAGATATAATAAATAATTTAGATACTATAAATAAAATGATTAATGAATCTAAAAATATAAAAGTGTTACTAGGTGGAGGTCTAAACTTTGATAATATAGAAAAAGTTAAAGAAAGTATATGTTGTTGTGATTATCACTTTGGTACAGCTGTGAGGACTGATAAAGATCCATTTAAAAAGATAGATGAAAAAAAACTTAAAAAATTAGTATCGATACTAAATAGTTAATAAAATAAGAAGTTAGATTTTTTTAAATCTAACTTCTTTTATGTATATTTATTGCATTAAAATAGATCTTAATTCATTGATATCAATAATTTTAATAACATCTTGAGCATAGTCAATAAGACCATCATCTTTCATTTTTATTAACTCCCTAGATAGAGAAGGTCTTGGTATACCTAACTTCTCAGATAATTTTTGTTTTGTCATATTAAGTTTAATAAAAATACTTTCTTGATTTTTAGATTCTACAACTAAATAGTTAGCAATTTTTTGACGTATGCTAGTCAATGAGAGTCCTGTAATAGAATTATTTAAGCTAATAATTTTATTTGTTAAATCATTTAAAAACATCGACAAGAATTCAGGATTATGAGAGCAAAAACTTATAAAGTCGTTTTTGCTAATAAACATAACACTACTTGGTTTTGATGCTAAAACTGTAGCTGGATATTTATTTGTATCAGAAAATGCTATCACTTCTCCAAAAAACTCGCCTCTAGTAAAAGAAGATAGATGAATAACATTATTGCTACTTAAGATACGCTTAATATCAATTTCTCCATCTAAAACTAAGCCTACTTTGGTACAAGGCGTTCCTTCAAGTGCTATAACATCATTTTTAGAGTAACTTATAACAGTGTATGGAGATTCTTCGAAGAACCTTAGTATATCATCTTTGCTCATAATCATAAATTTCACCAAACTTTCTTTATTATATAATAATGTAACCTATGTTACGGAAGTATATACTGATTATAACATATAATGAGTATATAAAATACACATTTAAAATGGAGGAATCAAAATGGAAGATAAAATGTTTTGTTTTCAATGTCAAGAAACAGCAGGATGTACAGGCTGTACAAAATTTGGAGTATGTGGAAAATCACCAGATTTAGCTAGAATGCAAGATTTATTAATATATACAACTAAAGGATTATCAGAAGTAACTACAAGATTGAGAGAAGAAGGAAAGCAAGTACCATCAAATGTCAATCATATAGTAACAATAAATTTATTTACTACAATAACAAATGCTAATTTTGATGATGAGATATTCTATGAAAGAGTAAAAGAAACATTAAATATTAAAGAAGAATTATTATCATTATTAGATAATAAATCTAATTTATCTGAAGCTGCATTATATAATGCTAACTCAAATGAAGAGATGGATAAAAAATCAACAAAGGTAGGCGTATTAGCTACTAAAAATGAAGACATAAGAAGTTTAAGAGAACTTATAATATATGGTATAAAAGGACTATCTGCATATATGAAACATGCAAATGCCCTAGGATATGATGATGAATCTATAAATATATTTATGCAAAGTACATTAGCAAAAATGCTAAATGACAGCTTAAGTATAGATGAATTAGTAGCATTAACTTTAGAAACTGGAAAAGTTGGTGTAGATGGAATGGCTTTATTAGATTCAGCTAACACAGGTACTTATGGTAATCCAGAAATAACAAAAGTTAATATAGGTGTTAGAAATAATCCAGGGATATTAGTATCAGGACATGACTTAAAAGACTTAGAATTATTATTAAAGCAAACAGAAGGAACAGGTATAGATGTTTATACACATTCAGAAATGTTACCAGCCCATTATTATCCAGCATTTAAGAAATACTCTCACTTTGCAGGAAACTATGGAAATGCTTGGTGGAAGCAAAAAGAAGAATTTGAAAGTTTTAATGGACCAATATTAATGACTACAAACTGTATAGTACCACCAAAAGATAGTTATAAAGATAGATTATATACTACTGGAGCTGCTGGATTTGTTGGATGTACTCATATAAAAGGTGCGTCAGAAGATGATAAGGATTTCTCACAGATAATAGAACAGGCTAAGGAGTGTCAAGCTCCTACAGAAATAGAAACAGGAGAAATAATTGGTGGATTTGCACATAATCAAGTATTTGCACTAGCAGATCAAGTTGTAGAAGCAGTAAAAACAGGGGCAATAAAGAAATTCTTTGTAATGGCAGGATGTGATGGAAGAGCTAAATCAAGAAATTACTATACTGATTTTGCAAAAGCATTACCAAATGACACAGTAATACTTACTGCAGGATGTGCAAAATATAAATATAATAAATTGCCTTTAGGAGATATAAATGGTATACCAAGAGTATTAGATGCAGGTCAATGTAATGACTCGTATTCATTAGCATTAATTGCATTAAAACTTAAAGAAGTATTTGAACTTCAAGATATAAATGAATTACCTATAGCGTTTAATATAGCTTGGTATGAGCAAAAAGCTGTTATAGTATTATTGTCATTATTATATTTAGGGGTTAAGAATATACATTTAGGCCCGACGTTACCAGCATTTTTATCACCAAATGTAGCAAAAGTATTAGTTGAAAACTTTGGTATAGGCGGAATAACTAATGTTGAAGATGATTTAAAAATGTTTTTAGGAAAATAAAAATAAGAAACTGCGTTTGAGACGCAGTTTCTTATAGTATAAAAAGTCAAAATATGACGAATGAAAAAAGTTGAAAATTTTAACAAATATTAATATAATTATTAATGTAGTTAATGAGGCGACATAGCCAAGTGGTAAGGCAGTGGACTGCAACTCCTTGATCCTCAGTTCAAATCTGGGTGTCGCCTCCAAATAATATATGCTGGTGTGGCTCAACGGTAGAGCAGCTGACTTGTAATCAGCAGGTTGTAGGTTCGATTCCTATCACCAGCTCCAATTAAAATAACTTTAATCAGTATTGATTAAAGTTATTTTTTTTATGTATTATAATTAAGATTAATAATTCGGATATTTATGGGTATAAAAATTGAAAAATATTTTCAATTAAAATATTTTAAAATTAAAACGAATATAGTATAATAATATGAAATATTCGAATGTAAATATTTTTTAATTATAGAATTAATTTAAAATAAAACTTATTGGAGGAAATAAAATGAGCAATTTAAGTACTGATTTAGGAAAAGAAAGTGTAGGAAAACTTCTTTTTAAATTAGCAACTCCAGCAATAATTGCACAGTTAGTAAATGTTTTGTACAACATAGTTGATAGAATATTTATAGGAAGAATGCAAGGTGGAGACATGGCTATGGCAGGTGTTGGTGTAGCTTTTCCTATAATTTTAATTATATCTGCATTTAGTGCGTTAGTAGGTATGGGAGGAGCTCCGTTAGCTGCTATAAAAATGGGTGAGCAGGACAACGAAGGCGCAGAAAAAATAATGAGTAATAGTTTTTCAGTTCTAATAATATTAGCGATATTATTGACTTTAGGATTTTTAATATTTAAAGAGCCTATATTATGGGCATTTGGAGCAAGTGATGCAACTATAGGGTATGCATTAGATTACTTAGGCGTATATCTTATAGGTACTATATTCGTTCAAATTGCTTTAGGTATGAATCCTTATATAAATACACAAGGATTTGCAAAAGTAGGAATGATAACTGTAACTATAGGAGCTATAATAAATATAGTACTAGATCCAATACTTATATTTGGATTTGATATGGGTGTTAAAGGAGCAGCTCTTGCAACAATAACAGCTCAGGCGGTTTCAGCTATATGGGTACTATATTTCTTATTTGGAAAGAAAAGTTTATTAAAAATAAGAAAAAAATATATAAAACCAGAATCTAAAGTAGTATTACCAATCTTAGCTTTAGGTATAGCACCATTTATAATGCAAGCAACTGAAAGTTTAGTTTTGGTATCTCTAAATAGCCAATTACAAAAATATGGTGGTGATTTAGCAGTTGGTGCGATGACTATAATGAGTAGTATAATGCAAATTATATTACTTCCAAATATGGGATTAACACAAGGTGCTCAACCTATAATAAGTTACAATTATGGAGCTAAGCAAATAGATAGAGTAAAACAAACATTTAAGTTATGTTTAGCATTATGTTCGTTATATACAATAGCAATGTGGGCAGCTCTTATGTTAGTTCCACAATTATTTGTAAGTATATTTAATAATGACCCTGCTTTAATGGAAATAACTACGTGGAGTATAAAAATATATTTTGCTGGAATATTTATATTTGGAATTCAAATTGCATGTCAACAAACATTCTTAGCATTAGGGCAAGCAAAAATATCTTTAGTTTTAGCATTACTAAGAAAGATAATATTACTAGTTCCATTAATATTTATACTACCAATGTTTATAGAAAATCAATTATTTGGAGTATTCCTAGCAGAACCAGTGGCAGATATATTAGCTGCACTTACAACAATAATGTGCTTTGTAGTATTTTATAAGAAGACACTGTCTATTATAGAAAATGCAGATAATAAAAGTATAAAAGAAGATATAATAAATACACATTAATATATTTAAATAGTTGCCCTTATGGATATAAATAATATTCATAAGGGTTTTTTACGTAAAATATAAATATTAAAATAAAAAAGGATGGAATAGGTTAATGCATTATAAAAGAGTAGTTAAATCTAAATTCATAGAAAGACCAAATAGGTTTATTGCATATTGTAATATAGACGGCTGTATTGAAAAAGTACATGTAAAAAATACTGGTAGATGTAAAGAATTATTAACTCCAAATTGTACAGTTTATTTAGAAGAGAGTGATAATCCAAATAGAAAAACTAAGTACTCATTAATTGCAGTTGAAAAAGGACAAAGGTTAATAAATATGGACTCACAGATACCAAATAAAGTCGTATATGAAGCTTTGATGAGTAAAAAATTAATATTACCAGGTTTAGATGAAGAAATAAAATTTATTAAACCAGAAAAAACTTATGGTAATTCAAGGTTTGATATATATGTTGAAACTGAAAATAAAAAAGTTTTTATAGAGATAAAAGGAGTAACATTAGAAGAAAATAATATAGTAATGTTTCCTGATGCAAAAACAGAAAGAGGAGTTAAACATATAAATGAATTAATTGAAGCGAAAAAGGAAGGGTATATATGCTATATAATATTTGTAGTTCAGATGAGTGATGTAACTTATTTTACACCAAACAGAAAAATGCATAAAGAGTTAGGTGAAGCTCTTATAAATGCTAGAAATAAAGATGTAGATGTATTAGCATATGATTGCTATATAAAGCCAGATAGCATAAAACTAAAAGATAAGGTTAAAGTTATTTTATAAAAAATTATTATAAATTAAAATAAATTAAAATAATATGATAAATTTTTATTGTAATTTAGTATAATAAAATAAATAAAAAAGTTATTAAAATAAGTATTTTAATATAGTAAGAAAAATGTAAGTATTTAAAATATTAATGGTATAATATTTATATATGATATTTATATAATGAAAGGATTGATAACTATGACAGATAATCTATCGATGAAAGAATTATTAGAACAACAAGAGCAAGAGTTTAATAGTGTTAAAGTTGGAGAAACTATAACAGGAAAAATATCTAAAATAGCTCATGATGAGATAACTTTAGAGTTAAGTTATGGATTTGACGGGGTTATATCTATAAAGGAATTAAATCTTCCTAAAGGAAAGTATGCTGATGAAGTATATAATGTAGGAGATGAAATAACTGCAGTTATAACTAAAGTTTATCATAAGGATGGAGTAATACACTTATCTAAGCTTAAATTAGATGAAAAATCTGACTTTGATGATTTAGAAAAGGCTTACCAAGAGCATAGAATAATAACTGTTAATGTAGAAAAAAACATAGAAAGAGGAGTGTTTGCTACATACAAAACACAAACTTTATTTATACCAATATCACAATTAGATACTAAGTTTGTTACAAATACAAAAGAATATGTAGGGCATAACTTAGAAGTATACATAAAAGAAATGGATACTAAGAAAAATAGATTAGTAGCTACTCATAGAGATGTATTACAAGAACGATTAGATAAAGAAAGAGAAGAAAGAAGAGTTCGTATACAAGAAGAAAAAGAAGCTGCAAGAGCAAAGGCAAAAGAAGAAAAAGAAGCCCGTATAGCTAAAGTTAAAGCAGAGAAGGAAGAGTTATTTAATTCTTTAGAAGTTGGACAAAGAAGAGATGGTAAAGTTACTAAACTAATGTCTTATGGAGCATTTGTAGATATTGGAGGAATAGAGGGGTTACTTCACCTAAATAACCTATCTTGGGAAAGAGTTGAATCAGTAGAAGATATGTTACAAGAAGGACAAGAAGTTCAAGTATATGTATTAGATATTGATGCTGAACATAAGAAATTTGCTTTAGCATTAAAAGATATAAATAATGATCCTTGGGAATTAATAAAACAAGATATAGAATTAGATGATATAATAACAGGGACTATAGTTAGAACTATAGAAAAAGGTGCTTTTGTTAAAATAAGAGATGGTGTAGAAGCATTTTTACCTATATCAGAATTAAGTGAAGAAAGAGTTATGAGAGTTACTAATGTTGTAAATGTTGGTGATGAAGTTAACGTTATGGTAATAGAATTTAAGCCAAGAAATAGAAGAATGGTTGTATCTATAAAAGAAGCTACAAGAGAGCCAGAAGAAGATATAAGCGAATTTTTAGAAACTGAAGATTCATTAGGAACTCTTGGGGAATTATTTAAGGATAAATTTAAAGGATTAGAAAAATAATAAGAGACAAGCCATATTGATTTATCAATATGGCTTAATTGAGTTTGAAATTTTAGGAGGACAATAAATGAAAGCACTAATAGATTTACATACTCACACCATTGTAAGTGGACATGCTTATAGTACAGTTCAAGAAAATATTCAAGCTGCTATAAAGTCTGGATTAAAATATTTAGGATTATCGGACCATGCACCTCAAATGCCAGGTGGACCACATCCGTTTTATTTCCATAGTCTTTATTGCATACCAAAAGAAGTCGATGGTTTAAAAATACTTAGGGGTATTGAAGCAAATATCGTTGATTTTGAAGGGAATACGGACGTGCCTAATGACATGCTTACTCATATCGATTACATGATAGCAAGTTTACATCCGCCATGTATACAATTTGGAACTAAAGAGGAAAATACAAATGCAATACTTAAGGTAATGGATCATCCAAAAGTTAAAATAATAGGACATTTAGACGATAGTAGATATGTAGTAGATTATGAACGTGTAGTTGAAAAAGCAAAACAAAATAATATATTAATGGAAATAAATAACTCATCATTAAAGCCAACTACATTTAGACAAGGTGCATGGGAGAATGTAGCTAAGCTTTTAGACGAATGTAAAAAACAAGAAGTAAGAGTAATAATGGGAACTGATTCTCATATATCTTATGATATAGGTGATTTTACTTATTCTAAAAAAGCTATAGAAGAAAATAACTTCCCTGAAGAATTAGTTATAAACTATCATGATGAAGAAATAATAAAATTATTCAATATATAAAAAGAGAGCTTTTAAAGCTCTCTTTTTAATAGGTATTTATGTTTAAGCAATTTTTTTATTGCTAGAATCTTGTAAGTTCGATTTTTTCATTTTTTCCATAGATTTTATAGATGTTATTATAGAAGTGAATGCTATTATTACAGCTAATAAGATAGACCACCAAGCGACTCCATACCCAGCTTTATCAACAACTAATCCAAATACAGATGACCCTAAAGCGAATCCTATTCCAAATACTAATTGAACCATACCTAGTATACCTGCATATTCTTTATTACCGAATAATCTACCAGTAAGTAAAGCTGGGCCCATTATATAAGCGAATATAGATAAGCCTTTAGTTATAGCAAATACATAAGCTAGATAAGTTATATCAATAGCGAATATTAAAGATATATTAGAAATGGCAACTATTATACCTGCTATAAAGAATGCTTTAGCAGCGCCTAACTTATCGAATAAGGTACCTCCAACTAAATTTCCAGCAAGAGAGCATATGGCAAATACTGAACCTATTATACCTGTATTTACAGCTGGGTTTTGATGTAAGTATGCTGGATACTGTACTGATAGAGCAGATACATAGATACCAACAAAGAAGAACCCTATTGCTAAAAACTTAAATGTTGTAGTAGATAGTGCTTCCTTAACAGTAAACCCTGCATTAGAATCAGTGTTTTCTACATCGTTAGAATCGCTTTTGTTAGATCTTACTATTTCAGAATCATTTTTAGGCATTCTTATCATAAATAGAATTATTGGTATAGCGACAACTAGACCTACAATTCCAAATATTGAATAAGCTTGTTTATATCCAACGGCATTTATTAAAGTAACAGAAGAACCTTGTAAGAAAATATTACCTATAGATCCTCCAGCCATAGCTATACCTAAAGCTTTACCTTTGCTTGCTTCATCGAACCAAGCATTTAAAAGTAAAGGTATTCCTAGTGCGGATAGTATAGCAGCACCAACTTGCATTACACCAGCAATTATATAGAATTGCCATGGAGCTTTTGCTAATGAAAATGCTGCAAAACTACCACAGCCAAGTATTGCACCAGCTATATATAATGTTTTAAGATTAAACTTTTTAAATAACCCACCTATAATAGGCGACCCAACAGCAGAAACTATAGTCCCTAATGTAAATATAAGAGAAAAGCTTGCCATACTAAAACCTAAAGTTTTGTCACTAACTACATAATGCATAAATTGAGGTTGCAAGTTTGCTATTACACCATAAGGTATAGCTTGTATAAGCATACATGCTATTACTATTTTCCAACCTCCAGAAAATTTTTTCTTATTTTCATTCATTAAAATCTCTCCTTAATTTTTAATTAATTACGATATTGATTAGAAAGTATTATCTATAATTGACTTTTTATTTTAATTGAAAATAATATTAAATATGATGTTATTTATAATTAATTAAATTTTATAAAAAAAATAAAAATTTATAGATAATTAAAAACTATACTTTGTTGTAAATAGGCGTTTTTCAACAAAATATAACGATTACACATTTATAATACCATCAAAAATGAACAAAAATAGTGGCTAGTTAATGAAAAAATAGGACAAGTATTGCATTCAAAAAATTGAAAAAAAGTTCAATATAATTCAAAAAATAAATGACTGCAAAATAATAGGAAATTATATAATAAAATTAAAAATAGATTATACTTTTATCTTAGTAAAATGGTATTATAATAACAAATTATAGAAAGTATAATAATATTGAGCAATAAAGTGAAGGGGTGTATTAAAAATGGATGATATAATATTTGGAGAATTATTAGGAAAGTTATTGTATTTATCAAATCAAAAGAAAAGCTCATTAGCGAAATCATTAGGCTATGACATATCATATATAAGTAAATGGATAAATTCAAAAAATTTGCCAAGTTCAAAAAATGCAAATGCGATATGTAGAGAGATTTCTAATTTTATAGTTAATTCTTTAACAGAATCTACATCAAATGATATAGTAAAATACTTCGAAATTGATATAAAAGAAAATGAAGATAAAAGAGAGTACTTATTAAATATTATTGAAAAATATTTAAAAAAATCATATTTAAGTGCAACGGGAAATATTAATAAAGGTTCAATGCTACAAGAAACGTATACCCAAGAACGATATAATAGTACTAACTACGTGAATCCAAGACTAAGAAAAAAGTTTTTGGCAGAAGATGTAATTGGATATGTAGAAAAAAATGAAAAGTTAGATATTTTAATTTGTGCAGATGTATTTCATGTTCCTATGGAAGATAAAATAGCCTTAGCTTTAAGTAATCAAGAATTAAATAATATAGAAAGAGAAAATAATCTAAGTATAAAATTTTTAACAGGATTTAAGTACGACAAAGAAGATGTTTTAGTAAATGCAATGGTAATTTTAAGTATGGTGTCATCTTATTACAAAATGGATTTTGAAATATACAATTGCGATGTAGCACATAGTATAGGTGCATTTATAGTAAAAAATAAATTATCATATTTTGGAGTATTTAGGCCTGATGGAGCTAGTTTATTAACAAATATATCCAAAGAAAAAGAGGCTGTGAATGAATTTTACTATAGTGTAGAGAGTTTATTAAAATCCCAAGGGAATCTAATTTATAATAAAAAGTCATCAATAGATATTATAAAGGACACTACTTATATGCAATATATAATGGGACATGATCCTAGATGGTTAATAGGAAATATTAATGAGCTTTTTATGCCTGAAGATTTATTTTTAGAAATTGCAGAAAGTATATTTGGATATGATGAAGATATCATGAATAAATTAAGAAAAATAAATATATTCCTTCATAATCTAACTTATAAATCAGGATTAAAAGTTCTAATATATGAGTCAGAACTTAATAAATATATATCATCAGGGGAATTGAGTTTTTTTAATATTCCAGTTACACTAACTTTTAAGCAAAGGGAAAAACATATAAGACATCTAGAAAAAGTATTTAAAGAAAGTACTGATATAGACATAAGGATAATTGATGGTAAAGTAGTAGAAGATTTTAAGAATGAAGAAAATACATCAATGTTTTTATCTAAAGATATTAAGCTTATAAAAATGAATATTCAAAAAGAAAAACATCAATATGCAATTGCAACAGATGATGATTTCAAAAATATGTGTGATGATTTATTTGATTCTATGTGGAATATAGAAGAAAATTTAATATGTAAAGATAAGTCATATATATTAGACAGAATCTCTAAAGCGATTGCATATATGAATATAATAAATGAAAAAATTTAAAATAAATATAAAAAATATATTGACTTTTAATTATAAAAATTGATAAACTAAAATTGTAAATAGGCGTTTCTCAAAATTATACAATTATCATAATGTAATTAAGAATACAAACTTTATTTGTATTTTTAATTAGGTACTTTAAACATTATGAGCTTGTACTGTTTTGAGAGGATGCCTATTTTATTTTATAAAATAAAGTTGGTATGCATCAGTAGCGTAATAGCTTAAAAAGAATTGTTCAACAAAATATATTAGAATATATAAATTTAAAATAAGGAGAAATTATAAATGTCTAATATTTTATTACAACTAGAACATTCAATAACAGCTATTTCTAATGCTATATGGCCGATTTTTTTACCATTCATGTTAATAGTTGGAGCATTCACATCAATAAGAACAATATTTATTATTCAAAAAAAAGCAACTACACCGGCTAAATTAAATTTAAAAAATGTTATTGGACCGGCATCTATCTCATTAGGTGCTATGATAGGAACGGGAGCAATAATAGGTGTATTAGGTGCTTTATCAAAATTCTCAGCATCTGGAGAAGTTAATGTAGAGTCTATGGCTATATGGGCACTAATAGGTGCATGCATAATGGTTCCAGTTTCTTATGCTGAAACATTAAATTCAAAAATAATGGGTAAAAGTCCAAAAGAATATATAGGAGATTTAATATCACCTAAATTAGGAATGATTTATGCTGTATGCTTCGTTGCACTTGCAGTGTTTGGGTTCGGTGGATTCCAATTTAGTGGTATAGATTCAGTTGCAAATTTAGTAGCTGATCAATTTATGGGGATACAACTTACATTAGTTCAAAGATATATGTTTATAGTGATACCTGTAATAGCAGTAGTTGCAGCATTAGTCTTATCTAAGAAGCACGAAATATTTATGAATGCTATGACTTATATGATAGGAAGTGCAGTTTTAGGATATTTTATATTCTTTACACTATTCGTTATAAAAACAGCTGATTATATGCCTACTTATTTTGCTAATATATTAGAAGGTATGACTAATCCGGTAAATGGTATATCGGGTATATCCCTAGGATTTGTATTAGGAATGCAAAAAGTATTGCAAACTGCTGAAACAGGGTTGGGAGCATTAGCTATGGCTGCCCAAGAATCTGATTCTAAACCAAGAGAAGCAGGTATGATATCTCTAATACCTACAGTTGTCACAGTTGTAGTTTCTATAGTTGTTACCTCATATATAGCTTCTTATGGATTAAACAATGGAATAATAACATTCCAAGGTGGTGCAGCTGAAAGATTAGCAGAGTACTTTGCTACAGCTCAAAGTGTAACAGGTATGTTTGGATTAGTAGTATTATGTGCATTTACTGTATTATCAGCATTAACTACAATACTAGGTTCATACTATTATATGACTAAATTATTTAAACAAAATCCAATTAATAAAAATATAGTAATATATTTAGCTTTAATAGTAACAGCTGGAACGTTAGCTGTATTTGGAGCTAATGTTGTATTTGAAGCTGTAGACTTATTATTGTTCGTACTTTCTGGTATAAATGTAACAGCATTAGCGATATTTACAATTAAGGCATGGAAAGCATATGAGTTAAAATCAGTGAAAGAAGATAAAGCAGCTTAATATAAAAAATTCTATATAAAATATCATTAAATAACATAAAAAGGGAGACAGTATGATGAAAAAAACTATATATTTTAATGGTAAGATAGTTACAGTAAATGATAGTAATTCTATAGCAGAAGCGGTATTAGTAGAAGAGGGAAAGATAGTAAATGTAGGAACTAATGATGATATATTATTGCTAAATGATAAAAATGCAAAGATGGTTGATCTTGAAGGAAAAACTATGCTACCAGGATTTATAGATCCTCATGGACATATAGTTGCAATGAGCCAAGTTTTATTAGTGGTTGCTTTAGGAGAGGTAACTTCTAAAGAACAATTAGTAAATAAATTAGTAGAATATAAAAATACAACTAAGCTACCACAAGGAGCTTGGATAATAGGATTTGGATATGATAATTCTAAGTTTGAAGATAAAGAACATCCAACTAAGTTTGATTTAGATCAGATATCTACTGAAATTCCAGTATCAATAGCTCATGCATCAGGACATATAATGGTAGTAAACACTCCAGGTCTAGAGGCTTTTGGTTATACAGGAATGAACTACGAAGTGCCTGAAGGAGGAGTTGTACAAACTGTATCTGAAGACTCAAGAGAAGCGAATGGAATATTAGAAGAGAATGCTTTTATGTGTCCGGAAAAGAAAACCATAGTTTCTCAACCGACGTTTGAACAAGTTTTAGATAGTATAGAAAAAGCTCAAAGAATGTATGCGGGATTAGGTATAACAACTACTCAAGATGCATCGGTAAATGAAGAAAATCATTATAATGATATGTTATTAGCGGCAGCTAGCAATGGTAAAACTATAATAGATATAGTTGGTTTGTCTACTCAATTTTCAACATTTAACCAAATGAAAAATGAAGGAACTCCAAACAGAAAATACTATAATCATTACAAATTAGCAGGGGCTAAAACTTGGTTAGATGGATCACCACAAGGAAAAACTGCTTGGCTAAGTCAACCTTATCATGTTGTTCCAGAAGGACAGCCTAAAGATTATTGTGGATACGGGACTCAAGAAGATGATACAGTTACAGAATACTTTGTAAATTGTATAAAAAATAATCTACAAGTACATGTTCATACTAATGGAGATTTGGCTTGTGAGCAGTTTTTAAGATGTTATGAAAAGGCTGTTGAAATAACGGGTCACGGTACAGAATTAAGACCTGTTATGGTTCATTGTCAAGCTCTAAGAATAGACCAATTAGATAGGGTAAAAAAAATAGGAGCTATACCTACGTTTTTTAATGATCATGTTGCATTCTGGGGAGATTATCATTATGAGTCAGTATTTGGGCCAGAAAGAGCTCAAAACATATCTCCGATAGGATCAGCTTTAGAAAAAGAAATAATATTTACTTTACATCAAGATCCACCTGTAAAAGTTCCAAATCAAATACTAGCTATACATAATGCAGTTAATAGAGAAACTGAGAGTGGAAGAATACTAGGAAAACATCAAAGAATATCTGTGTTAGACGCCATAAAAGCTGTAACTATAAATGGTGCTTACCAATACTTTGAAGAGGATGTAAAAGGAACAATAGAAAAAGGAAAATATGCTGACTTTGTAATACTAGATAAGAATCCTTTAGAAGTTGATAAAAAGGAATTAAAAAAAATAAAGGTTCTAGAAACTATAAAAGAAGGGACTACTATATTCAAGGCATAAAGTCATTTGAATTAGTTAAAAAGAAGTGTAATTTTAATTGCACTTCTTTTTATTTTTATAAAGATTAAAATAATGATAAAATAAAAGACAGAAATGTAAAATTATTAAATATAGATATATCGTTAGGATGGTGTAAAAATGAAGCATAAAGTTATAAAAAAACAAAAAAGCAGTAGTAGATGTATAGTATGCGGAGTAGATAATGATCTTGGAATGAAAGCAACTTTTTATGAACTAGAAAATAATGAATTAGTAGCGGTTTGTGATACAAAAGATTGGCATCAGAGCTATCCTGGTAGAGTTCATGGAGGAATGTCTGCCACTTTATTAGATGAAACAATAGGAAGAGCAATTAGTATAAATGATGAAACTATATGGGGAGTTACAGTAAGTTTAGATTTAAAATATAAAAAACCTGTACCAACTGATACAACTATAAAGATAGTAGGTCGTATAACTAAAGAAAATAGAAAACTATTTGAAGGTAGCGGAGAAATAATATTACCTAATGGAGAGATTGCAGTAACAGCTACAGGAAAATATATGAAGATGCCGGTAGATAAAATAACTAATGAAAATTTGGATGAAGATGAATGGTTTTTAGATAATAAAGAAACACCTGAGTATATAGAATTATAAATATTAATCCCTAAAATTTATATATTTTAAGACGTATTATAAACCTTGACAAATTTATGATAACGTTTTATAGTGTTGTAGCATAAAAATATAAATTCTTAGGAGGCAATATGGACAGTTTATTTGCACTTTCTTTAATGACTGCTATTTTTTGTGGAATATGGAGTGCTTTAAGCTCTAGCTTAGGCTTAATTGCGTGGGCTGGATTTGCAGGTTGTACATCATTTTTCGCAGCAGGAGGAAAATCAAAAGGTTTTAAAAAGACTATCTTAACAAATTTAAGTGGTGTTTTTTGGGCTATGATAAGTATAAAAATATGTAAATATATTGAAATTGAGCATATTGGAGCTATTACAACGGCAGTAATAACATTTATAATGTGTATACAAGCTAAAATTAAATTTTTAGATTTTATTCCTGGAACTTTTATAGGTTCAGTGTCAACATTTGCAGCTGGTGGTAATTGGAAGGCTGTAGCTTTAGCTTTGATTTTAGGAGCAATTTTAGGTTACATCTGTGAATCAACTGGCCTATGGTTATTTGAAGTATTTAATAAAAAAAATAATTAAAAATTAAAAGCTACTGTAATTATCAAATTACAGTAGCTTTTAGACTTAGATATTATATTTTTAAGGATATTACACATTGACTTTAACTAAATTTAATTAACTTTAACTTAACAACTATTCAAATAAAGATATTCTTAAGCAGCCTCTTTTAAAGCTTCTTTTTGTAATTTATCTATTCTTTCTTTATTTAACTTAGACATACCGATAGAAGCTAATATTAATGATCCATAACATATAAAGATGAACACTAATATAGCAGTCCAAGCAACACCGTATCCCATTTTATCAACTAATAATCCGAACACAGAAGAACCAGCAGCGAATCCTACAGCAAAGAATATTTGAACTACTCCAAGTATAGCACCGAATTCTTTTTTACCAAAGAATGAACCTGCAAGTAGAGAAGGCCCCATCATATAAGCAAATACTGATAAACCTTTTAAAGCTGCAAATACTTGAGCTAACATAGGCATTTGACCTGCAAACATTAATGCTAAGCATGAAGACCCAGCTAATATGAAAGCAACAAATAAACCTTTAGTTATACCTAACTTATCGAATATTATACCTCCAAATAAGTTTCCTCCAAGTGAACATAATGCAAATATAGAACCAACCATACCAACTATC
Organism: Romboutsia lituseburensis; assembly: GCF_024723825.1. Taxonomy (NCBI): domain Bacteria; kingdom Bacillati; phylum Bacillota; class Clostridia; order Peptostreptococcales; family Peptostreptococcaceae; genus Romboutsia; species Romboutsia lituseburensis. The sequence goes on from NZ_JANQBQ010000001.1 coordinate 3,000,130, forward strand.
ATAGGATCTATTTTTAAATGTAACTTTAGATATGCTGGATATTGTACTGCTAAGGCAGATACATACATACCTAAGAAGAATAAACCAAATCCAAATAACCAGAAGAACTTAAGGTTTTTAGCTTCTTTAAAAGTATAACCCCAGTCAACTGAAACTGATTTTTCAGCATTTTCTTTTCCGTTTTCTTTTTTCTTACCTTTAACTATTTCATTTTCATTTTTAGGCATTCTTAAGAAGAATAATGTAACAGGTATACCTATTAATAATGATAAAACCCCAAACATTAAGTAAGACTTAGAAGCTCCATTTGTAGCTAATGAAAATGCAGTCATTTGTTGTAAGAAGATATTACCTATAGATCCCCCTGCAAAAGCTAATCCCATTGCTTTACCTTTAGATAATTCATCAAACCATCCATTTATTAAAAGTGGAACCCCTATTGAAGATATAGCTGCTGTACCAACTTGAACTACACCTGCAACAAGGTAAAATTGCCATAATTCTTGACACATAGAGAATGCTAAGAATCCTCCACCAGAAAGTATACATCCTAATAAATACATCATTTTAACATTTATTTTATTGAACATCATACCTATAAATGGTGAAGCTATGGCAGATACTACTGTACCTAATGTAAATATTAACGAGAATCCTGCTAAAGTAAATCCCTTTTCCTCAACAACATAACTTACAAATTGAGGTTGAATGTTTGCTGCAACTCCGAATGGTATAGCTTGTATAAGCATACATGCAACAACTATTAACCAACCAGTGGCGAATTTTTTCTTGTTTTCATTTAAAGTACTCATAATTTTATGATTTCTCCTTTATTTTTTTTGTAAATAGGCTTTGTACAAATTAAAGGAATACGTTGTGTAATTTTATGATATCATAGAATGGTATGAAATCTAAGCGATTCACAATGAATCATGCTGAATTGTATTGAAATATGGAATCAATATAATTCAATGAATTCAATAATATTTCAAAACGGATTTAGTTTATACTTAGATTAAGATATCTTTAAAATAAAAAACAATTAAAGAATATAATAGGAATTATATGTAAATAGTAAATAGTAATTGACTATTTTTAAGGCAAAATGATAAAAGTCAGGGAGGATAATGGCAACATGAAAAGTATAGTTTTTGGGCAGTTATTAGAGAAATTATTATATTTATCAAATCAGAAAAAGAGTACTTTAGCTAGAGAATTAGGCTACGATGTATCATATATAAGTAAATGGATTAATGCTAAAAATTTACCGACACAAAAAAATATATCTATAATATGTAAAATTACATCAGAATTTATAGTTAAGTCCCTTACGCCGACATCAAAGCAAGAACTTATAGACTATTTTGAAATTGATATAGATGTAAGTGATAAAGATGTATTAACTAAGTATATAGAACGAAGTTTAAGAGAATCATACTTAACAACTGCAGGAAAAGGTTCTTTAAACGTTTATAAAAGCACAAGATCTGAAGATTCATATAATAGTATAATGCATATAAATCCAAGGCTTAGAAAGCAATATTTAAATAAAGATTTTGGTATATTTGCTACTAAATCTAATAAGTTTGATTTAATAATTTCAGCAAACTTGTACAAGTTAAATAATGATGAAAAGATGGCTATAGCTGATATGAAGGAAGGCCTAAATAAACTATCAAAAGATAGTGATATAAGAGTTAGGTTTTTAATGGGGTTTGAAGGAAGTCATGAAGATATAGTGTTTAATACTATATTAATAATAAATATGATGACAGTTTACCCTAATATGAAGTTTGAAATATATAATTGTGATGTAGATTCAAATGCAATATTAGCTGTAATTAAAGATAGAATTTTTCATAGTGCTATATTTGCCAAGGATAGAAGATGTCTATTCACTAGTATGTCTAAAGAAAAACATATAATAGATGAAATGTATTATAGCTTAGAAGATATATTAAAAAATCAAGGAAAGCTTATTGCAGAGCGAAAATCTCCAATAGATTTAATTAAAGATAAAATATATATTCAATATATAATGGGACAAGACTTAAGATGGCTAATAGGTTCTATGAATGAATTTTTTATGCCCTATGATTTATTCATGGAAGTTGGAGCTAGTATATTTGGAGATGATGAAAAGGTACTAAATGAGCTAAGACAAATAAATATATTTTTACAAAATGTAACGTATATATCTAAAATTAAGGTTTTAATGTATGAATCAGAATTAAAAAGATATATATCAACAGGTGAGCTTAAGTTTTTTAATATACCTATAAAATTAACATTAGAACAAAGAGAAAGACATATAAAGTATATACAAGATATAGTAGAAAAATCAGAGAATGTAGAAATTAAATTAGTAGATGGAAGCTTTGTAGAAGATTTTAAAAATAATGCAGACCCATCATTGTATTTATCTAAAAATATTAAACTAGCAAAAACACATCCTGTAGACGATATAAATGATTATATAGTTATTAAAGATAACGAGTTTAAAAGTCTATGTGATGAATTATTTAAAGTATTATGGAATGATAGAGAAGATGTAGTTATAGATGACAAGGAAGAAATAATAGAAAGAATATCTAAAACTTTAGCTTATGCAAGAATTATAAATGGAACGTTTAACCCAAACGAAAGTTATAAGATTTAAATTGAATTATTCATAAAAAATTGAATTTATTGAAATAAATAAAATCCATAAAAAATTATACATTGACTAAGAGTATAAAAAATTGCTAATCTGTAATTGTAAATAGGCGCTTAAAAATAACATTAGATTCAGTAATGCTCTTTAGATACGTTAGTATTTATTCAAGTTATATATTTAAAATAAAATAGCTCTTAAAATAAAATGGCTATATTAACTATAATATATATCTATGATAAAAGAAAACGTATCTAAAGTTATTATTGATTAAATTTAGTGTTTGAATTTTAGGGAGAACCTATTTTTTTATTGCAAAAAAATAGGTTTAAATTAGAAATAATCAATTTTATAAAAAGTTATACAGCAAATAAATGTGAAAAAATCTAAACATTAAAAGGAGAATTAAAAGATGCTACATCAATTAGAAGTAATAATAACAAAAGTATCTGAAGCAATATGGCCAATATTCTTACCATTCATGTTCGTGGTTGGTGCAACAATGGCAGTAAGAACAATATTTATGATACAAAAGCAAACTACATCATCTGCTAAGCTACAAATTAAAAATGTTATAGGTCCGGCATCTATATCGTTAGGAGCAATGATAGGTACTGGAGCCATAATAGGAGTGTTAGGTGCTTTATCAAAATTATCGGCTTCAGGGCAAGCTAATATAGAAGCAATGGCTATATGGGCTTTAATAGGTTCTTTAATAATGCTACCGGTATCTTATGCTGAAACATTAAATTCTAAAATAATGAATAAAACTCCAAAAGAGTATATATCATCATTATTACATCCTAGTTTAGGAAAGTTATATGCAATAGCATTCGTTGCACTAGCTGTATTTGGTTTCGGTGGATTCCAATTCAGTGGTATAGATTCAGTAGTTGCATCTATAGCAATGGATAAATTCAATATGGAATTATCATTAGTTCAAAGATATTTATTTATAGTAGTACCAGTAATAGCAGTAGTTGCTGCATTAGTATTATCTAAGAAGCATGAATTATTTATGGGAGCTATGACTTATATGATAGGTTCAGCAGTTATAGGATATTTTGCATTCTTCGGAATGTTCGTAATAAAAACTGCTGATTATGTTCCAACATTCTTCTCAAGTATGATGAAAGGTATGGCTAACCCAGTAAGTGCTATGCTAGGATTGCCATTAGGATTAATACTAGGTATGCAAAAAGTGTTACAAACTGCGGAAACAGGTCTTGGAGCGTTAGCAATGGCTGCTCAAGAAGCAGATACTCAGCCAAGAGAAGCAGCTATGATATCTTTATTACCAACAGCTGTTACAGTATTCGTTTCTATAGTTGTTACTTCTTATATAGCTTCTTGGGGGGTTCAACATGGAACTTTAGCTTTAGTAGATGCTAATGGAGCTTCAGTAGGGACAGTGCAAAGATTAGGTGGATATATTGCAACTGCTGAAAGTGTAACAGGAATGTTTGGATTAGTAGTACTATCAGCATTCACAGTATTATCAGCATTAACTACAATACTTGGATCATATTATTATATGACAAAGTTATTTAAGCAAAATGCAGTAAATAAGAATATAGCAATATACTTAGGATTAATAGTAGCTGCTGGTACTTTAGCAGTATTTGGAGCTAATGTTGTATTCGAAGCTGTTGACTTGTTATTATTTGTTCTTTGTGGAGTAAACGTAACTGCATTAGCTGTGTTTACATTTAAGCATTGGGAAGCTCACAAGTTAAACAAAAATATTTCTGGAAAGAAAGCTGCTTAATTTAAATAAAAATGATAAAAAAGCTGCTTAATTTTTTTAAGCAGTTTTTATTTATAAATTAAAAAACTAGCCTGAAGAGGGGATATAAAAAATGACTAAGACAATATATTTCAATGGAAACATAATAACAGTAGACAACAATGAAACTGTTGCTCAAGCTATATTGGTTGAGGAAGGAAAAATAAAAGCTGTAGGAAGTAATGAAGAAATACTTTCATTAGATTCAGAGGCTACAAAAGTAGATCTTGAAGGAAAAGTAATGGTGCCAGGGTTTATAGATCCACACGGTCATATAGTTCCTGTTGCTCAAACTTTAATGATAGTTACATTAGGAGATGTAACTTCTAAAGAAGAATTATTAGCTAGATTAGAAGAGTCATTTAGAAATGATCCTCCATCTGGAGATAACTGGTTAATAGGATTTGGATATGATAACACTAAATTTGAAGGTGGAGAACATCCAACTAAATTTGATTTAGATAAAATAAGTAAAGAAGTGCCGATAACAGTTTCTCATGCATCTGGACATTTAGCTGCTGTAAATTCTAAAGCATTAGAGCTATATGGATATGTAGGAGAAGATTATATAGTCCCAGAAGGTGGAGTTGTAAGAACGGTATCGCCTGATTCTAAAGAGCCAAACGGTGTATTAGAGGAAAATGCTATACTGGATAGTGAAAAGAAGAAAGTTGTAAAATCACCAGGATTTGAAGAAATATTAAAAGCAATGGTTAAAGCTCAGAAATTATACGCTTCACTAGGTGTTACAACAACTATGGATGCTTCAGTTGAAGAAGCTAATCACTACAATCATATATTAGGAGCTTGTGCTCAAAATAATATGTTAATGATAGATGTAGTAGGACTTGCTACTCAACCATCAACTAAGAACTTAATGAAAGATGAAGGTACTCCAACTAGAGAATATTTCAACCGCTACAAGTTAGCAGGAGCTAAAACTTGGTTAGATGGATCACCACAAGGATTTACAGCTTGGTTAAGCAAGCCTTATCATTTAGTACCAACAGGTCAACCAGCTGATTATTGTGGATATGGAACTCAAACAGATGAAGTTTTAACAGTGTATTACGTTGATTGTATAAATATGAATATACAAGTTCATACCCATGTAAATGGAGATGAAGCATGTGAGCAATTCTTAAGATGTTATGAGAAAGCTGTTGAAATAACAGGACATGGAACAGAATTAAGACCAGTTATGGTTCATTGTCAAGCTTTAAGATTGGATCAATTGGATAGAGTTAAAGCTTTAAATGCAGTACCAACATTTTTCAATGATCATGTAAGATTTTGGGGTGATTTACACCATGATCAAGTATTTGGACCAGAAAGAGCTCAAAATATATCTCCAATAGGATGGGCGTTAGAAAAGGGTATAAAGTTTACTCTACATCAAGATCCACCTGTAAAAATGCCAAATCAAATAATGGCTATGCATACAGCTGTTAATAGAACTACAGAATCTGGTAGAGTATTAGGTGAGCATCAAAGAATATCAGTTATGGATGCATTGAGAGCTGTAACTATAAATGGAGCTTATCAATATTTTGAAGAAGATATAAAAGGAAGTATAGAAGTTGGAAAATATGCAGATTTAGTTATATTAGATAAAAATCCACTTGAAATAGCAAGTGATGAAATAGAAACTATAAAAGTTTTAGAAACTATAAAAGAAGGTAATACAATATTTGTAAATGAGTCTATTTTACAAGAAGCATAATTTACTTAATAATATATGAATATAGCGCAAATATAAATTTGCGCTATATTTTTGATAAAATACAAATAAAAATGAACTATTTAAAAAAGTATTAAATATTAAAAATATTATATAAATATGTACTAAATATAAGATGTTATTGATATTGTAAATTACGCGTTGGTAAAAAATAAGCCAACGCTTAATTTATGCATATATACTAGAATAAAGGAGAGATATAGGGAATGGAAAATCTTATACTAGAAATAGAAGAACTGCTAAGAATAATATCAAATATAGCATGGCCAGTTTTTATACCATTTTTAATCTTAGTGGGTATTTATGTAAGCGTTCAAGTGATTTTCAATATAAAGCATCTTACAACTGAAAAAAGTAAGCTGAACTTTAAATATATAATACCTCAAACATCTGTAACATTAGGCGCAATGGTGGGGACAGGAACTATAATAGGTTTTTTAGGCGCTCTTAGCAAACTTTCAATTAGTGGGCAAATATATGTAGAAGCTGTAGCAATTTGGGCGTTAATTGGATCGATTGTATTGATACCAATTTCATACTGTGAGACTTTAATTGCAAAGATTGTAAATTTGTCTCCTAGAGAGTATATAGGAAAATTTATATCAAAGAATGCAGGAGAAATGTATGTACTTTCATTGATATTTCTTTATGTTTTTGCAATAGGAGGTGTTCAATTCACAGGAATAGATGCAATAATGATTACAGCGCTTGATAAAGTAAGCAATATAGAATTGTCACCAATCCAAAGATATATATATATAGTTATTCCAATTATAGCAATAGTATCTATCGTTATATTTAATAAAAGAGAAAAAATATTTATAAAAAGCATGATAGGCATGATTCTAGTTGCTATAGTATTTTACTTTGTATTCTTTGGATTATTTACATTAAAAACAGCTCATTATATTCCAACATTCATAGAAAGAATGATTGTTGGTTTTAAAAATCCAACATCCATACTATTTGGAATACCATTAGGCCTTATATTTGGGATGCAAAGAGTTATACAGATAGCTGAGCCTGGACTAGGAACATTAGCTATGGCTGCATCAAAATCAGAGGCTAGCCCTAGAGTAGCAGGCTTTATATCTTTAACATTAACTATGACATTAGTAGTAGTATCTATTATAGTAACGTCATATATAGCATCATATGGTATGAATGAAGGAACAATAAGTTTGTCCGCTAAAGGTGTATATAAACTAGTATCTTATTTTGAAACGGTTATAAACGTAACTGGAAATTTTGGATTTATGATATTATTTATATTTATAGTATTATCAGGAATTACAACCTTATTAGGAGGATATTTCCTTTTAAACAATATACTTGATAATAGCAAACACAAGAATAATATTATTTATATAGTCCTTGTATTTATGGGTTCAGTATTAGCTATATTTAAATTTGATATGATATTTAATATTTTGGATTTATTACTTCTTATTTCTATCGGATTAAATATAAGTGCATTGGCAATGTTTGCAGAGTTTGAATGGAGTAAGTATAAAATAAGGGACTACAACTTCAAAATATCAAATAATAAGGTATCATAATAAAATTGATATAATGTAAAAATCAGTAAAGTATCTAAGGATAATAGTAACTATTAATTTTAGATACTTTTTTATGAAAAATATATTTGGCCTAAAAATTCTGTAAGTATTTATAAACTTTTGTTTTTTTATATAAATTAAGGTGTATAATACTTAAATAGTGATGAAAAAAGAATATAATTAATGTTATAATTAAATCTTACTATAAAAATTAAGTTAAGTTATTCTTTTAAATAGTTAGGATATAATAAATAACAATAGATTAAGCAGGTGATAAAATGGAAAATAAGTTTTTACCAATATGTAAACAAGATATGATAGATAGAGGATGGGAAGAACTAGATTTCGTCTTAGTAACAGGAGACGCATATGTTGACCATCATAGTTTTGGAACTGCTATAATATCAAGAGTTTTAGAAAACGCAGGATATAAGGTGGGAATAATAGCACAACCTGACTGGAAAAGTACAGATGACTTTATGAAGTTAGGAAGACCTAGATTAGGATTCTTGGTTAATGGTGGGAACATGGACTCTATGGTCAACCACTATTCGGTAAGTAAGAAGCATAGAGAAAAAGATATGTATTCTCCAGGTGGGAAAATGGGCCTTAGACCTGATAGAGCAACAATAGTATATTGTAACAAGATAAGAGAAGCATATAAAAATGTACCAGTAATAATAGGTGGTATAGAAGCTAGTTTAAGAAGATTTGCACATTATGATTATTGGAGTGATAAAGTAAGAAAGTCTATGCTAATAGATAGTGGTGCGGATATGTTAGTATATGGTATGAGTGAAAAGCAAATTGTAGAAGTTGCAAATGCTCTAAATGATGGATTCGATCCAAAATATATAAGACATATTAATGGAACTTGTTATGTCGCAGATAGCTTAGATGAGATATACGATGATTACGTTTTAATACCATCATATAAAGAAGTTTGTGACGACAAAGTTAAATATGCAAAAGCATTTAAAGTACAATATAATGAACAAGATCCATTTAGAGGTAAGGCTATTGTTCAAAAGCATGCAGATAAATATGTAGTTCAAAATAAGCCAGAAACACCTTTAACTAGATCTGAATTAGATGAAGTGTATAATCTTCCTTATCAAAAGACATACCATCCTACATATAAAAAAGATGGTGGTATACCAGCAATAGAAGAAGTTAAATTTAGTATTGTTAGTTCTAGAGGGTGCTTTGGAAGTTGTTCTTTCTGTGCAATAACATTCCATCAAGGAAGAGCTGTTCAAAGTAGAAGTCAAAACTCTATAATAGAGGAAGCTAAATATATAACTACTTTACCTGATTTTAAGGGATATATACATGATGTTGGAGGCCCAACAGCCAACTTTAGAAAAGCAGCATGTAAAAAGCAAATAACAGAAGGTTTAGGAGCATGTAAAAACAAACAGTGTTTACATCCAGAACCATGTAAAAATTTAGATGTAGATCATAGTGAATATTTACAATTACTAAGAAAATTAAGAAAACTTCCGGATATAAAGAAAGTATTTGTACGTTCAGGACTTAGATATGATTATATAATGGCAGATAAGGATAATAAATTCCTTAGAGAGCTAATAGAGCACCATGTAAGTGGTCAACTAAAGGTTGCACCAGAACACGTTGCTGAAGAAGTTTTACAATATATGCAAAAACCAGCAGGGAACACATATGATAAGTTTAGACAAAAATTCTTTGCTATAAATGAACAATTAGGAAAGCAACAATATATAATTCCTTATTTAATGTCATCTCATCCAGGTTCTACATTAAATAGTGCAATAGAATTAGCTGAATATTTAAGAGATACAAATTATCAACCAGAACAAGTACAGGATTTCTACCCTACTCCAGGAACATTATCTACAACAATGTTCTATACAGGATTAGACCCTCTTACAATGAAACCTGTATATGTTCCAAAGTCAAAACATGAAAAAGCTATGCAAAGAGCATTACTTCAATATAAAGCACCTAGAAATTATGACTTAGTACACGCTGCACTTATTGAAGCAGGTAGAGAAGATTTAATAGGCCTTGGTCATAGATGCTTAATAAAACCTAAAGATGTTAGACCTTATGCAAATAGAGTATCTTCAGGAAAGAAAAAGAATAATAATTCAAAAGGAAATGATTTGAGAAATAATTCTTCAGGGCGTAAAACAGGTAATAGAAGTAGTAATAATAACAATAAGGACAGAAGTACTTTTAAGCCAAAAAATAATAAAAATGCTAAGCCTATAAAAAAGAAAAAAAGATAATTTAAAATAATAAATAGCAAATAACATCAAGCTGATGTTGTTTGCTATTTTTAATTACTATATAGTCGACCATTATTGACATTTTTCGTCTTAAGATTTATACTAAAATTTGTGCATAAATTAAAAAAATGTAATCTATACATCTAAAACAGAGAGGTGTAAATATGAATAATAATAAACTTTCAATAAAAACAATAGTTGCAATAGGAATAGGATCTGCGGTATTTATGATATTAGGTAGATTTGGCTCTATACCTAGTGGGATACCAAATACTAATATAGAAACATCATATGCATACTTAGCGTTGATGGCTATACTATATGGGCCTTGTGCTGGATTTTTAATTGGGCTTATTGGTCATGGATTAAAAGACTTAGTATTTTATGGTATGCCATGGTTTAGTTGGGTTATATCGTCTGCTATAGTAGGTTTAATTATAGGATTGGTATATAAAAAAATTAAAGTCAATGATGGTGAGTTTGCTTTAAAAGAAATTATAATTTTTAATATAACTCAAATAATTGCTAATATAATAGCATGGTTTGGAGTTGCACCAACATTGGATATTGTAATATATGCAGAACCAGCAAATAAAGTATATTTGCAAGGTGCAATAGGTGGAATTTCGAATATGATAACAATTGGAGTTTTAGGAACTTTAATTTTATTAACATATTCTAAAACTAAAATGAAAAGCGGAAGCTTAAGAATAGAATAGTAATTTAAAATGTGTATATTTAATATATGAAAGGAGGGTTTTATGAGAAAAAAGATAATAGAATTCAAAAATTTTAATTTTAAATATAGAGTTCAAGCGGAGCCGACATTAAAAGATATAAACTTAACTATCTATGAAGGAGAAAAAGTTCTTATAGTTGGTCCATCTGGATCAGGTAAAAGTACCTTAGCTCATTGTTTAAATGGTTTAGTTCCATTTTATTATAGAGGAGATATGAGTGGAGAATTAAAAATTAATGAACAAGATATAAGAACAAAAAATATATTTGAATTATCTAAAATAGTAGGAACTGTATTACAGGATCCAGATAGTCAATTTATAGGACTTACAGTAGGTGAAGACATAGCCTTTAAACTTGAAAATTATTGTGTTGAACAAAAAATAATGAAAGAAAAGGTTGAAAAATCAGCTAGATTAGTAGATATAGATAAAGAATTACAATCATCACCGTATAGATTGTCTGGAGGTCAAAAGCAAAGAGTAACTTTAGCGGGAGTTACAGTTGATGACGTTAAGGTTTTATTATTTGATGAGCCACTAGCAAGTTTAGATCCTGCAACAGGAAAAGGAGCTATGGAACTTATAGATAATATACAAAAACAAGATAATAAAACAGTGGTAATAATAGAGCATAGATTAGAAGATGTGCTTCATTGTGATGTTGATAGAATAATTGTGATGGACGATGGACGTATTATTTGTGATACTACACCTGATGAACTTTTATCAAGTAATAAATTAGGCGCTGTAGGCGTTAGAGAACCTTTATATATAACAGCATTAAAATATGCTGGATGTGATATAAATACTGAGATGTGTCCCAAAAGTGTAAAAACTTTAAACATAGACAATTGCAAATCTAAAGTGAAAGAGTGGTTTGAAATCACCAAAATATCTCAAAAACAAAAAAAATGTGATACAATACTAGAATTACAAGATGTCACTTTTTCATATTCACAAGAAAAGCAAATACTAAAAAACGTATCATTTAAAATTAATAAAGGTGATATGGTGAGTATTGTTGGAAGAAATGGTGCAGGAAAGTCTACTGTATCTAAATTAATTTGTGGTTTTTATAAGCCAACTAGTGGAAAAATATTATTTGATGGAAAAAACATAGAAAATGAATCTATTAAATCTCGTTCAGAAAAAATAGGATTTGTAATGCAAAATCCAAATCAAATGATATCTAAAACTAAGGTTTTTGATGAAGTCGCATTTGGATTAAAAATAAGAGGTGTAGATGAAAATCAAATAACAGAAAGAGTTCATAATGTTTTAAAAACTTGTGGATTATATGGTCATAGAAATTGGCCAATATCAGCATTAAGTTTTGGGCAAAAGAAAAGAGTAACTATAGCTGCTATTTTAGTACTAAATCCAGAAGTAATAATACTAGATGAACCCACAGCTGGGCAAGATTTTAAACATTACACTGAAATAATGGAATTTTTAATAGATTTAAATAAAAAAGGTGTAACAGTTATAATGGTAACTCATGATATGCATCTTATGCTAGAGTATACTAATAATGTAATTGTTTTATCAAATGGAGAAAAAATAGCAGATGATAGTGCTACAAATATTTTAACTAACAAAGAAATAATACAAAAAGCTAATTTAAAAGAGACTTCACTTCATGAATTAGCTAAAAAATGTAATATAGATAATAGCATTGAATTTGTAAATAAATTTATAGATTATGATAGGAGGGTAAGATAAATATGAATGCAGAAATGTTATCATATATAAAAAAAGACTCGCCTATTCATAAGTTAACAGGAGCTACTAAGTTAATTTGTTTCTTACTTTGGACAATAACAGCAATGATAACATATGACACAAGAGTTTTAGTAGGTCTATTTATAATAGGTATTATAGTGTTTAAATTATCTAAAATAGAGTTTAAAGAAATTTCATTTGTACTTTACTTTATTCTATTTTTCTTACTTTTAAATACATTATTGATATTTTTATTTGCTCCTTATCAAGGAGTAGATATATATGGAACTAGACATGATTTAGGTCACCTTATAGGCCCTTATACTTTAACTAAGGAACAGCTATTTTATGAACTAAATGTAGTACTAAAATACTTTGCAACAATACCAATGGCGTTGATGTTTATACTTACAACAGATCCAAGTGAGTTTGCAGCATCTCTAAATAAGCTTGGTGTAAGTTATAAGGCTGCATATACAGTATCTATAGCGCTTAGATATATACCAGATGTACAAAGAGATTATAAAGATATAGCATTTGCTCAACAAGCAAGAGGTATAGATTTATCAAAAAATGAAAAACTAATTAAAAGAATTAAGAATTCAGCAGCAATACTTATGCCTTTAATATTCTCAAGTTTAGAGAGAATAGATAAAATAAGTTTAGCTATGGAGTTAAGAGCCTTTGGAAATAATAAAAAGCGTACATGGTTTAATATAAGAAAATTTGAAAAAAAAGATTATTTATCAATAATAATATTAATATTATTGTTAGTCGTATCAGTAGCAATGGTTAAAATAAATGGATCAAGATTTTATAATCCATTTATATAGTTAAAATCGCCAGATATATACTATTTAAAATTCACATATAGAGAAGCTATTTCAATTTTGAAATAGCTTCTTTTTTTGATTTATTATAATCAATTTTATTTAATAAATCCATTTGGGATTCATATACTTATAATTATAAGCTTGTTACTAAATAAAAATATAAATAAAAAGAAGGAAAATTCACTAAATTTAAAGAAATTATTAGATTATAGTAATTTAAAGGGGGAATAAAAAGATGAAAAAACTTATACCGACCATGCTATCTATAGTTTTAGGAACTATGATTTTTACGGGGTGTACTAATGCAGAAAAAGTATCAACAGAAAATAAGAATGCAGTAGTTGCTAAAGATGTTAAGGTTATTACACCAGATGGACTACCTACTATAGCCATAGCCAAATTAGCTAAAGAAAAAACGATTATAAAAGAAGGCTATAATATAAATTATTCAATAGAAAAAACACCAGAAACATTGTCAACTTCTATAATGAAAGAAGAAGCAGATATAGCTATAGTACCATCAAATATGGCGGCTATAGCTTATAATAAAACATCTAATTATCAAATCGCAGGAACAGTAGGATGTGGATCGTTTTACCTTGTTTCTACAGAAAACATAAATGATTTTGATGAATTAGTAGGTACAGACGTTTGGAATACAGGAAAAGGTCTTACACCTGATTTAACAGTAAAGAGTATACTTAAAGATAAAGGGATAAGTGTAGATAGCATTAATTTTAATTATGTAAATACAACTAATGAACTAGTTCCTTTATTAGCAACAGGTAAAGCTACTACAGGGGTTGTGCCAGAGCCGGCATTAACAACATTGATTGATAAAAATCCAAAGATAAAAATAATAAAAGGTTTAAATGATACTTGGAAGGAAATTAATAAATCTGAAAATGGATATCCTCAATCTACAATAATAGTAAAGTCAAGTTTTGCTAAAGAAAATGAAGAATTTGTAAATTTATTTTTAGGCCAAATTTCAAATAGTATTGATTGGGCGAATAAAAATGGAGAAAAGGTAGGAGTGTATGCGAAGGAAATAGGTGCATCAATTCAACCAGATACAATAAGTAAATCATTAGAAAGATCTAATTTAAAATTTATAAAAATACATAATTCACAAAAAGACTATGAAAATTATTATAACAAGCTAATGAACTTTGACTCAAAGTCTTTAGGAGGAAATATACCAGATGAAGGCATTTACTTTACTGAAAAATAAATTAGATAAAAATATTGTAGAGGTAGTACTATCATGTACTATCCTCTTATTTTTATGGGAATGTATCGCTTTATTTATAAATAATGAAATTTATCTACCAACACTAGGACAAGTTTTTAAATCATTAAATAATTTAGTATTACAAACTGGATTTTTTATAAATATATTTATGACTATAAAAAGAACTATAGTTAGTGTTTTAATTTCATTATTTTTAGCTATGCTTATAGGTGTTTCAGGATATATAAGTAGAATTATTAGAAATTTTTTTAAGCCTATAAATATGATTATGCAATCAGTACCTATGATGATCTTGGTTGTACTTGCACTTATATGGTTTAACAAAGATAATGCTCCTTATATTGTAGGCATCTTAGTTGTATTCCCAATATTGTATGAAAATATTTTAGGAGCTTTAAGTTCAATTGATAAAACATTATTGGAGATGTCTAATGTTTATAAATTAGATTTAAAAGATAAAATTATTAAAATTTATGTACCGTCTATAAAATTTAGATTAGCTACTATAATAGTATCTACTATGTCGTTGGGATTAAAGATTGTCATAGCAGGAGAGGTATATGGTCAACCAGATTATGGAATAGGTAGTATGATACAATTAGAAAAAGTTAATTTCAATACACCTGGTATATTTGCATGGTTGATAATAGTGATTATAATATCTGGAACACTAGAAATATTACAAAAGCTCATACTAAGGAGAACTTTTATATGGAAGAGATAAGTTTAAATATAAAAAATATAAATAAATCATACAATGAAAAGGTAGTATTTAAAAACTTTGAAATTACTTTATATAAAAATAAAGTAAATTGTATATTGGGTAAATCAGGTTGTGGAAAGAGTACTCTTTTAAATGTACTTAGCAAAATAATAAAAAATGATACTGAACTGTATAGTGAAATAGAAGGTATGCAAATGAGTTATATATTTCAGGAAGATAGGCTTATAGACTGGATAACAATTAAAGACAATATTAATTTAGTACTAAAAAAAAATTACAATAAAGCAGATAGAGAAAGTATATGTAAAAAGTATTTAAAACAAGTTGGAATTTATGAATATAAAGAATATTATCCTCAGATGTTGAGTGGTGGAACTAGACAAAGAGCTAATATTGCAAGGGCGTTTGTATATCCATCTCAAATAATTATAATGGACGAACCATTTAAATCTATAGATATTTCAAGCAAAAAACAAATAATGAATATTTTTAAAATGATTATACAAAAGGAAAAAAGAACTGTAATATTTGTTACACATGATATTGAAGAAGCTATGTATTTATCTGACAATATAAATATATTAGGTAAAACACCTACTGTATCTAAAATGTTTTTTAATGATAAAACAAAATTTAACAAAGAATTAATTGAAAATAGTATATAGATTATATTAATTTGATAGATGGGATAAAAAATAGGCTATAATAATATTGTAAATGAATTAGAGGAGGGATAAATTATGATAAAAACAAGAATAGAAGAATTAAGAGAATTGATG
This sequence comes from Romboutsia lituseburensis, assembly GCF_024723825.1. NCBI lineage: Bacteria > Bacillati > Bacillota > Clostridia > Peptostreptococcales > Peptostreptococcaceae > Romboutsia > Romboutsia lituseburensis. The sequence goes on from NZ_JANQBQ010000001.1 coordinate 3,016,195, forward strand.
AAGCAAAAAAATATATATGCATACATAATACCATCAGCAGATTATCATCAAAGTGAATATGTAGGTGAATACTTTAAATCTAGACAGTTTATGTCAGGATTTACAGGATCTGCAGGAACTTTGGTTGTAACTTTAGATGAAGCAGGATTATGGACGGATGGAAGGTATTTCATACAAGCAGACAGTGAATTAAGTGGTAGCAATATAACTTTATTTAAAATGGGAGAAGAAGGAGTACCAACAGTTGAAAAATACTTAGTTGAAAAAATGCCTAAAGATTCAACGTTAGGGTTTGATGGAAAAGTAATTGGTGCTAAAGAGGGAGAAAATCTAGAAAAGCAATTAGAATTTAAAAATATAACTATAGAATATAATTATGATTTAGTAGATCATATATGGAAAGAGAGAACTAGTTTACCAGATAAAAAAGCATTTTTATTAGGTACTGAATATACAGGAGCGAGTTTTTCTGAAAAACTAAGCAGAGTAAGATGTGCTATGAAAGAAAAAGGTGCTACTGCTCATATAATAACATCATTAGATGATATAGCGTGGATATTTAATATCAGAGGAGGAGATATAAAATCAAACCCTGTTGTTCTTTCTTATGCTGTTATAGGTTTAGATAACGTTTATTTATTCATAGATGAAAATAAATTAAATGATGAAATTAAATCTGAGTTACATAAAGAAAATGTTTATATAAAGCCATATAGTGAAGTATATGATTTTATAAAATCAATTAATAATGATGAAAAAGTACTTTTAGATCCAGCTAAAGTAAGTTATGCAATATATAGAAATATACCTAAAGGTGTTCAAAAAATAGAAAGTACTAACCCCACAATATTATTTAAAGCTATGAAAAATGAAGTAGAATTAAAAAATATAAGAAATAGCCATATCAAAGATGGAGTTGCATTTACTAAATTTATGTACTGGTTAAAAACTAATGTAGAAAAAATAAAAATAACAGAAATGAGTGCAACTGAAAAACTAGAGCAATTTAGAAGAGAACAAGATAAATTTATAGAGCCAAGTTTTTCAACAATAGCTGCTTATAAAGAGCATGCAGCTATGATGCATTATAGTGCAACAAAGGAAAGTGATTATACATTAGAACCAAAAGATTTATTCTTGGTAGATTCAGGTGGACAATATTATGATGGGACAACTGATATAACAAGAACAATTGCATTAGGATCTATATCACAAGAAGCTCAAACTCATTTTACAAATGTTTTAAGAGGAATGATTAGATTATCAAAGGCCAAATTTTTACATGGTTGCAGAGGATATAATTTAGATATATTAGCAAGAGGTCCATTATGGGATACGGGTATTGACTATAAGTGTGGTACAGGTCATGGGATAGGATTTGTGCTTAATGTTCATGAATCTCCAAATGGATTTAGATGGAGAGTTGTGCCTGACAGAGATGATAGCTGTGTACTTGAGGAAGGTATGGTAACTACTAATGAACCAGGCGTATATATAGAAGGTTCACATGGAATAAGAATAGAAAATGAATTGGTAGTAAGAAAAGCAGAAAAAAATGAATATGGACAGTTTATGGACTTTGAAGTTGTAACATTTGCACCAATAGATTTAGATGCAGTTGACAAAACATTGTTATTAAAAGATGAAAAAGAATATTTAAATAAATATCATAAAGAAGTTTATAATAAAATAGCACCATTTTTAAATGATGAAGAAAGAGAATGGTTAAAAGAATATACAAGGGAGATATAGTAGTGTCAAAAGTAAAAACAAATGCAATGAGAATTTTAGACTCTAATAAAATTGCTTATAATATGTATTCATATAATGTTAAAAAAGGTGAGCATGTAGATGGAGTAGAAGTAGCACATCAAATAGAAAAGGATGTTAATCAAGTATATAAAACACTGGTAGCTATGGGGGTTAGTAAAAATATATATGTATATGTTATACCTGTAAATGAGCATCTGGATTTAAAAAAAGGTGCAAAAGTAGCCAATGAAAAAAGCATAGAGATGATCAATGTAAATGATATAAATAAGTTTACAGGATATATAAGAGGTGGATGTTCTCCTATAGGGATGAAGAAGTTATATAAAACATTTATAAATGAAAGTGCTATAACATTAGATAGTATGATTGTTAGTGCTGGTAAAATTGGACATCAAGTAGAACTATCACCTAAAGAGTTACAATCTCTTATAAATGCTGAATTTAGCGATATAGTTAAATAATACTATAAGAATAAAAGGAGGAAGCTATCCTCCTTTTATTTTTATGTTTTAATTAATTTTAATAAAATATTTTGAGTATAAATTATTACTTTATAAGTGCTTGTTAAAAATAGTAAAAAATGTTAAAGTTTAAATATAACGAATATTGATAAGATAAATGATGGGGGATGTTCGTATGAGAGTAATTAAGTCAGATGAAATAATCAAAAAGGTAAAGGAAATTTGCATAAGTGCTAATATTAATTTAGGAAATGATGTATTAAATGCAATTAATGAAGGTATAAAAAAAGAGGAAAGTAGTTTGGGAAAAAATGTATTAAAAGTATTAATAGATAATACAAAGATAGCTAGGGAAAAAAATATACCATTGTGTCAAGATACTGGTATGGCTGTGTTTTTTGTAAAGTTAGGGCAGCAAGTAATAATTGAAGGCGATACAATAGATGAAGCAATAAATGAAGGTGTAAGGCAAGGATATGAAGAAGGTTACTTAAGAAAATCTGTTGTAGACCCAATTAGTAGGATAAATACTAAAGATAATACACCAGCTATAATTCATTATGAATTAACTAAAGGTGATAAGTTAATTATTGAATTTGCGCCTAAAGGATTTGGAAGTGAGAATATGAGTAAATTAAAAATGCTCAAACCTTCTGATGGAATCGAAGGGGTAAAGAAATTTATTATAGAGGCTGTTTCTGATGCTGGCCCTAATCCATGTCCACCAATAGTTGTTGGAGTTGGAATTGGTGGTACTATTGATAAGTGTGCTCAAATATCTAAGAAAGCGTTATTTAGAAATGTGGGAAATCATAACAAAGATGAAAATATAGCTGAATTAGAAATAGAATTATTAAAAAAGATAAATGATTTAGGCATAGGACCGCAAGGATTAGGTGGAAATACTACAGCATTGGCAGTACATATAGAAACATTTCCTACTCATATAGCTGGATTACCAGTAGTAGTAAATATAAATTGTCATGCATCAAGGCATAAAAAGGTAATTATATAAGGGGGGAGTTTGATGACATCTATAGAAATGCCATTTGATAAAGAAAAAATAAATAAACTTATATGTGGAGATTTAGTATCTTTAAGTGGAACTATTTATACGGCTAGAGATGCAGCTCATAAAAGAATTATAGAATGTATAAATAATAATCAAAGCCTACCTTTTGACTTAAAAGACCAAGTAATATATTATGTTGGTCCCACACCTAGTAGGCCGGGACAAGTTATTGGATCGGCAGGACCAACAACTAGTTATAGAATGGATGATCTAACTATACCATTACTTGAACAAGGATTGAAAATTATGATAGGTAAAGGCAAGAGGGATGAGAAGATAATAGAAGCTATTAAACATTATAATGCCGTATATCTTGCTGCTGTAGGTGGAGCAGGAGCTTATATATCTAATTCTATAAAATCATGTGAAATAGTAGCTTATGAAGACTTAGACTCAGAAGCTATTAGAAAATTAGAAGTTGAAAATTTACAATTAATTGTAGCTATAGACAGCTATGGAAATAACATATATGAAAAAGGGAGAGAAGAATATGCAAAATAAAGATTACTCGAAATTAGCACTTGAGATGCATGAAAATAAAAAGGGGAAAATTAGTTTAGAAAGTAAAGTTAGAGTTGAAAATAAAGATGATTTATCTATAGCATATACACCAGGAGTAGCACAACCTTGTAGAGAGATACATAAAAATAAAGAAAATATTTACAAGTACACTTCTAAAGGTAATATGGTAGCAGTTGTCAGTGATGGTAGTGCGGTATTAGGCCTAGGTGACATAGGTGCAGAGGCATCAATACCTGTTATGGAAGGTAAGGCTATATTATTCAAAGAGTTCGCAGGGGTAGACGCTTTTCCTATTTGTCTAAAAACAAATGAAGTAGATGAAATCGTAAAGACTGTTAAATTAATGGAACCAGTATTTGGAGGAATAAATTTAGAAGATATAAGCTCTCCTAGATGTTTTGAAGTAGAAGAAAAATTAAAAAAAGAATTAGATATACCTGTGTTTCACGATGATCAACATGGTACTGCTATAGTAGTAGCATCAGCTATAATAAACTATGTAAAATTATCAGGTAAGAGTGTAGAAAATTTAGAAATAGTAATAAATGGTCCAGGAGCAGCTGGTATAGCTATAGGAAAAATACTGCTAAGTATGAATGTAAAAAATATAATATTCTGTAATTTACAGGGTGCTATAAGTGAAGAGATGGAAGATTTAAACTGGGCTCAGAAAAATATGCTTGAAGTAACTAACATAAGAAATGAAAAAGGGTCATTAAAAGATGTTATAAAAGATAAAGATATATTTATAGGTGTCTCAGGACCTAATATGCTAACAGCAGATATGGTAAAGACTATGGCTAAAGATTCTATGGTATTAGCTATGGCAAATCCTATTCCTGAAATAATGCCAGAAGAAGCAAAATTAGGTGGTGCTCTTGTTGTTGGTACAGGACGCTCTGATTTTCCTAATCAAGTAAATAATGTTTTGGCTTTTCCTGGAATATTTAGAGGAGCTTTAGATGTAAGAGCAAAAGAAATAAATGAAGAAATGAAAATAGCTGCTGCATATGCAATAGCAAATACAATTTTAGATTCAGAAATTACATCAGAGAATATCATACCTAATGCATTTAACAGGAAAGTTGTAGAAAATGTAGCTAATGCAGTAAAAGAAGCAGCAAAACAAACAAAAGTTAATAGAATATAAAATTATAAAATGATAGGCTAGGAAGAATTAATTTTTCCTAGTCTTTAATTTTTGAACGAATTGTAATATACTTTTGACTATAGTATAAAATGACTAGAGACGTTAAAATAAAATATAGACAAATAATTCAGAAGGGGATGAGAGTTATGAAGGAACCCATATATAAGAATATAGAAAACTATGTTATGAACTTGATTGAAAGTGGAGAGCTAAAAGAGGGCGATTTAATACCATCAGAAAAACAATTAACTGAAAAATTTAATGTAACTAGAATGACTGTTAGATCGGCACTTAATAATTTAGTTAATGGAGGCTATATAACTAGAAGACGTGGTGTTGGAAGTATTGTAATAGGAAATAATATTTATGATAATATATCAACAATAAGTGGTTTTACTAAAGAGATGGAGAATAAAGGTTATAAGGTATCCAATATAGTTATTACATTAAATATAGTCCAAGCTGATGATATACTTAAAGAAAAATTAAATTTAGATGAAAATGATAACGTTTGGGAAATAAAAAGAGTAAGATTGGCTAATGATGAAAAAGTATCTTACATGGTTACGTACATGCCTGTTAAATTATTCCCAAATCTAACGAGAGATCATTGTAATGGATCTTTATATAAATACATAGAATCTGAATGTGGATATAAAATTGCAATGTCTGAAAGAGAAGTTACAGCAGTTTTATCAGATGATGAAATAGAAAGTGCATTAGATTTAGAATCTAAAGAAGCCTTACTATATATAGCTCAAGTATGCAAATTACAAAATGGAGATGTTTTTGAGTACTCACATACATATCATTATGGGTATACACTTACATTAAATGCAGTTCCAAAGTAATAATTAAAAGCCGTATTCATTTTGAATACGGCTTTTAATTATTATTTAGTAATATTTTAAACTAAATTTTTATAAAAATTTCTAATATATATAGAATAATAAATAAAAGTATAAAAAAAGTATTGAAATGTATATACATTTGGATTACAATTATATACAAAGAGGTAAGGAAAATGTTACCTTAGAGAAAAAAATAGGAGAGTGGGGGAATATTATGGAAAAACTAATGGCTTTCATGGAAAGATATTTAGTTCCAATCGCAGCAAAAGTAGGCTCGCAGAGACACTTAGTAGCAGTAAGAGATGGATTTGTTGCAATGATACCTGTAACTATGGTAGGTGCATTTGGAACACTTATAAAAAACTTACCCGTTAAATCATATCAAGCATTTTTAACGGATACATCGATAGGGCAATCGATAGCAGCATTAGGTGGAAACCTATGGTGGGGATCACTTGCTGCGATGTCTTTATTTTTAGTAGTATCAGTAGCTTATTACTTAGCGAAATCATATGAAGGAAATGAATTACAAGCAGGTCTTATAGCATTATGTGGATTTTTAATAGTATCTCCTCAAGTAGCATCAATAACACCAGAAGGTGCAACTGAAGCTATAGTAGGCTGGGGATTCATACCTTGGGGATATATTTCAACTAATGCATTATTTACAGCAATGATAGTAGCTATAGTTTCTACGGAATTATATGTTAGATTATCTAAAGTATCTTGGTTAACAATTAAGATGCCAGATGGTGTACCACCAGCAGTATCAAGATCTTTTGCAAAATTATTACCAGGTGTAATAGCATTATTTGTAATAGGTATTATAGGAGTATTAGTAAGCAACTTATCTGGCGGATTATTTATAAATGATTTATTATCTCAATATTTAGCAAAACCTCTAACAGGAATAGCGGATTCACTAGGAGGTACAATATTCGTTGCATTATTTATACATGTATTATGGATATTTGGATTACATGGTGCAAATATAGCACTTCCAGCAGTAGAACCAATTTTAATGGAATTAGGTGGAAAAAATGCTGAGTTAGCTGCTCAAGGAGCAACTCAAGGATATCACGTATTTGCAGGAGCTTTCCTAGATGCATTTGTATACTTAGGTGGTTCAGGTATGATACTTGGATTAATAATAGCATTAATAATAGCAGGTAGAAGACGTAAAGATATGATAGCTTTAGGTGGACCACCAGCATGCTTTAATATAAGTGAGCCAATGATATTTGGTATGCCAATCGTATTAAACCCAATATATATGATACCTTTTGTTTTAGCACCAGTTATATGTGCAACTGTTGCATATATGGCTATATCATCAGGATTAGTACCACCAGTTATAATGGCAAAAATACCTTGGATAACTCCACCAGTATTTGGAGCTATAATGGCTACAGGAAGTATAAAAGGAGGAATATTAGCAGCAGTTAACTTATTGATATCTGTTGTTGTATACTTACCATTTGTAGTTGCAGAAGGAAGAATGGAAAAAAAGAAATTAGCTGAGCAAAAAGCTAACTAAGAATATAGAATTTAGATTGGATGGTAGCATTTATGAAAAAAGGACTTAAAGTAGTGACAATAGGTGGTGGTTCTAGTTATACACCAGAACTTGTAGAAGGTTTTATAAAAAGATATAAAGAACTTCCTGTATCAGAACTTTGGTTAGTTGATGTAGAAGCAGGTCGTGAAAAACTAGAAATAGTAGGTAATCTTGCTAAAAGAATGATAAAAAAAGCTGGATTAGATATAGACATACATCTAACATTAGACAGAAGAGAAGCTTTAAAGAATGCAGACTTTGTAACAACTCAATTACGAGTAGGCCTTTTAGATGCTAGGATAAAAGATGAAAGTATACCTTTAAAGCATGGTGTTATTGGTCAAGAAACTAATGGCGCTGGAGGGCTTTTCAAAGCATTAAGAACTGTTCCTGTAATATTAGATATAGTTAGAGATATAGAAGAATTATGTCCTAATGCATGGCTTATAAACTTTACAAATCCTGCGGGGATAATAACTGAAACTGTATTTAGATATACAAATTTCAAAAACTATATAGGTTTATGTAATGTTCCTATAGGAATGAAAAATGGAATAGCAAAAGAATTTGAAGTAGATAGCAAAAGAATTCAAATGAACTTTGCAGGTCTTAACCATATGGTATATGGATTAAATGTATCTTTAGATGGTGAAGATGTTACAGAAGAAGCAATAGAAAAGTTTACGAATTCTAAAATAACTATGCAAAATATAAAAGCAATAGATTTTAATGCAGAGTTTATAAAGGCTTTAGGAGTAATACCTTGTCCTTATCATAAATACTACTATAAGACTAAAGAAATGTTAGACGATGAACTACAGGAATTTGCTAAAGGAAAAGCAAGAGGTCAAGTAGTCAAAGAATTAGAAGATCAATTATTTGAATTATATAAGGATGAAAATTTAGATATAAAACCACCACAGTTAGAAAAAAGAGGTGGAGCATATTATAGTGATGCAGCGTGTAATCTAATAAGCTCTATATATAATGATAAGGGTGATATACAGGTTGTAAATACTTTAAATAATGGAGCGATCAGAAATTTTAAAGATGATCAAACAGTAGAGGTAAGTAGTATAATAACTGCAAATGGTCCAAAGCCATTAGCTATAGGATATTTACCTGACTCTGTTGATGGTTTAGTGAGACAAATAAAATCATTTGAACTTTTAGCTGCTAAAGCAGCAGTTTATGGAGACTATGAAACGGCACTTTTAGCTCTTAGTACAAATCCTTTAATACCATCAGATGACTTAGCAAAAACAATATTAGATGAGATGATGCAAGCTCATAAAGAGTATTTACCACAATTTAAATAAGTGATATTATCACAGTATAACAAATATATAAGAGGTTAGTTTATACAGGGGAGGCAATGACATATGGATGAAAAAATAATAGAAATATCTTTTAATATAATAGCTCATGCAGGGGATGCTAAGGGATTAGCTTTTGAGGCAATAAGAGAAGCTAAAGAAGGCAATATAGAAGCTGCGAGAGAATGTATAAAAAAATCAAAAGAAGGAATGGTTGTAGCACATAGATTCCAAACTGAATTAATTCAAAATGAAGCAAGTGGTAATAAAACTGAAATGAGTGTTATATTAGTTCACGCTCAAGACCATCTTATGAATGCTATGAATTTCCAACAATTAGCTGAAGAATTTATAGATTTATATGAAAGATTAGAAAAATAATATGGTTAATATAAAGACTAGTTGCTCATAGTAACTAGTCTTTTAGCATATACATATAAGCTGGCAAGCATAAAAAAATGTTGGCTATATACCAACATTTTTTTTAGATATTACTTTAAGTGTGTACCATTTTCGTCTTGAGATATTAATCCTTTTTTCATTAATACTCCAAGAGTACGTTTAAAGTTTTTCTTACTTGTATTGAAAACTGTGCTTATTTCTTCAGGTGTTGATTTATCATTAAATCTCATAGATCCATCTGAACCTTCAAGGTAGTTCATTATTTTTGTTTCTAAAGAATCAAGTTCTTCCTTTCTACCTGATCTAGGAGAAAGTCCAAGTTTTCCGTCTTCATATATCTTTATAATAGTTAAATCTTCTAAATTATCACCTATTTTTAGCTCATTAAAGTATTCATTGTGAAGGATAACACCAGCGTATTTGTTATCTACACAAATCATAGCTGAATTATTCGTTTGGAAACCGTAAACTACCCCTGAAACCTTATCAGATACATTATACTCGTGATCAGTTGTAAGGTAGCTATCGATATCTGTTGTAGCAGCAAGTCTTCCAGTTTTATCTAGGTATATAAAGAAAGGATATCTACATCCTTTTTCTAAATCATATGTTTTAGATTTAAAAGGAACTAAAATATCTTTTTGTAGACCTATATCTATAAAGCTACCTATTTTAGTATGAGCAACAACCTTTAAGTATGCAATTTCATTTACTTTAGCCTTTGTAGGTACAAGAGTAGCTGCTTTTCTACCTTCAGAGTCTATGTATATAAATGCATCTACAGTATCACCTACATTGATTGTGTTTTTGTTAAGTAATCTGTTGTGAAGTAGTATATCGTCATTTGTATTATTTGTTTTACCATCTAGGAAGTAACCGAAATCAGTTTTTCTTTTTACTTCTAGTTTATTGTAATCACCTATTTTTATCAAAATTATCATCTCCTTTGTTTTATGCTTAAATAAATTATAAAACATTATTCATAATTTAATATAATAGCATATAAATAAAAAATATAATACATAAATATTTTGTGCAAATTAGTATGAAAGTATTGAAAATTACTACAAAAATAAGTTATAATTGGTATATACCAAAAAGGTATATACCATATAAAAAAGCGGTGATATAAATGGAAATAGTAGATAAAAGCAGCACAACACCTTTACATATTCAACTTAGCTCTATAATAAAAAAGATGATAGAAACTGGAGAACTAAAAGAAGGTGATTCTATAATCCCAGAACGAGAGCTATGTAATATGCAAAATGTAAGTCGTATGACTGTAAATAAAGCAATTGTAGGTCTAGTATCAGAAGGTTTATTATATAGAGTTCAAGGCAAAGGAACTTTTGTTGCAAAGAACAAAAAGAAATACCAATTTAGAAGTGTAAAAGGGTTTACAGATGTAATGAAAGAAAAAGGTATAAATATAAGAACTGATATATTATCTTTTGAAATGGAAGTACCGAGTGAATTAATAAAGAAAAAATTAAATATAGATAATGAAGAAACAAATGTTTATAAGGTTATAAGACTAAGGTATATGGATGGAGAACCTTTTGGATTAGAAACAGTATACTTGTCAGAAGATACATGCAAAGGTTTTACTAAAAAAATGATAGACAATAATTCACTTTATAAAATGCTAAGTGAAAATTATAATTACAAAATCCAAAAAGCAGAGCAAACCATGGAACCAATAATGTTGTCAGAAGAAGAGTGCAATATATTGGATGCAGAAGATGGAACTTTAGCACTTAAAATACAAAGAAACTCATACAATGCAGATAATCAGCCTATAGAATATACAATCTCAATATTTAGAAGTGATAAATATCAGTATGAATTAATACTAAGTGAATAGGATGTGGTATATATGAAATGTATAATAAATGGAAAAATAGTTTTAGAAAATCAAATTTTAGAAAATAAAGTTTTAGTTTTTGATGAAAAAATAATAGATATAACGGATAAAGTACCACAAGAATGCCAAGTGATTGATGCAAATGGAAATTATGTCTGCCCAGGGTTAATAGATATACACATACATGGAAATATGGGTAAGGATGTAATGAATGGAGATGAAGAATCAATATTTACAATTTCTAAATCAATATCTAGACATGGAGTAACATCTTTTTTACCGACAACTATGACTATGGATGAAGAATCTATAAAAAAAGCATTAGACACTATAATACACTTGATGAATAAAGATATAGAAGGGGCAAGAGTTTTAGGAGCTCATTTAGAAGGACCGTTTATAAATGTAGATTATAAAGGAGCTCAAAATCCTAAATTTATAGTTTCTCCTAGCTATAATCTTATAGAAGAATACAAAGATGTAATTAAGGTGATAACGTATGCTCCAGAAACAGATTATAATTTTGAATTTACAAAAAAAATTAGAAAAAATACAAATATAGTTTTATCTATTGGGCATAGTAGAGCTAAGTTTGAAGAGGCAAAAGGAGCAATTAACTTAGGGGCTAAAAATATAACTCATATGTTTAATGGTATGAGTGGATTGAATCATAGGGATCCAGGTGTTGTTGGTGCAGCTTTAACTATGGATGTATTTTGCGAAGTTATAGCAGATGAGATACACATATTAAAAGATTTATTCCCATTTATATTAAAGAATAAAGGTGAGGATAAAATTATTTTAATAACGGACTCAATTGAGGCTGGAGGTTTGGAACCAGGAGAATATTCTTTGGGTGGGCAAAAAGTTATAGTAAAAGATAATCAAGCAAGGCTAGAAAGTGGAAGTTTAGCAGGAAGTGTAATGCCGTTAAATAAAATGGTATATAATTTTATGAATAACACAGACTTAGATATAAGAAGAGTTATAAAATTAGCATCTATAAATCCTGCAAAATCTCTAAATATAGATGATAAAAAAGGAAGTTTAGAAATAGGTAAAGACGCGGATATTGCAATATTTGATAAGAATATAAATTGTTATATGACAATAAGTGATGGAAAAGTAATCTATAAAAAATAATCTACGGGGGTCAACAAAAATGAGAATATTAGTTTGTAAAAATTACGATGAAATGAGCAAAAAAGCAGCTCAGATGATATTAAGTCAAGTTACATTGAAACCAAATTCAGTATTAGGTTTAGCAACAGGAAGTACTCCTGTAGGCATGTATAAGGAATTAGTAAAAATGTATAATGAGAAGTTGATTGATTTTTCAGAAGTGAGTACATTTAATTTAGATGAATATTATAATTTACCTAAAACAAGTGATCAAAGTTATGATTATTTTATGAGGGTAAACCTATTTAATCATATAAATGTAAAAAATGAAAATATACACATACCAAATGGAATGGCTTCAAATGTAGAATTAGAATGTGAAACATATGATAAGCAAATAAAAGAATCTGGTGGCGTAGATATACAAGTATTAGGAATAGGGCATAATGCACATATTGGATTCAATGAGCCTACTATAAACTTTGAAAGAGGAACTCATCTAGTAGATTTAAAAGAGAGCACAATAGAGGCTAATGCAAGATTTTTTGAAAAAATAGAAGATGTACCTAAAAAGGCTATAACTATGGGTACAGGTTCAATATTTAAAGCTAGAAAAATAATGCTACTAGCATGTGGAGACAGTAAAGCAGATGCTATATATAATACTGTTTATGGAAAAGTAATACCAGAAGTTCCAGCATCGATATTACAATTCCACAATGACATAGTACTTATACTAGATGAAGCAGCTGCAAGCAAATTAAATCCTGAAGATTACAAATTAGTTTAATATAAAACACAAAAGAGCATTTTATAGGATTTATATATACCTATAATGCTCTTTTTATATGTGTAAAAATATAATTAAATATAAAAATAATCAAAAATCAATATATTACTGAAAAAATGTAAATTATAAGTTATATCTAAAGAATTAATATATTTTAATTTGAATTAGAATCTAATATAAAGTAAGCGAAAAAGCAAGTAATTATAAATAAATATTGCAAAAATTATTAAATATAAAAAAAATATAGATATTTATATGAGTTAGAGATACTAAACTTTATAAATATTAATATAAACACTCTTTATAGAATAAATGAGACAAAGTGTTTAAAATGCTAGATTTTTTTATTTAAATAAAAAATAAAAAAATGTTCAAAAACTATTGAATTATAACATAAACTTTTATATAATAAGTTTTGTTGTTTAGATATTTTAAACATTAGGTTTAGTTATAATAACAAAATAAAAATTAGGAGGTGTAAGTATGGATATCGGTGAAAAAATAAAACGAATGAGAATCGAAAAACAACTAACCCAGGAAGAGTTGGCTAATAGATGTGAACTTTCAAAAGGGTTTATATCTCAATTAGAAAATAACTTAACATCACCATCCATTGCTACCCTTATAGATATACTTGAAATATTAGGTACAAATTTAAGGGAATTTTTTAATGAAATAGATGATGAAAGAATCTGCTTTACAAAAGATGATATGTTTGAAACAGAGGATGAAGAATTAAAGTATACATTTAAATGGCTAATACCAAACTCACAAAAGAATGAAATGGAGCCTGTAATAATAACTTTATATCCAGGTGGGCAATATAAAGAAGAAAAACCCCATGAAGGTGAAGAGTTCGGCTATGTACTTGCAGGTGCAGTATATGTTCATATAGGTGATAAAAAGAGTAAGGTAAGAAAAGGCGAAAGTTTTTACTTTAAACCAAGAGCAAATCACTATATATCTAATGCAGGAAAAACAACTGCAAAAGTGATTTGGGTAAGTACCCCGCCGTCATTCTAGAAAAGAGGTGTTAATAAAATTGGAAGAAAACATAATAGAATTAAGAAATTTATGCAAACAATATGATGATTTAAAAGTATTAGATAATTTATCTTTAGACATAAAGAAAAATGAATTTTTAACACTGCTAGGACCAAGTGGTTGTGGAAAGACAACAACTTTAAAAATTATAGCAGGATTTGAATATGCAGATGAAGGAAAAGTTTTATTTGAAGGTAAAGATATAAATGAGATACCACCATATCAAAGACCAGTAAATACAGTATTCCAAAAATATGCCTTATTTCCACATATGAATGTATATGAGAATATAGCATTTGGCTTAAAAATAAAAAAAATGCCTAAGGTTCAGATAGATAAAAAGGTCAGAGAGATGTTAAAACTAGTGGCATTAGAAGGAAAAGAAAATAGAAAAGTTGACTCATTAAGTGGTGGACAACAGCAAAGAATTGCTATAGCAAGAGCCTTAGTAAATGAACCTAAAGTGCTTTTACTGGATGAACCTTTAGGAGCTCTAGATTTAAAACTAAGACAAGAAATGCAAATTGAATTAAAAAGGATGCAACAAAAGTTAGGAATAACTTTTATATTTGTAACACATGATCAAGAAGAAGCTCTTAGTATGTCAGATACGATAATAGTAATGAATAAAGGTCAAATACAGCAAATGGGTACTCCTGAAGATATATATAATGAACCTAAAAACTCGTTTGTAGCAAGATTTATAGGTGAAAGTAATATATTTGATGGAATAATGTTAGATGACTATAAAGTTGAATTTTGCAATAGAACTTTTGATTGTGTAGATAAAGGTTTCAATAGAAATGAAAATATAGAGGTTGTAATCAGACCGGAAGATATAAAAATGGTTAATCCAGAAGATGGAATGTTAAAGGGAAAAGTTACTTCTACAGTATTCAAGGGTGTTCATTATGAAATCGAACTTGAAGAAAATGATAGAAAGTGGATACTTCACAATACTAAAACTGCTCAAGTTGGGTCAGAATTAGGTATGGATATATATCCAGAAGATATCCATATAATGAGAAAAGAGAGTAATTAAAATGAAGAAAAAATCTTTTTTAGCATATCCATATATAATATGGAGTGCAATATTTATTGTAATCCCTTTAATACTAGTAGTATTTTTCAGTTTTTCACAAGAAACAGATAATGGATATGTTTTTTCACTACAGAACTATAAAGAATTAATGGACCCGATATATTTTAAAGTATTCTTTAGATCAATAATGTTAGCGGGAATATCGACTCTAATATGTCTTGTGGTAGGATATCCTGTAGCCTACATAATATCAAAAGCGCACATAAGTAAAAGAGGAACTTTAATATTATTATTTATCCTTCCTATGTGGATGAACTTCTTATTAAGAACATATGCATGGGTAGCTATACTTGGCAAAAATGGACTTATAAATTCATTCCTTGGGTTCTTTGGAATAGAGCCAGTTGGTATATTATATACTAATTTTGCGATATTGCTGGGAATGGTTTACAATTTCTTGCCATTTATGGTTTTACCAATATATACATCTTTATCTAAAATGGATAATGATTTAGTAAATGCAGCTAAAGACTTAGGTGCAAATAGTTTACAAGTATTTACTAAAGTGATATTCCCGCTGAGTTTACCAGGTGTAGTATCAGGAATAACTATGGTGTTTATGCCAGCGGTTACGACTTTTGCTATATCAAGACTATTAGGTGGTGGTAAGTTTATGTTACTTGGAGACTTAATAGAACAACAATTTACAGTAGTTGGAGATTGGAATTTCGGATCTGCTGTATCAATATTCATGATGATAGTAATCCTAATATCAATGGCTGTAATGGCTAAGTTCGAAGATGAATCTGACAAGGAAGGCGGTGGGTTATTATTTTAAGGTTAAAGAAAGCAGTATCTAATATATATTTATTTTTAGTATTTATATTTTTATATGCACCAATATTTGCATTAGTAGTATTCTCTTTCAATGATTCTAAATCGATGGCTCACTGGGGAGGATTCACTTTTAAATGGTATGAAAGGTTAATTCATAATGAAAGTATAATGAGTGCTTTATACTATACTTTAATAGTAGCGTTGCTTTCATCTTTAATAGCAACAATAATAGGTACTATAAGTGCGATAGGTATACACAAAATGAGATCTAAAAGAAGAAAGTTAATGTTAAATATAAACTATCTTCCAGTATTAAATCCGGATATAGTTACTGCAGTAGCATTAATGAGTTTATTTGCTTTTGTAAATATAGAATTTGGATTTACTACAATGCTTTTATCACACATAATGTTTAATATCCCATATGTAATATTATCAGTTTTACCAAAAATAAAGAGCTTACCTCAAAATATAGAGGAAGCAGCGATGGACTTAGGTGCAACACCAATATATGCACTTAGAAAAGTAATATTACCTCAAATAAAACCAGGTATAATATCTGGGTTTCTGATTGCATTTACTATGTCAGTAGATGATTTCATAATAAGTTTCTTTAACACAGGAAATGGAGTTAGCAACCTTTCGATAGAAATATATGGTATGGCTAGAAGAGGTATAAAACCTGAAATAAATGCTTTATCAACTATAATGTTTATAGTAGTTTTAGGATTACTTTTACTATCGAATAAGAAGCAATCTATAGTAAGGAGTGGTGAATAATGAGCAAAATGAAAAAAGTTATATCACTAATGACTATAGGTATTCTTACATTAAGTTTAACAACAGGATGTAAAAAATCAACAGATTCTAGAAAAGTACTTAATGTATATAATGTCGGAGATTATATAGATGAAGAACTTATCAGTAAGTTTGAAAAAGAAACTGGTATAGATGTTCTTTACGAAACTTATGATACTAATGAGATGATGTATCAAAAAGTTAAAAGTGGTAGCACTAATTATGATTTAGTATTCCCATCTGATTATATGGTTGAAAAAATGAAGAGTGAGAATTTAATTCAGAAAATAGATTTTAAAAATATACCAAATATGAAATATATAGATAAGTCATTTTTAAATCCGATATATGATGAGACTAATGAGTACAGTGTACCATATATGTGGGGAACATTTGGAATATTATATAATAAAAAAATGGTAAAAGATCCTGTAGATAGCTGGGATATATTATGGAATCCAAAATATAAGGGTAATATAATGATGTTTGACTCGGTTAGAGATACTATGGCTATAGGTCTTAAAAAGTTAGGATACAGCATAAACACGACAAATCCTAAAGAAATAAATGAAGCTAAAGAAGTATTAATGAAACAAAAAGATTTAGTTATGGCTTATGTAAATGATGAAGGTAAAGATAGATTATTAGGTGAAGAAGTTGCTATGGGTATAATATATTCAGGTGATGCAGTAACATTAATGGATCAAAATCCTAATTTAGATTATGCTATACCTAAAGAAGGTACTAATAAATGGGTAGATGCAATGTGTATTCCTAAAACAGCTCAAAATAAAAAAGAATCTGAAATGTTCATAAATTTTTTACTAGACCCAGAAAATGCGAAGGTTAATGCGGAATATATAGGATACTCTATTCCAAATACAGGAGCATTAAAGTTATTGGATAAGGAAATTACTTCAAATCCTGTTGCTTACCCATCTAAAGAGTTATTAGATAAGTGTGAAACATTTGTAGATTTAGGTAGTGATATAAAGGTATATGATAGAGCTTGGATAGAATTAAAATCTAAGTAAATTTAATATATAATATAAAAAGAGTAGATTTTTTTCTACTCTTTTTATATTATATAAGAATAAATTATTTTGTATTAAAAGTCTTCTGGAAAAATAAAATATAGAAGACTTTTTTTATTTTCTCAATAATATAATTAATATAGTTTAAAGATTAGGAGGCGCGAATGGGGAAAAAAAGAATAAAGCACTTAGGAAAAAATAAAAAGATATTAAGCAAGTTAAAGTTATACAGTAAAAAAATAAGTATTACTGGATGTGTATTATTAAGTATAGTGGCATTATTTTTAATTACAAAAGATTTAGAAACAAAAGAATTAGAAGAGAAAAAAGAAATAGAATTATCATTAGACAAAGATAAAACAAGTTTTATAAAAAGTATAGAAAAAGGTGCTAAGAAAAGTTATAAAAAATACGGTATATATCCATCTGTAACTATAGCACAAGCAATACTAGAGTCTGGATGGGGTCAATCAAAATTAGCCACGGAAAGTAATAATATATTTGGAATTAAAGCAGACATAAGCTGGAATGGAGATTACGTAGAGGTAATAACATCTGAAAATTATGATGATACCATAACTGCAAAATTTAGAAAGTATGAAGACATAAATAAATCAATAGAGGATCATGCTAAGTTTTTAGTTGAGAACCCCAGATATGAAGAATACGGAGTTTTTAAAGCTAAAAATTATAAAGATCAAGCTCAAGCATTAGAAGATGCGGGATATAGCACTAAACAAAATAAAAGTGGAGAGTTTATATACGCTGACATGTTAATAGATATAATAAAGAGATATGGTCTTCATAAGATAGATAAGATATATAGATAAAAAGTCATTTATATAGACGTTGAAGAATATTTGGAATTAAAATCTAATAAATTAAAAAAATTTAGATAAAAATATTGACCTATTACAATAAAAATGTTAATATATTAAATGTACTCGATAAGAGCTAGTAAGAACTTTGAAAATTAAACAGTAGGTTAATTTATAGAAACAAACATAATTCTTTATAGAATTAAACACAAACCAAGCCAGATATTCAGATAATGATTAGCTGAGCGATGGACAACTTTTATTGGAGCAACGGATGTGGCTGAGCGAATGCGAAGACATATCGTTGGCGAGATAAATTCAAATTTATTTTGAGAGTTTGATCCTGGCTCAGGATGAACGCTGGCGGCGTGCCTAACACATGCAAGTCGAGCGATTTTCTTCGGAAGAGAGCGGCGGACGGGTGAGTAACGCGTGGGTAACCTGCCCTGTACACACGGATAACATACCGAAAGGTATGCTAATACGGGATGACATATTTTTATCGCATGGTAGAAGTATCAAAGCTCCGGCGGTACAGGATGGACCCGCGTCTGATTAGCTAGTTGGTAAGGTAACGGCTTACCAAGGCGACGATCAGTAGCCGACCTGAGAGGGTGATCGGCCACATTGGAACTGAGACACGGTCCAAACTCCTACGGGAGGCAGCAGTGGGGAATATTGCACAATGGGCGAAAGCCTGATGCAGCAACGCCGCGTGAGCGATGAAGGCCTTCGGGTCGTAAAGCTCTGTCCTCAAGGAAGATAATGACGGTACTTGAGGAGGAAGCCCCGGCTAACTACGTGCCAGCAGCCGCGGTAATACGTAGGGGGCTAGCGTTATCCGGAATTACTGGGCGTAAAGGGTGCGTAGGTGGTTTCTTAAGTCAGAAGTGAAAGGCTACGGCTCAACCGTAGTAAGCTTTTGAAACTAAGAGACTTGAGTGCAGGAGAGGAGAGTAGAATTCCTAGTGTAGCGGTGAAATGCGTAGATATTAGGAGGAATACCAGTTGCGAAGGCGGCTCTCTGGACTGTAACTGACACTGAGGCACGAAAGCGTGGGGAGCAAACAGGATTAGATACCCTGGTAGTCCACGCCGTAAACGATGAGTACTAGCTGTCGGGGGTTACCCCCCTCGGTGGCGCAGCTAACGCATTAAGTACTCCGCCTGGGAAGTACGCTCGCAAGAGTGAAACTCAAAGGAATTGACGGGGACCCGCACAAGTAGCGGAGCATGTGGTTTAATTCGAAGCAACGCGAAGAACCTTACCTAAGCTTGACATCCTTTTGACCTCTCCCTAATCGGAGATTTCCCTTCGGGGACAGAAGTGACAGGTGGTGCATGGTTGTCGTCAGCTCGTGTCGTGAGATGTTGGGTTAAGTCCCGCAACGAGCGCAACCCTTGCCTTTAGTTGCCAGCATTAAGTTGGGCACTCTAGAGGGACTGCCAGGGATAACCTGGAGGAAGGTGGGGATGACGTCAAATCATCATGCCCCTTATGCTTAGGGCTACACACGTGCTACAATGGGTGGTACAGAGGGCGGCCAAGTCGTGAGGCGGAGCTAATCCCTTAAAGCCATTCTCAGTTCGGATTGTAGGCTGAAACTCGCCTACATGAAGCTGGAGTTACTAGTAATCGCAGATCAGAATGCTGCGGTGAATGCGTTCCCGGGTCTTGTACACACCGCCCGTCACACCACGGGAGTTGGAGGCGCCCGAAGCCGGATAGCTAACCTTTTGGAAGCGTCCGTCGAAGGTGAAGCCAATAACTGGGGTGAAGTCGTAACAAGGTAGCCGTATCGGAAGGTGCGGCTGGATCACCTCCTTTCTAAGGAGAATTACCTACTGTTTAATTTTGAGGGTTTTTATTTTTTTTTGTAAAAAAGTAAAAAAACTTATTGACATATGAGGTTAAATGTATTAAAATATCGTGTGTCGGAAAAATGGGGGTGTAGCTCAGCTGGGAGAGCACTTGCCTTGCACGCAAGGGGTCAGGAGTTCGATCCTCCTCATCTCCACCATTAGTACTTTAAGCAACGTAATAAGTTGAGCATATGCGAAAATTGTTCGTTGGCGATGTACTTTAGTACTTTGAAAACTGTATAACATTTAGTGATATGACATCATTTTATATATGAAGAAGATAACTTCTAAAAATATCATCGACAAAAAAAGTCTTTAAAATTACAACTTTAAGCACTGGAATAAACCGAGTGAATACAAAGTTTGTTCAGTAGCGATAACTTTTAATAACTGGTCAAGTTATTAAGGGTGCAGGGCGGATGCCTTGGCACTAGGAGCCGATGAAGGACGTGATAAGCTGCGATAAGCTTCGGGGAGTTGCACGTAAACTTTGATCCGAAGATTTCCGAATGAGGAAACTCACTTAGAGTAATGTCTAAGTATTGTTAAGTGAATACATAGCTTAATAAGGGGAACCTGGGGAACTGAAACATCTAAGTACCTGGAGGAAAAGAAAGAAATTCGATTCCGTAAGTAGCGGCGAGCGAACGCGGATAAGGCCAAACCAATGAAGTTTTCTTCGTTGGGGTTGCGGACATGCAACATGGATGCACTATCGTAAATGAAGAGAGTTGGAAAGCTCCGCCATAGAAGGTAATAGCCCTGTAATTGAAACGAGAAAGCTACTAGCATGATCCAGAGTACCACGGGACACGTGAAACCCTGTGGGAAGCAGGAGGGACCATCCTCCAAGCCTAAATACTACCTAGTGACCGATAGCGCATAGTACCGTGAGGGAAAGGTGAAAAGAACCCCGGGAGGGGAGTGAAATAGAACCTGAAACCCTGCACTTACAAGCTGTGGGAGCACATTTCTTGTGTGACCGCGTACTTTTTGTAGAACGGGCCAACGAGTTACGTTAAGTAGCAAGGTTAAGCACTTCAGGTGTGGAGCCGTAGCGAAAGCGAGTCTTAAATGGGCGACCTAAGTTACTTGACGTAGACCCGAAACCGGGCGACCTATCCATGAGCAGGTTGAAGCGAAAGTAAAATTTCGTGGAGGACCGAACCCACGAGCGTTGAAAAGCTCGGGGATGACTTGTGGATAGCGGTGAAATTCCAATCGAGCCCGGAGATAGCTGGTTCTCCCCGAAATAGCTTTAGGGCTAGCCTCAAGCGTAGAGAAACGGAGGTAGAGCACTGAATGTCCTAGGGGGTATTGCACTTACCGAAGACTATCAAACTCCGAATGCCGTTTTCTTTTACTTGGGAGTCAGACTGTGGGTGATAAGATTCATAGTCAAGAGGGCAACAGCCCAGATCGTCAGCTAAGGTCCCTAAATGTACGTTAAGTGGTAAAGGATGTGGGATTGCACAGACAACCAGGATGTTGGCTTAGAAGCAGCCACTCATTTAAAGAGTGCGTAATAGCTCACTGGTCGAGTGATCCTGCGCCGAAAATTTCCGGGGCTAAAACGTACTACCGAAGCTACGGCATCATTATGATGGGTAGGGGAGCTTCGTATGCAGGCTGAAGCATGACCGTAAGGACATGTGGACAGTATACGAGTGAGAATGTTGGCATGAGTAGCGAGACGTGGGTGAGAATCCCACGGGCCGTAAACCCAAGGTTTCCAGGGGAAGGTTCGTCCGCCCTGGGTTAGTCGGGACCTAAGCCGAGGCCGAAAGGCGTAGGTGATGGACAACAGGTTGATATTCCTGTACCGCCAATAAGCGTTTGAGAAATGGGATGACACAGTAGGATAAGCTAACCACACTGTTGGTTATGTGTGGCTAAGTACTGAGGCAGTCTAGATAGGCAAATCCGTCTAGATAATGCTGGGGTACGATGGGGAGCGAAATTTAGTAGCGAAGTAGCTGATTTCACACTGTCGAGAAAAGTCTCTATCGAGTTTAAAGGCGCCCGTACCGTAAACCGACACAGGTGGGTGAGGAGAGTATCCTAAGGCCAGCGAGAGAACTATTGTTAAGGAACTCGGCAAAATGACCCCGTAACTTAGGGAGAAGGGGTGCCATCCTTTGGATGGCCGCAGAGAATAGGCCCAAGCGACTGTTTACCAAAAACACAGGTTTCTGCTAAGTCGCAAGACGATGTATAGGAGCTGACGCCTGCCCGGTGCTGGAAGGTTAAGGGGATCTGTCAGGAGCAATCCGAAGCAGTGAACTTAAGCCCCAGTAAACGGCGGCCGTAACTATAACGGTCCTAAGGTAGCGAAATTCCTTGTCGGGTAAGTTCCGACCCGCACGAAAGGCGTAACGATTTGGGCACTGTCTCAACAATAGACTCGGTGAAATTGTAATCCCGGTGAAGATGCCGGGTACCTGCGACAGGACGGAAAGACCCCATGGAGCTTTACTGTAGCTTGACGTTGGGTCTTGGTACTACATGTACAGGATAGGTGGGAGACTATGAAGCATGAACGCCAGTTTGTGTGGAGTCATCCTTGGGATACCACCCTTGTAGTACTGGGATCCTAACCATAGGCCTTGAATCAGGTCTTGGGACACCGTCAGGTGGGCAGTTTGACTGGGGCGGTCGCCTCCTAAAAAGTAACGGAGGCGCTCAAAGGTTTCCTCAGCACGGTCGGAAATCGTGCGAAGAGTGCAAAGGCAAAAGGAAGCTTGATTGCAAGACATACAGGTCGAGCAAGGACGAAAGTCGGACTTAGTGATCCGGTGGTACCGCATGGAAGGGCCATCGCTCAACGGATAAAAGCTACCCTGGGGATAACAGGCTTATCTCCCCCAAGAGTCCACATCGACGGGGAGGTTTGGCACCTCGATGTCGGCTCATCACATCCTGGGGCTGTAGTAGGTCCCAAGGGTTGGGCTGTTCGCCCATTAAAGTGGTACGCGAGCTGGGTTCAGAACGTCGTGAGACAGTTCGGTCCCTATCCGTCGCAGGCGTAGGAAATTTGAGGAGACCTGTCCTTAGTACGAGAGGACCGGGATGGACGTACCTCTGGTGTACCAGTTGTTCTGCCAAGGGCATGGCTGGGTAGCTATGTACGGAATGGATAAGCGCTGAAAGCATCTAAGCGCGAAGCCAACTTCAAGATAAGATTTCCCACCGTAAGGGTAAGACCCCAGGAAGACTACCTGGTTGATAGGTCGAAGGTGTAAGTGCAGTAATGTATTTAGCTTATCGATACTAATAGGTCGAGGACTTGACCAAAATAAACCTAAAGGTTTATATCGCCAACCAAATCATTATTATATATTTAATAAGGTAGATTTCGGTTGCTAAAATAAATGATTCAATCTAAATGGTATACAGTTTTCAGAGTATTAACTCTAAAAATAAAGATTATGTGGTTATTATAGCAAAGAGGATACACCTGTTCCCATTCCGAACACAGAAGTTAAGCTCTTTAGCGCTGATGGTACTTGGGGGGCGACCCCCTGGGAGAGTAAGACGTAGCCACGTAATCTTTTTTTATTGCAAATTTTGATAAATATAATTTCAATCACCTTTTTCCTTTGATTAAAATATAATAAAATAAAGGAATTTGGGGTGAGCACATGCAAAAAGCATTTAATGTAGGAGAAAGATTATTCTTTGACGTATTAATTATATGCCTTATTTCATTTGTATATTTTAAAATGGTTCCTATGAATAATATAACACTTTTTATAGGGAGTATAATTTGTTTAATATACTTTGGAATAAATTTTTATATGGGATATAAAAATAATTTAAAAGCATCAGAAGCATTAATTGTTGGAATTATGGGGTGTGGAGTAGGTATATTTCTATCCTTTTTTGCAATCTATGTGCAAGTTGTGTTAAACTGTCCAAATACTGCAGTTTGGATCTTAATGCCGTATTTTATTTCAACAACACCAATTATTGATTTTTTTTATAAAGATATAACTATTTTATATGCATTTCAAATAATGTTAATTAATATATTATTGGTTATATCTGGATCATTAATTAAAAATATACTGAATAGATTAATCAATAAGTCTTAATACTTATAATAAGGTATAAAACTAGGTATTAAGAATGGGTTGGTGATTATATGTATGAAGTACAAATGAGATATATGGATTTTGAAATCAATAAAGGTCCTTTTAGTTTTAGATGTGAAAAATTTAATATAATAAATAACTATTATAGATTTGAAAATATATTTATTGATGATTTTATAATAAGTTATTTAGAAGTTAATAATGAAGATATAGCTTTGATAAAAATAAATTAAGCAGCCCTAAAGGGCTGCATTTTTGTATTAAAAAATCAATAAAATTATTATGGTATAATCATAATAAGGGCATCAATAAATATATAGCAATTAAATTCGCATATAATAATTTTATATTTATAAATACATATAAATTGAAGTAGAAAGGGTAAATATGAAAAAATTATTTAATGAAACAAATAACAAAAACAAGTTTTCTAAAGTTTTAAAATTATATCAACAATTATTAATAGACAGTAACTTTAGATCTAAAAATATAATGCTTTTGGTACCTAATAATGCAACAAAATTAAATTATGAAAGTAAAATCCATTTTGAGTTTAGTGAAGAGTTAAATGTAACTACATATATTAGTTTTGTAAAAAAAGAGCTAATTAAATTTTGGCCAATAATTACTAACAAGTGTAATAAAATAAAAAAAGAAGTAGTATCGCCTACATTTATATCAAGTAGTTTAACTGACTATATACTAAACAATAAGATAAAGCAAAAAAGAAATTTAGAAGGATATTTTGAAGACTTAACTTGTACAAATAAAAATATATCAATGAGTATAAGTACTAATATAAATAAAGCAGCTTTAAGTTTAATAGATTTCAATACAATAGGAGAAAAAATTTATTTATCAAAGAAAAATAGAGATAGTATAATGAAATTTTCCTATAGTCAAATGAATGAAATAATAAATTATTATATAGATACTTTGCTACAAAGTGCAATGCTAGATAATTCTTTGAGTATTTATTTATATAATAAATATCTTTTACAAAATGAATCATATATAGAATATTTAAAATTACAAATCGAATATTTAGTAGTAGAAAGTTTAGAAAGTTGCTCTACAGCAGAAGTAGATTTTGTAAATTTAGTTCAAGGTTATTCAGAAAATACTTATTTATTCTTTAATAAAACAAGAGATTATTCTGTTTTTAATAATATAGACATGGAGTATATACAAGAGAAACTAATAAATAAATATAAAGAAGATATGGATATAGTAAAACATAGTATAGAAATTGAGGATTTATTCTCACTAGATGCTAAATTAGAATTAAATGATTCGAGTCAATTATATGGTGAGATGATAGATGAAGTATCGAATAAGATTATAAATCTTTATGAAAAAGGTATAGATTTGAATGATATAGCTATTATATCTCCTATAAATAATACTATATTAGATTATCAAATAACCAATAAATTAAAAGATAACAACATAGATGTATTTAATGTAAAGAAAGACAGAAAAATAATTGATTATCCATACTCTAATGCTCTTTTAGTAGCAACTTGTATTTTCTATGAATACACGCAATATATAAAGGAAGAAGAGTATATAAGTTTTATAGAAATACTTTTAAATGTAAATAGAGTAAAAGCATTTAAAATATATAAAAACAAAGAAGAAAATGAAGATCTAAAGGAACTTTTAGATTATATAGAAAATAAAAAAGCTAAAGTATTAAAGATAAGTGAGTTTTTAATTCAATTTTACATAGATAAAATGCTTAATTTAAAATATGGTAGAGAAAATGTAAATATATGCAAGAATATAATACATGAAAGCGAAGTTTTTACTGATAATATTTCTAAATTAGGACTAGATTATGAAAAAGAGAAAGAGCAGATATTTATTGAGGCATTAAAAAGTTCAATAAATGATTATTATGCTGTAGCAGAGTTACAACAATTAAGTGATTCAAATCAAGTAGTTATATCTACTCCGTACTCATATATATCATACAATATGGATAGGCCAATTCAGATTTGGGTGGATATAGGTAGTAATGCATGGAATATGAAGATCGAAAAAGATATAAGTAATGTTATAGTACTTAGGAAATCATTTAAAGAAAATAAAATATATACAGACATAATGGAAGATCAGTATAAAAAGTATTATTTATACAATATGGTTTATAATTTACTTTTAGGAGCAAAAACTGTATATGCATATAAAAGTGAATATACAGTTAACGGATATATACAAGAAAGTATCTTGTACAGTTTAATATTAAAGATGTTAGATAAAGGGGATAAGTAGTATGGTGAAAATAAATTATAGAGAAGATCAATTACCAATAATATCATATGAAAGTGGAACTATGGCAGTTCCAGCAGTTCCCGGTGCGGGTAAAACTTTCATAGTTACTAATTTAGTAGCAAAATTGCTAAGGGAAAAAAAGCATGGCAATTCAAAAATATTGATACTTACCTATATGAATAGTGCTGTAAATAACTTTAAAGGACGAATAAAAAGTATATTGCAAGAAGAAGGAATAAAAGAAGAAAATTCATATGAAGTTATGACTATACATAGCTTAGCGGTAAAAATAATAAAAGAAAAACCTGAAGTAGTTATGTTAAATGAAGAGTTTAGTATTGCGGATGACTTGCAAAAAAATATTATACTAAATGAATGTATATATAAATTTAGAATGAATGGTGGAGAACGAGCTTTTCAATGGTTTTTAAAAGAGCAAAAAGATGGGCAGTGGCGAGATAGGATGGTGGATGCTTGGGAAAATGGATTCTATGATCTTATAGGAAATGCAATAGGAGATTTAAAGTATAAGGAAATTTCTCCAGAACAATTAGAAGATATTATATCAGTAGGGTATAAAGGAATACTAAAGATAGTACTACCTATATATAAGGAATATGATAAAAAACTTAAACAAAATGGTCTATTAGATTATGATGATATATTGATACTTGCATATAGAGCACTAAGAATAGATGAAAATTTAAGAGCTAAGTTTCAAAATAAATATAGATATATATTTGAAGATGAGTGTCAAGATTCAAATGAAATACAAGGTAAAATTATTAAATTAATATGTCAAGAAAGTAATAATTTAGTTAGAGTCGGTGATATAAATCAAAGTATAACAGGTACGTTTTCATCATCAGATCCTAAATTTTTTAAAGAATTTATAATGGAAGCTGATAATTGCTATAGAATGGATATGTCAAATAGAAGTTCAAAAGATATACTAGATTTAGCTAATAGGTTAGTTAGATATGTAACATCTGAATTTAAACAATCAGAATGTAGAGATGCTTTGGAAGATATGGAGATTAGAACTGTTCCAAGTGGAATGGGGTACAAAGAAAATCCTAACCCTGATGTATATAGTATAAATACAAAAAGATATCAAACTTGGTCAGATGAATTAAAGATGACTATCAAATATATAAAAGGAATAAAGAAAAAATATCCAGATAAAAGTATAGGTATTTTAGTACCATTTAATGATCAAATAACACAAGTAGCGAAAGAATTAATGGAAGAAGGAATGGATTTTGAAGAACTAGGTCCAAATGCCTTAAGTAAAAGGAAGATATTGAATTATTTATCTTATATAATTGATTTTTTAATAAACTGTGATGACATTGAAAAACTTATAGAGGTATTAGATAAAGTATTTATTCATAGTGATAATGAACAAGGTAAGAGTGATTTTATAGCAATACTTAGACAATATACTGTTGAAGATTTAATTTATGATAATGAGAAAATTAAAAACATAATAATAGATATTAGTAGCGATGTTTATAAAGGATTTTTAAATGGTATAACTATTTTAAAAGAAATATTAGAATATTCTACAGTAAGACTAGATATATTACTATTGTTTATAGGTGATAAGTTAAATTTAGAAAAAGAAGATAGGTCAATAATAGATTATTTAGCCTTTTATGTAAAATTTATATCAAATGATAATATAAACACAAATATAGTAGATGTATATAATTTATTATCTAATAATAAAAATAAAGTTTTTAATCATATAATTGAGGTTGCCTACGAGATGGATGGCTATGAACCTGAACCAGGAAGTATAACTATTTGTAATTACCATAAGTCAAAGGGATTAGAGTGGGATTGTGTATTTTTATTAGGTTTAGTAGAATTTAATTTTCCTGATAATGTAAATCAAAAATTCCAGAGTGATAAATGGTACTTAAAAGATAAATATAAAAATCCAGTAGCTGTAGTTAAGTCAGAAATAGAAGCTATCTTTACAGGTGAGCTAGCAATGAATTATATGTATAAAAGCAAAATAGATTTAATAAATGAAAAAATAAGATTACTATATGTTGGAATTACTAGAGCAAAAGAAATGCTTATATTATCATGTAGTGCATATAAAGATAAAAGTGATATAGGAAAGAAAAATAAAGAACAAAGACCGTGTATATATATAAATGAGATTGAAAGATATATAAATCAAAGGAAAAAGGATGTAAATAATAATGCATAAAAATTTAGAGAACTTTAAATATAGTCAAAACTCTATAAATACATATAAATCATGTCCTTTAAAATTTAAATATAAATATATTGAAAAAATAAATTGGAAACATGATGATTTAGAAAGTAGACAATATTATGAAAGTCTTAAAACAGGTACTGAATTTCATTTATTATGTGAAAGATATTTTAGTAATATACCATTAGGCACAAATTCAAATACTAATTTAAACTTTATAAGATGGATAGAAAAAGTTAAAAAATTAGTACCAATATTACATGAAAATATATATTTACCAGAATATGAAGTTAGCTATAATTTAAATGGAAATATAATTATAGCTAAATATGATTTATTAATAATAAAAGAAGATAGCATTGAAATTTGGGATTGGAAGACTGAGAATAAGAAAATAGATTATAAAAATGTTGAAAGTAGAATGCAGACAATAGTTTATATGTTTTTAGCAAAAGAAGTTGTTACTAAATTATTTAATTTAAGTATAGAGTTTAAAAATATAAAGATGAAGTATTATCAACCTGAATTTGATGAAGAAGAAATAACTATTTTATATAGTGAAGAAAAGTATAATCAAAGTAGAAATAAAATAATTTCATATATAGATACTATTAATTATACTAAATATGATGAAAATCAAGAAAATTGTAAATATGAATTAGTTAAAAATAAAAAGCATTGCATATATTGTGAGTTTAATAAATTATGTAATAATCAAGACATAGACTACAGTATTTTAGAGGAGGAAGTTTATGGGTGTTAAGTTTATATTAGGTAGGGGAGGTAGCGGAAAATCTACTTACATACTTAATGAAATAAAAAAAAGAGTACAAGACAATGAAACATCTCCTGTTATACTCCTAGTACCAGAACAGTATACATTTGAGATGGAAAAAAGAATGAGTAAACTTTTTTTAGGAGAAGAAAAAGATAAATATTTAAGAGCCAGAGTTTTAAGTTTTAAAACTATGAGTAGTATTGTTTTTTCTCATGTAGGTGGATTAACTGATGTTAATATAAACTCAAGTGGTAATGCTATGATGACTTATAGAGCAATAGAAAAGGTAAGTGATAATTTAGAGATATTCTCAAAATCTGCATCTCAATCTGGGTTTGTAAGTTCTATATCTGATATGATTTCAGAATTTAAGCAGTACAATATTAGTGCTGAAATGCTAGAACATATATCTTCTGATGTACATAGTGAGACTTTAAGTTTAAAGTTAAAGGATGTCAGTAAAATATATAAAGAATTTGAAGACCAGTTACATGAAAATTATGTTGATTCTCAAGATCTACTAAAATCATTAGCAGATAAATTAAGCTCGTGTGATTATTTTAATGATGCATATATTTATATAGATGAGTTTACAGGTTTTACACCAAATCAGTATAGAGCTTTAAATAGTATATTTCATAAAGCGAAAGAAGTAAGTATATCTTTAACAGTAGATAATCCTATGAATATAAGTTATAACAAAGCAGATGCATTTTCAAGGACAAAGTTTACATATCAAAAACTTATAAAGTTGTGTAATGAAGAAGGTGTAAAGTTATATCCTCCAGTAAATTTAAATAGTGATGTTATACCAAGATTTAAAGATAGTGAAGAACTTCAACATTTAGAAAAATATTATCATTCATATCCGTATAAGGTTTATGATAAGCCAACTACAAATATAAAAATAAAAGAGTTTAATAATTTATATTCAGAAGTTGAAGAAATAGCTAAGGAGATAGTAAATTTAGTTAGAGATAAAAATGTTAGATATAGAGATATAACTATAACTACAAGAGATTTAAATAAATATGACTTTTTAGTTCATTCAATATTTAATGAGTATGAAATACCAAACTTTATAGATAAAAAAAGAGAAGCTAAAAGTAACCCAATAATAGTACTTATAATATCAGCTTTAGAAATGAGAAATAGAAGATATAGTTATGAAACTATGTTTAGATATTTAAAAAGTGGGCTTATAGGAATAAGTAATGAGGATATAAGTTTATTAGAAAATTATGTTCTAGCTAATGGAATAAAGGGTAAAAAATGGTTTGAAGAAACATGGGAATACCGAATAAATCATAATATTTCAGCAGAAGAAAAAGAAGAAGAAATTGAAGTAAGACAAAAAGTAAATGAAATAAAAAATAGAGTGCTACAACCTATAATAAAATTACAAGAAAAAATAGTTGGAAAAAATAAAGTAAAAGATATTTGCACATATATATATGAATTTTTAATAGATATAGATATGCCATTAACTATAGAAAATTTAATAATGAACTTTAAAGGTAAAGGTGTGTTAGATGTAGCAAATCAGTATTCTCAGGTATGGGATATAGTTGTAGATATATTTGATCAAATGGTTGAAATAATGGGGGAAGAGAAAGTATCCTTAGATAAATTTATTAAACTTATAAGTTTAGGATTTGATGAATATGAATTAGGACTAGTTCCTCCTAGTATTGATCAGGTACTTGTAAGTAGTGTAGATAGAGTTAAAAATCCTAATACAAAATATTTATATTTAATAGGAACAACTGATGGAACATTTCCACTTATAGCAAAGGATAGTGGTCTATTAAGTGATAGCGATAGAGAAAACTTAGGTAAAAATGGTGTAGAAGTTGATATAGATAGTAAGACTAAAACATTTGAAGAACAATATTTAGTGTATAAAGCCTTAACATCAACAAGTGAAAATTTAATAGTTACATACCCAATTGCTGATCATGAAGGAAAAACAGTTAGACCTTCAGTAATTATATCAAGGCTTAAAAAGATATTCCCAAACATTGATAATCAAAGTTATTTAGTAGACATAGAAGCTAAGACAGATGAAGAAATAATAGATAAGATAACTGTTAAATCTCCAACATTTAATGAATTAATAAAAGAAATAAAAGAATGTGATGATGGAAAAGAAATAAATAACATTTGGCTAGATGTATATAGATACTATTTAAATGATAATGGGTATAGTGATATAGCTAAAAAAGTAATAAGTGGATTAAATTATACTAATCAAGTTCAAAGGGTAGAGGAACAAAAAATAAGAAGCTTATATGACACTAACTTAAGTGTATCTAGATTAGAACGATATGCTCAATGTCCATTTGCATATTTTATTCAATATGGTTTAAAAGCAAAAGAAAGGAAAGAATATTCTTTTACTGCGCCAGATTTAGGAACATTTATACATAATATTTTGGATAGATTTTCAAAGCAACTAATTATAGATAGTTTAGACTGGAGAGATATAGATTATAACTACATCTCAGATAGAGTATCACAAATAGTAGATGATATAGTAGGAAAAATACCTGGATATATACTAGAAAGTTCAGAAAGATATAAGTATTTAGCGCATAGATTAAAAAATATGCTTATATCAGCCATAAGTATAATTAGTGAACAAATAAGACAGGGTGAATTTGAGCCAGTGGATTATGAAGTTGATTTTGGAGTAAAAGGTAAATATCCTCCTATAAAGATAATTTTACAAAGTGGAGAAGAAATAAATCTAAGAGGACAAATTGATAGGATAGACGAGTATGATAGCGAAAATGGAAAATATATAAGAATAATAGATTATAAATCTGGAAAAAAAGATTTAAGCTTAACTGATATTTATCATGGACTTCAGTTGCAACTATTAGTATATTTAGATGCTATCCTAGAAAGTGGAGCCTTAAGGGGTGAAGATGTAAATCCAGCCGCAATACTATATTCTAGGATTGATGATCCAATAGCTAAGTTTGATGAAAATAAAGACGATGAAGAAATAAGAGAAGACATATTAAAAAGTTTAAAAATGCAAGGTCTTTTAATTAAAGATTCAGATATAATTAAACAAATGGACAAGTCGTTGGCAACAGGTGAAAGAAGTACATCATTAATAATACCTGCAAACTTAAATAAAGATGGAACATTAGGTAGATACACTAAAGGTGTTACTAAAGAAGAATTCGATATTATAAGAAAATATGTTAAAGGTATTATAAAAGATATATGTGAAGATATGCTTGGTGGAAATATAAGTATATCACCATATAAAAATAAAGATCAGAATTCTTGTGCTTTTTGCAATTATTCAGCCATATGCCAATTTGATACTACCTTAAAAGATAATAAATATAAAATTATAAATAAAAAAAGTGATGATGATATAATAACTCAAATGAGAGAAGAGGTGAAATAATGAGTTCTCCTAAATGGACAGATGAACAACAAGCAGTTATAGATAGTAGAAACTGTAACTTATTAGTAGCGGCAGCAGCAGGCTCGGGAAAAACTGCTGTACTAGTTGAGCGTATAATACAAATGATAACAGATAAAGATGATCCTATAGATATAGACAAATTACTTGTGGTTACTTTTACAAATGCAGCAGCATCAGAAATGAGAGAAAGAGTAGGAGATGCCATAGGTAAAGCATTAGATAAGAATCCAGAAAACAAGCATCTTCAAAGTCAACTAATACTTTTAAATAAAGCAAGTATTACCACAATACACTCATTTTGTTTAGAAGTAATAAAATCAAATTTTCATAAAATAAATTTAGACCCTAACTTTAGGATAGGTGATACAACAGAGTGTACATTGCTAAAGCAAGAAGCGATAGAAGATGTATTTGAACAATTATATGTAGATAGAGATAAAGGATTTTTAAATTTAGTAGAAAGCTATGCTGAAAAAAGAGGAGATAATAACTTACAAGAAATTATATTAAGTATATATAACTTTGCAATGGCATCGCCAGATCCTAAGGAATGGTTAAAATTTTCATCAGAGTTATTTAATATAG
Organism: Romboutsia lituseburensis; assembly: GCF_024723825.1. Taxonomy (NCBI): domain Bacteria; kingdom Bacillati; phylum Bacillota; class Clostridia; order Peptostreptococcales; family Peptostreptococcaceae; genus Romboutsia; species Romboutsia lituseburensis. Next base: position 3,049,930 of record NZ_JANQBQ010000001.1, read on the forward strand.
ATGATAGCTTTGAGTTTTCAAATTCTATATGGGCAGAATCTATACTTGAAACAGTAAAAATAGAAATTAGCGGTATGGAAGTAAGTATGGCAAAAGCTTTAGAGGAATTAGAAGGTATAGAAGAGCTTGAAACATATACAGATAAATTTAAAAGTGATTACAGTGGAATAAAAAGAATTTTAAATGGATGTAATGAATCTTGGGATAAAGCTTTTGAGGCAATGTTATCAATGAAGTTTGAAAACTATGTAAAAGGAGTAAAAAGATTAGCCAAAGATACTCCGTCTTATATAAGGGATATAAAAGATAGAGTTGATGATATTAGAAAGAAAGTAAAAAAATCAGTAGAGGATATGAAAGATTCTACATTTAGCCAAGAAACTGGTGAAATCAAGGAACAAATAAAATATTTATATCAAGTTGTTAAATCTATTTCTGAAGTTGTAATAAAGTTTGAAGAAGCCTATGATGCTAGAAAACGAGAAAAAGGAATAATAGACTTTAATGATATAGAACATTTTGCACTTAAAATATTGGCTACTAAAGATAAAAATGGTAAAGATATACCATCGGATATTGCTCTAACTTATAGAGATAAGTTTTATGAAATATTTATAGATGAGTATCAAGATAGTAATTTAGTTCAAGAAGTTTTACTTAGTACTATAGCTAAAATAAAAACACCAAATAGATTTATGGTTGGAGATGTAAAGCAAAGTATCTATAGATTTAGACAAGCAAAACCTGAAATATTTTTACAAAAATATGCTGACTATGATACTGAAAAAGGATCTTTGTATAGAAAAATAATGCTATATAAGAATTTTAGAAGTAGAGAAGAAGTTGTAGATTGTGCAAACTATATATTTGAAAATGTAATGAGCAAAAATATAGGAGAAATAGAATACACAGAAGAAGAACGATTAAATCTAGGAGCGATATTCAAAGATAATACTAATGAAGAAGCTATTGTAGGTGGTCCATCTGAAATACATATAATGCAAACTAAGGCTAGATCAAAAGATGTAGAAAATAATGAAGAAAAAGAACATGATGAAAATGAAGAACAAGAGGAAATAGACAATATACAACTTGAAGCTAGAATGGTAGGAAAAATAATTAAAGATTTAAGAACTCCTAACGAAGATGGACAAGTTCAAATGGTTTATGATAAAAAATTAGATGATTATAGACCTGTTCAATTTAAAGATATTGTAATACTACTTAGAGCCACTTCTGCATGGGCACCAGTATTTGCTGATGAACTTATGAATATGGATATACCTACTTATGCAGATATAGGGGTAGGATATTTTGATACCATAGAAATTAAAACTATAATGAGTTTAATACAAGTTATAGATAATCCGATGCAAGATATACCTCTTTTAGCAGTATTAAAATCTCCTATATGTGGCTTTACACCAGAAGATTTAATAGATATAAGAGTAGAAGATGGTCATAAAAGTTTTTATGAGGCTTTAGAGATGTTTAGCCAATATAAAGATGAAAGAGGGAAAAAATGCTTTGAATTTATAGAAAGGCTTAATGACTATAAAGAAAAATCTTTATATATGAGTACAGATGAGTTTTTATGGTACCTGTATACGAAAACAGGATATTATGCTTATGTAGGAGCTCTTCCTGGTGGATCACAAAGGCAAGCCAATCTAAAAATTCTGTTTGAAAGAGCAAAACAGTTTGAAGAAACAAGTTTTAAAGGGATATTTAATTTTATTAACTTTGTAAGTAAATTAAAAAAATCCAATACAGATATGGGAAGTGCAAAAACTCTGGGAGAAAATGCTGACGTAGTTAGAATTATGAGTATACACAAAAGTAAGGGATTAGAATTCCCAGTTGTAATATGTTCTGGTATGGGAAAAAATTTCAATACTCAAGATTTTAAGAAAAATATCTTATACCATCATAATTTAGGATATGGACCTCAAATAGTTGATTATGAAAGAAAAATATCTTATCCAAGTATAGCTAAAGAAGCATTAAAGAGTAAAATAAATATAGAAAACTTATCAGAAGAAATGAGAGTTTTATATGTTGCATTTACCAGACCAAAAGAAAAACTTATAATAACAGGTTCTACGAGAAACATAGAAAAAAGTCTAAGGACTTGGGCAAATGGTGTTGAAGGAAATAAGCCAATATCACAATATAAGGTATTAAAAGGTAAAACATTTTTAGATTGGATAATGCCATCTGTATTAAAACATATAGATTTAGAAAATCTAAGGGACGCAGCTGAAATAGATTTAGATAGTATTGATAATCATAAATCAAAATGGTTAGGTAAGCTTTGGTTTAAAGAAGATGTGATACTAGAAGCAAAAGAAGAAGAGGAAAAAGAGAATATAAGTGATGTATTATTAAATATTAATTTAGAACAGCCTGATACACAGTACTACGATGTAATAAAAGATAAATTGGATTTTAAATATCCTTGTCAAGCTTGTATTACAAAACCGGCAAGTATATCAGTTACAGAAATAAAAAAAATTCAGAATGCTCATGAAGAGTATGATTCTTCAGCTAATATGTTTAATAATAATCAAATAACATTGAAAAAGCCTCTATTTATGCAAGAAAGTGAAGATAAAGAAAAAATTACTGGAGCTGAAAGAGGTACGATTATTCACTTAATAATGCAAATTATCGATTTTAATAAGATAAATACAGTAGATGAAATTAAAGAACAAATAAATTCATTTATTAAAAAAGAAATAATTACTGAAAAACAAGCAACTGTAATCAACCCATTTAAAATATATAAGTTCTTTAAATCTGATTTAGGAAAGAGAATGTTAGCTGCTAAGTTTATAAAGAGAGAACAAGCTATATATACTCAAATAAAACTAAAAGATGTATATATTTATGAAGACTTAATTATGGATGAAAATAGTGAAATATATGATGATGAAAGTATTATGCTTAGAGGTATTATAGATGCATATTTTGAAGAGGATGATAAATTAGTTTTAGTTGATTATAAAACAGATTTTGTAAATGATGAAAATAAAGAAGAAGTTATAAATAGATACAGAAAGCAATTAGATTTATATTGTGATGTATTAAAAGAGCTTACGGGTAAAGAAGTAAAAGAAAAATATATTTATTTATTTGGTATAGATAAAGATATATCAATATAACTAAAGATATATTAAAAGAACTATAAAATATAGTAAAAAATTTACTATAAATGAATTAAATATTTGTAGCGTAAAAAATAAAGAAGCATGGGAATTATAAATTATCCCATGCTTCTTTATATATAAATAAATATATTAAAAAATGTTAAAAATGGTAAATTTATTTAATTAAAAATTCCAAAATAATACAAAAACTGTTATATAGTACTACTATTTTAGATTGATTTTAAAAAAATAATATATTAAAATTATAAATTAGACACTATATTTGTTAAATAGGGAGATGGTAAATATAAAATTAGAAAAAAAGAGTATAACATATAAATTATTTTTAGTATTATTTGGACTTTCAGCATCAGTTTCTATGATATTAGGTATGTGGTTTATAAACGATACTAATAGAACTATAGAAACAGAGATGTATAATATGAGTAGTCAAACATTGAATCAAATTAGCAATAATATATCCATACTATTATCAAATGTAGAAAGTATAGCAAAAAGAATTTCTATAGATAGTAAACTCATAGAAATTTTATCTATACCTAAAGATGAACTAAAAAATTATGAATCTCAAAAGAAAAATATGAATTCTTATGCTGAAGGACTTTTAACCGATGAAGTTTGGAAATATGGAAATTTTAATATGAAGCCTGAACTTTATGTATTAGGTGAAAACGGATTAGTTTATGATACTTATTCAAAAACTAAATACACTATGTCAGATATAAAACAAAATAATTGGTATGAAAAAATTGTCAAAGCTGATGGAAAAACTATATTAATAAACACATATAAAGATGATAATGCAGTAGGCCCATATAAATGTGTTTTTAAGATGGGAAGATTAATCAAAGATTTGATCACAGGAAAACCTTTGGGAGTTTTGATTATAGATATAAGTGAAACTATTTTATATGATAGATACTCAGAAGTGTTAACAGAAGGAAGTTGTATTTATATAGTTGATGAAGAAGGAAATATAATATCTACAAAAGATAAGAGACTCATAGGTACAAATTATGGGTTGGGTATAAAAAATACAAATCATTTACTAAATAAGCAAAATCACAGAATTACAAAGGATAATGTAAAAAATATGCAAGTATCCTCAATGCTTAATGAATATGGATGGGTAATTGTAGAAGAAATACCACTTAGTATTATAAGGCAACCTGTAGAAGCTTTAACAGAAAAAGCAATATTAGTTCTTTTATTAGTAAGTATAATATCTATAATTGTGTCTTATAGATTATCAGTTGGAATAACAAAGCCAATATTAAATATTAAAAATAGTATGAATGAAGTCATGGAAGGAAATTTAAATATAAAAATTATTAATGAGCGTTTTGATGAAATAGGACAATTAGAAAGATCATTTAATGGAATGGTAAGTTGGCTAGAAGAATCTATACAAGAAATAAAAAATCAAGAAAAGCAAAAAAGAACTGCTGAATTAAGTTTTTTACAAGCTCAGATAAATCCTCATTTTCTTTATAATACATTAAGCGGAATAAGATTTTTAGTATCTATGAACAAAACAGAAGAAGCAGAAGAAATGCTTTATAGGTTTACAAAATTACTTAGAAGCTTATTACCAAAAGCAAGTGAAATGATTAGGCTGGAAGAAGAAATAGAAAATATAAAAAATTATACAGAACTTCAAAAGCTTCGATATCCAGATTGTTTTGAAGTTGTATATGATATAGATGCTGAAATTAATGATTTTGAAGTTCCATCTTTTATATTACAGCCAATAGTGGAAAATGCTATTTTATATAGCATGGAAAAGGAAGATAATTTAGGCGAAATAAGTGTTTCAGGATATAAGCAAAAAGATTGTATAAAAATCATTATAGAAGATAATGGAATTGGAATGTCTAGAAATAAATTAGAAACAGTCTTAAATAAGGATGCTAGCATAAATAGGGTCGGTTTGATAAATGTTCAAGAAAGGATTCAATTAAATTATGGATCAAAATATGGACTAAAGATAGAAAGTGCAGAAGGAGAAGGAAGTAAAATTACATTTATACTACCAAATTAGGGGGAATTAATATGTTAAATATATTAATAGTAGAAGATGAAGCTCCAATAAGAGATTGGGTTGTGTACACAATTTCAAATATATCAAAAGAATTTAATGTATTAGCGAGTGCATCTAATGGAAAAGAAGCATATGAGTTAGCAATAAAACTTAAGCCACAAGTTATAATTAGTGATATAAAAATGCCGATAATGGATGGTATAGAGCTAACAAAACAAATAAAAAAAGTTATGCCTGAGACTATAGTAGTTTTGCTAACTAACTATGCAGAGTTTTCATATGCAAAACAAGCAATTAGTTGTGGAGTATATGAATATTTAGTAAAGTCTGAAATAAGACCAAAAGAATTAAAAGAATTATTAGAAGGAATAAATAAAAATATAAAATTTGAAAACGAAGAACAAGTATCGATAGATAAAGTAGACGAAAATAGTAGTAAAACTAATAATAGAGGTTATTCAAAAGCCATAGAAAAAGCTATGGAATATATTGATTTAAACTATAAGGAGCATATTTCTTTAGGAAGTATATCTAAATATGTATATTTATCTCCAGAGTACTTTTCACGCCTTTTTAAGGAAGAAGTAGGAGAGAACTTTATAACATATTTAACTTTATATAGAATGAAAAAAGCTGAATATCTTATAAAAAATACGGATATGAAGATTTCTCAAATTTCAAATGAGGTAGGATATTCAAATTCAGGATATTTTTCTAAGTCATATAAAAAGTATAAAGGTATTTCTCCTGATGAAGATAGGTATTGAAATCAATATATTTCACAAATGTCAAAATTTTACCGTAAAGATAACTTTTTTAAGAAATATACATCAATATTATTGAGAGAGTTATCAATATAATTCATGGAAAGAAAACGTTTTATTTAATATAATGTTAGTAAAGTAGAAAGAAAAAATTTGACGAAAACTGCTTTACTATGAAGAAACATAGGGGGCATAATATGTTGAATCATTACAAAAAAATAGTTATGGTAATTTTAATCACAATAGTGGCTATTTTTATAATAACAAGTTCTACTAAATATAATGAGACAAATTTAAATAATTTATTTACAAATTCCACATCTGAAAAGAAAAAGGTAGCTATTATTTTTAGCACACCTGGACTAGGAGATAAATCATTTAATGATTTATGTTATGATGGCGCACTAAAAGCGCAAGAAGACCTAGGTGTTGAGTTTGATTATTCAGAACCTAAATCTGAAGATGATTATGAAAAAATTTGTAGGGACTATGCACAAAGTCAAAATTATGAATTGATAATTTCAATTGGATTAGATCATGAGGAATCAGTTAGTAAGGTCTCAAAAGAATTTTTAAATCAAAAATTTTCAATAATAGACTCTAAAATAGAATTGCCAAATGTAAGCTCAATTTATACAAATTGGCCGGAACAAACATTTTTAAATGGTGTTATGGCTGGCTTAATCACAAAATACGAAAATACGAGTTTAAATAAAAGTAATTCATTAGGTGTAATATTAGGAAGAGATATGCAACATCTTAGCGAAGGTGCAATTGGATTTGAAGCAGGAGCTAAGTATGTAAATCCAGATATAAATATAATAGTAGGTGTTGTAGATGATTTTGCAAATCCAGCAAAAGCAAAAGAGATAGCTCTTTCAATGTATAGCAAAGGTGTAAGATATATACAACACATAGCTGGGGAGTCTGGACTTGGAGTTTTTGCTGCGGCTAAAGAAGCAGATAAATATGCATTTGGGATAGATGATAACCAAAATTTATTTGAACCAAATCATATAGTATCTACAGCAACAAGATATGCAAATGAAATTGTGTACAATGAAATTAAATCTATTACGAATGATACTTGGAAAGATGGTGTTCATAAATTTGGCATTAAGGAAAACATTATCGGGTATACAACAAAAGGTTCAAATGTTGATATACCACCAGGAATAATAGAAGTAGTAGAAGAAATTAAAACTCAAATAATAGAAGAAAAAATAAAAATACCTTCAAATAAGAGTGAATTAGAAAAATGGGTTAAAGAGAATCAATATAAAAATTAAAATATAAGGGAGAGAGTATCATGAGATTATACGATATTATAGCTAAGAAAAGAGATAAAAAGGAATTATCTAAAGAAGAAATAGAATTTTTCATAGAAAAATACACTAATGGTGAAGTACCTGATTATCAAGCATCAGCATTATTAATGGCTATATACTTAAATGGATTTACTAAAGAAGAAACTGCAAATCTTACAATGGCAATGGTAAATTCAGGAGACGTTGTAGATCTTAGTATGATAGAAGGAGTAAAACTTGATAAACATAGTACTGGAGGAGTTGGAGATAAGACATCTCTTATATTAGTTCCTATGGTTGCAGCTGCAGGAGGAAAAGTAGCTAAATTATCAGGTAGAGGACTTGGTCATACAGGGGGAACTCTTGATAAACTAGAATCAATCCCAGGGTTTAATATATCAGTAGAAGAAGATAAATTTATAGATATGGTAAAAAATGCAGGACTAGTTATAGCAGGTCAAACTCAAAACTTAGTTCCAGCAGATAAAAAAATATATGCATTAAGAGATGTTACTGCAACAGTAGACAGTATACCTCTAATAGCAGCAAGCATAATGAGTAAAAAAATAGCATCAGGTTCAGATGCAATAGTATTAGATGTTAAATATGGTGAGGGTGCATTTATGAAAACAGCAGAAGATGCTGAAAAATTAGCAACTGCGATGGTTAATATAGGTAAAAGCGTAGGAAGAAATACATCAGCTGCAATAACTTTAAATGGAGAACCATTAGGTTATGCAATAGGAAATGCACTTGAACTAAAAGAAGTTATAGAAGTATTAAAAGGTGAAGGTCCAGAAGACTTAAGAGAATTATGCTTACAATTAGGAGCACAAATGCTTAGATTAGGAAAAATAGAAACAGATATTGAAAAAGGAAGAGCTAAATTAGAAGCTATATTAAAGGATGGAAGTGCATTAGCTAAATTAAGAGAATTAGTAGTACTTCAAGGAGGAGATCCAAAAGTCATAGATGATTCTGAATTATTTACAATATCGCCTTTAACTCATGAAGTTAAAGCTACTAAAGAAGGGTATGTATACGAGTTAAACGCTGAAGGTGTTGGAGTATCTTCATTACTTACAGGAGCTGGAAGACATACTAAAGATGATGAGTTAGACTATGGAGCAGGTATAATTCTTAAAAAGAAAATGGGAGACTACGTAAAGGTTGGAGATGTATTAGCTACGTTATATTCAAGTGATGAAGCTAAGTTTGAAAAGGCAGAAGAAGAATTACAAAAGGCTTACAGCATACAACCTCAAAAGCCAGAAAAGAGTTCAATAATACACAAAATAATAAGATAATAAATAAACAATACTTAAAGTTTAAACATAACTAAAAATCTAAATCATATATTTAAATGGTTATAAATAAGGAGATAGTAATTATGGATAACAAAACAATTTTAAAAGCAGTAGATCATACTTTATTAAAGCAAACGGCAACATGGAATGATATAAAAATAATATGTGATGATGCAATTAAATATGATGTAGCATCTGTGTGTATACCACCATCATTTGTTAAGCAAGCAAAAGAATATGTAGGGAATAAGATGAAAGTTTGTACAGTAATAGGTTTCCCTAATGGCTATAATACAACTAAAGTAAAAGTATTTGAAACTAAGGATGCTATACAAAATGGTGCGGATGAAATAGATATGGTAATAAACTTAAGTATGTTAAAAGATAAAAAATATGAAGAAATAACAGAAGAAATAAGACAAATAAAAGAAGCTTGTGGTGAAAATATATTAAAGGTTATAATAGAAACTTGCCTTTTAAATGAAGATGAAAAAATCAAAATGTGCAAGTGTGTAACTGATGCAAAAGCTGATTTTATAAAAACATCTACAGGATTTAGTACAGGTGGAGCAACTGCTGAAGATATAGTTTTATTTAAAGAGAACGTAGGAGAAAATGTTTCAATAAAAGCAGCTGGAGGAATAAAAGATTTAGATACAGCTAGAGATTTTATAACAAAAGGATCTTCAAGACTTGGAACAAGTTCTATAATAAAAATAATAAATAATGAAGAAGTAACGGGGTACTAAAAATGAAAAAGTTTAATAGAGTATTTTTAACTGTATTAGACTCAGTAGGTATAGGAGCGCTAGAAGATGCAAATGAGTATGGTGATTTAGGTGCTAATACTCTTTGCAACATCGCTAAATCAACAGGAGGGCTTAGCCTTCCTAACCTACAAAAAATGGGTCTAGGTAATATAGCAAGTATAGAAGGTGTAAATCCTACTGATAGTCAAACATCATACACAACAAAATGTAGAGAGCTATCTAAAGGAAAAGATACAATAACAGGCCACTGGGAAATGGCAGGAATACTTATAAAAGAACCTTTCAAAGTATTTACAGATACAGGATTTCCAAAGGAACTTATAGATGAACTTGAACAAAAAAGTGGGCATAAATTTATAGGAAATATTTCAGCATCAGGTACAGAAATAATAAAAAACTTAGGCGAAGAACATTTACAAACTAAAAGTTTAATACTTTATACATCTGCGGATAGCGTTTTACAAATAGCAGCTAATGAGGAGATAATACCACTTGAAGAATTATATAGAGTTTGTGAAGTAGCAAGAGAAGTTACTTTAAAGGAAGAGTATAAAGTTGCTAGAATAATAGCAAGACCATTTATTGGAACTAATAAAGAGAATTTTACGAGAACTTCAAATAGAAAAGATTATGCTCTAAAACCACCAACTAAAACAATTTTAAATGAACTTCATGAAAACGATTTAGATGTAGTTGGTATTGGTAAAATAGGTGATATATATTCTTATCAAGGTATAACAAAAAGTATAAAGACAAAGAGCAATGAAGATGGAATGAATAAAACTATAGAAATTGCAAAAGATGGATCTCATAAAGGTTTAATATTCTTGAACCTAGTAGATTTCGATGCTCTATATGGGCATAGAAGAAACGTTGAAGGATATAAGGGAGCATTAGAGAATTTTGATTCTCAATTAGGAACTCTTATCGAAGAGCTTAAAGAAGATGATCTCTTAATAATAACTGCAGATCATGGGAATGACCCTACTTTCAAAGGTACTGATCATACTAGAGAGTATGTTCCAGTATTAGTTTATAATAAGCAAATAAAAAAAGGTGGCAAAATGCCTATATTAGAAAGTATGGCAGATATAGGATTAACGATACTAGATAACTTTAACAATGAAGATAAAAATTATGATTTTGAGATAGGGAAATCATTCTTACAAAATATAAAATAATTTGAGGTGGACAATATGAATAACTTATTTGATAGAATAAATGAAAGTGCAGAATATATAAAGTCTAAAATAGATGTAGTACCAACGATAGGATTAATACTAGGATCAGGACTAGGTGTTTTAGCTGATGAAATAGAAAATCCAGTAGAAATAAGCTATCATGATATACCAAACTTCCCAGTATCAACTGTAGAAGGTCATAAAGGGCAATTAGTTATAGGTAAATTACAAGGTAAAAATGTAGTAGCTATGCAAGGTAGATTCCACTATTATGAAGGATATGCAATGCAAGAAACAACATTCCCCGTAAGAGTTATGAAAGCATTAGGTGTAGAAACTGTATTCGTAACAAATGCAGCGGGTGGAGTTAATACAGAATTTAAACCAGGGGATTTAATGATAATAAAAGATCATATAAACTTCGGAGGATATAATCCATTAATAGGAAAAAATGATGATAGATTAGGTGTTAGATTCCCTGATATGTCAACAGCATATACTCCAGAATATATAGAATTAACTAGAAAATGTGCTAAAGAATTAAGTATAGATGTAAAAGAAGGTGTTTATACATTCTTTACAGGTCCAACATATGAAACGCCAGCTGAAGTAAGAATGGCAAGAATAATGGGATCAGATGCAGTAGGTATGTCTACAGTTCCAGAAGTTATAGTGGCATCTCATAGTGGGCTTAAGGTAGTAGGTATATCTTGTATAACTAACATGGCATCAGGAATACTTGACCAACCATTAAATCATGAAGAAGTTATAGAAACAACTCAAAGAGTAAAACAACAATTTTTAAGCTTAGTGAAAAAAATAGTTAGTGAAATATAGTAGTTAATCTAAAAAGCAGAGGGTGATAAGATGGCAATAATATTAAACATAATAGGAATAATGATATTGTTAGGTGGGTTATATTTAGTATCATCTAATAAAAAAAATGTTAAGAAAAAAATGATATTAAAAGCACTTATAATTCAGTTTGTAGTAGCATTTTTATTAGTTAAATTCCCATTAGGTAGACTAGCATTAGAGAAGGTATCTGATGGTGTAACGAATATTTTAAATTATGGAGCACAAGGATTAACATTTATATTTGGTTCATTAGAAAATGCAGGAGCTCCAACAGGATTTATATTTGGTATTCAGGTTTTAGGTAATATAATATTTATATCAGCATTAGTAGCTGCGTTATACTATCTTGGAGTTCTTGGTGCCATAGTTAAAGTGATTGGTGGAATAATAGGTAAAACATTAGGAACTAGTAATGTAGAAAGCTTCGTTGCTGTTGCAAACGTATTTTTAGGGCAAACAGAATCTCCAATACTTGTATCTAAGTACTTAGATCGTATGACTGAAAGTGAAATAATGTTAGTTTTAATATCAGGTATGGGTAGTATGTCTGCAACTGTACTTATGGGATATACAGCAATGGGTATACCTATGCAAAATCTTTTAATAGCTGGAGCATTAGTTCCATTAGGTAGTATAATAGTGTCAAAACTTATACTTCCAGAGACTGAAAAAGAAGTTGCTAGTACTAGTGATAACTCTTTAGAATCTTCTGAATGTGCAGCAGCAGCAGTTGTAGAAGAAGTAAAAATGGATAATAAAGGTGATAATGCAAACCTTATATCAGCAATATCTCAAGGAGCTAATGAAGGTCTTCAAATGGCTTTAGGTATAGGTGCATCATTAATCGCAATAATATCTTTAGTAGCTTTAGTTAATGGTATATTAGGCGTAGTTGGATTATCTTTAGAACAAATATTATCATATATATTTGCACCTATAGGATTATTAATGGGTATTGGTACAGAGCATATGCTTACTGCAGGTCAATTACTTGGAAGTAAGTTAATATTAAATGAATTTGTTGCTTTTGGTGAACTAGGTAAAATATTAAATACTTTAGATTATAGAACAGGTTTAATGTTATCAATATCTTTAGCTGGATTTGCAAATATATCTAGTATGGGGATATGTATATCAGGAATATCAGTATTCTGTCCAGACAAAAGAGGGATATTATCAAAACTAGCATTTAGAGGAATGATAGGTGGATTCTGTGTAAGTTTATTAAGTTCTTTAATAGTAGGTTTAATAATAGCTATATAATTAATATTTACTATAATTAATAATTTAATTAAGAACTATTTTCCCCACGTACTGATTTGGTCTAAAAAATATGTGGGGAATTTTATTTAAAATATATAAATTTAAAATCGAATATTAAAAGGAGAAGCCATATGTATAAAAATTTACAAAATCATGCTATAAACATAAGAAAAAATATAGTAGATATGATAGCTGAATCAAAATCAGGACATCCAGGAGGATCATTATCAGCAGTCGAAATACTTACATATTTATATTTTGAAGAAATGAATATAAGTGAAAAGAATATAGATAACAAAGAAAGAGATTATTTTGTACTTAGTAAAGGACATGCAGCACCAGTACTATATGCAACATTAAGTGAAAAAGGATTTATACCTCAAAAAGACTTAATGACTTTAAGAAAATTAGGATCTAAATTACAAGGACACCCAGATAGTAAAAAAATAAAAGCTGTAGATATAGCAACAGGTTCATTAGGACAAGGTATATCTAATGCAGTAGGTCTTGCAATTGGAGCTAAGATAGATAATGATAACTCTAGAGTATATGCATTATTAGGAGATGGAGAACTGCAAGAAGGCCTAGTATGGGAAGCTGTTATGAGTGCAGCTCATTATAAATTAGATAATTTAGTAGCATTTGTAGATTATAACAAACTTCAAATAGATGGAAATAATGATGATGTAATGGGAATAAAACCATTAGATAAGAAATTTGAAAGCTTTGGATGGAATGTATTAGTTATAGATGGACATGACTTTAAAGAAATAGAATGTGCATTAAATCAAGCTAAACAAACAAAAGGAAAGCCAACTGTGATAATAGCTAACACTGTAAAAGGAAAAGGTGTTTCATTTATGGAAAATAATGCAGGATGGCATGGAGCTGCACCAAGCATAGAGCAAAGAGATATGGCGATAAATGAGTTAGAAGAAATGAGAAAGGGGTGCTTATAATGGGATTAGCAACAAGAGAAGCATATGGAAAGGCATTAGTTGAATTAGGAGCAGAAAACAAGGATATAGTTGTATTAGATGCAGACCTTTCAAAATCTACTAAAACAGCAGATTTTAAAAAAGCATATCCTGAGAGATTTATAAATGCAGGTATAGCAGAACAAAATTTATTAGGTATGAGTGCAGGTCTTGCTAGATATGGAAAAATTCCTTTTGCAAGTACATTTGCAGTGTTTGCATCAGGAAGAGCTTTTGAAATAATAAGAAATTCAGTATGTTATCCAAATGCTAATGTAAAAATAGCAGCGACGCATGCAGGAATAACAGTTGGGGAAGATGGTGGATCTCACCAATCTATAGAGGATATAGCAATAATGAACTCTCTTCCAAATATGAGTGTATTAGTTCCAGCAGATGCAAAAGAGACAAATGAAATAATAAAATATGCAGCGAAGCATAACGGGCCTGTTTACATAAGATTAGGTAGATTAAATAGTGAAGATATATTTGGTGACGATTATAAGTTTGAATATGGTAAAGGTGTCTGTGTAAAGGAAGGAAAAGACTGTACTATAATAGCTACAGGGCTTATGACAGCTATGGCAAAAGCAGCATGTGAAACATTAAAAGAAGAAGGTATAGATGTAAGACTTATACATATGCCTACAATAAAGCCAATTGATAGAGAAATTATAGAATGTGCAGCAAAAGAAACTGATTTTATATTAACTTGTGAAGAACATTCTGTTGTTGGAGGATTAGGACAAATAGTAGCATCTGTTACATCAGAGACAGTTCCAACAAAAGTTATTAAATTAGGAGTAAATGACGTATTTGGAGAATCAGCAACTCCAAAAGAATTATTAGAAAAACACGGATTAACTAGTGAAAATATAGTTAGATTAATAAAAGAAAATTACAAAAAATAATTTATATTATAAATATTCGTCGCAAAGGAGAGATTTATCTTATGGATAACAAACAATTATTAGAACTAGCTGAAAAAGCTAGAGAAAATGCATATGTACCATATTCAAAATTTCATGTAGGAGCAGCTTTAGTTACTAAATCAGGTAAAGTATATACTGGATGTAATATAGAATGTGCATCGTATGGAGGAACTAACTGCGCAGAGAGAACAGCTATATTTAAAGCTGTATCGGAAGGGAATAAAGATATAGAAAAAATAGCAATAGCAAGTGATAACTCTGAAAAAAATGAAATAACAGCACCATGTGGAATATGCAGACAAGTAATTGGAGAATTTGGATTAGATATAAAGGTAATATTAGGTTATTCTAAAGGCGACATAAAAGAATTTACAATAAAAGATTTATTACCACACTCATTTACAGGTAGTGATTTAAAATAGGGAGGATATAAAAGATGAAAATATTTATAGATACAGCAAATGTAAGCGAAATAGTAGAAGCAAATAGCTGGGGAATAATAGATGGAGTTACAACAAATCCATCTCTTATAGCTAAAGAAGGAAGAGATTTACAAGAGGTTATAAATGAAATATGCTCTATAGTAGATGGACCAATAAGTGCAGAAGTTATAAGTTTAGAAGCTGATAAAATGGTTGAAGAAGCGATGGAATTAGTGAAATTACACAAGAATATAGTTATAAAAATCCCTATGTGTATAGAAGGATTAAAAGCAGTTAAAGTGTTAGCGGATAAAGGAATAAAAACTAATGTAACTTTAATATTCTCATCTCAACAAGCTTTATTAGCAGCTAAAGCAGGTGCTACATATGTAAGTCCTTTTGTAGGAAGAGTTGATGATATAGGTGCTAGAGGTATAGAATTAATAACTGAAATATCTAGTATATTTAAAATACATAATATATCAACTGAAATAATAGCAGCAAGTATAAGAAATCCTATACATGTATCAGAATGTGCATTAGCAGGGTCTGACATAGCTACAATACCATTTGGAGTATTAAAACAAATGGCTAAGCATCCTTTAACTGATATAGGGATAGAGAAGTTTTTAGCAGATTATAATCAAAAGTAATATAAACCTTGTAAAAAAGGGCTATATAATATCTAATATAGCCCTTTTTGCATATAAAAATTTAAAATATGATTGACAATAAATAGATATAGGAATAATATGTAAATAGGTATTATGTTAAACATAGTACCTATTTAAAAAAGTTGCTACTATGTTTAACATAGTAATAAAGGAGTAAAAATGAAAGATAAATCACAGTTATTAAAAGGGGTACTTGAAGGATGTATACTAAATATAGTGAAACATAAAAAAGAAACCTATGGATATGAGGTAGTAACGGAAATGAGGACATTTGGGTTTGGTCAATGTACAGAAGGTACTATATATCCATTATTAACAAGATTAGAAAAGAAAAATAGCTTAAAATCACAGAAGAAACAATCACCATTTGGTCCTCAAAGAAAATATTACTCACTTACTGATCAAGGTGAAGAAGAATTAAAAGAATTTTATGATACATGGACAGAGTTTAAGGATTTTGTAGATAGTATATTTAAAAATTATGAAGGGGTGTAAGTTATGGGAAGTATTAAAAAATTATTAAAGACTAATTATGAAAATATGATGAAAATAGATGACAAATATCAAGATTTAGTCACAGATATTGTTTGTTATATAAGAGGGGAGCTAACTCAAAAAGATGCAGAGGAAGCAATAAATGATATAAATGAAATATTATTAGGAGCTCAATAGAGAGGGGAAGATATTTTTAATGTTGTAGGAGATTATGAAATATTTTGCAAAGAGATAGTAGAATCATATAAAATAGAAACAAAAACATATACATTAAAAAAAGTTTTAGACTATATTCCAACTATTTTATATTCATTAATATTTTTTATAGCAATAGATATGGTATCTTCAATTTTAGAATATGGTAAAGGTATATTTAATAATTTTTGGACATTAAAATATACTCTTTCATTAGCACCAATATTGAATTCAGTAATAGCTGCTATAATAGCTATTATAGTTATTGAAAATGTTTCTAAAATACCAACAACTAAGACACGTAATAAAAAATTTGATTTATTAATTGTTTTTGCTTATATAGCAATCACAGGAATTTTAGTAGTAACAGGTTTATTTGCTAGGAAAGTAGAGATATTAACTCTAAAAAATTGTTCTATTTTAATTGTAATTTCATTTATTATAGTTGTAATTCAGCTTATAAAAATGATTAAATTTGCTATATTTGATAAAAAATAAATGCTTAAATTTAAATGGTTAAATTTAAGTATAAAAGGAAGATGTTTAGACCTCTTCCTTTTGTGATATAATCAAAATATACATAATATGATAAATTTACCATAAATCTTGCTTGATTTGTATTAAGCAAGATTTATTTAACTTTATTACAAAACAAATAATTTATATAAATTTATAAGGTAGATTAAACGTGGAGGTTAAAATGAGATTTATTCATACATCAGACTGGCATCTAGGAAAAAGTCTAGAGGGTCACTCTAGGATAGAAGAACAAATAAAGTTTTGTGAAGACTTTATAAATATAGTAAACGAAAATAATATTGATATGGTAATTATAGCAGGGGACATATATGATACATCAAATCCTCCAGCATTAGCTGAAAAATTATTTTATAAAACTGTATCAAAATTAGCTAATAATGGTGAAAGGTGTGTTTTAGTTATAAGTGGTAATCATGATAATCCAGAAAGATTATCTGCTGTAACACCATTAGCACATGAACAAGGAATAATTATACTTGGAAACCCTTTGAGTAAAACAGACATAGGCAAGTACAATGGATTTGAAATAATAGAGGCTAAAGAAGGTTGTGTAAAATTAAAAATAGATGATGAAAAAGTTTCAGTTATAACATTACCATATCCAAGTGAAAAAAGGCTTAATGAAGTTATACTTCAAAATGATGAAGATAAAGAAAGACAAGTTACTTATTCTCAAAAAATAGGAGAAATATTTAATAAATTAGAAGATAATTTTGATAAGGATTCTATAAATTTAGCTGTATCTCATATATTTGTAGCTGGTGGAGAAGGTACTGATTCAGAAAGACCTATAGAACTAGGGGGAAGTTTATTAGTTGAGAAAAAGCATTTACCAAGTAAAGCACAATATATAGCATTAGGTCATTTGCATAAGCCACAGAAGGCATCACAGAGATTAAATGCATATTACTCAGGTTCACCTCTACAATATAGTAAAGATGAAAGAGCATACACAAAAGGGGCATATATAGTTGATATACATCCTGAAACAAAACCACAAATAGAAGAAATATATTTTAGTAACTATAAGCCGATAGAAGTATTTAAATGTGACGGAATAGAAGAGGCTTTAGAGATATGTGAAGAAAATAAGGATAGAGATATTTGGTCTTATTTTGAAATAAAAACAGAAGAGGTAATATCTCAGTCAAATATAAAAAAAATGAAAGATACATTAAAAGATATTATAGAAATAAAACCTATAATAACATCTCAAAATGAATATGAACACGTAGATATTAAAGAAAAATCTATGGCAGAGATGTTTAAAGAATTTTATACATTTAGCAGAGGGTTAGAGCCAAAAGGAGAGCTTATGGATTTATTCTTACATATAATAAATGAAGAAGGTGATATAGTAGATGAGACCAATTAAATTAGAATTAAGTGGATTAAATAGTTATATAGATAAAGCTACAGTTGATTTTGAAAAATTGACAGATAGAGGGTTATTCGGTATATTTGGAAATACTGGAAGTGGTAAATCTACAATATTAGATGCAATAACAATAGCGATGTATGGAAATATATCAAGAAATACAAAGGAATTTATAAATAGTAGCTGCGATAAAGCAATTATTTCATATGAATTTGAAATAGGAAGTAAAAATACTAAAAGAAGATATAAAGTAGATAGAACTATAGTTAGAACTAACACAGGTACAAAAACATCTTATGCAAGACTTGTAGAAATTAAAAATGATGAAGAAGAAACAGTACTTGCTGACAAAGTTGGAGATGTAAACACTAAAGTAACACAAATTGTAGGATTAACGGCAAATGATTTTACAAGATCAGTAGTTCTTCCACAAGGTAAGTTTAATGATTTCTTAAAGTTAACAGGATCTGAAAGAAGAGATATGTTAGAAAGAATATTTAATTTAGAAAAATATGGTAGAGGACTAATAGATAAAGTAAGAAAAAGAAAAAATATACAAAATCAAAGTTTAAGAGATATAACTTCTAAACTTAGTCAATATGATGGTGTTAATGAACAAGTTTATGATGGTATAGAAAAGCAATTAGAAGAATTAAAAGAGCTAGAAAAAATTAAAAATAATGAATTTGAATCAGCTCAACAAAAGTACACAGAGAGTAGTGAAATATATGAAAAACAAGTACAAAAAGAAAATTATGAAAAAAGAAAAAAAGAATTAGATTTAAAAAATCAAGAAATTAGAGATAAAGCAACTCAATTAGAGAATGCAATAAATGCTGAAAAAATTAATCCATATATATTTGAAGTTCAAAAACTAGATAAAAAAATTAATGAAGATAATTCACATAGCGAAATGTTAGAGAAAAAACTAGAAATATTAAGTAAAGAACTTTTATTATCTAAAAATAAATATGAAGAAGCTTATCAAAATAAAAATGAAAATATGCCTAAGCTAAGTGAAGAAAAAACAAAACTTCAAAGAGCTTTTAAATTAGAAGAAGAATTAATAAGTTTAGACAAGGAATTAAAAGAAATAAAAGAAAAAGGAACTAGCTTAAACAAAGAAAAAGATATATTAGAAAAATCAAAATTAGATTTAGAATCTAAAAAAGAAATAATAGCAAAATCAGTAAAGGATTTAGAAAGTAAAATTAGTAAATTAAAAATCAGTGCTGATTTAAAGCAAAAAATATTTTTAGCGTACGAATATGAAAAAGAAAATAATACAATATCTAATGAAAAAAGTACTAAATTAGATAGACTAGATGAAATATCTAAAAATTTAGATGATGTAAATCTAAAAATAAAATATGTTCAAAGAGATAAAAATTTAGTTGAAAGTAAATTAAATGAATATCAGATACATCAAGATTGTTTAAATAAAAAATCACCTGGTGAGAATGAAGATATTGTATCAAAAACTGAATATGTAACAAGCCTAAGATTAAAAATAGATATTATAAAAGAAAATGAAGCTAAGAAAGATGAGTTACAATCAGATTTAAATAAAATACTGGAGCAAAAACATCATGTAGAAAGAGAATTAATTGCTTTAAATGATAGATTAGATAGTACAAAAAGACATGTAGATGACTTAGAAAAGGAACTTGATAAATTACGTTATCTAAATTTAGCTTTAGAGCTTAGAAAAGAACTAAAGGAAAATATGCCTTGCCCAGTTTGTGGTTCTAGACATCACGACAATTTAGATAAAGTAAATCAAGATGAACAAATAGCATTTACAAGATCTAAATTAGAAAAATTAAAACAAGAAGAACATTCAATAAAAA
The DNA here is from genome assembly GCF_024723825.1 of Romboutsia lituseburensis. NCBI lineage: Bacteria > Bacillati > Bacillota > Clostridia > Peptostreptococcales > Peptostreptococcaceae > Romboutsia > Romboutsia lituseburensis. The sequence goes on from NZ_JANQBQ010000001.1 coordinate 3,070,054, forward strand.
ATAATATAGATGATTTAAATAGTAAAAATAGTGAATACGTATCAGCAGAAAAAATAAAATTAAAAGAAATGGAAGAAGTAAAATCTAAAATTGGTGAATTAAAATCTAGTGAATTATCAAGTAGGTTAGATGAAGAAAGTAAAAAATTAGAAATACTTAAAATAAATGTTCAAAGATGGCAACAAGATAAAGAAGATACAGATAATAAACTTAAAAAACTAAAAGAAGAAAAGAATTTAATAGAGAAAGAAGAGCTTAAGTTACAAGAAAATATAAATACATATAAGAAGTTATCAAAAGACTTAAAAGAAGAAATTGAAGTAATTGATGTTAAGTTAAAAAAAGTAAAAGAAGAGTATATTGGATTAAAAGCAATTGTAAAAATACAGGACTTGGGATCAAAGGTTATTGAAATAAATAAAAATGAAAAAACTATTGAAGATTTAAATAAACAATATCAAGAAGTTGCGCAAACTAAAGATAATATAGAAAATGAAATTAAAAAGTATCAAGACAGCTTACATAAAACAGAGTTAGAATTAATGAAGGCGAGAGAAATATATACAGAAAAAAGAAAAGTAAGAGATGAAAAATATAATGATATAATAGCAATAACTAAAGGTGAGCCATCTAAATCTTTATTAGAAAGTTTAGAGCTATCTATAAATAAGTTAATAATACAAGAAGAATCAACTAAGAAAAAATTAGAAGAACAAAGATTAGAATATGATAAATATAGCACAGAAAAGTCAAATGTAGATGGAAGGCTAAAAATAGCTAAAGAACAATTTGAAAGTCAATCAAGTATATTAAATCAACTGTTAATAGACTATAAGTTTGAAAGTATATATGCAGTTAAAAGAGCTTTATTAGAGCCAGATCATAAGAGAAGGCTTCATGATGAGATAACTGAATATGATGAAGAACAAAAGATATTAACATTAAAAATAGATGAATTAATAGAATATCTAGGTGGAAGGACAGTAAAACCGGAGGTATTTGAAGAGCTTAAAAATAAAATTTATAACTTAAAAGTAGAAGTAGGAACAATTACTAAAGATATTGGAGCTAAACAAAATACACTTAATACTTTAAGGGAATCTATAGAGAAAGTGAAAGAATTAAATAAGGTGCTTAAAGTAGTACAACATAGAGTAGATTTATTAGAAGATTTAGATAAAATAGTTCAAGGGAATAGATTTGTAGAGTATGTAGCCACTAATCAACTAAAGTATATTGCATTAGAAGCGTCTAAGAGATTGGAAGGTATTACAAAAGGTAGATATGCATTAGAAATAGATTCAACATTAAATTTCGTTATGAGAGATAATTTTAATGGTGGTCAAAGAAGAAGTGTAGATACACTTTCAGGAGGTGAAACATTCCTAACATCTTTATCTCTTGCTTTAGCATTGTCATCTCAGATTCAGCTAAAAGGAAGTGCGCCATTAGAATTCTTCTTCTTAGATGAAGGGTTTGGATCATTAGATAATGAGTTATTAGAAGTAGTTATGGAATCTCTAGAAAAATTACACAGTGATAAATTAAGTGTTGGTATAATAAGTCACGTTGAAGAACTAAAAAATAGGGTTCCTATTAAATTAGTAGTTTCACCAAGTGAAGCAGGAAGTGGATCTAAAGTAAAAATAGAATATAGTTAAAAATAAGTATCTAACTTTAAAAAGTTAGATACTTATTTTTTGCAAAAAAGTGACGCCTACAAGGGGGAACATGTAGACGTCATATATATACTTATTAGGGGGAGATATATATAATTTCCGCTCTCATATATAAGTATTTACAGTTTTTGATTTTGTATACACATGTATAACATAATTTATAAAACATTCGCCTTGTTTATTTCATCAACAGCATTGACGATGTTTCTGTAAAAAAAGAGCCACCTAAACAGGGGGGGAGAATAGGTGGCTTAAGAATATTTGGGGGAATTTTTTATATCCGATCATTAATTAGAATATTAACAGGGGGGTTGATATTCTTTAAGAGAAACTATTATTTATATCTTGTTTCTCTTAATATAAGGTATGTTTTAATGACGAAAAATGACACAAAAAAATGAAAAAATAATAAAAAAATAAAAATATGAAATATAATGGTTAAAATAAAAGAAAACCACCTAAACAGGGGGGGAGAATAGGTGGTTTAAGAATATTTGGGGGGAAAAATTTTTATATCCGATCATTAATTAGAATATTAACAGGAGTTTGTTATTCTTTAAGAGAAACTATTATTTATATTTTGTTTCTCTTAATATAACATATGAAAAAATAACAAAAAGTGACACAATATATTAAAAAAACTTAAAATATTATTTAGTATATTTATCTAAGTCTATCATAGACTTGAATTCTTCAAATCCTATTCTATCTATGTAAGAACCTAAACGCTCTTTACCATCTGCATTGCTTGCATAAAGTTTAACTATATCATCAACTAAGTCTAATACTTTATCATCAGGGATATTTATTACAAGTCTGTCTCCTAATCTAGGTTTTGTACCACCTTTTCCACCAACAAAAACAGCCCAGCCTTTAGGCATACCCATAAGACCGATATCTCTAGTATGATTATCAGAACAGCTATTAGCACATCCACTTACACCTATTTTCAATTTATTAGGTAAATTCATGCCATGATATCTATCATCTAATTTTAATCCAAGAGAAACTGAATCTCTAAATCCTCTTTTACAAAAAGTTGTGCCTGGACAAGTTTTTATACTTCTAACGCATAGACCTATAGCGGCACCAGGGGACATGCCTAAATCATCCCAAGCGCTATCTATATCTTCTTCTTTCAATCCAACTAAAGCAATACGTTGAGCTGCAGTAATCTTTATAGCAGAAACTTTATATCTATCAGCTACGTCAGCTAATTTTCTAAGCTGATCAGAGCTTATAAGACCAGCAGGAATGTGAGGTGCTATAGCATAAGTTTCTTTATCTCTTTGAAGAACAGCACCTTTATCTAATAAATCATTCATAAAAATACCTCCATATATATTTTGTATTATTATATGGAGATATTTAAAATTTATAAATTAAATAATAATACAAAATAAAAGTACATATAAATTATAAATTAACTATTTATAACATATAAATGAGTAAATATTTATTAGAACATTAGAGATACTAATAAAAAATAAAGTCTATTAGTTAATTGAATTATTTCCCAATAATATTTAAATATGATATAATATATTAACATAAAAATCATAAAATTTAGGAGTGTGGTAAAGGTTGGAATCGGCCAGTATTTTGATTCAAATCGTAATTTTAATAATCCTCTTAATAGGATCAGGATTCTTTTCGGCATCTGAAACAGCATTAATGTCGCTAAGTAAAATTAGGATAAGACATATGAAAGATGAAGGAATAAAAGGTGCTAAATTAGTAAGTAAATTAATAGAAAGCCCTAATAAGTTACTAAGTTCTATATTAGTTGGAAACAATGTAGTTAATATAGCTGCAACATCTATATCAACATCTTTATTTATAACATTATTAGGTTCAAGAGGGGTTCCTGTTGCGACAGCATTTATGACTATACTAGTATTGATATTTGGAGAAATTACACCAAAGACAATTGCTGCAAATAGTTCTGAAAAGGTAGCTCTTTTAGTATCAAAACCAATTAAATTTATTATATTTATATTGACACCTGTAGTATGGGTATTTGATATAATTACAAAATTTATATTTAAGATATTTGGAATACAAACAAAAAGCTCACAACCATATATAACAGAGGAAGAATTAAAAACTATGGTTAATGTTAGTCATGAAGAAGGTGTACTTCAAGTAGAAGAAAGAGAAATAATAAATAATGTATTTCAATTTGGTGATATGCAAGCTAAAGAAGCGATGGTGCAAAGGCTTGATATGATAGCTATAAACTCAGAAGATAATTATGATGAGATTATAGAATTATTTAAGAATGAGAAATTAAGCAGAATGCCAGTTTATAATGATTCTGTAGATGATATTATAGGTATTCTTAATATAAAAGATGTAATATTTTTAAATGACGAAGAGATAGCTAATTTTGACATAAACAAATATATAAGAGAGCCATTTTTCACTTATGAATTTAAAAAAATCACACAGCTTTTAGAAGAGATGAAAATAAATAAAGTTCAAATGGCCATAGTTGTAGATGAATATGGTGGAACAGCTGGGCTTATAACTATCGAGGATTTAATAGAAGTAATAGTTGGTGATATAGAAGATGAATTTGATGAAGAGGAAGAAGAAATAATTGTAATAAAAGAAGATGAATATATAGTTGAAGGTAGTACAAAAATTTCTGATGTAAATGAACTAATAGGTGTTAAGTTAGAATCAGAGGAATTTGACTCTATAGGTGGGTTTATAATAGGCCACTTGAGAAGGTTTCCAGAAGAAGAAGAAGTTTTAGAAGTTGACAACATAAAGTTTTGTATAGAGAGTTTAGATAAAAATAGAATAAAGAAAATAAGAATTTTCACTTAGATTAAAACACTGTTTAAAGCAGTGTTTTATTTTTTATATTAAATGGTAATAATTATAAAATGAATATAACCTTTAAGGGGGGGATAATATGGCAGTATTAGATAGGAAATTTTTACATCAATTAAAATCTAATATTATTTTTGTAATTATATATACTATAACATTTATTTTGATGTATGAAACATTTCCATATATAGCACCTTTTTTGATAGGAGGAATGATAGCATTCATAATTAGCCCTATTTCACAAAAATTAAAAAAGAAATTTAAAATAAATACAGGTATATCAACTTTAATTTTAAGTTTTCTAGGTGTAGCAATAGTTATAGGACTAGCAAGCGTATTTATAGTATCAGGGACAAAGCATCTTGTAAATTTTTTGAATAATATCAGCCAACACTCGGACTATCTAAATCAAATTGCTATAGATTTAGCGAGTAAAGCTAGTTCTTATAAGGAATATATACAAGATGTTTCAAACATAAATATAGAATCTTTAATAACTAAATATAGTGGAAGTTTAATTAACATAACTAAAAACTTATTATCGAGTATAATTGGCTTAGCAAGTTCTATACCTTATATTGCTATATTTACTATAACACTTTTTATAGCTACATATTTTATAGCTAAAGATATAGATATAATAGAAAAATCTTTTTATAACATGTTTGCAGAAAGTACTAAGATAAAAGTAAAAAATATAAAAAAGGAAATATTATCATCGATTGTAGGATATATAAGAGCATATACTATCTTAATGGGAATAACTTTTTTAATTACATGGATAAGTTTTGCTATACTAAAAATTCCATATGCATCTATATTAGGATTTATAGCTGCAATACTAGATTTAATACCATTTTTAGGGATAACAGTTATTTATGTTCCTGCTATAATTTATTATTGGATAATAGAAAACTATTTTTTAGTAATAACTATAAGTATAATTTTTATTGCATTGTCGCTTTTAAGACAAATACTAGAACCTAAATTAGTGTCAATAAATATAGGATTGAGTCCATTGGCAACCTTAGCTGCAATATTTATTGGAGTTCAAGTTAAAGGAATAATAGGAATAATTTTCTTTTTAGGATTGGTTATGATGCACCAAATATTAAAAAAGGTAGATATACTTTAACTAAAATTTGTAATATAATGGAATCATATAAATAAACATATCATAACAAATTAATATAAAACAAAACAAGAAAGGAAAATAATAAAATGAAACAAAAAGTAGTAGAAAGATTCTTAAAATATGTCGCATTTGATACAACTGCAGACCCTAAAAATTCAAATTGTCCATCAAGTGAAGGACAAAGAGTATTTGCAAACTATTTAGTAGAAGAGTTAAAAGGATTAGGATTAACGGATGTAAATGTAGATGAAAATAGTTACGTAATGGCGACTTTAAAAGGAAATACAGATGGAGTAGATACAATCGGATTTATATCTCATTTAGATACAGCTCCAGATGTTACAGGAAAAGATGTTAATCCTAGAATAGTTAAAAATTACGATGGTAAAGATATAATTTTAAATGAAGAACTAAATATAGTAACTAAAATATCTGATTATCCAGAAATTGCTAGCTTTGTAGGTGAAGATTTAATAGTTACAGATGGAACAACGTTACTAGGTGCAGATGATAAAGCTGGTATTGCGGAAATCGTTACTGCGATAGAATATTTAATAAGCAATCCAGAAATTAAACATGGAGATATAAAAATAGGATTTACTCCAGATGAAGAAATCGGAAGAGGAGCAGACTTATTTGATGTAGAAAAATTTGGAGCTAAATATGCATATACTATAGACGGCGGTATAGAGGGAGAACTTCAATATGAAAACTTCAATGCTGCTGGAGCTACAATAACTATACAAGGAAGAAATGTTCATCCAGGTGCTTCTAAAAATAAAATGATAAATGCATTACATATAGTAGCAGAAATAAGTGAAAAATTCCCAGCTAATGAAAGACCTGAAAATACAGAAGGTTATGAAGGGTTCTATCATTTAAATGATATAAATGGTAACGTTGAAAAAGCTTCTATGGTTTATATAATAAGAGATCATGATAATGAAAAATTTGAATCAAGAAAAGCTTATATGCAAGAAACTATAAATAAATTAAATGAAAAATATGATGGAAGAATAACATTAGATTTAAATGATCAATACTTCAATATGAAAGAAAAAGTAGAACCTGTTAAATTTATTGTAGATATAGCACAAGACGCTATGAATGAAGTAGGAATAAATCCTTTAGTACTACCTATAAGGGGAGGGACAGATGGAGCTAGATTATCATTTATGGGTCTACCTTGTCCAAATATATTTACAGGTGGATTAAATTTCCATAGTAAGAACGAATGTATACCTGTTAGATCTATGGAAAAATGTGCAGAGCTTATAGTTAAAATAGCTCAAAAATACGCTGAAAGATAGTTGAAATTTAAATAAAAAGAGTGTTTATAAAATAAACACTCTTTTTATTATTTTCATAAAATTAATCTTCATTAATATGTATTATCTGACCAGTATTTATATCAAATAAATCTAAATTCATATCAAGCTCATCTTCAGTTTGAATTATATCTATTATTGCAACAGAATGAGTTCCATCTTTTGGGATAGAAGTACTTCCTGGATTTAAAATAATTAAATTTTCATCGCAATATAGCTCTTTAATATGTGTATGTCCTAATATAAGTATATCAGCTCCCATATTTTTAGCTTTTTTTATAGTATCTTCTTTAGAATCAATGTAGCCATGATTCATAATAATTCTAACTTCACCAAATTGGCTCATAACATAAGGACTTTGGATAGGATGATTTATAACCATTTGATCTACATCAGCATCACAGTTGCCCCTAGCTATAATGATGTTATTTATTTCATTGATTTTAGATATTAAACCTTTAGGATTGTAACCTTCAGGAATATCATTTCTAGGTCCGTGATATAGTACATCACCACAATGTAATATAACATCACATTCTTCTAATATATTTAGTGCCTTTTCAAAATATAATAAACTTCCATGAGTATCACTCATTACGCCTATTTTCATAGTAATTCCTCCTGTGTCATATATATTATAAAAATTTCTCTGAAACTCTACTCCAAAACTCATAATTAGACATCCTAAGTAGTTTAATATAGATATCAGAGGTATAAATCCTAATATCAGATATTTGATTATATCGATGTTCGACACCGTCAACAACTGCAAGTATAGAATTTTCAAATCTATACTCAGGTTCAATATTTATTACTGAATCTCTAGAAAAGATTATACTTGAAGTAAAACTTCTATAAGCATTTGTATTTATAGGATATAATGGAGTAAGTTGCATAAGACTTAAGCTTGAATCAACAATACTGCCCCCTGCAGCATAATTATAAGCTGTAGAACCTGTAGGTGTAGAGATAATCATACCATCCCCGCTAAACTTTTCTACATGTTTATCATTTACTTTTAAATTTATATGTATAGTTCTAGATCTATCGCCTTTTACAACAACTTCATTTATTGCAAACACATCAAAGCAATGCTTATCTGTACAAATACTTGCTCCAAGAAGAGGTATATTTTGCACAATAAAATCTCCATTTAAATAAGCATCTATAAATATATCTATATTATTGGGAGAAATATCTGGGAAAAAACCAAGATGACCTGTATTAATTCCAACAACAGGTACGTCAGGAAAATCAAAATCGTGAATAGTCTTTAAGAAAGAACCATCGCCACCTATTGATATAATTAATTCCGTATCTGGATGGAAATCATATCTTACTTCAAATCCCACAGACTTCAATTTTTTTGTTAGTAGTTCTCTAGTCTCAAGAGACTTAACTACTTGGTTTGAATTTATAGTTATAATTCTTCTCATTTTTCCACCCCTTTATACTTTGTATTATAGCATAATTTTTGAGAATATTAATATGTAATTGAAACGTAGTTTTTAGAATAAATATATAGATATAATCAAAACTTGAAATAATAAATTATAAAAAATATAAACATATAAAAACTATTATCTATTTTTAAATAATAGTGTAAAATAGATAATGTTATTATTGCAAAAGAAAGAAGGTAGGTGCAGACTTGTTTAAAAAAGAAAGTCAAAGATATAATCTTATATCATATATAAGTGATGAAGAATCAACTCTAAAGGAAATTTTATTAGATAGGTTAAATTTCTCTGTCAGATCATTGTCTAAAATGAAAAGAGATCAAACTATATCGGTTAATGGTGAATTTAAAAAGCCTAGCACAAAAATAAAAAAAGGCGATTTAATAGAAGTAAAAATAGAAGAGGATATGGCTGGTTTTGAACCTCAAGATTTAAATTTAAAAATATTATATGATGATTTTGATTTAATAATGGTAGATAAACCACCATTTATGGTTGTTCATCCAACTAAAAGCCATAGTGATAAAACTATAGCAAATGGAGTAACTGATTATATAATAAAGAAAGATGAAAAAGTAAAAGTTAGATTTGTAAATAGATTGGATATGAATACATCTGGTCTTGTTATAATTGCTAAAAATGCATATGCTCATCATACGTTATCAGTTGATATGAGAGAAGATAAAGTTGAAAAAAAATATATAACTGTAGTAAAAGGGATCGTAAAGGATGACTATGGAACGATAGATGAACCTATATATAGACCGACAGAAGATAGTATAAAAAGAGTAGTGGATAAGAGGGGACAAGCCTCAGTTACACATTATAAAGTACTAGAAAGGTTAAATGATGCTACATTATTAGAAATAAAACTTGAAACTGGAAGAACTCATCAGATACGTGTTCATATGAATCATATAGGTCATGGAATAATAGGTGATGAACTATATGGTCATGTTGATGAAAATCTTATAAACAGACAGGCTCTTCATGCATATAGTTTAGAGTTCAATCAACCTAGAACTAAAGAAAAATTAAAATTTGAAGCACAGTTACCAGATGATATAAAAATATTAATAGAAAGATTAAAATAATTAAATTAGAGGTGAGATTATGATAATACATAAGTTTATAATACATGTACTAGACAAAAATAGTGATGTTCCAATATTGAATGATTATGAAGGAAAAATAAACCCAGAAGTAGATAAATTTTTTCAAAAGGTAATAAAAAGAGTTACTAAAGATGATGATTTAAGAAAAGGGTTCTTTAAAGATTATAATAATAATACAGTAAAAAATTGTTGTGAACAAATGATATATGATGAAAGTACTTTTTTAGAAAATTCTAAGGAAATCGCGTCATATTTATTTGATATAATGAAAATTAATGCTGAAATAGACTCTGGTGACTTAGCTATTTGTCTGTATACTGTAAAAGATGAAAAATATGTAGCTATATTAAAGCTAGATTATAAAAAATTGTATACTCATTCAATCGAGTTTGTAGATGATAAATTTAATATACAAATGGTTGCAAATGAAATAGGAATACCTGAAACTGGTAGACAAAAACAATGTGCTATAGTTGGAATAAGTGGAATAAATGATGAATATCACTTAAGGCTTTTAGACAAAGATGCTGAAAAAGAAGAACTAGAATCAAAATTTATAAAAGAGTTTTTAAATGCAGAGAGAATTGATGATGATAAATACAAAACAAAAGTATTTAAAAATTCGGCCGAAACATGGATAACTAATGCACTAAGTGATAATATTAAGCAAGCTGAAGATGTAAGAAGTTTATTAAATTATACATTAAAAGAAAAAGAAGCAATAGACATACATGAATTCGTAGAAAATACTATAAAAGAAGATGATTTAAAAGAAAGCTTCAAAGAACATATGGAAGATAAAGGTCTTGAAGAAGGCTTTAGTATAGATAAAACTTGGGTAGAGAAAAAATTAAAAAAGAGAAGTATAAAGACTGATAATGGATTTGATTTAAAAGGAAATTTAGAAGACTTTGAAGATCCAATGAAGTATAGTGTAAAACAAAATCCTGATGGTTCTATAGATATAACAATTAAAAATGTAAAATTTTATGAAGAAAAATAAATTTTTAATACAAGAGTATGATGCTCTTGTATTTTTTTATAAGTAGACAGGCACCATAGCTAAAATACAATCATATAAGTAAATAAGAAGAATTTTAAATTTGTGCTACATAAAATAGGAGGGGGAGCGTGTGGAACAATTAAAGGGGCTTTTTAGAGGATTTGATTGCATAGATGATAATCCAATATTGTTATTCATAATAATAGGAGCAGTAGTGTTGCTAATGATTGGAAATAATGGTGGATTAGAGTGTTTCTTTGAACAAAATAACTCATTAGTATGGATTATTTTAATTGTGTTCTTATTATTCATGTTTAATAATAATAATGACTGTTGTTGCTGTGACGATGATGATTTTTGTTGTTAATCAAAAATTTAAAACCGAGCTTATATAGCTCGGTTTTTATGTGTACATTTATTTATTTTCTTCTATAAATTTATAAATATCACCAATAGTCTTGAAGTGCTCAGCCTCTTCATCAGGTATCTCTATACCGAATTCATCTTCAAGAGCCATTATAACCTCAACAGCATCTAATGAATCTGCTTCTAAATCATCTATTAAAGATGTGTTCATAGTTATTTTGCTTTCATCATCTATACTTAATTGATCAGCGATGATTGATTTTATTTTTTCAAACATTATTGCACCCTCCTAAAACGGTTTTATAAATTTAATTGTAGTTTAATATAATATTGAAAATTTTTCAATATAGAATTAATAAAAAGTAATAAAGTTTTTTCCTATGAATATAAATTACTATATAAGTTTTTATACATAGGAGGAATTGTTATGAAATATGTAGGTTTACTAGTATCATCTATAGGAGCATTTTTAATAATATTAGCAAACTTTTACTACAATTCAGTAACACTAGATATGCAAAAGATGAAAGAGTATGTAGTTGAAAGTAATATTATATTAGAAGACGTAGTTAAAAAAGAAGATACAGTTATAAAAAATAAAGACGAATACATATCAAGATTATTGACACTAAAGAAGGGAATTAATAACACAAAAACAACTTTTTTAATAAAAGACTATAAAGAATACAAACTTAAATCTATCGATAGCTTAATAAACACGATATCAGATGAAAATATAAAAAAAATCCAATTAAATGATGTAAACAAATACAATGAATTATGTGATAAGGAAATAGATAAATTGATAATAAGTAAGTAGCTATATTTATTTAGCAACTTATTAAGTTTAAAACATATATAAATAATAAAAGGCATTTTAAACTTAGGGGGGGAATGTCATGGCAAAATTAGAAGATACATTATCCCGTTTTTTTGGTGGTAATAATGGCCTTTTTAGTAATGGAATGCTAATAATAATAGTATTAGTATTTTTAGTATTATGTACAGATATATTAGACAGCTTTTTAGAAAATGATAGTGCATGGATATGGATTATATTAGTGATACTTTTATTATTTAACTTTGATGATAGTTGTTGTTAATATAATCATTTTAAAGAAATCTTTTAGATTTCTTTTTTTGTTTTTTGGGGTTGTTTTAATTTTGTGAAGTTTATTTTATTAATAGTCAATAAAATGTAACAATTTTACACATTATTACATAATATTTAGTAAATAGGTATTAACAGGATATACCTATAAACTAAAAAGGGGGCATAAAAATGTCAGATAACCAAACTTTATCTCGTTTATTTGGATGTGGATTTGGTGGAGGTGGAATGATAATACTTGTAATATTAGGTGCAATACTTTTATTAGGTGATGACCTTTTAGAATGGATATTCTGTGATGATATGGCATTGATATGGATAGTATTAATTATTTTACTTTTAACTAGCTTTGATTTTGATGGATGTTGTTGCTAAAAATAAAGAGGGGGCTTGCAAATAGCCCCTTTTTATTGAATATATAATTTAAAATAAAAAAATTAAAAAAACAATAACACTTTTTGAAAAACTACATACTATATTAAGGAGAGGGCAAAGGTCCTATATGACAGCTTAGTTCGTACACAATAGCATATTTATATTTTAGGAGGGGATTTGTGTGAGTAGCAAATTAACTAGAATGTTTGATTGTTTTGGTGGAGGTGGATGGTGGATAATAGTACTATTCTTCTTATTCCTTGCCTTCCAAGAATGTTGGAGTGAAATATGCATAACAGATTGGATTCCATTCTTAATATTATTATTAATAGTATGTTCATGTAGTGGATTCGATGATGGGGATTGTGGATGTTTAGATAATAACTTTGACTGCGGATGTTAATTAATTGAAAATTATCAAGCAAAAAGGGTGTAAATTACACCCTTTTTGTTTTTTTGCTTAGTTAAATATTTTTTCAGTCCTTGAATAATTGAAAATACTAATATATAGCGCAGTTTATCATAACCATAAAAAAATTAATATAAAATTACTATCACAATTTGAGTGAGATGCATATTATATGTTAAGAGCGAAAGCTCAATAAATTAAATATCAACAGGAGGTAGCAATATGTTAGACAGATTATTTGGTGAATGTGGATGTTTTGGTGGAGGAGCTTGGTGGATAATAATATTATTCTTCTTATTCCTAGCATTTGGAGAAAGTTGGGTAGACATAGATATAATGGCATGGATACCTTTCTTAATAGTATTATTAATACTTTGTAGTTGTGGAGCATGTATGGAGTAACAAAATTTAAAAAAGTTCATAGTATATACTATGTAAAAAGCTAGATTGAGCAATACTAGCCAATTAATATGATATACAGTTTAGTATATCAATGAATATCTTTTATTTAAAGGGAGGACTTAAATATGTTAAGTAGATTTTTCGGTGAAGAAGGATTCTTTGGTGGAGGAGCTTGGTGGATAATAGTATTATTCTTCTTATTCTTAGCATTTGGAGAAAGTTGGGTAGACATAGATATAATGGCATGGATACCTTTCTTAATATTATTATTAATAACTTGTTCTTGTGGTGGATTATTTGGTGATGGAGGATGCGGTTGCTAATAAATTAATCCATGATTAAAAGCATCGGTTGCATAACTGATGCTTTTATATTTTTATAAAAAAAATAATATATTAAAAGTAAGAATATATTTACTAATTGAATAAAAATAACAAATAAAATACATACTTAAAATAAGAAACATTTACATAATATTGAATAATCTATTTATATAATCTCAAATATATGATAAAATTATAATTTAATAATAGAGACGATGAATTAAAATAAATTAATTAAAATCAATATGAGGAGGGCTTTGACATGAAGAGCACTATAACTATCAAAGATGTAGCCAAACGCGCAGGAGTATCTATATCTACGGTGTCAAGAGTTATAAACGATTCAAAACCAGTGACGGACGAAGTAAAGCAAAAAGTTTTAGACGTTATAAAGGAAACTGGATATATTCCAAATCCATTAGCTAGAAGTTTAGTTACTAAGAAAAGCCAATTAATCGGTGTAATAGTTCCTGAAGTATCGGATTCATTTGTAAATGAAATATTAAATGGAGTTGAGGAAATAGCTAAAATGTATGATTACGATATACTTTTAGCAAATACTTACTCAGATAAAGAACAAGAATTAAAAAGTATAAACCTTTTAAGAGCAAAGCAAGTAGAAGGTATAGTAATGATATGTTGGAAAGTAGAAGAAGATCATATAAATTACATACAAAACTGTGGAATACCAGCTACATATATAAGTAAGACTGCAAGAGATTACGACATTCATACTGTAAGTACTAGTAACAAAGAAGCTACTCATGATATGACTAAATATTTAGTTGACAAAGGTCATGAAAAAATAGCATTTGTAATGACTAGTAAAGACGATACTGTTCTTGAAATGGAAAGATTATCAGGATATGAAGAAGCTTTAACAGAAAGCAACATAGCTTTAGATAAAAATCTTATAAAGTATGGAGATACTACTTACGAAGCTGGATATGAAAGTATGAAAGAATTATTAGATGAAGGTATAATACCAGATGCAGCATTTGTAACTGGAGACGAAGCGGCTATAGGAGCTATAAATGCTATATGTGATGCAGGATATAAAGTACCTGAAGATATATCTGTTGCAGGTTTCAATGATGTAAAAATAGCTAAAATGTATAGACCTAAATTAACTACTGTATATCAACCATTATATGATATGGGTGCTGTAGCTATGAGAATGGTAATAAAGATGATAAATAAAGAGCCATTAGAAAGCAAAAAAATAGAACTACCATATAGAATAGTAGAAAGAGAAAGTGTTATAAGTAAAAAATAAATATAATTTTTAATATATAAGTAGCATATTATCTATATAGATAATATGCTACTTTTTTACTTTATATTAAGTACTTAACTCGTTAAAAGTTATTAAACATATATTAAAAATAATACAAAAAATTTAATACAGTACGAGGAGGATTATTAGGACAGATAATAGAAATATAGTAGGTGAAGTTGTAGTATGTCATGGTTAGATTTATTTGTTTTATACAATTAAATAGATAAAAGTAAGGGGGATAATTTATGAAAAAAGTATTAATTGATGGAAATAGTTTAACTATAGAAGATGTGGTTAATGTATCTAGAAATGGGCACCAAGTAGAACTAACAAAACAGGCATTAAGCAAGGTTAAGGTAGCTAGAGATTTAGTAGATAATTTAGTAGATAATGAAAAGATATCTTATGGAATAACTACAGGTTTTGGAAAATTTTCCGATATAGCAATATCAAAAGATGATGCTAAACAATTACAGAGAAATTTAATTATAAGTCATGCTTGTGGAGTAGGGGAACCATTAGATGAAGATATAGTAAGAGCAATAATGTTACTTAGAGTAAATGCTCTTTCCAAAGGACATTCAGGGATTAGAATAGAGACATTACAAACATTAGTTGAAATGATAAATAAAGGAGTACATCCTATTATTCCAGAAAAGGGATCTCTAGGAGCATCAGGAGATTTAGCTCCACTATCACATATGGTTTTAACTATGATAGGAGAAGGAGAAGCTACTTATAATGGTGAAAGATTAAGCTCTAAAGATGCTATGCAAAGAGCTGGTATAAATGTGTTAGAATACTTATCATCAAAAGAGGGATTAGCACTTATAAATGGAACACAAGTAATGACTGCAGTTGGTTTATTAACTGTTCATGATTCAATAAACTTATTAAAAACAGCAGATATAGCATTTGGTCTTACTATGGAAGCTTTAAATGGTATAACATGTGCTATGGATGAAAAAGTTCATAGTGTAAGACCGCATAAAGGACAGATAAATACAGCCAAAAACATATTAGATATATTAAGCGGTAGTGAAATGGTAACTAAGCAAGGGGATATGAGAGTACAAGATGCATATTCTTTAAGATGCTCTCCACAAATTCATGGAGCTAGTAAGGATGCTATAGAATATGTAAAAAATAAAATAAATATAGAAATAAATTCAGTAACAGATAATCCAATAATATTCCCAGACGTAGAGCAAGTAATATCTGGAGGTAATTTCCATGGACAACCAATGGCATTAAGTTTTGACTTTTTAGGAATTGCTTTATCAGAAATAGCAAATATATCAGAAAGAAGACTAGAAAAACTAGTTAACCCAGCATTAAGTCATGGACTACCAGCATTTCTAGTAAATAAAGGTGGATTAAACTCAGGATTTATGATAGTTCAGTATAGCGCAGCATCATTAGTATCAGAAAATAAAGTTTTAGCACATCCAGCAAGTGTAGATTCAATACCATCATCAGCAAATCAGGAAGATCATGTATCAATGGGTACGATAGCAGCAAGAAAAGCAAGAGAAATAATGGAAAATGCTCGTAAAGTTTTATCAATGGAAATTTTAGGTGCAGTACAAGCGATAGATTTAAGAGGTAAGAAAGCTTTAGGAGTAGGAACTGAAGCTGCTTATAAAGTTGTAAGAGAGCATACTCCTTTTGTTGATAAAGATAGAGTAATGTATAAAGATATAAATATATCTGAAGATATAATAAAACAAAATTTATTAGTTAATGCAGTTGAAAAGGCTTTAGGTAGTAATTTATTGGTAGATGAAGAAGCTTTAGCTGAAAGCACAATATAATATAGCATAGGGGGGGAATTAGAGATGGAAAAGGTACTAAATAATTTGAACAGAGAAATACAAGATGCAATGAGCATAAAAATAAATAATATTCCAAAGGAAATACCAAGCTTTATAGAAGGAATAAGAAGAGCTCCTAAAAGAGAAGCAAAATTATCTCAAAGCGATATTAAATTAGCTCTAAGAAATGCATTAAGATATATACCAGAGCAATATCATGAAGAGCTAGCACCTGAATTTTTAAATGAATTAATGACTATGGGAAGAATTTACGGATATAGATTTAGACCAGAAGGAAGTTTAAATGGTAAATCTATAGAGGAATATGAAGGTAAATGCATCGAAGGAAAAGCATTTCAAGTCATGATAGATAATAACTTAGATTTTGATATAGCATTATACCCATATGAGTTAGTAACTTACGGAGAAACAGGGCAAGTATTTCAAAACTGGATGCAATATTTAGTAGTAAAAGAATATTTAAAAGTTTTAACTCAAGATCAAACTTTAGTATTACAATCAGGCCATCCTGTTGGAGTATTTAAATCTAAGCCAGATGCACCAAGAGTAATATTAACTAATGGTCTTATGGTAGGATTATTTGATAATCAAGAAGAATGGAAAAGAGCAGCTGCAATAGGGGTTTCTAATTATGGTCAAATGACAGCTGGAGGATGGATGTATATTGGTCCTCAAGGAATTGTTCATGGAACATATTCAACACTTTTAAATGCAGGAAGGTTAATGCTTGGAATAGACCAACATTCAGATTTAGCAGGTAAGTTATTTGTAACTTCGGGCTTAGGAGGAATGAGTGGAGCACAAGGAAAGGCAGTTGAAATAGCTGGTGGAGTAGGTATAATTGCTGAAGTTGATTATTCTAGAATAGAAACTAGATTTACTCAAGGATGGGTTAGTAAAGTTGCAAAAACTTGCAAAGAGGCATTTGAAATAGCTAAAGAAAATATGGAAAATAAAAAAGCATGTGCAATTGCTTATCATGGTAACATAGTAGATTTATTAGAATATGCAGTTAAAAATAACATACATATAGATCTACTTTCAGACCAAACATCTTGCCATGCAGTATATGATGGTGGATATTGCCCACAAGGTGTAACTTTTGAAGAAAGAACAAGATTACTAGCTGAGGATAAAGATGAATTTGTAAAACTAGTAGACAAAACTCTTATAAAACACTTTGACTTAATCAAAGAATTACATGATAAAGGTGTGTATTTCTTTGATTACGGAAATAGTTTTATGAAAGCTGTATATGATGCAGGTTGCATGGAAATATCAAAAAATAAAGTTGATGAAAAAGATGGATTTATATTCCCATCATATGTTGAAGATATTTTAGGACCTCAATTATTTGACTATGGATATGGACCGTTTAGATGGGTTTGTTTATCAGGCAAAGAAGAGGATTTAGAAAAAACAGATAAAGCAGCAATGGATATTATAGATCCTAATAGAAGATATCAAGATAGAGATAACTGGGCTTGGATAAGAGATGCTAAGAAAAATGCACTAGTAGTGGGAACTCAAGCTAGAATACTTTATCAAGATGCTATGGGAAGAACTAATATAGCTCTTAAATTTAATGAGATGGTAAGAAAAGGTGAAATAGGACCAGTAATGTTAGGAAGAGATCATCATGATGTATCAGGAACTGACTCTCCTTTTAGAGAAACGTCTAATATAAAAGATGGAAGTAATATAATGGCAGATATGGCTACACACTGTTTTGCAGGAAACTGTGCAAGAGGAATGAGCTTAGTTGCACTTCATAATGGTGGAGGTGTAGGTATAGGTAAATCTATAAATGGTGGATTTGGTATGGTTCTTGATGGGTCTCAAAGAGTAGATGATATACTAAGAACATCTATGCCTTGGGATGTTATGAGTGGCGTTGCTAGACGTGCATGGGCTAGAAATGAAAACTCTATAACTACTGTTATAGAATATAACAAAATGTGTGAAGGAAAAGATCATATAACTCTTCCATATATAGTAAATGATGATTTAATAAATGAAGTAATAGAAAACAATATGATATAAAGTAGACATATTAGGTTGAATTAAAAAAATAATTCAACCTAATAATAAAATATTAAAAGCTTATAAAGTTTTATTAAACTTTTATTTATAAAATTTTAACAACTAATAGTATTTGATAGGGGGGCTAAATATGGCAATAGTACAATGTGTACCTAATTTTAGTGAAGGTAGAGATTTAGAAAAGGTAGAGAAAATAGTAAGTCCTTTAAGAGGTAAAGAAGGTGTAAAATTATTAAATTATGAACCAGATCCAAATTATAATAGACTAGTAGTAACAGTAATAGGAGAACCTGAAAAAGTTAAAAATGCAGTATTAGAAGCTATAGGAGTAGCTATGGATGTTATAGACATGAATGTCCATGAAGGACAACACTCTAGATTTGGAGCTACGGATGTATGCCCATTTATTCCTATAAAGGGAATGACAATGGATGATGCTGTACAAATAGCAAAAGAATTAGGACAAGAAGTATCTAAAAAGTATAATATACCAGTATTTTTATATGAAAAAGCAGCGAGTAAACCAGAAAGAGAAAATCTAGCAACAGTTAGAAAAGGTGAATATGAAGGACTTGATAAAAAGTTTGAAGATCCAAATTGGGCACCTGATTTTGGAGAAGCTAAGAAACATCCAACTGCTGGTGCTATAGCGATAGGGGCAAGAAGGCCTTTAATAGCATACAATATAAATTTAGATACACAAGATATAAATATAGCTAGCAATATAGCAAAGACTATAAGACACTCAAGTGGAGGATATAGATTTATAAAAGCTGGTCCTGTTGAAATTCCAGAAAGAAAAATAACT
This sequence comes from Romboutsia lituseburensis, assembly GCF_024723825.1. Taxonomy (NCBI): domain Bacteria; kingdom Bacillati; phylum Bacillota; class Clostridia; order Peptostreptococcales; family Peptostreptococcaceae; genus Romboutsia; species Romboutsia lituseburensis. The sequence continues at coordinate 3,089,566 of NZ_JANQBQ010000001.1, forward strand.
CAAGTTACTATGAACTTAACAGACTACACAAAAACAAGTATGTATAGAGCTTTTGAAGCTGTTAAGATGGAAGCTAGAAGATATGGAGTAAATGTTACAGGTAGTGAAGTAGTAGGACTTTGCCCAATGGAAGCTCTAATAGATGTAGCATCTTATTATTTAGGTCTAGAAAACTTTGATTTAGGAAAAGTTTTAGAGACTAGTTTAATGGAGTAAAATTATGAGAGTAGATCTAATTATAAAAAATATAGGGAAATTAGTTACATGTAAAGATTTAGGCAGACCTAAAGTTGGAAAAGAAATGAACGAACTTGAAATAGTTGAAAATGCATATATAGCTATAAGAGATGGAAAAGTAATTGAGATAGGGTTAGAGGATAGTTATAAATCAATAGCAAATAATTATACAAAAATAGAAGATGCAAAGGGTCTTTTAGTTACACCAGGACTTATCGATTCACATACTCACTTAGTGCATGGTGGATCTAGAGAAAATGAATTCTCTAAAAAATTAGCTGGCGTTCCTTATATAGAAATCCTTAATGAAGGAGGAGGAATACTAAGCACTGTAAATGCAACTAAAAATGCTACAGAACAACAGCTTTATGACAAAGCAAAAAAAAGTTTGGATAGAATGCTAGAGTTAGGTGTAACAACAGCTGAGTCAAAAAGTGGATATGGACTAGAATTAGAAACAGAGTTAAAACAACTTAAAGTATCTAATAAGCTAGGTAAAGAGCACCCTATTGATTTAGTACATACTTTTCTAGGTGCTCATGCAGTACCTGTAGAATATAAAACTAATCATAAGCCATTTATAGATGAAGTTGTAAATAAAATGATGCCTAAAGTTAAAGAACTAGGTTTAGCTGAATTTTGTGATGTATTCTGTGAAGAAGGTGTATTTACAATAGACGAAACTGAGTATATACTTTCAAAAGCAAAAGAAATAGGTTATAAATTAAAAATACATGCAGATGAAATAGTATCTTTAGGGGGAGCTGAATTAGCAGCTAAATTACAATGCACATCAGCGGATCATTTAATGGCAGCAAGTGAAGATGGGCTAAAAATGATGGCAAAAAATAATGTTATAGCAAATATACTTCCAGGTACATCTTTCAATTTAAATAAAGCATATGCAAATGCAAGAAAGATGATAGATTTAAATGTTGGTGTTTCATTGTCTAGTGATTACAACCCAGGAAGCTGTCCTAGTGAAAACCTACAATTTGTAATGCAATTAGGTTGCTTAGGATTAAAAATGACTCCATATGAAGTTTTAAATGCGGTTACAATTAATGCAGCCTACTGTATAGATAGACAAAATGAAGTAGGATCAATTGAAGTTGGTAAAAAAGCTGATTTTGTAGTATTTGACGCTCCTAATGTAGAATACTTAATGTATCATTTTGGAATAAACCATGTTAATCAAGTTTATAAAAATGGAATGTTAGTCGTGGATAATAAACATATTACTTATAATAATTAAAAATTTAAAGGGGGATATGATATGAAGTTGGTTGATATGAGTATAATTGAATTTTCTGATGAAGTAGATTCTAATTCACCTGCTCCAGGAGGTGGATCAGTTGCAGCTCTTGCTAGTAACATAGGCGTAGGATTAGCGAGGATGATGGCACACTTAAGTTTTGGAAAGAAAAAATATGAAGGGTTAGATGAATCTACAAGACAAGAGTTTGTAAATAGATTTAATAAATTAGCAGATATAAGACAAGAGTTAGTTGTATTAATAGATAAAGATACAGAATCTTTTAACGAAGTTATGAAAGCTATGAAAATGCCTAAAGAAACTGAAGCAGAAAAGAAAGCTAGAAAAAATGCTATTCAAGATGCTACATTATTTTCGATTGATGTTCCATTTAAAACAGCTAAATTATCTCTTAAAGCACTAGAATTATTAGACTTTGTGGTTGATAATGGAAATCAAAATGCAATAACAGATATTGGAGTAGGTACTTTAATGTTATATACAGGATTAGAGGGAGCCATACTAAATGTAAAAGTTAATTTAATGGGCATTGAAAATAAAGAAATACATGATAGTTACAGTGAAAGTTGTAAGGAAATTTTAAATAAAGCAAAACGAATAAAAGACAAGATAATAGATGAAGTACATGCTAAATTAGAAGTCTAAAATATGTAAATGCCTTAAAGTAATAGAAGCTACTTTAAGGCATTTTTTATTATAAAATAAATTGAGATATCTTACGTAATAAAAAAATTATTTATCAGAACCTCTTTTTACTTTTTTAACAACTTTTTTTACTTTTTTGCTACTATGTGGAGAGTCTTGGTGAGCTTCAGGTGAGTAATTATTATTTTTACCATGTGAAGATTTTTTAGTAGCTTTGTCTTGTTGATTTGTATCCTTTGAAGGCTTATGTGAAGATTTTTTTTGTTTAGATTTTTTATTATCTATTTTGTTTTGAACTTCTGCCTCAGAGATTTTGTTCATTATAACATCTAGTTTTTTTCTTTGATCATCATCTAAAAATGCCTTGAATTTAGACACAACTTCTTCTCTGCCCTTTAAGTTTTGGCCTATTTTTACCAACTCATCCATAAGTTCATTTTCAGATTTTCCTTTATAGCTATTAGCTATATTTTCTATTTTATCTTTATCTATATTTTTCTCCTTTGCCATTTTCTCTAAAGCATCAGTGTTTAGTTTTTTCATAAAAATGCCCCTTTCTATAATATATATTGAACTTACCTCATATTATTTATATATAGGAATAATCTATAAATTGTGAAAGATATTTATTGATAAAAAATAAATTTTCTTATAGATAATGTATATGCAAAGTGTATAAAAAAAAGTAACATTAATAGCAAATAAAACATACTTTATATATGAGGGAGAGTATATTTTAAGGGGTGACGAAAATTGAATAATATACTATTAATACTTGGAATGATAGCATTAAGTAACGGAAATATATCATTGGCAGATTTACCGTTATTTGATAATAAAAATAAATCAAAAGCAAAGAAAGTCTCACCAAAACCAAAGCGAAATTTACAACAGAAAAAAACAAAACCTAAAATTGAAAGTAGTGAAAAATCTAACGTTAACAGAAAAGTAAAAAAGAAAAGGGAGACTACTAAAAGAAGTGATAATATGTTTGGATTTAATATGAATGACATAAATAAAGGCATGAAACTGATGGAATTAAGTGATGAAGATCTAGAACGTGGAATGGAAATTATAACAAGAACTAAAAAATATATGTCAAGAGATGAAAAAAAAATTTTAGTAAAGGTAGAAAGTTTATTAGATTTAGTTAGAGGCATTAAGAAGCTTAGTAGTATAGAAAATGTGGAGGAAGAGGAAACAAACTTTTTTAGAAGTATGGAAGAAGAAGATAAAAAAAATATGATGATAAAAGAAATCATAGAAGTATTTCCAGAAAAGAGAAAAGAATCAATTGAAAAGGCAATTGATATGAAAAAGAAAATAGATTTATTTGCAGAATTATTTTTACCTGATGATTTTGGAGAAGGTGGATTTAGTATAAGTTCGTTAGCTAATATTAATAACTTAGGAAGTATGAATAATTTAAAATTATTAGGAAGTTTATTAAGAACCGAAGATGATAATGAAGATGATGAATACGAATATGAAGAGTATGAAGAAGATGATGATTTTGAAGATTTTGAGGATAAATATGAATACGAAGATGATGAAAATATAGACTACATAGAAAAACCTAAGGATTAATGTTGAAAAAAGTCATAAAATTATAGTAATTAGTATATAAAACCACTTTAAAAATACTTGAATTTGTTATATAATAAAAATATGAAATCCTGAAACATACGACACGGCTTATTTAAATTCAACCGACAAATGTTGTTCGGGAGACTGAGTCTAATAGCAGATAACATGCCTGTATATTCTTATAGGAAGTTAAAAGTTATTAGCAGGTCACCCACCTGGGAGTATCTCGGGTCTGAATTTATTGAGCCACCGGTGTTTCGGGATTTTCTTTTAAAAAAATTAGTGTTGCTACTTTAGCAACACTTTTTTATTTTATAATATTTGAAATTTTAATTTAATCTAAAATCCTAAAAGTGCAATATCATTGGCTATAGTAAAAACTGATGTAGAATCATATAGCAAGTCTTCTTTATAATTTGAAATAAATGTGGCTTTTATGAAATCTTCCTCAACACTAAATTCATCTGTTATTTGATCTGTCCATGAGCTACCTAAGTCACTAGAAGAACAAGTTTTAAGTCTATTATATTCAACCCACATTAAATAAAGATTAGATTTATGTTTTATTAAATTAGGATACATACATGCACAAGGACTTGATATATTTTTAACACTGCGTATATCTAGACAATCATCCATTAAATAACCATTTATATATTTAACTGAATAAGCACTGTTTTCAGTTTCACAAAAAGTTAAGTGATAAAAGTTCATAGTGTCTTTTAAAATTGATAAATATACCTTATTTTTTTTAGAATTAGTTATTTGTAAAGGATTGGACCATGTTAAGGAATTATAATTAAATCTGCATAAAAATATCTCCTCATATCCATCTACTATATTAAAATAGAATATAACTGGAGAATTATTAACCCATGATATACAATAATTGTTTAGAATAGAATGTGATATAAAGTCAATTTTATTTTCTGTCCAAATACCATTTTTTTTATGGTGATGAAATAAAGCGCACATGCCTGGTGTATCATTATTGAAAACATAATAAAATAAGTGAAGATTATCATCAATTTTTTTTATGTAAGGAAATAACAAATCAAATTTTTCATTATTAAAAGTAAAGATTTCATTAAGAGAAAGTGTGTTATCATTAGAAATTTCAAAGTAATTTAAACCGTTATCTTTATAAATCCCATATATAATATCATCTGTTCCAAGAGATGCTGAATAGTTCGTAAAATCTATGAAATTATTTAATATAGTAATAGAATTATAAAAATTATAGTTTTGACCAAAGCAATTACAAATTAGTTTTTGATCTTTATCATCACAATAAATACTAAATATATCTTTATTAGATCGTCTAATTATTGTAGAACTGTTATTATAAAAGCTCATATGTACCTCCTTAAAAATTGTTTATAGTAAATGTATATTATCAACAAAAAATATTTATTCAATATTATATAAACTAAAGTACAACTTAAGTAACAAATATCAATAAAAATGCATAATATTAATTAGGCTACAAAAAAGCCGAGACATTTATAATAATTATTCATTTAAGGGGAGGACTCAAATTATGCAAGACTTAAAAAGAAGTAAAAAAAGAGTAATGAACCAACAAATGGTTCAAATGCAAAACAAATTAAACGAAGATGTTAACGTGATAAAAGAACAAGAAGTAAAAGAAGAATTAAATAGAGGATGCAACAGTAAACCAAAACATGATCATAATTGTAATAACTCTTGCAATAATTCTTGCAATAACTCTTGTAATAATCAATGTAACAACAACTGCAACCATGGTTGTGGATGTAATTCAAATACAGAAGAATTTGATTGTGTATGTGTTTGTAAAAAGCCACATCAACAATGTGAACAATGTGAGCCAGAAGCAAAAGAATGCATAGATAATGTTAGCCAATGTGGATCAGGATGCTGTAATCCTATATCATCACCAAACTTCTCACCTGCAAACAGTGTACCATATGCAATAGAAGCTAATAGAGTTTTTGATACTATGGCATTCCAAACATTTACAGATGCAGTAGCTCAAAATGGAGAAGCTTTAGTATTTGATTATGATGTAGTAGAAGTAAATGGTCCAATACCAAGATCAAGTCAGGTAAATGTAACTATAGATAAAGTATGTATGAATTACAGTGGAATAGTAATAGATGCAGGCGTTACAACATTAGAAGACTATGATATACAAGCTTTAGAACCAGTAGTTGGAAAACCATGTGAAACTAATTTTGAATATGTAGTTTGTGGAGAAAAAAATTCTGAATGCTGTAAAAAAGGAAAAGGAACTAGTGTAGTATATAAACAAAGAGGATTAAATGTAACTGTAGAAGATTTAGTACTAGAATTAAGAGGAAGATGTGGATGTACTAAATTTGTGGCATTTGCATATCCAGCTGTAAGAGGAATGGGTGGACAAATAAAAAGATGTTGTGATGTAGAATTTATATACAACACATTATCTGCACCAATTTGTTTACCATCAGATGGTAGAGGAGTAACTTTAAGACAAGATTATCAAACTAACTTAACTGTAGATTGTATAGGAAAAGCATTATTAAAATTTGTAGATCATGATGGATGTGAATGTTATTATGATTTATGTGTGCCAAATGGAATAGACCTAATATTATGCTTACAATGTACAGTTAGTACATTAATAAGTGAGCAAATAGTTGTTTTAGGAGCACCTAATGCTATAAGACCTAGAATAGTAGATACATTCAATAAAGTTTGTGATTTCACTACTTGTCCAGGAGCAAAAGACAATAACAATAACAATAATGGATGCGGATGCAGCCGTTAGTTTAATTTTACAATTAATAAGAAGGCTATCAATTGATAGCCTTCTTATTTTTATGATAGATACTAAAATTTATATTTTATGCTGTAACAATATTCGAAAATATCATCTTTTATATTATTGCGGAAAGACTCAAATATTTCATTGTTAGAGTTCTCAAGAGTAGATCTACGCGAAAATTTATTACTTAATATCCACTTATTACAACTTGTGTCAAAGACTATTAATTCATTTAATATACTTCTAGTAGAAGGATTAAATTTATTGTATTCAAATATAATATTTGAAGTTTCATCAATATTTAATTTGTAAATATACTCATCCTCTTTACAAATATTATTAATAGAATATTTAGAGACTTTATAATTTAATGGAGAAAAATTAAAGTGAGAAACTTTATAAAGATTATCTGAAATAGCATAATTTTCAACTACAAATATATTTAATAAACCATTGATTATGTATAGTCTCATATCTTTAATATTTTTTAGATTATTAAAAACTTTGCAAATCATTTTTCTTTTCCATACTCCATTTACATTAATAAAATGAGATAATTTTCCTTTAACATCTAAAGCACAAATGTGAATACTTTGATTATCATCAAAATTAGCACAATAAGTATGTATATTATTTGCTAATTTTTCAGTTTGTTCATTTATATTTTTTATATAAAGAGAATTTCTATCTGCATATATATAAAATGGTTTTATATCTTTATTATTATTCATTTTAGCCTCCTAATGTTTAAATTTTTTTAATGTTCTAATAAGAACTATAATATGTAATAAACACGTAAAAAATGAAACTATAGTCATTGTATAAATATAAGCATAAATATTTAAATCTGGCATAGGTAGTAAAACATACAAAGCTATTAGTTGTATAAACATACTAATAATAGTTATAATACTTGATGCAACCTCTTTTCTTATAGAATGTAAGATTCCAGATAAAGTCTGATTCAATGACATAAATAAAGGAACTAAAAACATAGCCTTCAAGTAAGTGCCAGCTAAAACATTATCAAATATAATTAAGCAAAGTTTTTCTCCACAAATATAAAAAAATATTGATGATATAATTCCAACAAATAATGTAAGTGCTAAGGCATAGTTTATCTTTTTTATAATACTTTTATATTTTCCTAAAGATATCTCTTGAGAGATGCTAGGGATTAAATTAACAACCAAAGCAGAACCAAGGGTAAAAGGTAAATAAATAAAAGGCATTACCATACCGCTTATAATTCCATACATGCTTAAAGACTGTGAATAGCTAATTCCAGATAAAACTAATCTTGAAGGCACAATCAATGAGCTTAGAGAATGTAACAATATATTTGACATTTTATTACAAGTTATAGGTATAGACATTTTCAATGTCTCCAAAGATGCATTATAAAAATCTCTTAAATTTATAGTGTATTTATTAAATAAGTTAGAGTTTTTATATAAACAAGTTACTATAAAGAGTATATTTATTGTTTCTCCAATTGAAATTCCTAAAAGTGCAATATAACAGTTTTGTGACTTATCATTTAAATACATAATTATTAAATATACAAAAATAATTCTAGTTAATTGTTCTAATACTTGACCTATAGCAGGTACGCAAACATCCTTTAATCCGTAGTAGTACCCTCTTAAAATATTAGATAGTGTTATAACTACTATAGCAGGGCATATAGCCAAAACAAATAGATTTAAATCAGAATCATGCAGTAATTTAAATGCTATAAATTTTGAATTTAATGAAATAAATAATGATACAACTAAAGAGATGAAAAACGCAACATATAAGGTAGAAATAAATAAAACATTACTACTATGTTTATCGTTTAAGGCTTTTTTATTTGCAACAAGACAACTAAGGGTAGTAGGAATTCCTGTTGTAGTAAAAGCAAGACATATCATTAAAAAATTAAAAAGAATATGATAAATTCCAAGTCCTGTATCACCTATAACTCTTGATAAAAATATTTTGTATAAAAACCCAAGAACTCTAACTATTAAGTTTGATAAAAAAAGTACTATTGTAGAAAATATAAGGTTGGGAACCCTCAATAAATCACCCCCTTATGTTTAAATATATTCATAAGGGGGTGAAAAAATAATTATATCTTTTTAAATTCGGGTTTCATTTTATTAAATGTTGATACATATTTAAATCCAGATTTTTTTAAATATGTATATATATAGTTAAATTGATAAGCTACTTGAGATGGATTATGAGAATCTGATCCTGTAGTTATTATTTCTCCGCCTAAATCTTTGTATAGAGATATAATATTTCTAGATGGTGTTAAATCAGATAAATTATATCTATAACAAGACGTATTTACTTCTATACCTTTACCATCATAAATTACTTGTTTTAAGATAGCTTCTATTATATCTGAAAATAAGCTATCATCTAATAAATTTTCATAATTACCATAACGTTTAATTAGATCAAGATGACCTAAAACTGAGTAGTCTTTATAATTTTTAACAACTGTATAAAGTTCTTTAAAATAAGCCTCATAGGCTTCATGCTGAGTTTTATTTTTAAAAAATTCACCAAAATATAAATCTAATTTGTTTATAGCATGGATTGAACATATTATAAAGTCAAAAGGATATTTACATGCATCCTCACTACATTTTTTAGTAATTTGTTTTTGTAGTCCAAGTTCAATTCCCTTTTTTATAGAGATCTTATCATTATATTTATCTTGTAAAAAATTTAATCTTTCAAAGTATTTACCATAGTCAATTCCCCAATCAAAATCAGTATCAAGATCATAATCAACATGATCTGTAAAACAAATTTCTTTTAATCCTAGTTCAATAGATCTTTTAATCATGTCCTCCATATCAGTTTTGCTGTCATTAGAGAAACTAGAGTGCATGTGATAGTCATAAAACATAAATATTTCCCCTTTTTATTAAATTTTGGTATTATATATACATACTACATATTAGCAAATATAAATATAACCATCAAGGAATTAATGAAAAATACAAGTGGTGATAAAATGGAAAAATACAATATAGAATTAGAAAAAGATACTGCAAAATATTTACAAATTTATAATCATATAAAAAATATGATTATTGAAAAAAAGATAATTGAACATGAAAAGCTTCCTCCAATAAGGAAGTTATCTCAGTTAATAGGAGTTAATAATACTACTATAGTTAAAGTATATGAACTTTTAGAAAAAGAAAGGTATGTATATAAAACAGTTGGTAGTGGGACCTTTGTATCGCCTATGAATAGTGAAAAGGAAGCTAAAGTAATAAAAAAAGAAGGGCTAATTCATTTTGATAGTGGAAATCCGTCAACAGATATGTTTCCAATAGAAGATTTTAAAAGTGCTGTTAATATGGCCCTTACCAATGAAGGAAGCTCTATATTTGAATATGATGAAGGTTTAGGATTTGATGATTTAAGGGAAAAGTTAGTTGACTACTTAAAAGAAAAAGAAATAAGTACGACTAAAGATAACATTCAAATAATATCAGGGGCTCAACAGGGTATAGACATTGTTTGTAAAGGTCTTATAAACTACTCAGATGTAGTATTTGTAGAAGAGCCTACTTATAATGGAGCGATACAAGTATTTAAAAGTAGGGGAGCTAAAATAATATCAATACCAATGTTAGATGATGGAATAGATATAGGCATACTTAAATTAAAGTTAGATAAAGTTAAACCTAAGTTAATTTACACAATGCCTAATTTTCAAAATCCAACTGGAATTTCATACTCTACATACAAAAAGAAAAAATTAATTGAATTAGCAGAAGAATATGATTTTTATATTGTAGAAGATGATTTTATTAGTGATTTTAAGTTTGAATCAATTGATAACAAACCATTGAAAAGTTATGATGATAAAAATAGAGTCATTTATATAAAAAGTTTTTCAAAAATTTTAATGCCTGGTCTTAGAATCGGTATGGTAGAAGTTCCTAATGAATTATTAAAAAAGGTACTTTGGGCAAAATATTCTTCAGATATATCTACTCCAGGATTAATACAAAAATCTATGTATTACTATATGAAATATTTTGATTGGAATGAATATCTAAAATCTGTAGAAAATGTATATTTAGAAAAGTATATATTAACAAAAAAATTAATAAAAGATAAACTAGAAGGAAGATTGAAAGTTAGAAATAGTGATGGTGGTATTAACTTTTTCTTAGAATTACCTAGAGGATATTTATCACAAGATTTTACTGATTTTATGTTAAATAAAGGAGTGTCAATTCTTCCTGGTACATATTTTTTTGATAATATAATTGATGATAGATTTTTTAGGATAAATATAGCAAAGTCAAGTATACAAGATTTAGAAAAGGGAATATCTATAATAAGTGATAATTTAGATGGATTTTTTACAGAATATAAAAATATAGCAAAAATAAAAAGTAATAAATTATTTTATTAAATGCAAAAATAAGAAAGGAGATTACTTAAGATAACTAGTATATTTTAAGTAGAACTAAAAATGTTTGATAAGAAAAAATTAGATAGAATAAATGAACTAGCAAAAAAAAATAAGGGTGAGGGATTAATACAAGCGGAGTTAAAAGAGAGAGACGAATTAAGAAAAGAATACTTACAACATTTTAGAGCTCATTTTAAATCAAGATTAGACAATGTTAAAGTTGTTCATTCTCAAGAAGAATATGATGAGTATATGAAAAATAATCCTCAAGCACAACCTGTAGAGCCAATAATAAAAAAAGATTAATAAAAAATTTTTATAATATTGACTTAATATAAAAATAAAAAAAATTTGGAGGGGTAACATGGAACTTAAACATGAATTTAGAAATGCATGGGAAGTAGAAAGAAAAAATAATAAAATAGAAAATGTTATGGCTTATTCAAAAGAGTACATGACTTTCTTAGATAATGGAAAAACTGAAAGAACTTCAGCAAGAGAAATAGTAAAAATAGCTCAACAAAATGGATACATATCAATAGAAGATGCTATAGAAAAAGGTAGTATAAGCCCTGGAGAAAAAATTTATGCGGTTAATAAAGATAAGGCAGTTGCCTTATTTGTAATGGGTAAAAATAACTTAGAAAAAGGGATGAGGATTGTAGGAGGACATATAGATGCTCCTAGAATTGATTTAAAACCAAATCCTTTATACCAAGAAGCTAATTTAGGATTTTTCAAAACTCATTACTATGGTGGTATAAAAAAATACCAATGGACAGCAACGCCACTTGCTATACATGGAGTAGTTATTTTAAATGATGGTAAAAAAGTAGATATTTGTATTGGAGAAGATGATTCTGACCCAGTATTTTGCATAACAGACCTTTTAGTTCACTTAGCAGGAGATCAAATGCAAAAGAAGCTAGCTGATGGTATAACAGGAGAAGGGTTAAACTTACTTATAGGACATATGCCATTAGAAGATGTTGAAAAAGAAGCGATAGAACAAAATATATTAAAAATGTTAAATGAAAAGTATGGAATGATAGAAGAAGATTTCCTAAGTGCTGAAATAGAAATAGTACCAGCAGGAAAGGCTCGTGACTTAGGGTTTGACAGATCTATGGTACTAGCATATGGTCATGATGATAGAGTGTGTTCTTATGGTGCAGTAAAAGCTATAGTAGAAACTGAAAATCCAGAGTATTGTGCGGTAGCTTTATGTGTAGATAAAGAAGAAGTAGGATCACAAGGTAATACAGGGATGCAATCAAAATTCTTTGAAAACGCAGTAGCTGAACTTATTGCTTTAGAAGGAAATTATTGCGATCTAAAAGTAAGAAGATCAATGGCAAATACAAAAGTTTTATCAGCTGATGTTTCAGCAGGTTATGATCCTAACTATCCAGATGTATATGAAAAGAGAAATTCTGCATATATGGGTCAAGGAATTGTACTTAGTAAATATACAGGAGTTAGGGGTAAAAGTGGATGTAATGATGCAAATGCTGAATTTATGGCAGAAGTAAGAAGGATATTCAATAAAGCTGATGTAGTATGGCAAACAGCAGAACTTGGTAAGGTAGATCAAGGTGGCGGTGGAACAATCGCATATATTTTAGCTAACTCTGGTGCTGAAGTTATAGATTGTGGCGTAGGAGTTTTAAATATGCACGCTCCTTATGAAATAGTTTCAAAAGTAGATATATATGAAATGTATAAAGGATATAAAGCATTTTTTAATTTAAATATATAATTTTAAAAATAGACATTGATTAATCAATGTCTATTTTTTTCTAATTCAAAGTACTCACATAATTTAGTTAAAAATTTATCTTCTAAAGGATTAAAAATTTTCTTCTTAGAATAAACAAAGTAGAACTTTCTTTTAAATTCTATATTATTTATTTTATAATACCTTATTTTATTGGAGTTTAAATAATCTATACATGAAGCATATGATATAAATGAAACTCCTAATCCTAATCGTACCATTTCTTTTATAGACTCATTAGATTCTACATGAGCTAAAATGCTTAACTTATCAATTGAAAAATTATTTTGTTTAAGTGTATTCACGATTAAATTTCTAGTTCCAGATCCTTCTTTTCTCATAATAAGCTTTAAGTTTGTTAATTCATTTATATCTATAGAACCATTTATATTAGGTAGCTCTAAATTAAAAGGAGTAATTAGAACTAATTCATCATCAATTAAGTCCATATATTCAATTTGAGTATTGTTTATTTTAGATCCCACAAGCCCAAAACTTACTCTTTCGTTAAGTATTTCTGATATAGCATACTGAGAATCATAGTGGCTAATGCTAAATTTAACATCTGGATAAGTAGAAGAAAAACTTTTTAAAAAATTAGGAAGTATGTAAGTTTCAGGTATAGAACTACAAGCAAGGTCTATTATACCTTCTATTTTTCCTGCATATTCTTTTATATCATATACTGCTTTTTTACAATTATTCAATATATATATAGCGTGATTATAAAGTATCTCACCTGATTTTGTTAATGTTATGTTTTTATTATTTCTATTAACTAAAATAGTATCTAGTTCTTTTTCTAAATTTTGAATATGAGAACTAACTGTAGGCTGTGTTAAAAATAGTTCTCTAGCAGCTTTAGAAAAACTTTGATGCTTAGAAACTGCAACGAAAACTTCAAGTTGTTTAAAGTCCATTATTACCCTCTCCCTTTGATATTATATAAGTATTATATCACACATAAAATTTAAAATATCTGTAAATAGGATATATAGGTTTTTGATTAATACATAATAATTTGATATAATAGTACTATCTATATGTAATTATTTTACATAATTGGGAAATAACTAGAGATTCTATTACAAAAATATTACAAAATAGCCCTATTTATTATTAAGATATAACAAATAGTATATAATTTATATAAGGCAAGGAATATCTTTATTTAATAAGAATGGTACTTTAGATTATATAAATATTTAAATCAACGGGAGGAGGTCTGTAAATATGGATTTAAAAAGGACATTTATGACTAGCATTGTTGTATTAAGTATATTTGTTACGGGATGTAATAAAAATAGTGCTAAAGAAGATGTTTCTATAGAAGACGAAGCAACTCAACAAAGGATGATGACAAAAGTTCAAAATGATGTCAATGAAATAATGGATAAAGACTATGAATATGTTATAAATAATATGGGACAGCCATATTGCACGACATATTATATCGATATGGATAATGTAAGTAATTTAGAGAATATGGATGAAACAGATAACTTAAGACTTATATATCCTAAGTATACAGCTGAAGATGAGTTTGAAGGTAGTGCTTTATATATAGAAATAAAGGATGATAAAGTTGTAGAAGTTCAGACATATGAGTTTTCTGAAAATGATATAAAGTCAGAAAACGTAAGTGATGATATAGATATAATAGTAGATCAGTATAATGAATCATCATATTTACCGTTAAGTAAAGTAGAAGGCATTGATTTTAGTAAATTTGAAGGTAAATCTATAGATTCACTATATGAAGTAGTAGGAGATGGCATGTATAATGTAGAAGCGTATGATAAATCTAGAAATCAATACGTGGAAGCATATGCATTAATTGATAATGGTGGTCAAATAAATAAAATACTAACTGTTTTTGGAGATAATGGAAAAATTGAAAAAATTGATATTGTAGATAAAGACAAAACAATGGATTTAGCTCAAAAGTATTTGTATAATTATTAAAGCTATAATTAAAAATTATAGCTTTTTTGGTTTAAGAATATATTGTTTAAAAATTCATAGGTTATTTATTTGAGTAATAAATAATATTTTTTTGGATAAATTAATCTTAGAGAATAAATTTTTCTAGGAGGCATAGATTAAGATGGACAATAATAAGAATAGACTAAAAGACAGACCAAAATCAAAAGCTGAGATGAGAAAAATGTACTTCGAACATGGGTCAGAGCTAGGAATAAAAGATGGATTACATGTAGGTGCTAAAGATAGTGGTACAAATAGAACTAAAACAGAAAAATTATATAATAAAGTAAAAAAAGAGGATTAATAAATTCATTTAAAAATAAAAGCAGCTAAATTTAGCTGCTTTTATTTTTAACTTAGTAAAAATTAAAATAATTAGAATAAGTATAAATTTAATTTGTCGAAAAAGTTTATACCTAAAAAATAATATTATTATTTAACTTTTAAGATATAAAAAATCATATAAGGTATAATAGTAAAGACAAAATAATATAGAGGAGATATATTTATGTTAGATAAAGTAATTTTAGGAGGATCAGCAATACTAGGCATCGCTGGAATATGTTTATACGAAACTAATTCAATTGAAATCAATAAATATGAAATAAAAAATAAAAAAATACCTAAAGAATTTCATAATTATAAAATAGTTCAAATTAGTGACTTACATAATAAAAGTTTTGGTAAAGATAATTACAAATTAATAAAAAAAATAGATGCTTTAAAGCCAGATGCTATATTTATTACAGGTGATTTGGTTGAAGGAGAAAATAAAAATTATAAAGTAGCGTTAGATTTAGTAGACGCCTTGAGTTTAAAATATCCAATATATCATATTATAGGAAACCATGAACAAAAATCATTGAATAAAAAACATAGAGAATTATATAAAGATTATTTTAAACAACTATATAATAAAAAAATAATTAATTTAGATAATGATAAAATCACAATAAATAGGGGAGATAGCTATATAAATTTATATGGGTTAGTTGTTCCTTTAGAGTATTATCCATATTTTTTTAGTAACTATAAAAATAAAAACAAACCTTTAGGGAGTAACTTTATGAATGATAATCTAGGGAAAATTAATGATAATGAATATAATATTTTATTAGCACATAATCCATTTTTCTTTGAAGAATACTCTAAGTGGGGAGCTGATTTAATTTTATCAGGTCACGTGCATGGAGGTATAATAAGAATACCTTATTTAGGAGGAGTACTTTCGCCTAGCCGAGAATTTTTCCCTAAATACGACTTAGGAGAATATAAGGAAAATTCATCTACCATGCTATTAAGCAAAGGGCTTGGGGGTTCTAAGGTTTTAGTTAGATTAAATTGTAAACCTGAAATAGTACAAATAACTTTAAAAAATAAATAAAAATAAGCTAAAAAGATTTAGTTTTTACTAAATCTTTTTAGCTTATTAAATTAAATATTTATTTATTAGCTTTGGTATAAACTAAATTTACTTTATCCAAAGGAATGACTTTAGTTCTATGTTTAATTTTATATCCAATATATAGGGCTAAAAATAAAGGGATACCTATATAAGAAGCTATTAAATTCTTCCAATCAATTCCACTTGGTGTTATACAAGAATATCCTTGACCTATAATAATTATAATACACATTAAAAGTGCTAATATTGGTCCAAAAGGATACCATTTAGCTTTAAATTTTAATTCTTTTAAATCATGACCTTGATGGATATAGGCTTTTCTAAATCTATAGTGGCAAATAGCTATACCGACCCAAGCTATAAAGCCAGCTAGACCAGATGCAGCAACCAACCAAACATAAACTGTACTCTCTGCAAATATCCCAGTCAAGAAGCAAGCAGAGGCTACTAAAGTTGTTAAAATAAGAGCATTTACCGGGACTCCTCTGTTGTTAGTTTTTGCAAAAATCTTAGGAGCAAGTCCTTCTGTAGCCATTGAATAAAGCATTCTAGTAGAGGCATACATACCAGAATTTCCAGCAGATAATACAGAAGTAAGTATAATAGCATTCATAATAGATGCAGCTCCAGCAATTCCAGCTTTTTCAAAAACCATAGTAAATGGGCTTTCTGAAACACCTGCTTGAGTAAAAGGTATTATAGCACCTAAAACGATGATAGTTCCTAGGTAGAAGATTAATATTCTCCAAAATATAGATTTAACTGCTTTTGGAATGGTTTTTTCCGGATTTTCACTTTCACCAGCAGCAACTCCAATAAGTTCTGTTCCTTGGAATGAAAAGCCTGCAACTAAAAAAATAGCAAATATTGACTTTATTCCGCTGTGAAATGGTCCGTCATCTATAAAGTAATTGTGAAATCCTATATTGTCTGAACCCATTATACCCAAAATCATTAAAAATCCTATTATTAAAAATATAATTACAGTAACTACTTTTATTCCTGCAAACCAATATTCAGACTCACCATACGCCTTTGCAGATAAAAAGTTTAAACTCACAATTATAAATAAAAATATTATACTCCAATAAAATCCAGGAATATTAGGAAACCAATATTTCATTATTAAAGATCCTGCAACCATTTCAGCGGCTATTGTTATAGCCCAGTTATACCAGTAATTCCATCCAAGTGCGAAACCTAGTGCAGGGTCTATGAACTTTGTAGCATATGAGCTAAATGAACCGGATATAGGCATATATGTTGCCATTTCACCTAAACTAGTTATTAAAAAATACACCATTATACCTATAAGGCCATAGGCTACTAATGCACCTCCTGGACCTGCTTGATTAAGAGTATCTCCCATAGCAAGAAATATACCTGTTCCTATAGATCCACCTAAAGCAATCATATTTAAGTGTCTTGCTTTTAAACATCTTTTTAAATCATGATTTTGTTCACTCATTTAAATTTTCCTCCTTATGGTATCAATTATAAATAAGTAACTAAGATAATAAAAATTTTTCTAACAATAAAAAAGCCATGAGACTATGCCCATGACTTTATACGAAAAGATCATACTAAAAAAGTATGAATATACCGTACGTTTTCATTGAAAATAGCTCTCCACAAAAATGTGACAGTCTTATATATATTCTATACAAGCCCAGCAAATAGTATTAAAGCTATTAACTATTTACTTCGGCAAAACTTCCTTTCATACTACTTCATTGAGCTTACCTCCATAATATTACTTTTAAGTTTCGCGCCTCTATCTCAGTTATCTACTTGTTGTATACTATTATAAATCAAATTTTAAATAAGTCAATATCAACTACAATAATATAAATTTTTATTTATATATATATCTATATTTATTACAGTAATTTTAATACTTTATTTTATTTCTCAATTAATATTAACGGATTTAGTATTTTAGGGTACAATAAAAGAGTTACAACTATTAGTTGTAACTCTTAAAAATATTGGTGCCGGATATGGGACTTGAACCCATACGGTATTGCTACCAACGGATTTTGAGTCCGTCGCGTCTGCCATTCCACCAATCCGGCAAAATATGGAATATAATTATATTATAACAATATAATTAAACGTTTGCAACATATTTAATGTTAATATAATTTCAAAATTATGGTAATATTAAATAATAACGTATTAGCTTATAAAAATAAAAAGCTTAGCAGGAGTGATAAATTTGGATAAAAAATTAGTTATAATAGATGGAAATTCAATAATAAATAGAGCATTTTATGCATTACCAGAAATGAGTAATAAAGACGGACTAAAAACCAATGCTATATATGGTTTTACAACAATGCTATTTAAAATAATAGATACATATAAACCTACACACATTAGTGTTGCATTTGATAGAAAATCTCCGACATTTAGACATATAGAGTTTGAAGAATATAAAGCAGGAAGAAAGAAAATGCCAGATGAATTAAAGGTTCAGTTTGAACCATTAAAAGAACTTTTGGATAAAATTAAAATTAATAGATTAGAGTTAGACGGATATGAAGCTGATGATATTATAGGGACAGTTTCTAAATTAGGTGAAGAAAATGGGTATAAGGTATATATAGTAACCGGAGATAAGGATGCTATACAACTAGCTTCTGATAAAACAACTACTTTGATAACTAAAAAGGGAATTGGAGAAGTAGAAGAATATGATTTTGAGGCAGTTATCGATAAATACGAAATGACACCAACACAATTTATAGATTTAAAAGGTTTAATGGGAGATAAATCAGATAATATACCTGGAATTCCAGGGGTAGGAGAAAAGACAGGTATAAAGCTTATAAAGGAGTATTCTAGTATAGAGGGTATAATTGAAAATATAGAAAATTTAAAAGGAAGTATAAAAAAGAAAGTAGAGGAAAATAAAGACTTAGCGCTAAAAAGTAAAATGCTTGCAACTATAGTAAGAGATGTTCCAGTAGATGTAAAATTAGAGGATTTAAAGTATGGAGATTTTGACCCAAATAGTGTGGTTGAATACTTTAAATATTTAGGATTTACTAGTTTAATACCTAGAATAATTGAAATAGATAATAAAGAAGAAATAGATTCAAATAGTTATAGTTTTAGCATTAAAAAACTTGAAGATATTGAGTCTTTTATAAAAGAAGTAAGTGATAAAAAAGAAATTTTGATAAAAACAGTTAGAAAAGAAGGGAATATACTAGAAAAAAATATTCTTTATATGTTTGTAAGTACTGACGGTAGTAATATATACTATATAGAAGAGGATAGTATAAGTATCTTAGAAGAGATACTTTCGAGTGAAGAAATTAAAAAATTTGGATATAATCTAAAAGATGATTATATAGCTTTGAAATCATATGATATAAAATTAGAAAATATGTACTTTGATATAACTATAGCAGAATATTTGATAGATTCTATGTCATCAACATCATATGAATGTAGTGCAATAGCTATGAAATACCTTACTAAAAGAGTAAAATCATCAGAAGAACTTTTAGGTAAAGGAGTTAAAGCTAAAAAGTATCAAGACTTAGAGTTTGACGAACTATCAAAGCATATATCTCAAATACTAACTACAGTAAATGATGTTAATCCTATCATGGAAAGTAATCTAAAAGAGATGGAAATGGATGGATTATTTTATCATATAGAAATGCCTTTGGTTGAAGTTTTAGGTGATATGGAATATGAGGGTGTAAGAGTTGATAAAGAAAAACTAAGTGAACTAGGAACTGAATTTAAAGAAGTTATAAAAAAATTAGAAAAAGAGATATATGATATTGCAGGGGAAGAATTTAATATAAATTCACCAAAACAACTTGGAGTGATTTTATTTGAGAAATTAGGACTGCCTGTAATTAAAAAAACAAAAACAGGATACTCTACAAATGCGGATGTTTTAGAAAAATTAAAATCCCAAAGTCCTATAATAGATAAGATAACAGAGTATAGACAAATAGTTAAATTAAATTCGACTTATGTAGAAGGGTTATTAAATATAATAAATCCAATAAGTAATAGAATTCACTCGTCATTTAATCAAACGATAACAACTACAGGGAGAATTTCATCAACAGAACCAAACCTTCAAAATATACCTGTAAAACTTGAAATGGGTAGAAATATAAGAAAAGTATTTATAGCTGATGAAAACTGTAAGTTAGTAGATGCAGATTATTCTCAAGTTGAACTTAGAGTTTTAGCTCAAATGAGTCAAGATGAAAATATGATAGATGCGTTTAAGCATAATGAAGATATACATACAAAAACAGCATCTCAAGTATTCGGTGTAGATGTAAAAGATGTAACAAGTGAGTTGAGAAGTGCAGCTAAAGCAATAAACTTTGGAATTGTGTATGGTAAAAGTGATTTTGGTTTAGCAGATGACCTTAATATACCAGTTAAACAAGCAAAAGAATATATAGAAGGATACTTTGAAAAGTATGATAAAATAAAAAATTATATGGATCAAACTATAGAAAAAGCTACAGAAGATGGATATGTAACAACTCTATTTAATAGAAGAAGATACATCCCTGAAATTAAATCTAGTAACTTTATGGAACGAAATCGTGGAAAAAGATTTGCCATGAATGCTCCTATACAAGGAAGTGCAGCAGATATAATAAAAATAGCTATGGTTAATGTGTATAAAAAATTAGAAGAAAAAAAATTAAAATCCAAATTAATATTACAAGTACACGATGAGCTTATTGTTGAATCTGTCAAAGAAGAGCTAGATATAGTTAAAAAAATAGTTAGAGATGAAATGGAAAATGCTGTATTGATGGATGTACACTTAGATGTAGACTTAAATATAGGTGATTCATGGTATGAAACAAAGTAGGTGAAAGTGTGTTAATATTAGGTCTTACCGGTAATATAGGTTGTGGTAAAAGCAGCCTATCTAATATATTTATGAATAATAATATAAAAATAATAGATGCGGATATAATATCTAGGCAAATATTTGAAGATAGAGATATTTTACAAATGGTATTTAATCATTTTGGAGATGGCATAAAAAATAGGGATAATACTTTAAATAGAAAAGCTTTAGGAAGTATTGTATTTAATAATGATAAAAAGCTTATAGAATTAAATGAGTTAACTCATCCTCAGATATATATGAAGATAGTAAACCAAATAAAGAAATATAAATTAATGGAAGAGAAAATAGTCGTTATTGATGCTGCATTACTTATAGAGGGTGGATATTTAGAGATAATAGATAAATTGATAGTCGTGATTTGTAATAAAGAAGAACAGATAAAAAGGATACAATATAGGGATGCATGTACTAGAGAAGACGCTATAAGTAGAATAAATTCTCAAATAAAGCAGGAAGAAAAGATTAAATTTGCAGATTATGTAATAGATAACTCAGGGGATATTAATAAGTTAAAATTAGAAGCTGAAAAATGCATAGCATATATTAAGGAGAATTGGTGTGAATAAGAAAAATATATTAATAGTATTGTCTATTGTATTGATTTTATTTATAACAATTTTGGTAGAAAGTAAAACAGTACATAAAATTATATATCCTAAAAAATATCCTGAGGCTGTAGAAAAATATTCAAAAGAATTTAATTTAGAAGAAAATTTAGTTTATAGTATTATAAAAGCAGAAAGTAAGTTTAGAGAAAATGCAGTATCTTATAAAGGGGCTAAAGGTTTAATGCAAATAAGTGATATAACTAGAGATTGGGCTAAAGAAGAGCTTGAATTATCTGAGGTAAATATATTTGATCCAGATACAAATATTAGGATAGGGTGCTGGTATTTAAACAAGTTGTTTAAAGAATTTGGAAGCTTAGATCTAGTTATAGCAGCATATAATGGAGGTTCAGGTAATGTGAAAAAATGGTTATCTGATAGTGACTTTAGCAAGGATGGAGAAAAGTTACATATGATTCCATTTAAAGAAACATCAAACTATTTAGAAAAAGTAAATAAAAATTATAAAAATTACAATGAGATATATGGCAAGGAAGGTATTAACTAATGAAAAAAGTAAAAATTTTACCCATAGTCTTAGTAACTCTAATGATAGCATCTGGGTGTAGTAAAAGTGAGAAGGCTGAAACAAAAGAAAGTACTGTACAAAGTTCATTAAATTCACAAGAAATAAATCTAAGTATGGTAAAACCTATAACTATAAACCCGTTGCTGAACAAAGATAAATCTGTTGGATATGTTATGAACTTAATTTATGATGGATTATTTACTATAGATGAAAACTATAACGTAGTTCCTCAGCTGGTAGATACATACCAAATAGCTCAAGATGGTACAAGTGTAGATATGAAATTAAAAGATGCAAATTGGCATGATAAGACACCAGTTACATCTCAAGACGTTGATTTTACAATAAGATTAATTCAAAAAAATCCAGACAGCCCTTATTATGAATTAGCTAAGAATATATCATCAGTATCTATTCAAAGTGAAAAAGAATTTACTATAAAATTTAAACAAAGATATCCTTTTTCAATAGATACGTTAATATTTCCTATAGTTTCTGAGAATAAGATAGGAAGTGTAAATACAAAAGATGCAAATGAAATAAAGAAAAATTTAATAGGTAATGGGCCTTATAAAATTGATAAATATGAGGAAAGGGAAGGCATAATACTTTCTAAAAATGAAGATTATTATAATGAATTACCTAAAGAAGTAAAGGATATAAAAGTAGGGGTTGTTCCTGATGAAGATGCTTTAGTTTCTATGGTTATGGCATTAGAAAGCGATATAGCTAGCATATCTTTAAATGATTTAAGTAAATTTTATGAAAAACAATTTAATTTAACAACATATGAAGGAAGAGGATATGAAAATATAATATTTAATTATGACAATCTATACTTAAGAGATGTTAACTTTAGAAAAGCTATAGCTCATGCAATTAATAGAGAGCGTATAGTTGAAGAAGGTTATATGTCAGATGCTACATTATCTAATTTTCCTCTAAATTCAAACTCAAAATATTATGATAAAAATTTAAAAGCGATAAAATATGATAAGGATAAGGCTAAATCTTATTTGGAAAAAGTTAAACCAGTTACAGATGAAGAATTAAAACAATTAGAAAATAAAGAAAAAGCAAATACTAAAGCTTCAGATACTAAGCAAGAAAGCAAAGAAGTAAAAGAAAAAGACACAAAAGAAAATAAAGAAAAAGAAGAAACTATAGATAAAGAAGCTCAACTAAAAGAAAAATTATCTAAAATAGATCTTAAAATACTTGTTAATAAAAATAATACAGAAAGAGTTAAATCGGCACATTTAACAGTTGAAAACTTAAAAGTTATAGGTATTAAGTCTCATATTGTAGAATTAGAAGGACAAGCTTTAGATGATGCAATAAGCTCTAAAAATTATGACTTGGCATTAGTAGGTTGGGAATTATCAATTATACCAGATGCTAGGGATATAATAAATAGTTCTGGGTATAGTGATGAAAAACTTGTTAGTGATGAGAACTCTTTGATAAGTGCAACAACTGAAGAACAAATAAGTGATGTATATAAATCAATGCAAAAATATATAAATGACAATGTAATATTTATTAGTTTGGCAATTAGAGATGAATATATAGTAACAAATAGAAGAGTTCAAGGGAAAATATCACCAAATGATTTTGATGTTTATGAAGGGATAACTAATTTAAAAACTCCAGAAAAATAATATAAGGAAGTCAATAAATTTAATAATTAGATTTATTGACTTCCTTATTTAAAGTTAATACTATTTAAAACATAACATAAATATATGGAAATGGTGGAATAAGTAGACACGCTACTTTGAGAGAGTAGTAGATTACATCTATACGGGTTCAAGTCACGTTTTCCACATCAATAAAAAGTAGTTATATAAAATATATAGCTATTTTTTATTTGATTTAATCTTAGAATACTCTAAAAATCAAATTTGTATTATATTTAGCATGATAAATGAAAAAACTATTGTTTAGATACTTAAAATATATGATATAATACCTGCATAGGGTATGCAAGGAGGTATAAATTATGAACAAAAAATTATTAATAGAAGGCATGAGTTGTGGTCATTGTGTAAACCATTTAAAAACTGCTCTTATAGAAGATATAGAGGGGATAGATGTATTAGAAGTTAACTTAGAAGGAAAATATGCATTAGTAGAAATGAATAACGATGTGAGGCATGATGAATTAAAGAAAGTTATAGAAGAATTAGGATTTGAGCTAAAAGGTATACAATAAATAAAAAAGCTGATAGATTGATAATCTATTAGCTTTTTATTTTATAAAAAAAGACTTCTATTGGGGGAAATAATAGAAGTCTAAAATGGGGGAGATTGAGTATGTTTGATTTTACATTATTAGTATGTCCATACTCAAATTAAATATACATATAAATTATGCTATAAAAATAAACATTATTAAGTTCACAACTAATAAATAACTAATAAATAAATAATTAATTAGTATATTTAATGTATATAAGTTATATTATGAAAATTGTCCAAGAAGGTAACTCACATTTTTAAAAAAGTTTGAATATAATATAAATAACTAAGGGGGGAGTATCGTGGATGAAAGAGGATATAAAGAAAATTTGAGAAAGATGATACTTGAAATGGCCCAAAAAGAACTTGAAAGTTATGTATCCCAAAAGGGAGTACAAAAGTACTTTGAGGGAAATGTTGATAAAATAATAAGTGAAAATATAAAAAAACTATCACAAGGTATAGGTAGCAATAAAACATATTTAAGAGTATTAAAAAAAGGAGCTCATCAAGAAAATGTATCTTCTGTTGTTAAAGTTATTAAATCAGAGGATTTATTTAAGTCTAAAAATGAGTTGATTAAATTTGCTAAACATTTGGGGATAAATGCAAGTATGAAAAGTTCATATAATCAGACACTTAGAAAAGTGGCAAATCATATATATTCTAATAAAGATGAGTATTCTAAACGATATTTTTCGTATAAAAGGGGAAGTGACGAATATATATTAGAACCAGAAAAAATAAAAACAGACTTAATAGAAAGCTATAGGTCAAAAACAAGAAATGATATGAGATCCATAGCTAGATTATTAGACTTAAAGGTAGAAGATGATGATTCTGCAGAAGATATAAGAAAAAAGGTAATAAATTATATTATGAAAGAAAAACTTGTTAAAAAATAAATAAAATAATGTAAAATTGAAGGCGCTTATAAAGCGTCTTTAATTTTGAAAAACGCATATAATATAAAAGAAATCAAACAAGGAGTTGATGACATATACGTATTAAAAAATTAATTATAGTAATTTTTATAATAATACTTATGAGCATAAGTTTTATGTTTGAAGTTAAATATTTTCCTCCTAAAAAAGAAATTAAGATCGTAAGTTATAATATTCATAGCGGATTAAACAAAGATATGTTTCCAACACTTTTTGATATAATAGATTTTTTAAGAGTATCAAACTCAGATATTATATGCCTTCAAGAAGTAAATGAATCAGCAAAGGCAGGATTTCAGGTTAGTAGCTTTAAGGATGAGCTTAAAATGTACTCACATTTTGGAGCTAATGTTGTTGGATTAGGATCAAATTATGGTTTAGTTACTTATTCTAAGTATCCCATAAAGAGTCAAAACCATATATATTTAAAAAGCGATAGAGAACAAAGAGGTATGTTACATACAGTTGTTAATGTAGAAGGTAGAAAATTAAATATCATAAATG
Source organism: Romboutsia lituseburensis (assembly GCF_024723825.1). Classification (NCBI taxonomy): domain Bacteria; kingdom Bacillati; phylum Bacillota; class Clostridia; order Peptostreptococcales; family Peptostreptococcaceae; genus Romboutsia; species Romboutsia lituseburensis. Next base: position 3,115,446 of record NZ_JANQBQ010000001.1, read on the forward strand.
TACATCTAGGTTTAGGTGAAGATGAAAGAAAAGTGCAATTAGATGAACTAGTAGGATTTATAAACACATTAGGGAATGAACCATATATTGTTGTAGGAGATTTTAACCAAGGGAATATGTATATAGATGATAAAATTCTTAAAGATGTAGCAATAGAATTAAATAAAGCGAATGTTTTAACATTTGCAACTGGTTTAGATAGAATAGATTATATATTTGTTTCACCTAATGTTGAGGTTTTAGATTACGATGTTTTGATAAAAAATATGTCTGATCATTATCCTATAATTGCAAAGATTAGAATATAATCTTATAAAAATCATATATATATAAAGTGAACTTTTATAAAAAATAAATTTTAGTAAATAAATTTTATAACTAATCATAAATTTGTATATTTAAAAATATATATTATTAATAATATTTTTAGGGGGGACAAACTAATGAATAAAAGAAAAACAATTTATAGAGGTTTTAATAAGAGACGTAAGACAAGACATATTCAAGTAATTGTGATAACAGCTAGCATATGCTTAATTAGTGGGTATGGTATCTATAGGGTAAAAGATAGTAATATTTTAGAAAATATATCTAAAAAAGTATCATTTATAAAATTAGAAAATCCTTTCAAAAAAGATAGTGATTTTTTAGGATATGAAGACTACAAGATTGAACCACAAAAAAATGATGAACAAGCAGTAGAAAAAGTTGAAAATGAAAAGCAAGAGATTAAAGAAAAAGAAGTTGCTGAAGATGTTAAACTAGCAAGAGTAGAGCCTTGGAGTATATATACTGTTCAAGTAGCTTCTGTTAGTAATGACAAAGATTTAAATAAAATAGAAACACAATTGGTTGAAAAGAAAATACCATTTTCTGTTGTAGAAATAGACGGTGCAAAAAAAGTACAAACTCATGGATATTTTGATCAAGAATCTACTAGAAGTCATATAAATGAAGTAAAAGATATATTTCCAGATGCATTTTTATCAGAATTGAAAGTTCCTGTATTGGCAATAGAATATACAAGTAAATATTCATATGTAGAAAGTATTACAAAACAACTAAATAGTTTAATAAAGAACTTTGAGCAAGAATCTGCGTTTTGGCAATCAAGCAAGGAAAATGTAGATATAAAAAAATATAATGACATACTAGCGGAAAGAAAAGAAATTGTATCAAATATAGAAAAAGAAGGTAAAAAAATTAACTATTCTGAAATGAATGTATTCAAAGATAACTTACTTAATTATACAAAAAATTTAACTGAAAAGGTGGAAATGGCTTTAAAGTCAGCTAATGATAAAAATTATAATGTAAGCGAAAGTATGTATTTATCTTCTATGCAAGAGTATTTTTCTTTTATAAACTCTATAAAGAAAGCATAAGAGTTGTTATTTAACAACTCTTTTTTATGATTAAAAAATATAATATATCAAAAATTACATTAAAAATAAATATATCACAAAGTATGAAAACATTTTAAAATCGGATATTTTTTTAACAATTGTTAAGTTTTTACAGTAAATATAGTATACTTATTAGTAAGTGGAAATAAATGTTTAAATTTATAGATAAGGGGGTAAAAATATGAAACTCTTAACTTTTAGAGGAGGAATCCATCCTCCATATAAAAAGGAGTATTCTAACCAAAAAGCTATTGAGAAAGCAGAAAATCCTAAAGTCGTATACATACCACTCCAACAGCATATAGGAGCACCAGCAAGCCCAATAGTTCAAGTGGGTGATTCAGTAAAAGTAGGTCAAAAAATAGGTGAGCAGCAAGGATTTGTTTCTTGTAATGTTCATTCATCAGTATCAGGAAAAGTAATCGCAATAAAAGAATATGAGGTGGCCGGGGGAACAGGAATTTGTGTTGTAATAGAAAACGATTTCTTGGAAGAGAAGCACGAAAGTGTGAAACCTAAAGGCGAATTAGAGAATTTAACGAAGGAAGAAATAGTATCAATAATAAAAGAAGCAGGTATTGTAGGTATGGGTGGAGCAACATTTCCAACTCATGTAAAACTATCTCCTCCACCAGACAAAAACATTGATGTAGTAATATTAAATGGGGCAGAATGTGAGCCATACTTAACTGCAGATCACAGGTTAATGATTGAAAATCCAGAAGATGTAGTATTTGGACTTAGGGTGTTTATGAAAGCTTTAAATGTAAAAAAAGGTTATATAGGTATAGAAGCAAATAAGCCAGATGCATTAGATGCTATACAAAAAGTAGCCCAACAGTATAAGGATATAGAAGTAGTAGGACTTGAAATAAAATATCCTCAAGGCGCAGAAAAGCAACTTATATACGCTTGTACAGGTAGGGAGGTTCCTTCGGGAGGATTACCAATGGATGCAGGTGCTGTAGTTAATAATGTTGGTACAGCAGCTCAGGTAGCAAGAACTATAAAAACAGGTATGCCTTTAATAGAAAGAATAACTACTGTTACTGGAAGTTGTATAAAAAATCCTAAGAACTTAATAACTAAAGTTGGTACTTTAGTTTCAGAAATAATAGAGCAGTGTGAAGGATTTAAAGAAGATAAAACAGTAGGTAAAGTTATAATGGGTGGTCCAATGATGGGGATTGCACAGTATACAATAGACATACCGACAAATAAAGGTACGTCAGGGATACTTTGTCTAGATGAAGAGGAATCAAAGACTCCTAAGCCACAGAATTGTTTAAGATGTGGAAAATGTTTAAGTGTGTGTCCTGCATTTTTACAACCGTTATATATAAGTGCATATTCTTTAAAAAATGATTTTGAAAATGCTCAAAACTATAGAGCTTTAGATTGTATAGAATGTGGATCTTGCTCATTTGTATGTCCAGCAAGAAGACCATTACTTCAATCTGTAAGAAATGCAAAAAGAGAAATAATTGCTAATAAAAGAAAGCAAACAACTAAATAAGGGGAGCTAGGAGGGAATAGGATGAATAATAAACTCATAGTATCATCTTCTCCTCATGTGAGAAGTAATGAAGATACATCATATATAATGAAACAAGTTATAATAGCACTTCTTCCAGCAACATTAGGTGCTTTATATTTCTTTAGATTAAGTGCTTTAAATGTAATGTTCTTTTGTATACTGGGTGCTGTTGGTTCAGAATTTTTATATCAAAAGATAACAAAACAAGAAAGTACTATAGCTGATTTTTCAGCAGTGGTTACAGGGTTACTATTAGCCTTTAACGTACCAGCATCACTTCCTTGGTGGATGTGTATATTAGGATCTATGTTTGCAATAATAGTTGTAAAGATGGTATTTGGAGGTATAGGGAATAACTTTGTAAACCCAGCTCTTGCAGCAAGAGCATTTTTATTAGCATCATTTCCAGTAGCTATGACTGCTTGGACAAAAACAGGCGTAAATTGGGTTAGTAGTGGAAATATAGATGCATATACAACAGCAACACCTTTAAGTTTTTTAAAAAATGGAGCACAAGGAATAGATGCCCTTACAAATAGCGGAATAAGCTTAACCGATATGATGATAGGTAATATAGGTGGTTGTATAGGTGAAACATCAGTTATATTAATTTTAATTGGTGGACTTTATTTGATGTATAAAGGAATAATAAATTATGTAATCCCAGTTTGTTACATAGGAACAGTTTTCATATTATCATTTATACTAGGTGGATTTGATTTGAATTTTGCTATCTATCAGTTACTTGCAGGAGGTCTTATGATAGGTGCATTCTTTATGCTTACTGATTATACTACGTCTCCTATGACAACTAAGGGCCAAGTAATATATGCAGTATTAGCAGGGGTAATAGCAACTGTAATAAGATTATATGGTGGATATCCAGAGGGTGTATCGTATTCAATATTACTAGTAAATGTTGTTACACCTCTTATTGATAAGTATGTTAAAAATAGAGTATTTGGGGAGGTGGCTAAGTAATGAATAATATTGCAAAATTAGGTGCAACATTATTTGCTATATGCGCAGTAGCTGCTCTAGCTCTAGGGTTTGTAAACCAAGTAACAGCTCCAATTATAGAACAAAGAAATATACAAGCTAATAATGAATCTAGACAAATTGTTTTAGCTGATGCTAAGGAGTTCAAGCAGCTAGATGATAGTGTATTTAAAAATATTGAAGGACTAGAAGATGGGATTATTGCAGAAGTATATGAAGGTAAAAATGGATCTGAAACAGTAGGATATACTATAAAAACTTTACCAAAAGGATATGGTGGACAAATAGAATTAATTGTAGGTATATCTAAAGATGGAGTTATAAAAGGTATAAATATAGGTAGTATGTCAGAAACACCAGGGTTAGGTACAAAAGCCGCTGAACCTGGATTTAAAGATCAATTTAATGAAAAGCAAGCTAAGGAACTTAATGTAGTTAAAGGGAAAGCATCATCAGATGATCAAGTTCAAGCAATATCAGGAGCTACTATCACATCAAAAGCTGTTACAAGTGGAGTAAATGCAGCAATAAAGGTGTTTGAAAGTAGTTTAAATAAATAGGAGGGTAGAATATGAAATTAGCTAAAATATTTAAGAACGGGCTAATAGATGAAAACCCAACGTTTGTGCAAGTTATAGGTATGTGTCCTACTTTAGCTGTAACTACTTCAGCTATAAATGGACTAGGTATGGGGCTTTCAACAACAGCAGTTTTAGTTTGTTCAAACTTGGTAATATCTTTAATGAGAAAAATAATACCAGATAAAATAAGAATTCCAGCCTTTGTTGTAGTAATAGCAACATTTGTTACTATTGTAGGGATGCTTTTAAAAGCCTATGTTCCTGCACTTGATGCAGCTCTTGGTTTATTCATACCATTAATAGTTGTTAACTGTTTAATATTAGCTCGTGCAGAAAGTTTTGCATCAAAAAACACACCGGTAGAATCTGCAGTAGATGGTGTAGGTATGGGTCTAGGATTTAGTATGGCTCTTACAATATTAGGGGCAGTAAGAGAAATACTTGGAAATGGTAGTTTATTTGGATTTAGTTTATTTGGAGCATCTTTTGAGCCAGTACTACTATTCATATTACCACCAGGTGCATTTTTAACACTAGGGTTCCTTTTAGCAGGGTTTAATAAGCTAAGAAGCAAAAAAGCATAACGGGGGTGTAGAGTTTGAATTTAATACTTTTATTTTTAAGTGTTGTTTTAGTTAACAACGTTATAACATCACAATTCTTAGGGATATGTCCGTTCTTAGGAGTTTCAAAAAAGGTAGATACAGCTGTGGGTATGGGTGTTGCTGTTACATTTGTTTTAACTTTAGCATCAATAATTACATACTTTATACAAAAATTACTAATTTCAACTAACAACGGTTTCTTACAAACGATAGCATTTATATTAGTTATAGCATCTATAGTTCAATTCGTAGAAATGGTAATTCAAAAAATGAGTCCTTCTTTATATCAAGCATTAGGGGTTTTCTTACCTCTTATAACTACAAACTGTGCAGTATTAGGTATAGCATTAGTCAACGTGAATAATGGATATAATTTAATAGAAACAATAGTTAATGGATTCGGAGCAGGTATTGGGTTTACTTTAGCAATAGTATTATTTGCAGGAATAAGAGAAAGATTAGAGTTAGCAGATATACCAGATGCATTTAAAGGTTTCCCGATAACTCTTATATCAGCAAGTCTAATGTCAATTGCATTTTTAGGATTTGCAGGACTTATACAACTATAAGTTAGGGGGGTGAAAAGATGAGTTTATTTAGTTCAGTTTTAGTATTAGGTATTTTAGGGTTAATATTTGGAGCAGTATTAGCATATGCATCTAAAAAATTTGCAGTGGAGGTAGATCCAAGAGTAGAAGCTATACTTCAAGCTCTTCCTGGAGCAAACTGTGGAGGTTGTGGATTTCCTGGTTGTGGAGGTTTAGCTAGTGCTATAGCAGAGGGAAATGCCCCTGTAAATGGATGTCCAGTAGGAGGATCTGATTGTTCTGCTAAAATAGGTGAAATAATGGGTCTTAAAGCTGAAGAAGGGGAAAAGAAAGTAGCAAAAGTTATCTGTAAAGGAAATTGTATGAGCTCAAAAGATAAGTATACATATGAAGGAATTCAAGATTGTAGATCTGCCAATACTTTAAATGGTGGAGCGAAATCATGTAAATATGGGTGCTTAGGATTAGGTACATGCAGAGATTATTGTAAATTTGGTGCAATATCTATAATAGATGGAGTCGCAGTAATAGATGAAGAGAAATGTGTTATGTGTGGTAAATGTATGGAAGTTTGTCCTAAAGGAATAATTATATCAAAACCTCAAAAACAAGAGATAATTGTTGAGTGTAACAGTAGAGATTTTGGTAAAGCGGTAAAAGAAAAATGTAGCGTAGGATGTATTGGCTGTGGATTATGTGCAAAGGCATGTAAATTTGATGCAATAGAGTTTGAAAATAAAATTGCAAAAATAAATCCAGAAAAATGTGTAGGATGTATGGAATGTGTTCAGAAATGTCCAACAAAGGTTATAAGTGGAAGTTTAAAAAAAAGGGAAAAAGTAATTATAGATGAAGAGCTTTGCGTAGGATGTACTATTTGTAAAAAACAATGTAAATTTGATGCAATAGAAGGGGAACTTAAAGAAAAACATAGAGTAGACCCTGAAAAATGCGTTGGATGTCATTTATGTCTACAAAAATGTCCTAAAAAGGCTATTAAAACTATATAATATGGATAAGATAAAGGTATGGACTTCCATACCTTTTATTTTGTATGGAAATAAATAATTTTATAAAAATGGAAAAAATAATAGAATACAAAAATTAAAGTTTATTTTGTATTTTAAGTATGTCCTATGATATGTAAAAAAAGTATTACAAAGCAGAATGAAAGTTAAAATGGTTATACATGGAAATAAAGCATAAATATAACAATAGTGTAATAAAATCGTTCGACATTTGTGTTGAATTTTTTACAATATAATGATAGACTAAATAAGTACAAATTCTAAGTACCGAATGAGGTGAGAAAGTGAATATAATCTTAGCATCAGCATCCCCTAGAAGAAAAGAAATTCTAGAAAACACAAATACAAAATTTGAAATAATAAAAAGTGAAATAGATGAGGTTATATTAGCGAATGAATTGCCATCTCAAGTAGTAATGAGACTTGCATTTGAAAAATCTATTGATATAGCATCAAAGCATCCGGATAGTTTGGTTATAGGAGCAGATACAGTTGTAGTTTTAGACAATAATATCTTGGGAAAACCAAAAGATTCAAGTGATGCTTTTAATATGATAAAGCAATTATCAGGAAAGACACATCAAGTTATAACTGGTATTAGTTTAATAAATTTAAATGTAAATCAAAAAATAATTGACTATGTAGTTAGTAATGTAAAGTTCAAAGATCTATCTGAAGAGGACATAAAAGATTATATACAAACTAATGAATCATTAGATAAGGCTGGAGCTTATGGGATTCAAGGTTATGGTGCTATGTTAGTTGAAGAAATTCAAGGAGATTATTTTAACATAGTAGGACTTCCTATATCTAGACTTAGTGATTTATTAAAAAAGCATTTTAATATAAATCTTTTTTATGGAGGGTGATTTATCTGAAGGAATCTTTTAATGTTGCAATGACAGTAAAAGAAATGACGTTAGAAGAAAGACCTAGAGAAAAAATGTTAATGCAAGGAGAGAAGAAATTATCTAACCAAGAGTTATTAGCAATTCTCTTAAGAACCGGAACTAAGCAAAAAAATGCTATAGAATTAGCTAACTATATTATAAGCAAAGACACACAAGGACTAAGATATCTACAAGATATGACTATAGAAGAGTTATGTGAAATTGACGGAATAGGACTATCAAAAGCAGCGCAAATAAAGGCGGCACTAGAGTTAGGAATTAGAGTTGCAAGTGTCAAACCCAAAAAATATAAAATTAAAAATCCTTGGGACATATATAAATTTTATATGGAAGAATTAAGATATCAAAAGCAAGAGATTTTTAAGGTAGTTCTTTTAAATACAAAAAATGAAATTATATCGGATGTAGATGTATCTAGAGGAACTTTAAATTCTTCGTTAGTTCATCCGAGAGAAGTTTTTAGAGAAGCGATAAAAAGAAGCACAAATAAAATAATTTTAATGCACAATCATCCGTCAGGAACTATAGAACCATCTAAAGAGGATAAAGATGTTACATTTAGACTTATTAAGTGTGGAGAGTTAATAGGAATAGAAGTGATTGACCATATAATTATTGGAGATGGTCTGTATTTCAGTTTTAAGGAAAATATGATAATTTGATTTGATAGAGCAGGAAGGAGTAGCAATATGGCTAAAGAGAAAAAAGAAAAAAAAGAAAAGAAGGGGTTCATGTCTATGTTTGGATTTAATAAAATGACAAAGGATATGGGGATAGACTTAGGTACAGCAAATACATTAGTTTATATAAAAGGACAAGGAATAGTAGTTAGAGAGCCTTCTGTTGTAGCAATAAGAGATGATAGTAAAGAAGTTTTAGCAGTTGGTGAAGAAGCTAAAAAAATGATAGGTAGAACACCAGGAAACATAGTTGCAATAAGACCAATGAAAGATGGAGTTATAGCAGATTTTGATGTTACTTCAGCGATGTTAAGTTACTTCATACAAAAAGCAGCATCTAAAAAAGGTGTAGTAAGTCCTAGAATAGCTATATGTGTACCTTATGGTGTAACAGAAGTCGAAAAAAGAGCAATAGAAGAAGCTGCAAGACAAGCAGGTGCAAGAGATGCATATTTAATAGAAGAACCTATGGCAGCTGCTATAGGAGCTGGACTTAGAGTTGAAGAGCCAGAAGGAAACATGGTAGTAGATATCGGTGGAGGTACTACAGAAATAGCTGTAATATCTTTAGGTGGTATAGTTACTGCTAAGTCAGTTAGAATTGGTGGGGACGAGTTTGACGAGTCTATAGTAGCTTATGTTAAAAAAGAATACAACTTAATGATAGGTGAAAGAACTGCTGAAGATGTTAAAATAAGCATAGGATCTACATTTAAAGAAGATCAAGAAACTACAATGCAAATAAGAGGTAGAGATTTAATATCAGGACTTCCAAAGACTATAGAAATAGGTTCAGCAGAAGTTAGAGATGCATTAAAAGAGCCAATAAATTCAATCGTAGATGCAATAAAATCAACTTTAGAAAAAACACCACCAGAATTAGCATCAGATATAATGGAAAACGGAATAATGTTAACTGGAGGGGGAGCATTACTTAGAGGACTTGATAAGTTAGTTAAGCAAGAAACAGGAATGCCAGTTCAAATAGCTGAAAGTCCATTAGATTGTGTTGCAATAGGAACAGGAAAATCAGTTGAAGATCAGGAAATATTTGAAAAAGTATTAATGATGAATGCTAGAAAGTAAATAAAAGTTGGTGATACCTTTGAAATTCGATAAGAATAAAAAAGAAAAAAAGAGGATTAATGTTAAAGTGATAGCAACAGGAATTGTTGCTATCACTTTAATTGGAATTGTAGGAATATCAATCGGAAGATTTGGGGGAACAAATCCAGCAGGACCAGGAGTAATATTAGATGGAATTGCAAGTGTTGAAGGTGGATTTAATAAAGGGTTTGTTTTTTTAAAAGACAACTTCCAAGAGCTTATAAATTATAAGAAAAATGCTAATAAAGTAGCGAAAATAGAAGATCAAAAAGATGATTTAGAGCAACAGGTAATTGAATTGAAGAAAAAATTAGATGAAGTTGAGTCTTTAGAGAACTTAAAGAAGTCACTTAACTTTATAGATGAAAAATATAAAGCAGATAGAGTAGCTGCGAGAGTAGTAGCAAAAAATGATGGGAATTGGTATGACAGTTTTACTATAGGTGCAGGTAGTGAAGATGGAATTAAAAAAGATAGCATAGTTGTAAATGGAAATGGATTAGTTGGTATTGTATATGAAGTTTCAAAGAATTACAGCAAAGCCATATCTCTATTAGATACTAAATCATCTGTAAGTTTTAAATTAATGAAAGATTCTAATTATAAAGGTGTCATAACACAAAATACAACTTTAGATAATAAAGAATCATATAAAAATAAAGGCTATTTACAAGGATATATGTTTGAAACATCTTATGATGTTTTACCAGGAGATGTTGTTGTAACATCGGGATTAGGTTTATACCCAGAAGGAATACCTATAGGTGAAGTAGATAAGGTAATAGATGATAAAAATAAATCTATGAAACATATAGTTGTAAAACCATACGTTAATTTTAAAAACGTAGAAGATGTAATGATTATTGAACCAAGAAATATAGGATAAAGGAGACTGTTAAGAATGAAAAAAGTTTTACTTTGTCTTTTAGGTATTTTGTTAGTTATGGTAGAGAACAGTATAACTAACTATTTAGATATACTAAGTATAAGTTTTAATATAGTTATTATATACATGACGATAATAGCTCTTTACTTAGATGAACTAGAAGTTGGAATAATAGGAGCTATAGTTGGTTTAGTAAAAGATATAACTGTATGTGGTATATTTGGAGTTAATGGATTAGTGTTATTTATAATAGCTTATTCTATAAGTCATTTAAGGGATAAGATATATAAAGAAAGTAGTATGACTATATTTGTTTTAGTTCTTATAACAAGTTTATTTGATTCTTTAGTAAATATAGCTACAGTTAGTCAGGTGTTTAATACTAGCACAATAGCAATATTAGCTCTTAAAGGTATAATTATTATACCTATAGCGAATAGCTTACTAAGTATATTGCTATATAGCATTTCAAAGAAATCTATATTAAAACTTAAAGAAGATTAGTTGGTGATTTAATGGAAGAAAATAAAAAATTAGATAGATTATCTATAATAAGAAATATTATACTAATTGCTTTTGTAGTAATCATATTAAAGGCTGTCTTTATGACAACATTTAAGCATGAATACTATAACCAATTAGCTGAAAATAAAACTTATAAAGAACTTCCTATAAAAGCCCCTAGAGGTGAAATAAGAGATAAATACGGAAGATTATTGGCAGGTAATAAAAACTTATTTACTATTCAGGTATCTGCGGATGGAATTAACAAAAAAGATTCTAATGGAAATTCTATGGCAAATGATATATGTTTAACTTTAATAAACTTATTAGAGAAAAATAATGAAGAATATATAGATGAATTCCCTATATACTTTAAAAATGGAAAATATTATTATACATATGATAAAAAAATAAATGAATTTAAAGATGAAGAAAATATACCGAGAAATTTAAATGCGAAAGAAAGTTTTTATTATATTGTAGATAGAATGATAAAAGAGGGAGTTCTTACTGAGAGTGATAGAGATTTAGATCCTAGTAAACTTCAACAAAAACTTAATGAAAATGGAGTTTACCCACCAATACTAGTAAGTAAATGGATGTTTACAGAAGAAAAAAATAAAAAAGACTGGCTAGAAAGTTATAACATTAAAAATCCGAATATCAGTCCTAAGAATGCTTTCAAAGAAATTAGAAATGAAGAAAGTAAAAAGGACAAAAGTTATAAAATTGATGAAAAATTAAGTGATGAAGATGCTAGAAAGATACTTATAGTTAGGGATTTAATAAAGTCACAAGGATACTCTAGATATAATCCTGTTACTATAGCAAGAGATATTGATCAAAAAACAATAGCTCAAATTGAAGAACGTGCAATGGAATTATCAGGGGTAGCAGTAGCGGTAGAACCAGTTAGAGACTATCCGGAAAATAATTTAGCATCTCATACTATAGGTCATATGGGTAAAATGCCTTCAACACAAGAAAATTATTTCTTAAATAGAGAAGAAGGTAAAAAGTACTCAAAAGGTGATACTGTAGGAATGAGTGGTATAGAAAAAAATTACGAAGAACAATTAAAAGGTGTAGACGGATACAGAAAAGTTCAAGTAGATGCTGTAGGTAGAGTGACAAAAGAACTTGAGGTAAAAGAACCTCAATCAGGAGATACAGTTTATCTAAGCATAGATAAAGATTTACAAGAAACAGCTCAAGATGTATTAAAAAGAACGATTGATGCAGCTAGAGTTGGAGGAACATTTAAAAGTCCACTTGGCAATAAAACTTTCTCAACACCAGCACGAAATGCTAACTCAGGAGCTATTATAGCTGTGGATGTAAAAACAGGTGATGTACTAGCTATGGCAAGTTATCCAGACTATGATCCAAATAAATTTGTAAATGGCATATCATATGAAGACTATAAAGAACTACAACCTAAAAATATGAATGATGTTTTAGCTCCTAATGCACAAGTTAATCTTGCAACCCAAGGGGTATTCCAGCCGGGATCTACATTTAAGATGATAACAGGAATGGCTGCTTTAGATAATGGGTTAAATCCTAATTATGCGATAAATGATACAGGAGTTATATATTTATCTAAAGGTGGTAGACCTTTTGCCGATTATATATGGCATAAATCGAGAAGAAACCATGGATATACAGATTTATATAAAGCTATTCAAGAGTCTTGTAATATATATTTTGCAACGATAGGTAGTGGTAAAAGTTGGACAGGTGGAAGTGATCCAAATGCAAAGATAGGTCCAAATGATATACTTGACTATGCTAGAAAATTTGGATTAGATGAATATACAGGATTAAATAAAGAAATAGATGAGAGAAAAGGTAGCGTACCTAGTGTAGAAGCTAAATTAGAATCTGCAAAATCTTTATTAAGATCATTCCTTGAAAAAGAGATGGCTAATGCATTTACTGATATAACTAAACAAAGTAATGAAGAGGAATATGAAGCTAGAATTGAAGAAATAGTTAAATGGGCAGATGAAAAAGAAACTATAAATAGAATAGAAGCCCAAGAGAGATTAGCTAAACTAAAAGTTAAAGAAGATAAGATTGAATATATTGGTGATAAGATAGTGTTTGACCATTTAAAATTCGCTAAATGGAGTACAGCAGATACATTTAACCTTGCTATAGGTCAGGGTGAAAATCAATATACCCCAGCACAAATGGCTAGATTTACATCAGCTGTAGCTAATGGTGGTGACTTAGTTGAATTATCAGTTGTAGATAGAGTAATAGCTAGTAATTATTCATCTGTTGATATAGATGAAAATGAAAAGGTAAAAGCTGATTTAAAGAAACCAGAAAGGCTAAAAGATTTAACTGAAGGTATGAAGAGAGTTACGACAGTAAGTTCTAATAAATCAATGTTTAGTAACTTCCCTATATCTGTAGCTGCTAAAACAGGTACAGCAGAGAAAAGTGGTAAAATACCTACAGAAAATGAATATAACTATCTAATTGGTCAAATGAGTTCATGTGGTGTAAATAAAGATGAAGCTGTAAAGCTTTCAGAAACTTTAAAAGTTAAAAGAGAAAAAGAGTTATCTGAAGAAAGAAAAAAACAAATACAAGAAGAGTTAAAGTCTAAGGACTTAGATGATAAGAAGAAAAAAGAATTAGAAGAGGAACTTAAAGAAGGTCCTAAGGTAAAATTAGAAAATACAGATAAAATAAACGCAGCTTACTTAAGAAAAGCTATGAAAGAGCTAAATCCTAAGTTAACTGATGATACAATAGACAAAAATAAAAGAAATTATGAACCTTTTTCATGGAGTGTTGGATTTGCACCTGCAGATGATCCAGAAATAGCTGTAGTATGTATGATACCTCAAGGTGAGCAAGGTTCGTATTCTATGATACCTCTTAGAGAAGTTATGGGTGCGTATTTTGGATTATTAGACAACAATAAGACACAAAATAATTCAAAAACTGATGAAAAAAACAAAGAAGAAAATAATAAAAAATCGAAAAATGAAGATATAAATTTCGCATCAAAAATGAAAAAATAAGAGGAATCAAGGGTTTTTTGCAGAATATATAATCATATATCACTCTGGAGGTTGTTATGTCTTTAAAAGATTTTGAAGCCAGAGAACTAGTTGAGTTTAAAGGCAGTAAAGCAGGGATAATAGTAAATATCAAAAGAGAAGCATCTTTTGATGAAATACAGCAAAGCATAATAGAAAGACTAGAGTCATCTGTAGGTTTTTTTAGTGGGGCTAAGATTTGCGCTATTAATTGTGAATGTTTAAGTGATATACAAATTATATGTATAAAAGATTATATATCTTCTAGATTTGACGTTGAATTTGTAGAAGAACATGAAAAAAGACAAATGTCAGAATTTAAAACAAAATATGTCAATAATCTTAGATCAGGAGAGAATGTTGAATTTGATGGAGATGTTGTTGTTTTGTCAGATATGAAGTCGGGTTCACAGGTAAGTTCTACCTCAAATGTTGTTGTTATGGGAAATATAGATCCAGGTGCAAGAGTTGTTGCAAATGGAAATGTGATTGTAATGGGTAGTGTAAAAGGATTTATACATGCAGGTGCAATAGGTAATGAAAATGCTTATGTAGTTGCTAATGATCTTAACGCTAAAGTATTACAAATAGCTCAAAATATAGCAGAAGCACCAGATGATGAAAGCTATGAAGAAAAGATAATTAAACCAGAAATAGCCTTAGTAAGTGAAGGCACAATAGTAATAGAAAGTTACGCATCTAAAATAGTAAAATAAAAGGATTTAATCCATAGGGGGTAGTAATATGAGCGAAGTTATAGTTATAACATCTGGTAAGGGTGGAGTTGGAAAAACTACTACCGCAGCAAACCTAGGAACTGCTTTAAGCTTAGAAAATAAAAAAACAGTTATTGTTGATGCAGATATCGGGCTTAGAAACTTAGATGTAGTTATGGGGTTAGAAAATAGAATTGTTTATGATATTGTAGATGTTGTTGAGGGTACATGCAGATTAAAGCAAGCCCTAATAAAAGATAAAAGATTTGAAAATTTATATTTATTACCAGCGGCGCAAACAAGAGATAAAAATGCTGTTACAGTAGAACAAATGTCAGAACTATGTGATAAGTTAAGAGAATCATTTGATTTTATATTAATAGACTGTCCAGCAGGTATAGAACAAGGATTCAAAAATGCCATAGCAGGAGCAGATAGAGCAATAGTTGTAACAAATCCAGAAGTATCTGCTGTTAGAGATGCGGATAGAATAATTGGATTACTAGAAGCTAATGAAATAAAAGACATTAGATTGGTTATAAATAGAATAAGACAAGATATGGTAAGACGTGGCGACATGATGGGTAAACAAGACATTATAGAAATATTAGCTATAGAATTATTAGGATTAGTTCCTGATGACGAAAGTATAATTGTATCTACAAATAAAGGTGAACCAGCAATTTTAGATAGCAAGTCTTCTGCAGGACAAGCATATAAAAATATTGCCAAAAGAATATTAGGAAATGATGTTCCGTTGTTAGAAGTGTCAACAGATAACAATATTTTTAGCAAATTAAAGAAAATGTTTGGTATGGCCAAGTAGTGAAGGGGGATATATCCGTGTTAGATTTATTTAAAGTTTTTTCTAATGAATCTAGAACTAGTAAATCAGTAGCTAAAGAAAGATTAAAATTAGTTTTAGTACATGATAGGGTGGATTGTTCTCCACAACTTTTAGATATGATTAAGACAGATATTCTTAAAGTTATAGCTAATTATGCTGATATAGAAGAAGATGGTCTGGAAATAAAAATGTCTAAGGCTAGAGGCGAACAAAACGATAGGCCTGTATCAGCGTTAGTTGCGAATATACCGCTAAAAAATATAAAAGACAGAAGTATATAAAATAAAGGGGGGAAATCCCCTTTTATTTCGTATATGAGTAAATTATATTCAGAAAAGTAGGAAGACGGTGAACAGATGATAGAATACAAATCAACTATAAAATTAATTAAACAGTTAGATTGGAAGCTAATAATTACAGTACTTGCTATATTTGGATTTGGACTTGTAGTATTAAGTAGTGCTACACATGCTCAAATAACTGGTAATTATTGGCAAATATATAAACAAGGATCAGCATTTGGATTAGGTGTTCTTATGATAATAGGGATACTACTATTTGATTATAATTTTTTAGGAAAACACTATAAAGCATTATATATAGTTAGTTTAATACTATTAGCTATAATTTTAATTCCTGGAATAGGAGCAGAAAGAGGTGGAGCTAGATCTTGGCTAAATCTAGGACCTCTAGATTTTCAAACGTCAGAGTTAGTTAAATTTACGTTTATATTAAGTTATGCGAAAATAGTAGAATCTAGAAAAGGTAAGTTAAATAATCTTAAAGAGATAATTCCAGTAGTAATATACGCTGTTCCATTTATAGGACTTTTATTTGCTCAACCAGATTTAGGTACAGCAATAGTTTTTAGTTGTATTATAGGTGGAATGTTATTTACAGCCGGTTTAGATATAAAATTAATAAAAAGATGTATAGTTGCTGTTTTAGTAACTTTACCACTTATGTATTTAGTTATGGCACCACATCAAAAGGAAAGGATAGATGCGTTTTTACACCCTGATGATCCAACTAAAAAGGGTAACTATCAAGTTATGCAATCTATGATAGCAATAGGATCAGGAGGCGTAACTGGTAAAGGTCTATACAATGGGACTCAAAATCAAGAAGGATTCTTGCCAGTACAAGAAAGTGATTTTATATTTGCTGTAATTGGAGAAGAATTAGGTGTAGTTGGAATGGCTGCAGTTATAGGGTTATATGCACTGTTCTTAACTAGGATGATTTATATAGCCAAAGAGGCTAAAGATTTTTATGGAACGTTAATTGTAGTTGGGGTTATGAGTATGTTTGCATATCAAATTATTCAGAACATAGGAATGACAGTTGCCCTAATACCGGTAACAGGAGTAACATTGCCATTTATCAGTTATGGAGGAAGTTCATTATTAACATCTTTAGCTAACTTAGGTTTAGTTTTAAATGTATGTATGAGAAGAAAAAAAATAAACTTTTAACTAAATGTGGAGGGGAACATGAATATAGCATTAATAGCACATGATGAAATGAAGAACACTATGATTGGATTTTGTATAGGTTATGAGGCAATATTAAAAAAATATGGTCTATATGCAACAGGAACAACAGGTAAAAAAATCATGGATGCAACGAATCTAAATATAAATAGATTAGCATCAGGTCCTTTAGGTGGAGATCAACAAATAGGGTCATTAATTGTTTCTCAAGAAATAGATTTAGTTATATTCTTAAGAGATGCTTTAACAGCTCAAGCTCATGAGCCAGATATACAAGCTTTAATTAGACTTTGTGATGTATATCATGTACCAGTAGCTACTAATTTAGCTTCTGCTGAAATATTTGTTAAGGCTCTAGATAGAGGAGAGCTTTCTTGGAGAGAAGTTAGAAAAACTACAAGCCAAAGAGTGTAAATTAAAAAGGTTATATATCATTATATGATATATAACCTTTTATTATTTATTTTATTAATTTAGCAAATTCTGCACCGTAGTTAAAACATTCATCTAATGTTTGACAACAAGGGAAGAATTTTTTCTTTACCGTTTCAACAGGCATTTTAAATGCCATTGATTTTAATAAATTTTCTGCCATTGTAATACCTTCTCCACTCCATCCGTAAGATCCAAACACACCAGCTATTTTACCTTGGTTAGCCATTGGATCTATAGTAGAGAATAAATCCCACATAGGTTTAACCATTGTTCTATTTATAGTTGGAGATCCTAATAATATAACTTTAGACATAACTACAGCATCATGCATTTCTTTTAAATTCATTTCCTCTAAGTCGTATAAAGTAACACAAGCGCCTTCAGATATTAGACCTTCTTTTATTTTTTTAGCCATTTCTAATGTATTAGTGTAAGCCGATAAGTAAAATACTGCAACTTGATTTTGATTTGTAGAATTAACAACTTCTGTAGACCAATCAAGGTATCTTTTAACAGCAGCCATAGGATCTTTTGTAAGCATAGGGCCATGAGAAGTTAATATAGTATCAAAATCTATTTTTAAATCTACAACTTTGTTTATAGCATTTAAAACATGCTTAGCAAATGGTTTTACTATACAATCATAATAATGTTTAGAAGACTTTAGATAATCTTCATTCTCAACAGCGTCTGCATCAACATTAGCGAAATGGCAACCGAAAGCATCACAAGTAAATAAAGTTTTTTCTTCTTCTACATAAGTAAACATAGTATCTGCCCAATGTAAAAATGGTGCAGTTATAAATTTAAGATTTCTTTTTCCTATATTTAAAACTTCTCCATCTTTTATAACATGACACTTAAAAGGTTTATTTATTTGCTCAGTTAAATACATTTTAGCTGCATTTGTACAGAAAACTTCTATATTAGGATTTAAATCTAAAAGATATTTTAAACTACCAGCATGATCTGGTTCTGTATGGTGTATAACAACATAATCTATATCAGATACATCTGTAACTTCAGAAATATTTTTTAAGAATTCTTCTTTAAAATTTGGTTTTACAGTATCAAACAATACAGTTTTTTCATCCTTTATTATATAACAGTTATAAGTTGTCCCAAATTCAGTTTCCATTATTATATCGAAAACTTTTAAATCTTTATCAACAACTCCTGTAAAATAAATATCTTTTTTTACTTCAAACACATTACTCATTACAAATCCTC
Source organism: Romboutsia lituseburensis (assembly GCF_024723825.1). Taxonomy (NCBI): domain Bacteria; kingdom Bacillati; phylum Bacillota; class Clostridia; order Peptostreptococcales; family Peptostreptococcaceae; genus Romboutsia; species Romboutsia lituseburensis. The sequence goes on from NZ_JANQBQ010000001.1 coordinate 3,134,018, forward strand.
CTAAAAATAACATTATATTAAAATTATACCCACATAGTATGTATTCAAACAAAAAAATACATACATATAAAATAAAGTATTTAATTATATTGAAATTATTAATGTAATATCGCTTTGTTATGCCAGACTATTAAATACAGAGGTACTTATATTTATTATACCTTTAAATTAAGATATAAATAAATAATATATTAGATATTTAATGACATATTTCGAATAAATAATAAAATTTTTATTAGATTACTATAATAAGGAAACAAATTGGAAAAACTATATTTAAATAGTTAATAAAATTTTGATAGATAATATCATATCGTGTATAATAGTAGTTATGCTTATAAAACAATAAACTTATTGGAGGTTTTAAGATACATGAATAAGGTAGACTTAAAAAGAATTTTAAAGAAGGTTGAAAAGCCTGCTAGGTATCTTGGAAACGAGATAAACTCAGTACATAAAGATACGTCAAATAAAGATTTAATAAGATATGCTCATTGTTTCCCAGACTTATATGAAGTTGGTATGAGTCATTTAGGAAGTCATATATTATATGATGTAATAAATAAGGATGAAGATGTATTTTGTGAAAGAGTATATTCTCCGGCAGTAGATATGGAGAATATGATGAGAGAAAGAAATATACCAATGTTTGCTTTAGAGTCAAGACAAGCTATAACTAATTTTGACTTTGTTACATTTACATTACAGTATGAGCTTTCATATACAAATTTACTTAATATATTAGATTTAGCTAATATACCATTATTAAGAGAAGAAAGAAAATCAGAAGATCCTTTTATATTAGTTGGAGGTCCTTGTGCATATAATGTAGAGCCTTTAGCTGATTTTGTAGATATAGCAATATTAGGTGAAGGTGAAGAAGTAAACTTAGAAGTAGTACAAGCATATAAAGAGTGGAAGAAAAATAAAACTACTAGAGAAGACTTTTTATTAAAAATAGCTTCAATAGAGGGTGTTTATATACCTAGTTTCTATGATGTAGAATACAACGAAGATGGGACTATAAAATCTGTAGTACCTAACAGAGACGGTGTACCTGCAAATCCACATAAAAGAATAATAAAAAATATGGAAGAAGTTCAATATCCTGAAAAATTAATAGTACCATTTATAGATACAGTGCATAATAGAATAGTTCTTGAGTTATTTAGAGGATGTACAAGAGGATGTAGATTCTGTCAAGCTGGTATGATTTATAGACCAATAAGAGAAAAAAGTGTAGATAGATTAAAAGAAATATTAGAAAATCTAGTTAAAAACACTGGATATGATGAAATATCATTATCTTCATTAAGTACAAGTGACTATAGTCAATTAGAGGAACTTACAGACTATTTAGTAAATGAATATACGCCAAGAAATATCGGTATATCTTTACCATCTTTAAGACTTGATAATTTCTCAATGGAAATCGCAGAAAAAATACAACAAGTAAGAAAATCAGGTCTTACATTTGCACCAGAAGCGGGAACTCAAAGATTAAGAGATGTTATAAACAAAGGTGTAAGTGAAACTGATTTATCAAATGCTACAAGAAAAGCATTTGAAATGGGATGGAATAGTGTTAAATTATACTTTATGATAGGTCTTCCTACAGAAACTTATGATGACTTAGATGGTATAGCTAAGCTTGCATATGATGTTATAGATACTTATAGAGACGTTAATGGAGGAAAGTTAAGAAGAGCTTTTGGTGTAACAGTTAGTACATCTACATTTGTTCCTAAACCATTTACACCTTTCCAATGGCATGGTCAAGATACTACAGAAGAAGTGGTCGAAAAACAAAGACACTTAGTTAAAAAGTTAAAAAATAAAGATATAAAATATAACTACCATGATTCTAAAACAAGTTTAATGGAAGCTGTAATAGCTAGAGGAGACAGAAGACTAGGTAAAGTTATATATGATGCATTTAAACTAGGTGCTAAATTTGATGGATGGTCAGAGTACTTCAATTTAGATATATGGAAAGAAGCTATGGCTAAAAACGGATTAGAAATAGAATTCTATGCAAATAGAGAAAGAGATTACGAAGAAGTATTCCCATGGGATCATATAGATGTAGGGGTTACTAAGAAATTCTTAATAAGAGAAAATGAAAAAGCTACAAAAGAAACAGTTACTCCTGATTGTAGACATAAGTGTAATGCATGTGGTATTAATGCACACAACATTGGAAGGGGGATGTGTTAATTATGAGTAAAATAATAAGAACTAAATTCAACAAAGAGGGAGATATGATATATATATCACACCTAGATTTACAACAACTTTTACAAAGAGCTTTTAGAAGAGCTGAAATAGAGTTAGTTCATTCTCAAGGATACAATCCTCACCCTAAGATAAGTTATGGAAATGCACTAGCTTTAGGAACAGAGAGTCAAGGAGAATATGTAGACGTTGAGATAGAAGAGGATTTAAGTGTTGAAGAATATTTAAAGAGAATGAATGAACAATTACCAAAAGGAATTGAATTCATTACTGCTATGGAAATAACTAAGCAAACACCTTCTTTAGCATCTACTATAGAATTTGGAGAATATATATACACTCTAGAATTAGAGAAGCCTTTAACTAAGGAATTCATAAAATCTAAAATTTTAGATTTTATGAGTCAAGATGAAATAATTATAACTAAGAAGAATAAAAAAGGTAAACTAGTAGAATCTGATATAAGACCTATGATAAGACAATTTGATATATTAGATTTAACAGAGGATACTTTAACTATAGAAGCTATGATAGCAACTGGATCAAAAGCCAATTTAAACAATTCTGTATTTATACCTAAAATATTAGAAATGTTAGATATAGAGATGGATCCATTAGATGTGGACATACTAAGAAGAGACTTATACGTAATAGATGGAGAAGAATTAGTATCTCCTATGTAATAAAAAGGTGGGTAAAACCACCTTTTTTTATATATAATAAAGTTATGAAACATAAAAAATAACATTTTTGAGCAGCGGACTAAGTCGTTGACGCTATGAGTGAATCAGATTTTTTATATAAAATTATTAAGTAAAAGTTACAAGGAGTTATTATGAAAAAAATAGTAATAGAATCGCTTATTTCATCTCAAAAGACAGCAATATTAGAAGATGATAACCTTACAGAAGTTTTTATAGAAGATAATAAAAAAAGTAAAACTGTATCTAATATATATAGAGGAATTGTAAAAAAGGTATTACCAGGAATAGAGGCTTGTTTTATTGATGTAGGTCTTGAAAAATTAGCTTATCTTCAATTGAAAAAAGACAATAATATAAAAGCTGGACAAGAAATTTTGGTGCAAATAAATAAAGAAGAAATAGGTAGTAAAGGAGCTAAATTAAATTTAGAAATAAGCCTAGCTGGAAGATATTTAGTTTATATACCTTCAAATGATAGAATTACAATATCAAATAAAATAAGGGATGAAAAAGAAAGATTTAGATTAAAAAAAATAGCTAAAAGTATAAGTAAAGATAATTCTGGTCTTATAATAAGAACAGAATCAGTAGGGTGTAGCAAAGAAGACTTAGAAAATGATATAAATGAATTGCATATTAAATATGAAAATATATTAAAAGAGTATAAGCTAGGAATGGGTCCTAAATTATTATACAAAGAATTGGATTTTTCTAGTAAGTATATAAAAGATAATATAAACGAAGATATAGAATTGATAGTAGTTAATAATAAAGATAAATATGATGAATTAAAAGATATATTAAAAAGCATAAAAAAAGAGTATATAGAAAAGTTGAAACTAGAGGAAAATAAGGATATATTTAATTTATATAAAGTTGACTCACAAATAGAAAAAGCCTTAAATAAAAAAGTATGGCTAAAAAGTGGTGGATATTTGATAATAGAAAAAACAGAAGCTTTAACCGTAATAGATGTTAATACAGGAAAATTTACGGGAAATTTAAAGTTAGAAGACACTGTATACAAAACTAATATAGAAGCTGCAATAGAAATAGCTAGACAACTGAAGCTTAGAGATATAGGCGGTATAATAATAATAGATTTTATAGATATGCATAAAGATAAACATAAAAAAGAATTATTAAAGATATTAGATAATGAAATGTCAAAAGATAAACGAAAGTATGAAGTATTAGGTATAACTAGGTTAGGTCTTGTAGAAGTCGCAAGAAGAAGGGAAAAAGATTCACTAGCTAAATATTATTTAGAAGAATGTAATGAATGTAAAAACACTGGGTTTATAAAGTCTATAAATTCTGTGATTGATAATATAGAAAAAGAGATTATTAGAATAAAAGAACATACAACTTATAAAAATATAACTATAAAAACAAGTACATATATATATAAAGAAATTAAGAAAAATTTTGAGTATATAATTGAAAAAATAAGCATAAAATATGATGTTTTAATAAAAATAGAAGAAGATGAAAAAATAAATTCTGAAAAAATAAATATAATTTATAATAGTTAGTTGACAAATGACAAATAAAGTAGTAATATTAATAACTGTAATGCCGCACAGAAAAGGTTAGAAACTTCTTTAGGGAGGTACCTATATGGCGAGTTTGAGACCGAGGAGGTGTATTTAATGTACGCTATAGTTAAAACAGGTGGAAAGCAATATAAAGTTGCTGAAGGTGATGTATTATTCGTTGAAAAGTTAGAAGCTAACGCAGGTGATGTTGTTACTTTAAACGAAGTATTAGCTTGCACTAAAGATGGTGAGTTAGTAGTTGGAGCTCCAGTTGTAGAAGGTGCTTCTGTTCAAGCGAAAGTTGTTGAACAAGGTAAAGCTAAGAAAGTTGTAGTTTTCAAGTATAAAGCTAAGAAAGACTACAGAAGAAAGCAAGGACATCGTCAACCATACACTAAGATAGTTATCGAAAAGATAAACGCTTAATTAATGGTTAAGTAATGATAAAAGTTAAATATTATTACAATGATGACTTTTCAATAAAAGGATTTTGTCTAAAAGGACATGCTGATTATGCTGAGATAGGCTATGATATAGTATGCTCTGCAGTTACATCAAATGCAATTGCAGTTATAAATTCTTTAGACAAATTACAGAAAGTTGAATTTGATAAAGTAATAGGACAAGAAGGTCATATAGAATGCATCGTTAAAGATGAATTTTTAAATGACGCTAAACTTTTATTAGATCATTTTCAATTGGCTATTGAAGGAATTAAACGGGAATATCCCAAAAATATAAAAATCTTAAAAAAGTAGGGGGTGACTCCATATGTTAAACATGAACTTACAGTTACTTGCATCTAAGAAAGGGGTAGGATCTTCTAAAAACGGTAGAGATTCTATAGCTAAGAGATTAGGTGTTAAGAGATTTGACGGACAAGTTGTAACTGCTGGTAGTATAATAGTAAGACAAAGAGGTACTAAAATACATCCAGGAACTAACGTAGGTAGAGGTGGCGATGACACTTTATTTGCATTAGTTGACGGTGCTGTTAAATTCGAAAGAAAAGATAAGAAGAGAAAGAAAGTAAGTGTATACCCAGTATCTATAGCTGAGTAATATACCAAAAAAGGAGTGTTAATACACTCCTTTTTCTTGTAAATAGATATTTATAGAATGATAAGTGTCTATTTTGTAAAAAATAATTAAAAAGTCTTAATCAAGTAGGTGATTAATTTGTTTATAGATAAAGCTAGAATATTTGTTAAAGCTGGAAACGGTGGAAATGGTGCGGTAGGTTTTAGAAAAGAAAAATATGTTCCAGCTGGTGGTCCAGACGGTGGAGACGGTGGAAATGGTGCAAGTATAATATTTGAAGTTGACTTAGGTCTTAGAACTTTAATGGACTTCAAGTATCAAAGAAAATATGCAGCAGAGCCAGGTGGAGATGGTACAAAAGGAAGAAGAGCAGGTAAAAATGGAGAAGATTTATTACTTAAAGTACCTGCTGGAACAATAATAAGAGATGAAGCAACAGGTTTAGTACTTGCAGATTTAAAGCAAGAAGGAGATAGAGCTGTTATTGCTAGAGGTGGTAGAGGTGGAAAAGGAAACCAACATTTTGCCAATGCTGTAAGACAAGCTCCTGCTTTTGCAAAATCAGGAACTGATGGACAAGAAAGATGGATAACTTTAGAGCTTAAGATGATAGCAGATGTAGGTCTGTTAGGATTCCCTAATGTTGGTAAATCAACTTTCTTATCTGTTGTTACTAAAGCTAAACCAAAGATAGCTAACTATCATTTTACAACGTTAACTCCTAATTTAGGTGTTGTACAAACAAAGTTTGGAGAAAGCTTCGTATTAGCTGATATACCTGGATTAATAGAAGGGGCAGCAGAAGGAATTGGTCTTGGCCATGACTTCTTAAGACACGTTGAAAGAACTAAAGTTTTAATACATATAGTTGATATATCTGGACTAGAAGGTAGAGATGCTTTAGAAGATTTTGATAAAATAAATGATGAACTTAAGATGTATAATGAAAAATTATCAACTAGACCACAAGTAGTAGTAGCTAATAAAATTGATATATTAGAAGATGAAAGTGTATTTGAAGATTTTAAAAATGAATTAGAATCTAGAGGATATAAAGTATTTAAAATGTCTGCAGCTACTCGTCAAGGAATAGATGATGTAATTGCTTATGTAACTCAGTTATTACAAGAAGCAGAAGAAATCGAGCTAGTTTCAGAAGAAGAAATGTATAGACCTGAATTAGATATACAAGAAGAAGAAGGTTTAAGTGTAGAAATAGAAGATGGAGTATATGTTGTTACTGGTAAGGCACTTAGAAGAATTATGTACTCTGTTAATTTTGACGATATGGAATCTCTTCAATTCTTCCAAAACTCTATGGAAAATCAAGGTGTATTTGATAAGTTAAGAGAAATGGGAATAGAAGATGGAGATACAGTTAGAATTTACGAATTAGAATTTGAATTCTACAATTAAAATTTAAAGAGGTGATAAAATATGTTAAAAGGTAAGCAAAGAGCACACTTAAGATCAATAGCAAATACTTTAAAGCCAGCTACTCAAATAGGAAAAGATGGTGTAACAGAAAGCTTTTTAGAGCAATTAGATGATATGTTAAGAGTTAGAGAAATAGTTAAAGTAACTATACTTGAAACTGCTGGATTAGATACTAAAGAGACTGCTAATGCAGTATGTGAAGCTTTAAGAGCGGAATTTGTACAAGCTATAGGATCTAAATTTACATTATATAAAAAGAATATGGAAAATCCTCAAATAGTATTCCCTGGTCATGAGCAAGCTAAAGCAAAAGTTAAGGTTGAAAATATGACTAAAAAAGGAAAAGCTACTAAAAAATCATATAGATAAATAGAAAGCACTTGTATATATACAAGTGCTTTTTTGATTTTAATTTAAAAAATTAAGTGAATTTGTATAAAAGTATAATAAAATATTTGAAAATATAGATTTTTATAAAAAAACATGTTAATATAATGACTAGAAATGGGTATATATAAAATGAAGAGGAAAACGAAAACATAATAGATGAAAGGCTAGTTTAGGAGGACAAATATGAGAGTTATAATAATTGGAGCTGTAGCAGCAGGAATGAGTGCAGCTGCTAAATTAAAAAGAATGCAACCAGAGTATGAAGTTGTAGTATATGAAAAAGGGGATGTAGTTTCGTTTGGAGCATGCGGACTTCCATATTTTGTAGGTGGATTTTTTGATGATCCCAATAATATGATAGCAAGAAGCCCTGAAAAATTTAGAGAAACAGGAATAGATTTAAAGATATTTAATGAAGTAATAGATGTAGATGTTAATAATAAAAAAGTTACAGTAAGAAATTTAGAGACAGGTACTGAATTTGAAGACTTTTACGATAAATTAATGGTGGCAACAGGAGCTAGTAGTATAATACCACCAATAAAAAATGTTAAACTTGAAAATGTTTCAACTTTAAAAAGTATGGCAGATGGAATTAAAGTTAAAGAGCTTTTAAATAAAGAAGAAAATAAAAATGTAGTTATTATAGGAGCTGGATTTATAGGATTAGAGGCTGTAGAAGCTGCTAAGAAGTTAGGCAAAAATGTGACAGTATTCCAAGCTACAGATAGAATATTAGAGCAAGTTTTTGATAAGGAAATAACAGATGTTTTAGAAGAAGAAATTAAAAAGCATGGTGTTGATTTAAGATTAGAGGAACTTGTATCTGAATTAGTTGGAGAAACTAAAGTAGAAAAAGTTATAACAAATAAAGGAGAAGTTGATGCAGATGTAGTTATAATAGCTACAGGAGTTAGACCAGCAACAGCATTCTTAAAAGATACAGGTATCGATATGCTGCCAAATGGAGCTATCATAGTAGATGAATTTGGTAAAACTTCTGTAGAAGATATATATTCAGCAGGAGATTGTGCGACTATTAAAAATATAGTAACTGGTCAAGATACATATGTACCACTTGCTACAGGAGCTAATAAATTAGGAAGAATAGTTGGAGAAAATTTAGCGGGGGCGAATAATTCATTCCAAGGTTCATTAGGATCAAGTTGTTTAAAGGTTATGGATATGGAAGCTGGTTCAACAGGTATAACTGAAAATCAAGCTAAAAAATTAGGCTTAGATGTGAAAGTTAAGTTTATATCTGATTTTAACCAAACTAATTACTACCCGGGTAGAGATCAAATATACGTAAAACTAGTATACGATGCTAAAACTAAAGTTTTATTAGGTGGGCAAGTTGCAGGATTTAAAGATGCAGTTCAAAGAACAAATGTAATTGCAGCAGCTATATTTGGCAAGCTTACAACAAATCAACTGGGGATGTTAGATTTATGTTATGCACCACCATTTGCTAGAACTTGGGATGTATTAAATGTAGCTGGGAATGTATGTAAATAATTAAATTTATTTTGGATATATTAGAGTGTAGGTTTTCTACACTCTTTTTTATTAGAATTAATCTTCGAACTTTAAGCTTAATTCTAATCTATCTTCTCCGATTAGTGTATTTTCAAATACACTAGTAGCATTTGAAATATAATTGTAAGGATTATCTAGAGAGGGACTAAAGTGAGTAAGTAATAATTTTTTTACATTTCCTAATCTAGCTAAGTTCGCGGCCTCTCTAAATGTCATATGACAGTTTTTACTTGCTTTAGATATATCCATATCATCTCCATACATACCCTCACAAACAAATAAATCACTATCTTTTATAAATTGAGGTATGGAAAATAATGGTCTTGTATCAGTTATATAACTTAGTTTTATTCCTTTTCTACTATCTCCTAATACCATAGATGGGTTATATTCTATTCCATTCATAGTCATACTTTTACCTGACTGTAGTTTTTGCCAGAGTATTGTTGGAACATTATTTGCAATAGCTTTATCTTTATTGAACTGAGATTGCCTTTTAAAATATATAGAATAGCCTATACATTCAGTTGAATGTTCTAGATCTAAGCATGAAATTTCGATATCTTTTAAAATATCATTGGTCAAGGAAAAAGGGCCATCAGGATCTTCTATAATATTTAGTTTATAAGGTAAGTACTCAACTAAAACTCTTACAGCGTTCATATAATCTATTATTCCTCTAGGTCCTACTATAGTTAGATCCTCTGTTCTAGAGCTGTTACCTATAGTAGACAGTAGGCCTATAATACCATTAAAATGATCACCGTGAAGATGAGTTATAAGTATTAAATCTATATTTTTAAAACCACAATTTTGCATTTTCATAGATATTTGAGTACCTTCGCCGCAGTCTATAAGGATTTTTCTACCTCTATAATTTATAAAAAGCGATGATAGATATCTTGTAGGTGTAGGCATATTTCCTCCGCATCCAAGCAAAACTAAATCAACCATAAATTTAACTCCTTTTTAATAAAATAATATAATACAATTATAATATTTAGATTTATTATAATTGTAACATTTTAAACAAAAATGAATATTTGTAGTAATATTGTTTTATAGAATATTAAATAGATAAAGAGTGAAATCAATATGATAAATAGCTAAAAATAAGCTTTTTGTAAAACTAAATCGTAAGATATTGTTAGATTAAAGACGTAATTTAATTGAAGAAATAAATAAAAAGTTATAAAATAATAGAGTAATAAAATTTAATATAAGAGAACAAGAGGAATAATATGGATAATAAACTAAATGAAAATTTAATTAAGTTTATATTATGGAAAGAAATTTTTTCTATACCTATATATACACTACTTTTTAATAAGTTAAAGATAGTTTTTTGGATATATTTAATTATAGATAGGTTGATTGTTTTAACTATAATATCAAAATCTATCAAAATTGATGAACTTTTAGATGAAGCATTTAATAATAAAAACTCACATCTTTTAGGTTTATCTATTTTTTCTATGATTTGTAGTATTACACTTTATATCATGATTTTTATAAAATATAGAAAGTTATTTTATATACTTATTATATGCGAAGTAGCTGATTATATTGTAACTAAATTATTAGAAAAGTAGATTAAAACGTAATACATAATAATTAACATATAAAAAAATTGCTTTAAAATATAAACTAACTTAAATAATAAGTTATTTATATTTTAAAGTAGTTTTTTATTTTATATTGTCTTGTTTATAAAATTGGATAACATTATATATTCCTAATGCCAAACTTATAGCTCCAATAAGTATCCTTTTAACTTCGCTCAAAATAAATCCTCCTTCATAGAAATATATATTTATAAATCGTAATCATCTACATTTAAAAGTTTGTTTAACACTTTTTTTATAATATCATAATTAAATCCTTTATAAGCTAGATGTTGAGAAATTTTTTGATAAATTTTTCTGTTATCTTCTTTTTTTACCCTTTCATATCTTTTTTTAGCTAAATACATAGCGTTTTCAAATTCTATATTTTCATCAATTTCAGATAATGCTTCAGAAATAGATTCGGAGTTAATTCCCTTATTATATAAGTTTTGCCTTATTTTATTTTTTCCACATTTATTTAAGTTAATATTAGTATTAACTATTTTAGATGCAAGTAATTCATCATCAATAAATTTATTATTTCTTAAAAAATCTATAACTTTATCAATAGTATCTTCTTCAAATTCATTAGAAAGTTTTTCTCTGATTTTTTTCTCCGATTGATCAGTTTTAGATAAAATATTTAATGCTTTGTTTTTTGCTTTTACATACATTTCTTTTTCTAAAATTTCTTTTAAGTGTTCTTTTTCTATCAACATTCCTTTCTTTAAGTTAAATTCATATACTAACTCAGTAAATATTGCTAGAAAGAATTCATCATTGACATATATATTAACTCTATTTTTATCTTTTTTTTGTGCTTCTATTTTTGTAATTATAGCCATAAAAATCTCCTTTAAGTGGTATATAAATATAAGTATACACTAAAAATTAATTTATAATCTTTAATATTATAAAATAAATGATACAATGTTAGTAGTATTGTTAAAAAAGGAGACGAAATATGAGTATTGAGAATCTGATAAAAAGGGCAGAGGATAAAAATACTAGAAAGTTAAAAAAATTTGAAAATAAATCAAAAAATATAAAAGTAGGAATTATGGGCGGAACGTTTGATCCAATTCATTATGCACATTTAGCTACAGCTGAATTTATTAGAGATAGATATAAATTAGATAAAATACTTTTTATACCATCCGGAACACCACCACATAAAAGTCAGAGTATAACAGATAAGTTTGATAGATATAATATGGTTAATATTGCAACAGAGAATAATGAGCATTTTTTAGTATTAGATTTAGAGATAAAAAGAAATAACAAAACATATACAATAGATACTCTGAAAGATTTGAAAAAAACATATAAAAATATAGATATATATTTTATAACTGGAGCAGATGCAATATGTGATATTGAAACTTGGAAAGATGTAGAAGAAAATTTTAAGTTAGCAACATTTATAGCAGCAACTAGACCGGGGATAAGTTTGTTAAAAGTACAAGAAAAAATTGCGAGCTTAAAGAAAAAATATAATGCAAATATAATAGATGTATATGTGCCATCACTGGATATTTCTTCAACATATATAAGAAATCAATTAAAAGAAAACCATTCTGTAAGATATCTAGTACCTGAAAATGTTGAAAATTATATAAAATATAAAATGTTATATAGATATGGAGAGTAATAAATGAATTTAGAAAGTATAAGCAATCAGTTAAAAAATATGTTACCAGAAAGAAGATTTAAACATTCTCAAAATGTAGCTAAGTGTGCTGTAAAATTGAGTGAAATATATAGATGTGACAAAGAAAAGTCGTATATAGCAGGAATTATTCATGATTGTGCTAAATATTTAGAATCAAAAGAAGTTGATTATTATGTTAAAAAATATAGCATAGAATTAGATGAGTTAGAAAAAAATAATTTAGCACTATCACATAGTGTTATAGGTTCATATATTGTAAGAAATGAATTTAATATAGATGACGAAGAAATAATAAATTCGGTTAAATATCATACAACTGGAAAAGCTAATATGAATTTAATAGAAAAAATAATTTATATTGCAGATTTAATAGAAGAAGATAGAAATTTTCCAGGAGTAGAAAATCTTAGAGATTTAGCCTATAATGGCAAATTAGATGAAGCATTACTAACTTCTTTTGACAATACTATTAAGTTTGTTATTGATAATAAGCAACTAATACATCCTAGAACTGTAGAGGCTAGAAACTATCTTATGAAACAAAACAATTAAGTATGGGAATAATATCATTAAATATAAAATATCATAGGTACAACTATAGATTTATGGTATAATAAATAAATACGTTTAAAAATAGAAAGGTAGGAAATAATATGACAGTAGAACAAATTACTAAAGTTGTATACGATGCAATAGATGATAAATTAGGTCAAGATATATCTATTTTAAATATAGGAGCGGTTTCAAGTTTATGCGATTATTTTGTTATAGCTACAGCATCTTCTCAAAGACAAGTAAAAGCTATAGCAGATAATGTAGAAGAAGAATTAACTAAACATGGAATAGAACCAAGAGGAAAAGAAGGTTATGATTCTCAAGTATGGATACTTCTTGATTATGGAGACATTATAGTTCATGTATTTAATGAAGAAAATAGAGGATTCTACAACTTAGAAAAAATGTGGAAAGATGCTCCATATGTTGATATTGACACATTAGCATAATAGTGATAATATAATTTATTATAATAAAAGTTAAAATTATTAAATAGACTAGAGTAGTAAAAGATTTATATTTTTTCAGAGAGCTAGTGGTGCTGTAAACTAGTAAAATATAACTTTGAACTTGCTAGATAAATATCTATTTAGCCGTAGTTGGCATAAAAACTAACTAAGAGAGTCTAGTATTAGACTAATTAGGGTGGTACCGCGAGAAAATATAATCCTCGTCCCTAAACATTATGTTTAGGGATGCAGGATTTTTTTTATTTTTAAAATATAAAATACATAGGAGGAAATTAAATGAATGTTTATAAACCAAATGAAGTAGAAGCTAAATGGCAAAAGATTTGGGAAGATAATAACCAATATAAAACAGATACTAATGACACAACAAAGCCAAAATATTACGCATTAGAAATGTTCCCATATCCATCTGGGAAATTACATATGGGTCATGTTAGAAACTATTCTATAGGTGATGTTGTTGCAAGATTTAAAAAGATGCAAGGATATAATGTGCTTCATCCAATGGGATGGGATTCATTTGGACTTCCAGCAGAAAATGCAGCAATAAAGCATGGAATACATCCAGATAAATGGACTATGGAAAACATAGAAGACATGAGAGGTCAATTTAAAACTTTAGGTCTTAGCTTTGACTGGGATAGAGAAATAGCAACATCTACTCCAGAGTACTACAAATTTACTCAAGAAATATTCTTAAAATTCTTAGAGAATGGATTAGCATATAAGAAAAAATCTTTCGTTAACTGGTGTCCATCTTGTGAAACAGTTTTAGCAAATGAGCAAGTTGTTCAAGGTGCTTGTGAAAGATGTGATTCTGTAGTAGTAAAAAAAGATCTAGAGCAATGGTATTTTAAAACTACTGCATTTGCAGAAGAATTATTACAAGATTTAGATACTTTAGACGGATGGCCAGATAAAGTTAAGACTATGCAAAAAAACTGGATAGGAAAGAGTACTGGAGCGGAAATAACCTTTGATATAGATGGTATGGATAAATCTATAACAGTATTCACAACTAGACCAGACACAGTATACGGAGTTTCTTATATGGTTTTAGCTCCTGAACATGAACTAGTTAAAGAATTAGTAGCTGGAACTGAGTATGAAGAAGCGGTTGAGAAATTTGTTGCTAAAATGCATACTATGACTGAGATAGAAAGAACTTCAAGTGATGTAGAAAAAGAAGGAATGTTCATAGGAAAGCATGTTATAAATCCTCTAAACGGACAAAAAGTTGAATTATGGATAGCAAACTATGTATTAGCTGACTATGGAACAGGTGCTGTTATGGCAGTTCCAGCTCACGATGAGAGAGATGCTGAATTTGCAGCTAAATACAATTTAAATATAGTTGAAGTTATAAATGAAGATAATATAATGGTGAACTCTGGAGAGTTTGACGGTATGGAAGCTTCAAAAGCATTTGATGCAATAATAGAAAAAATAGAAGAAATGAAAATAGGAAAGAAAACAGTTAATTATAGATTAAGAGACTGGTTACTTTCTAGACAAAGATATTGGGGATGTCCAATACCTGTAGTATACTGTGAAGACTGTGGAATAGTTCCAGAAAAGAAAGAAAATTTACCTATATTATTACCTACAGATGTTGAATTTACTGGTAAAGGTGAATCTCCGCTTACAACTTCAAACACATTTATGAATACTACTTGTCCTTGTTGTAAAAAGCCAGCTAGAAGAGAAGCAGACACAATGGATACATTCGTTGATTCTTCTTGGTATTTCTTAAGATATATAGATCCTAAGAATACAGAAGAACCATTTAGTAAAGATGCGGTTAACAACTGGATGCCAGTTGATCAATATATAGGTGGAGTAGAACATGCTATACTTCATTTATTATACTCAAGATTCTTTGTTAAGGCATTTAATTCAATGGGAATATTAGACTTTAAAGAGCCATTTAAAAATCTATTAACTCAAGGTATGGTATTAAAAGATGGAGCTAAGATGAGTAAGTCTAAAGGGAATGTTGTATCTCCTCATGAAATAATAGCTGAGTATGGAGTTGATACTGCTAGATTATTTGTATTATTTGCTGCACCACCAGAAAGAGATTTAGAATGGTCAGATCAAGGTGTTGAAGGATGCTATAGATTCTTAAATAGAGTTTATAGATTAGTAGATGAATTAGCTGGAGTAGCTAAGTCTGATGCAACTATGGGAGAATTAACTAAAGAAGATAAAGCTATGAGATTCACTATAAATGCTACGTTAAAGAAAGTAACTGAAGATTTAAATGAAAAGTTTGGATTTAATACTGCAATATCTGCATTAATGGAATTAATAAACGAAATGTATAAGTATAAAGAGTTAGATAATAGAAATGATGCAGTTATAAAAGAGGGTGTAGAAACTATAGTTACTATATTATCACCATTTGCTCCACATATGGGAGAAGAGCTATGGGCTATGATAGGTAAAGAAGGAAGTATATTCGATATATCTTGGCCAACATACGATGAATCTGCTTTAGTTAAGGATGAAGTTGAAGTTGTAGTTCAGATAAATGGTAAGGTTAGAGGTAAATTAAGTGTTGCTGCTAATATATCAAGAGAAGATATGCAAGAAGCTGCAATAAATGATGAAAAAATTAAAGCTTTAGTGGAAGGCAAAGAAATAGTAAAAGTAATTGCTGTCCCTAAAAAATTAGTTAATATAGTTGTAAAATAAGATAAAGTGTTTTAAAAAGAGAGAAAACTTTTTGTTTTTCTCTCTTTTTTTATGATAATATTTTAATATAGGATATTTTAAGTAAATAATATTATTTTTAAGGTTTATTAAAGCATATAAAAACAAAAGATAATAATAAGTATTAAAAATTTAATAAATTTAAAAAATAAAAAATAAAGTTTAAAATTTTGTGAAATTAAAAAAATTATTTAAAAACATGAAAGATACATTATACAATTTAAAAAAATAAAGAAAAAATAGGAAAATATTTTGATTAATAATGTGGAGCGTGGAATTGTTTTAAAAATGCAATTAATTTAGAAAAATAAAAAGATTACGAAAAAGCGATTTCCTGTTGATTTTTGTAAAAAAAAAGTATAGAATAAAAATTGTTAAAGCAAGAACAAATTACAACGATTAAATTTTAAAAATAAAATTATATTATATAAAAAGGGAGAATTAATACGATGACAAAAGTTACTTTACAAGATATAAAAGACGCTAGAGAAACCATAAAAGATATAGTTAAGAAAACTGATGTATTAGAAAGTGTTAAACTTAGCGCTATGACTGGGGCAAATGTTTTCTATAAATGTGAAAACTTACAAAAAACTGGTTCTTTTAAAGTAAGAGGGGCTTGTAACAAGATAGCTAGTTTAACTGAACAAGAAAAGGCAAACGGTGTTATAGCATCAAGTGCTGGTAATCATGCTCAAGGGGTTGCATTAGGGGCAAAAATGAGTGGAATAAAAGCTACAATAGTAATGCCAGCAACTGCACCACTTGCAAAAGTTACAGCAACTAAAGGATACGGAGCAGAAGTTGTTTTAAACGGATTAGTATACGATGATGCTTATGCAAAAGCTGTAGAAATACAAAAAGAAACAGGTGCTACTTTCTTACATCCATTCAATGATAAAGAAGTTATAGCTGGTCAAGGAACAATGGCTCTTGAAATATTTGAACAATTAGATAACAAAGTTGATACTATATTATGCCCAATCGGTGGAGGGGGAATAATAGCTGGTGTAGCTGTAGCAGCTAAAGCTTTAAATCCTAATGTTAAGATAGTAGGTGTTCAAACTGCAAATATACCTTCAATGAAAGAATCTGTTGCAAATGGACAAGTTACAACAGCATTTAAAGATACAACAATAGCAGATGGTATAGCAGTTAAAACTCCAGGAGATATGACTTTCGAAATAATAAAAGAATTAGTTGATGAAGTTATAGTTGTAGAAGAAGATGAAATAGCACAAGGAATGTTATACTTAATGGAAAACCAAAAAGTTGTTGCAGAAGGATCTGGAGCAGTAACTACAGCAGCATTATTAAGTAAAAAGTATGCTCCTAAAGCTGGAGAAAATGTTGTATGTATAATATCTGGAGGAAACGTTGATGTTAACACATTATACAGAGTTATAGGAACAGCATTAGCCAAAGAAGGAAGAAGATTTACATTCAATACAGTAGTTCAAGATAAGCCAGGCGGACTTGCAGAATTAACTAAGGTAATAAGTGATAATAGTGGAAATATATTAAGTGCTAATTTATCAAGATTAGCTATAGGTGGAGCATTAGGAAAGCAATCAGCTGAAATAGTATTAGAGACTTTCTCAAATGAACATATAGAACAAATAACAAAAGCTGTAAAAGAAGCTGGATTTGAAATAACTGAAATGTAATTTAATATAGATATAAATAAAATAATACAAATATAGATAATATTTTTAAAATAAATTTAGATTTTAAATACAGGCTAAATATATACTAAAAAAAAGATTATAATTTTAGCCTGTATTTCAAAAAAATATGTACATAATGACAAATATAATAGTATAATAGTATATGAAATAGAGTACTATATACATAGGAATTATATTTATAAGGAGGAAACTGTAAAATGAAACATCAAGTAATACATACTGACAATGCTCCTAAAGCAATAGGACCATACTCTCAAGCTGTAAAGGCTGGAAACATGTTATTCGTATCTGGACAAGTTCCATTTGTACCAGAAACTATGGAAATAGTAGAAGGAGATGTTAAAGCTCAGGCTGCTCAATCTTTAAAGAACGTTCAAGCTATATTAGCTGAAGCTGGATTAGATTTTTCACATGTTGTTAAATCTACAGTGTTCATAAAAGATATGAATGAATTTGCTCAAATAAATGAAGTTTACGCTGAATACTTCGGAGAAAACAAGCCTGCTAGAGCTTGTGTAGAAGTAGCTAGATTACCAAAAGACGTTAAAGTTGAAATAGAAGTAATAGCTATAGGATAATTTTAATACAGTAAAGTGGCCAGATTAATAACTGGCCATTTTACAATTAAAATATTAAAATTTACAGTAAATGGAAGTTTCACATTGGTATCTAGTAAATGATTTAAACGCAAAAAATTTTAACTGGAAATCGTTAGATATTGTAAAATAAGAATTTATGATATCTGGTTTATATATTAAAATTTAGGATATAAATAAAATGTGTATATATGTAGATTTTAGATAAATAATATTAATATAATTAAAGATCTAAAACTAATGTATAAATATCCCAAAATCAGATTAATTTCAGATAGTTGACATTAAAGAGTAATTAACATTAAAAAAAGACATCTAAGAAAAGAAAGAGGTAAAATAATGGCTAAAGATTATAGTGTATTTGATATCGTAGGGCCTAATATGATAGGGCCATCTAGTTCTCATACGGCAGGAGCAGCTAGATTAGGAAAAACTGCTTCTAAAATAGCAGGGAAGCCAGTAAAAGAAGTAAAATTCTTACTTCATGGTTCTTTTGCAGAGACATATAAAGGTCATGGTACTGATAAAGCATTAGTTGGAGGAATACTAGGATTTGCACCAGATGATGCAAGAATAAAAGATTCTTTCAAATTAGCTGAAGAAGCTGGAGTTAAATTTGAGTTTATAAAAATAGATTTAGGTGAAAGCGCACATCCTAATACAGTTAAAATGGAAATGGTTTTAGAAGATGGATCAACATCAAGTGTTATGGGTGCTTCTATAGGTGGAGGTAACATAAAGCTTACTGAAATGGACGGATTAGCACTAGACTTTAACGGATCAAGAGCTGCTGTAGTTTTAGAAATAAAAGATATACCAGGTGCAGTATCGTTTGTAACAGGATTACTTGCTCATAACAACAAAAACATAGCAAATATGTCAACTAACAAGCCAGCTAAGTCTGAGTACACATTTGTTACAATAGAAACTGATGACAAGTTAGATCAAGACATAGTAGAACAATTAAGAAAATTTGAAGTAATAGCTAAGGTTGTAGTTTTAGACAAATTCTAATGAGTAAGGAGAGACAATAAAATGAAATATAACTTCACAAGCGGAGCGGAATTAATACAAAAATGTAAAGAATTTAATCTTAAAATACATGAAATATGTGTTGAAAGAGAGGCTGAACTTTCAGGAAAATCTACAGAAGAAGTAAGAGAACAAATGAGAGTTAGTTTAAACATAATGAAAGCAGCTACAGAAAAAGCTGTAGAAGAAGACATAAAATCTATGGGTGGTCTTATAGGTGGAGAAGCTAAAAAGTTAACTGCATTTAGATCATCTTCAAGAAGTGTATGCGGAGAATTAATGAATAAAGCTATGGTAGCTGCAATGGGTACTATGGAGGTTAATGCTTCTATGGGTCTAATAGTTGCTGCACCAACTGCAGGTTCTTGTGGTATACTTCCAGGAGCAGTTGTTACTATAGGTAAAGAATATGGATTCAGTGATGATGAAATGATAGATGCTTTATTTGCAGCTTCTGCAATCGGTGTTATAATAACTAGAAATGCTACAGTAGCTGGAGCAGAAGGCGGATGTCAAGCTGAAACAGGTGCTGCTGCTGCTATGGCTGCTGCTGGTGTTGTAGAAATGATGGGTGGATCAGCTGAGCAAGCTATACACGCTGCATCTCACTGTTTACAAAATGTTATGGGACTTGTATGTGACCCAATAGCAGGACTTGTTGAAGCTCCTTGTCAAGGTAGAAATGCAATAGGTGTTGCAAATGCTTTAATATCTGCTGAATTATCTTTAGCAGGAATATTAAATATAATACCATTTGATGAGACAGTTGCAGCAATGTACAAAGTTGGTAAAACACTTCCAATGGAACTAAGAGAAACTGCATTAGGTGGAGTAGCTGCTACTTGCACAGGGTGCTCATTAACTAAAAAAATATTTGGATAATTAATTCAAATTTTAGAAAGCTGATATGTATATATATATCAGCTTTTTTTGTATAAGAAAATTACGATTAAATTATAACTGTTAATCAGTAGTTAGAATATATCTATATGAAAAAACTAAAATGGGTATATTTAAAATTTTATTAAAAAAGAAGGAATTTTGACAAAAAAATAGAATTCTATTAGATGGTGGATATATTGAATAAAATCATAAATGAAGGGAGATTAATATTGAACAATATAGCTATAGGAATAAGAGATGTAATTAGAGAATTCGATATAACTAAAAATAAGATCGAATTTACCAATGATTTAAACATATTTTTAAATATATCAGCATTTAATGAATCTACAGGTGAATACTACGATGTTATAAAATCCAACTTTAATGATTATATGAAAAAATGGAATATAGATATAAATAATAAATTTTTAATTTTATCTAAATATATAAAATCTAGAAAATTACCATATAAAATAGCAAAGGATGAAGGATTTGAAATGATAAAAAGTGAAAAGTTTATAATATCAATGCTAGTTGAATTATATGCTATGAATATTATCATGGAAAATGAAAATGTATCTAAACAAGAATTAAGTAAATTTATTCAAAGTGAATTAGAATTAAATGATCTAAAAATAGCAGAAAAAGATATTATTTTAAATGATTTAGATTACTATTTCAAAGAAAAAAAATTAATGAATTTATGTAGAGAAAACATGATGAAGAATGATAAAGAATTAAAAAATGCTCTAGAAAAAACGGTAAAAGAAGTTGAAAGAAGAAAGAAAGTTAAAATAAATTTAGAAACTAAAATAATAAATAGTGAAATTCAAAGTCGGGAAAACGTAATCCTAAATAATGAATCAATAATACAAGAAAACATACAATTAAGACAGGAAATAGAAAAATTAAAAAAAGAAATTGATATTACAAATTCTATTATAAATGAACATATGGATAAAGAAATATGTTTTCAAAATGAAATTACTAAGCTTCAAAAGGATAATATAGACTTATTAAATTATGGTAAGATCCAATATGAAAAAGCTTTGGTAGATCTAGTAAAAAATATGAATGATGATACTAATGGGAATTTACTAGATAGACTATATTGTTACTGTAAGGGTTCAAAAGAACAAAATTTAATGTTTATAGCAACAAACTTCTTTAATGTTTTTAGACAAATGGGAATATCTCCTAGAGAAACTATAAAATTAGGATCCAGTGTATCTATAGAAGAGTATTCTTTTTATAATTATAGGTTAAATAAGGATATTTCTGATATAAAGTTATGTGAAGGAAATGTCATATATCCATCATGGTTTTATAATAGCACAGAGATTTTAAAACCATATGTAAATGTAAGGGGGGAGTAGTTTATGGAAATTAATACGTCGAATGAAACTTATTTTGGTATTGATTTAGGAACAACAAATACTGTTGTATCGAAAGGAAATGTATTGTTTAATGGATTAATACAGTCTCAGATAATTCAAATTATGCAAGTTGATGAAAATAAATGTCCTACGACTGAGTTTATATTGCCATCGGTACTATATGTAGATGAAAATGGAAAAGAATATGTAGGTAAGATTGCCAAAAATATAAAATCGCAAGCTTCAAAGAAAGTATTGTATAATACAAAACGATATATAGGTAGTAACAAAACATGGTTATTAGGTAATTCAGAGTATACAGCTAAAGAAGTAGCTAAACAGATGCTTAAAACTTGTAGAGATTCTATGAAAAGATATAATCAAGGAAAGGAAGTAGAAAATGTAACTATAACAGTTCCTGCATCTTTTAACACTGATCAAATAAAAGATACAAAAGATGCTGCACTAGAAGTCGGTTTTAAAATTGTAAATCTTATACCGGAGCCAACATCAGCTCTTATCGATTTTATAAATGAACAATCTAATTTAATAGAAAATCAGAGGCAAGTAAATCTTTCTAAGCCAACAAGAATATTAGTTTTTGATTTAGGTGGAGGAACATGCGACATAGCTATAGTTGATGTAACTCAAGAAGGAAGAAAAGTTGAATTTACTGAAGTTGCAATAGGTAGATATGATGAATTAGGTGGTATCGATTTTGACAATAAAGTAGCGCTAATTAAATTAAATGAATTTTTAAATTTATATAATTTAGATTATCATTTATTAAATAAAGAAGATAGAGAGCGTATGGTTAGACATTTAAGAATATTTGCTGAAAAAGCTAAAGAAAGAATATCTTCAGATTTAGAAATGAATTGTTATTTTGGAGAAAGTTTTGACCACTATATAATGAATTTTTATGGAGAAGATCCAGTTCAATTTTGCATAAATAAAGAAGAATATGATGAATGCATAGAAGAGTTTTTTATAAAATCTAAATATAGTAATAAAAGATCAGATGAAGAAAATAAAAAAAATATAGTTGATCCGATTCTAAATACCTTAAGAGATTATAATATAAGTAAAGAGAGTATTGATTATTTATTTTTAACAGGTGGAATGACTAAATACCAAGTAATCAAGGATAAAATAAGAAATATTTTAGAATTAAAAGATGATCAAGTCATTAATTCTACAGATCCTTTAAGTTCAGTTGCAAAAGGGGCAGCTATATATGATTATTATGAAACTATAATAAATAGAGTACAAAGATATCCAATTGAAAATGAATATAATGAAGAGGTAAGTATAACAGAAGAGAAAAAATTTGAATTAACTAGGGTCTTAGCTGAGGCTATAATGATTGATGTAAAAGAAGGTTTACCAGTTGTAATCATTAACTCAAATCAGGAAGTACCTTATGAAGGCAAGTTAAAGGGAGCATTAAAAACAACAAGTCCATCTGGGGTAGAGATTAATCTTTATGCTGGTATAGATCAGTACGATTCTAAGATGAGAATTCAAAGAAAATATAAAGCATATTTTAAAACACCTAAAAAACCAGGAACTCCAATTGATATAGATTTTTCTATAGATAAAGATAAATATTTAAGACTGTCTGTAGATGTAGATGGTGAAAAGATAGAGCTAAAGCAAGAAGTAGATTTAAAAGAAAAGGATGCAATGTAAAGGGGGGATTTTTGTGATATTAAAAAGCTTAGAAGATCTAGAAAACTATAA